>JBIIVH010000007.1:0-103059 GCA_044339525.1 Silvanigrellaceae bacterium | reverse complement strand
GGGGCCGAATAGGACGTTCCAGTTGCCAGGAAAGTTCCCCACTCAACGCCGACATTAGTCACGCGGAAAGCGCGCTCTGGCCGGCTATTTAAACCCTTGTAACCGACATTAAAGATGGCGTCATAGCAGGGCGAACTGTCACGCGAAAGGCCAGATAGCTGACCGCTGAAGAGGTTGTAGATGCCGCCATCCCGGGGAATCCCAATGTCATCCACGGTACCCAGGTAGCCGACACGAATGCGATTGGGCATGTCGTTCAGAGGGGCGCAGTCGATGGGAGAGCTGTTGTCATTGGCTTCATCCGGAGGCAGGAGCGCGCCAGCCTGTACAAAGTAAACGCCAGGGATGTTGGCCAAAGCCACATAGAAAGGCCGCACGGCTTTGAGGAATTCCGTTTCGTCATCAAAGGAGGCATTCACGTCGGGAAACATGACATGCATCATACGTCGGAAAGCGGCACGGTCATGTCCAGCCGACATATTGATGACCTTGACCCCCAGGGCCTGGGCACGCTCGGCTAGGGTTTTGCCTGCCCGCTCGGCCAGTAGGCGAATTTCCTGATAATTCTTGCTGCGCAAAAGATCGTCTTTGATTCGGATAAAATCGGCGACCACCACAGGACTCTGCGGCGATTGCTCGCCAATGAATCCTAGCGTCGAAATCCCATGTACCGCCGCAGGATAGCCCAGAGATCTGATTTCCTCATCGAACAGCTCAGCCAGCTCATCGGATTGCTCACTGAGATTCGGTGCGGAGACATAGTTATCAAAGGACCCGATCTCTTGCATGAAGTGATTGAAGCCGCGCGATACCTTTTGCTTGGGCAAGTTCGCATCGATATATTCACCGTTGTCATTCTGCCGAAGCAAAGCCTTCGTGCGTTGGGCGTATTTGCCGATCACGAGCAAATCAAAGGGAGGTGAATCGATCACCATAAACGTGGGAGCGTTGCCCTGCCATCTGTAAAGGTTTTTTTGCCATTCGACTTCGATAGTTTCGCAAAGCCCATTCCGGCAGTTGCGCTGATCGTCGATGAAAGCATTCACATCGAAAGCAGCCATAGCATCTGATTCGTGGTAGGGCGAGCCACAGCTGGTGATCCAAAGTAAACTAAAATACCTGATCGTCCTGTATAATTTCATTCTTCTATCCTTTAATATATTCGGGCATTAATTTCGAAATTTCTTCTTCCACACTCTTATGCGTCATTTTTGTGCGCAAGCCATCATAAGCGCCGTGCATAATGGACATGAGAAAGTCCTTATGAATCTCGGCATCCAATTCGTCGACGCGGATGCCTTTTTGATCGAAAAATTCCTTGAGTCCGAATCCTTCCTTGAATTCGCCTCGTGAGACATTGGCCGTCAGGAGGTCTTCGAGATCATTCCATTGGCCCTTCATCCAAGGCTTATCCTGGATCAGGTTCTGGCTCAGTTGCACCAGGGCCGACTCGAGGGGTTCCCCTTCGCCCTGATCCGCAAGGTGGGCGAGGTAGCGGATACCGTAATAACGCACGACATCCTGTTCCTCTTCAAATTTGCCACGTGCATAATTTTTCTCACTCAAGGCGCGAATGATCTCGTACTTGACGTTCTTGTTTTGGCTCAGGGTGAGGAAAATAGTCATCTCGCTGTCGTCTTTGTCGAAATAATCCGCCTGGGCCAGGAGACTCTTGAAACCCACTCGAATCGCCTTTCGAGCCATGGCTTGAGCATCCTGAGCGTCGGCTGGGTTGAGGGCAGCCTGCAGGGAATCCTTCAACTGCTGCTGGCGCTGCCGACTCTCCTCAAGGAGCTGTGCCGGGAGCAACAACTTGGCGGCCTCGGCTTGTTTTGTATCGGGAGGCAGCGTAACTTCATCCTTGGACTGCAAAGCCAGAGTCAACACCCCGGCCACCAACAGGCCACCGGCGAGGGCCAGGAAAATTCTTGTCCGATGTCTGTTGGTGTTTACTGCGGGCAATGGTCTCTTTGCTTGCATGGGACTTTCCTTTCACTGGCAAGTCCGCGAACAACGAATGGCTGTTCGCGGATGGTTTGATTAACGACGGAGTAAAACTTTATTCAAGTCGCGGGACAGGTGGTTTTGCCACTGCATGTCTCCAACCAGGATGCCTTCAGCGCCCACAATGTGCGATTTCTTGTCTTTCAAAGGTTTAGAAACCAGAAAGTTAATCACATTTTTATCGGTATATTCACGTTTGATACTGGAAATCTTCTTGGCTTTTCCGTTAACGCCGAGCACAGAATCGCCGACCACGAGGTCCTTAGCCGCCACGACTTTGCCGTCAGCCAGCACGATGGCATGGGTTTCGGTGACCTTCAGGGTGTTGCGACCGGCGTGGATCACGACCAGAGGCTTCTTCTCAGGACCGCTGGTTTGATAAGAGACATCTTCCACCGCGTACTTGAGATCACGCAAACCTGCTTCTTCGGTCAGGGCAACAACTTTTTGGCCTTTTCTAATTTTCAACACGTTTGTCCAGGCGCCCTGTCCTTCGCTGTCCACTGAGAGGATGCGGGTGGATTGGTCGAAGCAGGAGCAAGGGCAAACCGAGTGCACGATTGTGCCCATACAAACGACACCCAGCGAGTGATCCAATGCCCATTGGCGATCCACATTGCTGAGACATTGGCTGGTTAGGGTTCTTGTAAAATCCAGACAGCCTTGGACGTCTTCCGCTCTGCTATTGCCACAGCGATCCCAGAAAGCAGGGTTCGACAGTGACGGAGGAGTACCAGCAGGAACCTCTCCAGCGAAAGCTTGAAACGAAGCGAACATGGTAACGGCAAATAGACCTTTGAATTTCATAAAATCTCCAGAGTTGATGGTTGCAATTTATCTCTTTTACTCGGCAATCATCAAGATTCGGATGCTCAGTGTGCCCTAAGCAGCGCTGCCATAGGCTCTAAGTCGCATTACGGATTGTTTGAATCTTTCGACATCCAAACACGTCTGAACTTCCGGATTCTCAAAGCCAGGAATTCAAAAAAGGAGTGGCAACCGTTGTGGCAGCCAACCCACTTTGTTGAAAAACTCGGGCTTCTATAACTTTCCTGCAAGTTTCGTGCCAAGCTTTCCAATAGAGATAAAAAGGTTAGTGGCTGATTTTAAGTCTCTGCTTGTTATAGGAATAGGTTATTAGCTGCTCAAATTTATCGTCACTTGCGGACATCCCGCAGAATGCGACATGGTGGTGAAACGCTGCTCATTCATCAAATTCATGAATCAACGGAAAAATAGTCAATTTATAATCTTTGAATTAAAGAATACATTTGTGTTAATATGATTCATTAAATTTATGAATGTCGAAGTTTTCAAAGAATACCGAGCTTTTTTCCCACATTCCGCACGGGCTCTAAAAAAGTTCTGAATCCATTTTTTAGGGAAACATTTCTATAATTTAAAGCAAATCTGTGGGCACCAGGTCGATTTTTTAGCTACTGCAGAGTAGCTTTTCTCAAATTTTCTTCAAGGGCTCGTTATGCAAGGAAAAACTTTACAAATTGAACATCTAGGCATTGTAGCTCAGGTGATGAAGGACATAAAGCTCATTGATAAAATAGATTGTCTCATTCCTACGCCTAACGCCGATGTCACCTTAGGACAACGGGGGAGGGGGGTAAGTCCAACATTTAGAACTTTTCTTGAAAGGTTCTGCCTTTCCACACCATTTGGTTTTTGAAAAAAACGCGATAAACAATAGCCCATAGATTCAGTAAAGCAAAAAACATAAGAGAGAGGGGTAAAAAAACCAGATTAAATCCTTTGAGTTTCAAAAATCTCATTTGAGCCCCATGCACCAAAGTATAGGCAGCAAAAAGAAGATAATGCCCAGCAAACAAATCTACAATTGAATTTACGAATCCTGCCAAATAGGCTATAGTAACACCAAAAACAAGAAAAGAGAGCCTTGATTGGGCAGACTGAAAAAGACGCTTCCATCCTTTCATAAAGGTAACAAATCCATCAGGGTACATATTCACTTCAAAAATTCCAGGCTCTAGAAGGGTGTAGGTTTTCTTTTGAGAAATCACTAAATTCACAAAGGAAAGATCTTCAGCCATGGTGCCTTTCACTTTATCATGTCCTCCGAAGTCAAAGTACCACCGGCTCTCCATCATCATAAACTGTCCAATGCAAAATCGCTTTCCAAAAAACTCAGAACCCAAAAACACATAAACCCAGAAACCAAAGAAAAATTTGGTGTACCACTGAGACTGATCATGAATGGGAATAGCGCTTACCAAGGGAGATTCCGGACCCAATGCTTTTAAAGCCCTTTCCAAAGACCCCTTCAAAAGTTTCACGTCTGCATCCAGAAAAAGGAGTACTTTCTGCTTTGATCGTTGGGCTCCTTGCATGCAAGCCCAGTTTTTTCCCGTCCACCCCGGAGGAAGTGGGGATCCCTGGATACAGGAAAAACCATAAAGCGCAGGCACCAATCCTGTACCATCCGTAGATCCATCATTCACCACCGTTACCTTAACGTCCGGATATATCAAATTTAACTGCGGCAATAAGATCTTTAAATTTCGCTCCTCATTACGAGCGGGTATGATGATTTCCACATCATCCAAAGCATACGCTTTACTTTCACCTTTTCCGGAGGATCGGATTCTAAAATAGACGCAACAACTATGGATGATAAGCACAAGTAGAAAAACGTATGAAAGGCCATTCTGAATTTCAAACATACCATTGTACCTCACCCATTCCGTTCTCAAATTCAAAACTCTATGGAATCAGGCTAAAAAGGCAAGGCAAAGGGGTGGATTTAAGAGGAGTATTCGACTAAGACAGAAGAGAGGAACGGCCTTCTGCATAAGTCAGTCCATCCACCCGCATGGAATCTTTCTGCACATTACTGAATTTTCGGTTGACCAGGTTTAATGTAAAAACCATCAGAGTGGCTTTTAAATTTTGCCAGCGGCTCGAATCGATTAAATTTAATAACTCATCATCAAAATACATATCCGTGTTGGTAAGAAGGGTCTCAATTGCCACAAAAAATTGCTCAAAGGTGCCTGCTGTGGCCAATTCGGCCAATTCATCTTTGGACCGCACCGTGCCTGCCAATCGTTGTGCATTCTGTCTAATTAAAGTAACGTTTTCGCTATTGACAATCATGTGTAGCTCCTTGAAGGGTGGGTATCATTACCATTCTAGGAGCAATGACTCGAAGAGATCAAATTTGCATGTCGTGTTTGTGGCAGTTCACTGGAAATACCCTCAGGAGATTGGCACCGATCTCTGTCTGACCGCCAAAAAACCAACAAAAGCAAATAATATGGCACCAAAAGCAGCAGCACCCAAATACAAAGGCCATCGCGAGGGCACTAATCCCTTCACGGTAAAACTGGGATAAGGCGCAGGGTTAGGTGATTGTCGCAGGAAATACTGAGTTACTTCCTTGGGGGCCTTTAGCTGCAACCGGTAATTGGGATCTTGAGGGTTTAGCTTGTCTTCGGAGATGCCTGACTTAAAATCAGCTGAAAACTGATAAATTCTAGGTGGATAAACATTAGGTGCCGTCATAAAACTTTCTAAAAAACGCCGAAACGTGCCTTCAGACTGGCGAAGCAAAAAAACCATCGTCCCTTGAATGGGTGGCAAATTCATTTCTTCAAATTTCCAATCATGGGTCCCAAAGGGAGCAGGGAGCCAAAAATCGGCCTGTAATTCTACTTGTTCGGCGGCCCGAGGGATGAGGATTCTAGGCCAGGGAGCCTCGGGGGTTTTAGGCAACAACAAAATGTTTTCTTGGGCAAATTGAACTCCAGAAAATCCATCAGGAAAAGGCAAAGACAGCTCTAAATCACTGCCGGGTTTAGGGTTCGAAAACACAGTAAGGTATTGAACCCCCAATTCACCCAATTTGGGGTACAGAGCAAACTGATGCACATTGGAAAAGGTATGGTTTCCCACCTGGCTCAAACCTGGTAAGGTAACACCTGCATGGGGATCTCCCGAAGGTGCGGCCTGAGCCAATGCCCTTTCCCCTAATGGATTCAAAAGCCATACCCCAAAGATCAACAACAAGGTGAGCAGGGATTTGGGATCCGGAAGGTAACTAAAACCTGATTTTTTGAGTTGCCAACACACCGTGGTGAGGGCATCAATTTTCAATTCTTGAGACTTTCCATCCACGAGGGGATCTTGCACCGGGATTCCCACCAAACTTTTTACCAATAAATCACGAATTCCGAGGGCCTCTCGATATTCTTGCTCGCTACCAAAACCACCCACCTGGGCTTCCATTTTGGAGTCTTGATAGATCACAAGTGGGTAAGCCACAAAAAAAATCAACCCAAGGGCCAGTAGAAGACACAAAAAGTATACCGCAATCATGCCTTACCCCCTTCTTTTTCTACAGTGGGAAACGAAGCAATGAATTTTCGAATTTCTTGTTTCATTAACTCCCTTTCAGCCTGTGAGTTTTTCTTTGATCTTTGCAGGAAAAATAGCAAGATAACTGGACCAATTATAAATCCTGCAATGGGAATGAGCCATATCCAAACCCCATGGGAGGAACCAAAGTCTGGCTTTCTTAGGATCCACTCCCCATACTTTTCTTTGAAATAAGATAGGATCTCATCTTTCGATTTGCCTTGGGAGAGCTGATTCTCAATTTCCGTTTTCATGGCAACGCTCAATGGAGTGTTGCTCTCAAACACGCTGATGCCAGTGCAAGTGGGGCATCGAAGTTCCTCACCGATGGCTTTTAGGGCGGGATCCATCTGACTTAATTCGGGTTTTGCCAAAGGCTCTATTGCGGGTTTAGATGAAGAGATTTCAGCGGAGCCACTTTGGGGTGTGGAAATCAAGGCCGGATCCTGAGCCAATGCCATTCCAGACCAAGCAAAAATACTCAAGCCAATGAGTCCTGTTAAAATACCTCGACCCAAATTTCTCTCCAAACTCGTACAGGCAAAGGCCTTGTCATACCCACCTGACTCCACCAAGCTTTCCAAGGAAAAGGTGGCCGTTTCCGATAGCAGGCCCTGCGGCCCAACCTCCAAGGATCGCTTTCGAATGCGATGGCTCAGCCCTATGAGCCCTCCAATGACCATTACCACCAAACTGGTCCAAACCAATTTTACCGTGGGATTAATATGGATATTTAGGGCGATGTGCTGAGATTTAAAATCAAAACTGGCCAATACAATATAGATATCAAACCAAAAGAAACTAGCGATACCAATCTCATTGAGCCAATCCTCTTTATTGGTGTATTTACTTCGAATGGGTTCAATGAGAATTTTGTTTTGTTTTTGATCTGTGGCTTCTACTTTTGCTTTTACCAGCTGATAATTGTAGGCCTGATCAAAGGTTAAGCCCTGATTTTTAAACTGATATCCAAAAAAATCTACGCTTTGGTGAAGATTGAGATTGGTTTGAACTTCAAGCCCTCTATAGCCTCCCAAAAACCCACCGATGGCGGTCAGAAATCCCAAGTGGGCTATTAAACTTCCGATGTAGGGGCGGTTGTATTTCCAAAAGACCTTTCCATTAAATCGAAGTTTGTTAAGTCTCTGAACCAAGTCCACCAACAAAGTACCAGAAGTCCAAAGGATCAAGAAAAAACCAATGGTACTGCGGATATCGAGATCTTTTTTATGCCACAGAGCCAGGGTGATGAGAAAAGACCAAATTGCGGAAAAGCCAATGCTCACCAGCGGATCTTCCATTTTGCCAGATCGCCATTTCACCAGGTTTCCAATGCCCAACAAACTCACCAACGCCACCGCTATCCAAGGAGCGAATGCATTAAAGAAAGGTTGCTGGATGGAAATTTTAACGCCACGGATGGCTTCCACAATGATGGGCAGTAACGTTCCAATCATGATCAACGCCAGCAAAAACAACAGAAAGAAAATGGTAAAAAGTAGACCCGATTCTTTTGACCAACTCCAAACATTGGCGCGGGCGGCACCTTGCAGCTGTTCTCCACGACCAAACAATAAAATGAGAGTGAAAAAAAGCAGCAGACAAATGTAAATGAGATAGGCAGGACCAATGTTACTTTCTGCAAAGGAGTGAACGCTGCTTATCACTCCCGACCTTGTAATAAAGGTTCCCATGAAAGTTAAAATAAAACCAAAACATCCTAGAAATACCGTCAAGCGAGGTAATCTTCCTGTTTTGTCTAAGATCAAAAGAGAGTGAATGGCGGCTGATACCGCTAACCATGGCATAAACGAGCTGTTTTCCACAGGATCCCAAGCCCAATACCCTGACCATCCCAACTCCACATAAGCCCACTTTCCCCCTAAAAAAATCCCCACGCTCAGCGCAATCCAGGCCGCCATGCACCATCGTCTAAAGGTGATCAACCACTCCGAGCTGAAGCCACCTCTCAGTAATACCGCAATACCGTAAGCAAAAGGAACACTAAGTAAACAATAGCCTAAAAAAAGCGACGGGGGGTGGGCGGCCATATAGGGGTTTTGAAGCAAAGCATTCATTCCATTTCCGAATTGACCGGGTGGAAAATGCCTCCCAAGAGGTCCGGATGCCCAAACACAAAGGAGCAACATAAAAGAGTGACTCACTCCAAAGGCAGTAACCAAACCAGGCAAAAGGGAGTGGTTTGCAGAACGCACGGTGAGAAGTGCCACGGATGCCACGGAAGTCAAAATCAAAGTCCAAAGGGTATGACTTCCTTCCAATGCACTCCAAAAAGCCGTAAACAGGTACATGGGAGGCATATCCACACTGGAATTGCGAAACACATATTGAATGGAAAAATCATGAGTCACCAAGCCCGCAATCAGCACCGCAGAGGCTATCATCACACATACATTGACCCCTATCAAGGAGTTTCGAGCCGAAATGACCGTACCGAGTTGAGGTCTGAACAGCCCAAAAATTCCGGTTGCCAACGCATACAAACTTAATGCCAATCCAAGCAATAACGCAAAAAAACCAAATTCTACCATAATTTTTCCTTTAGCTCATCCTCAAAATTACCATTTTACCGTGGGAGGCAAAGAGGCAAAGATGGCTTCCACATTTCCCCCAGACATCAAACCAAATCGCGTACCTCGATCATAAGCCAAATTAAACTCTGCGTATCTTCCCCTCCAATGCAAATGTTTGTCTTTAAGCTCTGCATCGTAGGGCATATCAACACGTCTTTCCAAAATGCGCCCATACACCCGAGCAAACTGTTCCCCTACCATAGCTAAAAAGTCAAGATCATCTTCTGAATCCATCGTGAGATAATCAAAGAAAATCCCTCCCACGCCACGGGGCTCTTGGTAATGGGGGATCAAAAAATACTCATCGCACCACTTCCTATATTTTTGGTAATCTCCCTTGGGGTGAGCCAAACACACGTCTTCCATCTGTTTATGAAACTCTTGTGTGTCTTCAGAGAATTTCACCATGGGAGTCAGATCGGCACCTCCCCCAATCCATTGACGAGTCTGTTCTCCTTGTCCCACCTTTAATACTCTCACATTCATGTGGGCAATAGGGGCATTGGGGTTTAAGGGATGGCAGATGAGAGAAACTCCCGCCGCCAGAAAAGGCTTATCCTTATATTCGTGCTCGATGCTGGGATACTTATCTCCGGCCACAATACTACAATTAACAGCTGCCTTTTCCAGGATCTTTCCTCTCAGGAGAGTCATGACCCCGCCCCCCTGGGCGACCAAATCACCACTAGGGTCCTTTACCCAAGTTTTTTCTGTGGTAAAAGCGCTAGAGTGTTCCACCTTTTCAAACATGAGTCGATTAATGTTGCGAACGGCGTAAAGCATTTTTGAAACATTAGGAGAGAGTCCTTTTGACTCAAAAGTCTGGCCTAACTCCAAAATCCGGTGTTGTGGTTGGGCATTAACAAGAGGATGCTGGGAAATTGACTTATGTCTAATCTCAGGAATGTCGTTTAAGGCTTTCATTTTTGTTTCCTCAATGATTTATCTAATAATAATCATAATTTAATCTATTTAAACAATAGTGCTCTCACTGGACTCGCTTCAGCTCCACCCAATTTTAAGGGAACTGCCATTAAAAAATAACAACCCTCTGGGCAGCCCATCAAATCCAGACCTTCCAAAACAGCCATTTTGGTCTCAAATAATGCCTGATGAGAATACAAATTTTTACAATCTTCCAAGTCGACACTGGGAGTATCTATACCCACCAAATCCACATTTTTTGCTGCTAATTTAAATATCAATTCTGGAGACAGCGCCACAAAATCAGAATTCCACTGATTTGGGTCTGGAAATGAACCCGTTTTAAAAAGAATTTTGGAAGTGGAAATCAAATTCCAATCAAAATCTTTTGGCTCAATGCGATGACCCCTGGGGCAATGACTCACGTCTATCACATTACAACGCCCAATGTAAGACATAAGTTTTACTTTTTCCATTTTTACCCCATCGGGATGATAATGGCTGGGAGCATCCGCGTGGGCCCCAATGTGAAGTGTGGTTTGAATGCTATGAAGTTCTAAATGATGCCCCTGATTAAATCCCATTTCTTGGTTCAATCTAAAAGGCACATCCCCCGGAAAAACGCCTAAACGAGAGGTCACTAGGGGTGAAATATCAAAACATTCACCGGCCTCAAAGCATCTTTGCACCTGAGTCCATTTTGAAACACCATTTTGCTCAGAATCCAACATAAAAACTCCCCTAAAAGTTGGGGCTAAGTGAGAGTATCTTGCAATATTTCCTGAATGATTTCATTCATGGATTTGTCCTGACGCAAGGCTCCCATGGCGGGAACACATCGGTGCCTTAGCACAGAGGGAGCAATCTTGACCACATGTTCCATGGAAACCTCAGCTTGCCCTGAGAGTAGCGCCAGGGCTTTGGAAGCTAACGTTAGGGCTTGGGACGCGCGAGGACTAGCTCCAAACGCCAAAAACTCTTTCACCATTTTTAGGTGGGTGGACTCAGGTCGGGTGTTTCGCACAATGCGCACAATGGATTCCAAAATCGCGGGGCTCATCACAACCTGCCGCACCGCCTCCAGACCTTGAAAAAGCAAAGTATTTGCTTCATTTATCGGTTCGCAAATGGTGGATTGCTGAGGTAACAAAGCCACGGCCACCTCGGCTTCAAATTCAGGGTAAGGAACCTCAATATTCAGCAGAAATCGATCCAACTGAGCCTCAGGGAGAGGAAACGTTCCTTCGTTTTCTATGGGATTCTGGGTGGCAAACACGAAAAAAGGCTGAGGCAAGGCCCGGGAAATTCCACCCACGCTCACCTGTTTCTCTTGCATGGCCTCCAAAAGCGCGGACTGCGTCTTAGGAGAGGCCCGATTGATTTCATCGGCCAAAACAAAACTAGCAAAGATAGGACCTTTCGTAAAAACAATCTTCCGATTTTCTGGATTTTTCTCGTCAAACGACAAAGTATCTCCACCCAAAATATCAAAAGGGGTAAGGTCAGGTGTGAATTGAATGCGTTTCCAGTCACTGCCTAAGGCGGAGGCAAGATTTTTAACCAGTGTTGTTTTGGCCACGCCAGGAGCTCCCGTGAGCAAAGCATGCCCCTGACACAGCACCGTCACCACCACCTCGGTACAAACCTTTTTTTGCCCTAAAATTTTTGATTCAAGTTGAGACAGCAGGTCCTTTGCCAAAAACTCAATTTTATTGTGTGTCACAAATCCGCCTCGTAAATTGTTTCTTTAAAAGAGCTCATCCAGCCATACACAAAAGGAATGGTACCAAAGTCTATCGTTTTCGTCCAAACCATCTCCCCTTAAAATTTGTGGGATCCGGTGGTATGACGTTGCTTGAGACGTCCGGTGGTAACCCAAGCGCCACTCCCGTAGAACGAAGTCGACCAGGAGTTCATACCCATGACATACCCCGATAACTCAGAGCCCGCTGCCGTTTGTGACCTGCGGCCCGTCCATCTTCCTAGTCGGCCCCACGTGGCTGTGCTAGGAGCTGGTGCATTTGGTCTCGCCCTCGCCACCTGTGCTCAAGAAAGTGGCTGTAAGGTCAGTTTATTTTCCAGGTCCATTCCTAACCTGGATCCCGGTCACCCTTTGATAGAGTGCCCTCAATTCAAACTCTACGAAGCACTTCCCAATCCCTTTACATGCGACCTTTTTATCATCGCGATTCCCACACAGTCGTTAAGGGAAGTGGCCACCTGGCTAAAAGGTAGTCTTCCTCCTCATTTTAGGCCTCAAGTGGTGTGCGCTGCCAAAGGAATCGAACAGAATACGCTCTTATTGCCCAGTCAAATTTTAAAAGAAATTTTGGGTCCAGACGCCGGAATCGCAACATTAAGTGGACCTAGCTTCGCCAAAGAATTGACCTCAGGTAAGCCCACAGCGGTGGTGGTGGCCGCGCCCAACCAAGAGCTGGGTTTTAAAATTCAAGATATTTTACACAGATCTCACTTTCGTGTTTACTTATCGTCCGATGTGATAGGCGTGGAATTAGGTGGGGCTCTAAAAAACATAATTGCTATGGTAGCAGGAAGTGTGGACGCACTAAACATTGGCCATAATGCCAGAGCAGCCGTGATGACTCGAGGCCTACAAGAAATGGCTCAGATGGGGTTTGCCCTGGGCGCCTCTCCACTCACTTTCCTTGGTTTAAGCGGTTTAGGAGATCTCATCCTCACGTGCACGGGAGATTTGTCCAGAAATCGGAAATTTGGAATGCTACTGGCCCAAGGACATTCCCCACGGGAAATTCAAAAATTGCTAGGTCAGGTGGTGGAGGGCTACCACACCTCCTATAGTGCATTTCATCTGTCCCAAAAATTAAAACTAGACACTCCCATACTCTCCACCGTGTATCATGTTTTATTTGAAAATCTTCCGATTCAAAAAGCGGTTTTTAGCCTTTTAGAAAGAGATCAAAAGGGCGAATTTGATTGGATTCAAAATGACTCAAAAAAATAACAATCAGTGGCTAATTAAGCCACTCGAAATTCTAAAAGACTCCCCAAAATCAAAACATATTTTTATTTTCGAAGATCAAAACACTTCGGAACACTTTTTTCACCAGTTTTGCGCTTTATCCGGGGCACTGGCCTCAAATGCAATACATTTGCCTTACTTTAGTAACGTTGGGGTTTTCCGCTATGAAAGTGCCAGACTTAGGGTGGCTCAGAGAATAACTGCGTTTCACAGGTGGGCTGAACAAAATGCCCACTTTCTCTTCACCAATCCCAGCGCTCTTTTCAAAAGAACCCAGTCTCCAGAATGGTATAAAATCAACCAGATTGAGCTCAAAACCTCAGAGGAGATAGACTTAGAGGCCTTTCTACAAAAGCTAGACTCTTGGAATTATCGTAAATACCCCCAGGTGGATGAAGTGGGAACCTATGCGCTAAGAGGCAATATTTTAGACATTTGGCCCCCCACTCAATCAGACCCCGTAAGGCTAGACACCTTGGGAGATGAAATCCATTCGATAAGGTCCTTTCGCAAGGCCAATCAAAGATCTTTTGGGGATTTAAAATCGATCAAAGTCACTCCCGCAAGCGAGTTTGTTTGGCATTCACCAGAAGACGAAAAAAAAGTCATTGATCGGTTTAATTCTCAACTTCTTTCACAAAGAATTTCAGGCTCTGCCAGAAATGATCTATTAGAAAACATTAAACATCATGTTCCTTTTCCTGGGATTGAAGATACATTTGTCTTTTTTAATCAAGAACCTCTTTTAAATGGCCTAGAATTTTTGATGAGTGCTGCCCTAAAGGATTCCCCTAAAATCCACATCTGGACCCCCACAGGAAATTCATCATCCCCTGAATATTTTAAGACATTTGACCAACACTGGAGGGATTACGATAAACAAAATCTTTTAGCAAAAGAGAAAAACCTTTTGTCTCCCACGGCCAATCTGGTGTTTCCTCATCTTCCCGAATTGCCTGTCGTTTCTTTAGAAAAAGTGGCACAAATCTCACCTTTGATATCTAATTCTAACGTGGAATGGGAAAAAATCCATCCTGAACACCTAGCCATACCCAAAGGCATTCAAAACTACTTTCTGGGAAAATCCCATAAATTAAGTGAGCGCATTCAAACCATTCTAAATTGCGTAAATGCCAAATTGATCCAGTCTGTTGTCATCACCTCCAAGAATCCAGACAATCTCTTGGAATTAAGTGGCCAGTTTTATCACCACATCAAAGCCGGCTTTCCCAAGTTGTTTCCACCTAAATCCCTTCAGACACTTCAAGTATTTGAGTGGATGGAATCCAATCCAGCAAATGACCCCACCATTCATTTTAGACAGTCTTCCTTACGCGGGTTTATTTACCTGCCTTCTTCCCAAAGTTTTGTGGTAAGCGAAGATTGGCTTCGGGGATTTGAGGCTGATATAAGCAATTCACCCATTGTTACCTCTTCCCAGTCGGATGCTCAAATCACCCCCGCTAATGAACAAATGATCACCTGGATGCAAACCCAAATGGGTGATCTCAATGAAGGTGATTTAGTGGTGCATGTTCAATACGGCATCGGCCGCTTTATGGGATTAAAAACCATAGAAGTTATGGGCATAAAAGGAGATTTTCTAGAGGTTGAGTACAAGGGAGGCGATCGAGTCTACGTCACAGTTCAAAAGATGAATCTCATTCAGAGATACATTGGCGGTAGCAAGCACGATGAATCTCTATTAGACTCACTTAAGGGAACAACCTGGGAAAAGAAAAAACAGAAAGCCAAAGAAGAGGCCTTAAAGCTTGCCAAGGAAATGATAGCCCATCAAGCCAAACGAGTTTCCACACCCGGCCATGCTTTTTCCCGAATTTCCGACGACTATATCAGCTTTGAAAGCGCTTTTCCCTACGAAGAATCCCCCGATCAGCTAAAAGCCATCAAAGAGATCAACCAAGACATGTCACTGCCTAAGTGTATGGACCGGTTACTTTGTGGAGATGTGGGATTTGGAAAAACAGAGGTGGCCATGCGAGCCGCTTATCGATGTGTATTGGATGGTTACCAAGTGGCCTGGCTTGTTCCCACCACTGTTTTGGCCCAGCAACACCTTAGAAGTTTAAAGGAACGATTCCATGATTTTGGGGTTCAGGTGGAGCTTTTAGACCGAGGGCAGGGCGCACAGGCCCAGCAGATCTTAAGTCGATTAAAATCGGGTAAGATTGATATTATCATTGGTACCCACAGACTTCTATCCAAAGATGTGGAATTTCATCAATTGGGTCTTTTGGTGGTGGATGAAGAGCAGCGTTTTGGAGTGATACAAAAAGAAAGAATTAAAAACATATCGTATGGAGTGGATGTTTTAACGCTAACCGCCACTCCCATCCCTCGCACGTTGCAGATGGCCATGATTGGCTTGCGCGATCTAAGCCTTCTCACCACTCCCCCCAAATCCAGGCTAGCCGTGAGAACTTTGGTGTGCCCCAATGAAAGTGACATCATTAGGGAGGCAATCACGCAGGAATTGGCCAGGGGAGGTCAAGTTTTTTACGTGCATAACCGAGTGGAGGAATTGGCCAGTATCAAAGAATACTTGCAGGGCTTAGTGCCCAGTCTTCGCATTTGCATGGGCCATGGGAAAATGAGTGAAAAGGAATTAGATGTCATCATAGTGGACTTTTTGGACAGCAAGTACGATCTCCTATTGTGCACCACCATTATTGAATCGGGTATTGATATGCCCAACGTAAATACGATCTTGATTCAAAATGCTCAAAACTTTGGACTCGCCCAACTTTATCAATTACGGGGACGCGTGGGAAGACGCTCCAATCGTGGATTCTGTTATTTTCTTACTCCCGATCAACTTAAGGAAACAGATGATGGATATAAACGACTACAGATATTAAAAGACAATCAAGATCTGGGTAGTGGGTTTATCATTGCAAGTCAGGATCTAGAGTTACGCGGATCCGGAAATATTTTGGGAGATGAACAAAGCGGCAAAGTCTCTGATGTAGGACTTGAAACCTACAGCCAAATGCTAGACGAAGCATTAAGATCCCTTGGTGGAATCGAGGTTAAGGCAGAACGGGAAATCGAAATCAATTTGCCCGTTGTGACTCAGATCCCAGAAGATTACATCAGTAATACAAAGGATAGGGTGCGTTTTTATAGACATTTCTTTGCCTCTAAATCTGTAAATGAAATTGGAAAAATGGAGCAAGAATGCATTGACCGCTTTGGTCCCATTCCACAAGAATTTAGGTCATTAATTGATACCGCCCGCCTTCGGGTTTGGTTGTTAAAAGCGGGAGCCACCAGTTTGGTGGTGGGCTCCGATCACACTGAAATCAAATTTAGCGTGGAAGTATTGCAAGACACCAAGTCAGAATCCACCCAAGCGCTGATTTCTCGAATTTTGGACGTGTGTAACCGACAAATCAAAAACGCTAGGCTCACTCCCGATGGTCGCATTATGTTTGCCCTCAAACGAAAACAGTTTTTAGACCACCCTGACCAAAGCTTTACAGATCTCAAAAAACTAGTTACCTCTATTATAGGAGAAAAAATTTAAAACAAAATGAGAACTAACGAACAAACCTTTGAAGAAATCTTGGAAAGTTTTCGTAGATTCTCTTGGCAAACACTAGGCATTTGGCATGATTTGTGATGCGCACATCACCCGATTTTCGCTCCAAGGCCCAAATCATTTCCTTCACAGCAACGGGCGTAGGCACCACCAAACTTTTGGGAGCCCTGGATTTTGCTCCGGGACGAATTTTTCCTTCATTATTTTTGATGAGGATCTCAGACTCAATAAATCCGCAGCTGAAATGGACCACACGCACCCCCAAGTGCGCCAAATCACCTTCAAGAGATTCACACCACCCACGCACGGCAAATTTGCTGGCGCAATAAGTTCCCAAAGTGGCTAAACCCAGATGCCCAGCGATGCTACCTGTTACACTAAACACACCTTTGTTTTTAATAAGTTCCTCTTTGAACACATAAAAGGTGTGCACCACGCCATCCACATTAGTGTCAAACTGCCTTTTAAAATCGGCATAATTAAGATCTTGAACTCTGCCATTTACTGCAAAACCCGCGTTGGCAAGCACTACATCTACCTTTTTAAATCTTTCTATAATCTGCTTCCGAGCCGCTTCCAAGGATTCTGGCTGGGTAACATCCCCTTGGAGCACCAAACAACATTGCTGAAGGCTGGCAGGAAGTGTGTTGTAAAACGCATTCATAGAATCTAACCTTCGGGCTAACATCGCCACTTGCCCGCCCTTTTTAAGAATCTGGGAAGTTAGTTCCAAACCTATCCCAGACGACGCGCCCGTTATCAGAACGGTTTTTCCAACCCAAAAAGAACTGGTCATATTTACCTTCTTTCTTATCGTTTAAGACAACTCTAACCCTTTCAACTCTCCAGAATTTTAGCTTGTGGGGTACGCAGTCGCTCCAACCGAAATCGACGTTGTTCTTCAAAAGCGAGATACTGAAATTTGAGATCTGGATCAGCCAACATTTTTCCCGAAAACTCAAACAAAAATCTTTCTTCTAAGGTATACATGAGTCTTTGGATTTCTTGATGTAAAACTTTATGCTGAGCACACATTATCGCATCTTTTTTTAAAGATCTAAATAGTTGTTGATTTTTAATGTCTAGTAAATTGGGATCATTCAAAAGCGGCGCCATTTGAACACCCGATGGAAGATTCAGATTGCCAATCCACTTATCAAGGTCAAATTTAAAAAGAATTTCCGCATCACCTTTTAAAACCCCCAAAAAACCTAGAGTGGATGGACTCAACCTGTCGGAAACTTTTTCCAAGTCCACCTGCAATGCAGACTCCAGTGAGGTGTCTTTAATGAGACCAAGCAATTGCTTTAATACCTGTCTAAAGTCTTCTGATTTTGCGTTCAAAGTCTGTTCCCAGATTTTCATATCGATGGGTTCTATGCCCTCATGGGTTTCAGGGCTCGCCCAGGCGCGCAGAAGCAATGGGGTTTCAGAATAGCGGGATTGGGAAAGCAAAAAAAGTAACCTACATTCTTCTTTCGTAGAAACCATGATCTGGCAAGGTTCCAACGCATTTTTTTGCTGATTTTCTTCAGACTCCAAAGGGTTTTGAACGGGACCAAACGAGCGTTGAAGAGTCTGGGACTTGGTACGGCTTAGCACCTCTACGGGAAGTCCTAGTATTTTTGCACAAATGGATTCGGCAATGTTGACACTTGAAGGGTTGGGATTAGATCGGATCACGGGTAAAATTTCATCTTGAATCAGACGCAACTTTCGCTCCGAGTGGGATTCGTTCTGAATCATATTTTTCACCACAAAATGGGTAGTGGAAACACTTTTTTGAATGCATTGCTGAAAGGAATCCATTCCCAGCTGATTGACATAGGAATCAGGATCTTTGGCACCCTCCAATACCACCGTTTGCATATCCACCCAGTCCAAAGGAAAGATGTTCTGGAAGGACCTTAATGTGGCTTTCCGACCCGCTTCATCATTATCAAAGCAACTGTATACTTTTGTAGTACATCTTCTGATTAACTTTACATGTTCATTAGTAAGTGCAGTTCCTAGAATGGCTACACATTCCAACAATCCATGATTTACAAGTGTAATACAATCCATATAGCCTTCCACCAAAATGATCCGGTCTCTTTGACGAGCGGCGGCGGAAGCATTGTGGAAGTTAAACAGTGTCCTTGATTTTGAAAAAAGAGGGCTTTCCGTACTATTTAAATATTTGGGTGCATTGAGGTCCGAAACTCCTGGAATGGCTCGCCCACCAAAAGCCACTACTTTTCCTTTGTCATTGCAGATGGGAAACAAAAGCCGACTTCTAAAAAAATCATGGTATCCGTTTCTACCTTGTTTGATTAAGCCCAGTTCCACCAAGTAATTCAAATCCCATTTGTTTTGACGAGCGTGATTTAAAAGTCCATTTTCAGGTCCTGCGTATCCCACTCTCCATGCTTGTGCCAATGACTTATCAAATCCCCTTGATTTTAAATATTCCCTAGCCTGAGTGGCATCTCGTTGCATTAATTTTTCATGGTAAAACTGGGACGTTTCCTCCATAAAATAGTTTAAATCTTGAATTTTTCGAGCTAACTTTTGATCAATTCCCCGAGCCAGGGGCTCTCTTTCTAAGAACACTCCAAATCGAGAGGCCAAATCTTCCACGACTTCCACGTAACTTCGACCCGAAAAACGCATCTCAAAGCCAATGGCATCTCCATGGGCTCCACACCCAAAACAGTGATAATGGGTAGCGTAAACCGTAAAGCTGGGGGTAGAATCCGCGTGAAAAGGGCATTTTGCCGTAAAATGGCCAGCCCCCTTCCGAAGCTCTAAACGAGATGCCACCACTTGGGTCAAAGACACCTCTGAAACCAGTTTTTCGATGGATTGCTTTTTTATAAAACCTTGCATGATTTACAAATGATTTCTGTTTGATAGAATTTGAGCCACAACTCTCGAGTCATTGATTTCCCAATCTATGGTATCCTTCCTCCGCAAGCAAGTCCCATTATCGATTCACTCAAATCCATAGGAGCTAGTGGTTCTATGTCTTATTTCGCACCACAAATCCGCAAAATCGCCATTAAACACCAGATTCTCCCAAAGCCCCTATTGGCAACCTTTTCTCTCTTTGGTTTAGTAGGTTGCGGCGTTCCTAAAGATAAAAATTTGCCCAATCCACCCCAGTCTTTGGAGCCAGGAGAGACTAGGTCTGAGGCCGTTGCGGCCAAGCAAAAGCTCTGGCGTCAAGTCACGGATGCTCTCGAAATGGGTGGAACGGGGGGTCAAAGTTTGGCCGCCCAGCAGGACAGCCTGCAATTAGCTTCAGAATTTGTTAAAAATGCCGCTAAACGAAGCTCTTTAAATGAGAAAGTAAAAAATCTCTTTACTTCTAAAGCCTTTGAAACCCAGTGCCAATCCATCACCTCCATTAAAAAAGTGGGACCCACCCAAACATGGGAAAATCCAAGCCTTCCCCAATCCCAAAAGGAGCTCTCGGGGGGGAACGTGTATCTCATTCAATACAAATTATTCACGGACGCTAACGGCGGTGCAGATGCCAATGTGAGATCAGGATTAGTTACGTTACCCACATCTACCGATGTCGCTGGAAATGCACCTTTGGTACTTTACGCCCACGGGGGAGACAGCGGATTGAGTTACCCAAACGAAGTGGCCAGATTATTTCGGTCTCTTCAACAAAAATACATCATAATAGCCCCTTCCTACCCAGGGGAAGGAATTTGCAATGGAGAGCTCAATGGCTTTTCCAAATCTTGCAACAAGCTTTCCGAAGTGCTGGCTCCCAAGCAGGCTGGTTCCTTTAGCGAGCCGTATTCAACCGACGCAGCAGAAACTCTAGGGTTACACAATTGTATTACAAAGTTATCTCTTAGCGATCCGGCCCTCCGACTTACCCCCCCAGAAACGGAAGAAGCACAGGAATTTACCCAAACTCTTCGCACACAAGTCAAACGAGTGGGCGGTTCCTTAACCCAACAAAATATCCCAGTTTCCATCATGGCAGGATCCTCTAGGGGCGGGGGAGTGGCCCATCACGCTCTCATCCGAGCGGGTGCTATGGTTCCTGCCTCCAGCGATTCCCTATCTGCTACTTCATTTTCAAATTTGGCCCTTTTTCAGTGCGCCTTCACCCAATACCCTATCACCACATTTGCCCATGCCAGTGGAAGACTTTTAATGGAAGCATCAGTTAAAAACCTCCTTCAAGGCACTCCCAACCAGATCCTACCCAGCGTGATTCAGATGGATAGCCAGGTGCAACGCTTAGCAAAAGAGGAGTCTGCCGCGCAAAAAATATCTGATTATTTTTCCCAGCGAGATGCCAGTTTTTACTTGCCTCTCTTGTTTAAATCCGTTCGAAATTGGAAGTCTCATTTAGGAACCACCAACACTTCTGGAGCCTGGCTCACTCTACACGGTGCTTTGGATCGTGTGGTGCGAGTAGACCAAAGCCAATTTACTTATAAATGGGCTAATTACATCATGAACACGATGAAAGACGCTGGTGAAATTTCCGGAGTCCAGTTGAAAGCTCTGACTTTAACCCCTTCCGCAGAGTTTTTAGAAACGGGTGGAGTGCAGCTCAAATCCGGCTTTAATCAGCACGGGGATGCATCCTATCTCAAAAGCACTCCTCTTCACGATCTTACCGCCGTTCATCCCTATCAAAACGGCATAAGCGCGGTTTCAACCACAGCCTCTAGTCTTTATCCCGGAAAAACTCCACCCGAAATTTTGGAAGAATGGCTAGAAAACGACTGCAAAAATGTTTACAGGTAATACATATGTCACACTTACTCGATGACCTCATAGCTCTGCTAGATGTTAAAAAAATTGAAGATAATGTGTTTGAAGGTGACTGCCAGGATTTGGGTTATCGACAGGTTTACGGGGGTCAGGTACTGGCCCAATGCGTTAAAGCGGCCATGCACACCATTCAGGATCTAGGAATCCATTCTCTTCAGTGTTACTTTCTTCGCCCTGGCGATGTAAAGGAAAAGATCTATTTTGAGGTGGATAATGTGAGGAATGGCAAAAGTTTTGCCACGCGTCGGGTGGTTGCAAAACAAAGAGGAAGAGCCATCTGCATCTTAAGTGCCTCATTTCAAAAAAAAGAAGTAGGTCACGACCATGCCATGGAAATGCCTAACGTTCCTGGTCCAGAGGGAATAGAATCAGAATATGAAAGGCTCATGAGAAATCAAGATAAAATTGACCCTTCCGTAAGGGAAAATCTGATTCAAAAACGTCCATTTGAAATCAGAATCGTAGATCCAGTGGACTATTTCACCCCCCACAAACGACCACCACTTAAGTATTTATGGATGAGAGCAGATGGGTCTGTGAAAGGAGATTCAGAGCTCAATAATGTGCTTTTAGCCTATGCTTCTGACTATGGATTTATATTAACAAGCTTGTTACCTCATGGTTTAGCTTGGGTAAATCCTTCCATGCAGTGTGCTAGTCTAGATCATGCCATGTGGTTTCACAGACCCACGTCCCTGGAAAAATGGCATCTCTATGTTCAGGATAGCCCTTCGGCTAGTGGGGCCCGCGGTTTTGTAAGGGGGTCCCTCTTTGATATCTCAGGAAATCTAGTGGCTTCCACAGCTCAAGAGGGGCTCATCCGAGACCATCAATTCAAGGTGGATTAAAGAGAGCATTTTTTGAGAACGATGGGCAACAACAATTCTTTATTTTCACTGCCAATTACGTTTGAAACAACGCTATCATCTATAGAATCACGTGTGGCATTGCTGGTGATGGCCAATTTAAGTAACAACTGATCGGCACGTCCACTGGAGCAAAAAGCATCTACATCAAAATCGGGAGTGGAGTCAAACCGACTGAGAACCTTTAAGCTGGAACTGGTGACCACTCCTGCTTTGTAAAGATGATGCCGAAGGGGAAACTCTGCAGAGCCAAGCGATACCTTTGCAGCCACAAAGTAAGTGGAGTTCTCAGATTTCTGTACCGTATAGTTAAGCACAGGATTTACACCCACAGGATAATACCCTTCTGGGATAGTGGTGGGCACTACAATCGTACAATTAGAAATCCCAGACAAATCGCCCGTTTCATTGGCCAAGTCATGGCTAGCCAATAAACCTTTGGCAAGAATTCCCCCTGAAGAGGACACCGCAAGTGCCACTTGTCCCCTAGGACACCCACCACCTAATGCACGAGCATTTTGTATTTTAAATTGAGCCACCACTGGTGCTTCGATAGGACCATCAGAGCTTTGAGCCAGGGCTTGAGACGCACCAAAAACAAGGAAACCAGCCAATAATGCATGTTTCATATTTTTCTCCTTTTGCTTACTGTAGAAGGCAAAATGGAATATGCATTATATTTTGTGTGTTGTCAATTTTCCGTACCCAAAAAATTGCAATAACCAATCTAGAATCCAAAGTTCATTCATTTCTGCTAGTTACCCAAACAGACACCGATCCCCCATCCACACTAAATTCCCCAAAACCGTTTTCATCTAGAGTAACACAGGCACTTGAAGACTCACTCATCATATTTCTGTAACATTTACCGGCATTTTCCTTACCCAGTTCCATGCGCTTTTTCCCCCCGGGTCCATCGGAAACCAAAAGGGCTAGCCCCCCTGGGTGACGAGCGGTACCCTGACGAGTGAGTCCTACCACGTCTCGATGGTCAAAGTAATTTCTCTGCGTTTCATAAGCGAAATCTTTCCTGGCCTTTAGCAGTTTATCGATGGCTGGCTTCTGAGATTTAATGACGATATCATGAGGTTTGCCATCACCCCCTTTATCAGTGTACTTAGCACCAAAATAATCAGCATAAAAAACACATGGATAGCCATCTTGATTCAACAGAATCAGCGAATAAGCAATGGGTTTAAACCAATCATCCACTGGCGACTCTAGAGCTTGTAAGGGTTGGGTGTCGTGATTCTCCACCAAAGTGACAGCTCTGGAAGGCTGTATCTTTACGAGAGTGTTCTCAAAAATGGATCCCATATCAAAGTTTCCGCCAGACTTGCTTGCTTGAGCAAAGCGATAATGTAACGGAGCATCAAACAATGACATTCTATTATTCTTGCCATCATTGACCTCATTCGTAAATCGGTCTAACACCCCCAAATCAGGTGTCCAATATTCGCCCACCGCAAAAAAATCCTTTTTTTGGGTCGTGGATCGCACGTGAAACATAAATTCATTTAAAAAATCGATGTCTATGTGTTTCACAGCATCTAACCTAAAACCATCTAACTGAGCAAAATTTGTATACCAAACACCCCAATCTTTTTGAGCCTGTTTCGTTTCAGGGTGATCATAGTCCAAGTTTGCCCCCATCAGGTAATCATAGTTACCGTTTTCAGTGCTCACCTTAGCATTCCACTTCTTTCCCACTCCCTCTAGTAAATAAATGCTTCCAGGCTCTTGCCGACTTTGATCCCAGTCTACGCCATTAAAATGGAAAGGCTGCCATTTAAAAGTGGAATATTTCCCTGCCCGCCCAGCATAATCAAACTTCACAAAGGCTTCAATCTCAAAAGTTCCAGAGGTCACCTGATTTCGATTGGATGGATTTACTTTTTTGGCCTGTAACTTAACTGTACCATCTGCACCCAAAAGATGATTCATTACCACATCGGCGTACACCTGCATTCCAGTGGATTTCATAGCTTGAATAGCGGATAAATACTCATCTTTCGTGCCATATTTGGTGCGAACAGTTCCTTTTTGATCGAATTCTCCCAGATCGTAGGAATCATAGATTCCGTATCCCACGTCGAAGCCCCCCCCCTGTTCCCTTATAGGCAGGAGGGAGCCAAAGTGCCGTAAATCCTGCTTTGGCCAGTGCCGCGGCGCTTTCTGGGTGGCTTGAGTCACTGAGGTTTTTCCAATGATTTCCATCAGGAGGAAGATACCAATGAAAAAACTGCATCATCACTCCATTGGGTGGATCTTCCAGGGTCGACTGTTCGGAAGTAACGGGGACCGAGTTCTTTTCTTCCAGAATCCGATTGGATTTTGATCTTGTTTTGCAAAACAGAGCAGCAGAAGACAAAATAATTACCGATGACCAATTTTTCATTCCCAACACCCCTTTTTTTCCCATTGTTGAGCCTAACGAATTAAAATGCAACTCTTGACTTTCGGATTCGAATATTTAAAACTAAAAACGGGGTAGATATATTAATAAATTGCGGATTTTATGAATTTAAGCAGCCACCTACATTCCAAATGGCGGCATATATTAGGAACCCCATTTGTGGAGTTCGTTAACTTACACACACACTTTTTATCCACAGAAATGCATGATCCTGAACACAATGCCAAATCCCATTTCGTGCTTAAAAAACGAGAGATTCTATTTGAGGTGATGCTCAAACAACTCAACCAAGCACCTGATTCCATTTCTCTCAAAAAAGAGTTTTCCGAATTTTTAAAGGATTTTGACAACTCTTTTATGGAAGAAATCACTTTACATCTGTCTAAGCTAAAGTCCCAGTATCTCACTTCACAAAAACTAAAAATTTACGCCGATAAAGCTTCTCAATTCTAGACCACATCTATGATCCGCTTGGATTATCTGACCCGGGAAAAAATGGCCGCTCATACCCCTGATAAAGGTACCGATTCCTTTGAAATAGGGAGCATCATAGGGGAGGGCGACCGTTTTGACTTGCCGAAAGCATAAGCCATGTTAAAAAAGATAAAATGGGCTACGTTAATGCTGGGATGTTCAAGCCTCACCGCCTTCGCATGGGATGAAGTCTATTTTTCACCAGAGCATCAAAATTCCGGGGGAACCGGACTAACTTGGGCCCAGGGGATCAATGCCATTTTTATAAACCCGGCTAACCTATCTGAAAATAAAGACATATTCCAAGGGGCCGCCATCGCCTCTCCGAATTTGGTGGTGGGAAGAGACACCACTCAAATTGCAAAAAAGATCATTCAAAAGCAAAATAGGTTTGAAATCATTGCAAATCATCAAGATAATCCCCAATATGTATCCGCAAGTAACGTAACTGGAATCGCTTTTCGAAGAGTTGGTCTAGGATTGATCTACAAAAATGAACATTCTGCTTATGTTGGATATTCTTCAAGCAGAGAAACCTCCACATTAAAATATGAAAGCAACGAGTGGTCAGGCGTCTATTTTAGCCTTTCCAGAGACTTTTTCTCTAATTATCTCCAACTGGGGCTCACCACTCGAATTTTGAAAAAAAAGCAGTCCAGTGTGGAGTACACCTACTCAGAGGTCTATCAGCACATTGCCAATCAAACCTACAAAGATGCTTTGAAATCCAACACCAAGCAAGGGTTGGCTCCGGGAGTGGATTTGGGGGCCACTTTGCTGCTCTCTGATAAAAACAATCGACCCACCATTGCGGTTGTGGGCAGAAATCTTGGGTCTAAATTTCAGAATCAGAATCCCGCCGATCGCCCAGACCCCATTCCCACTCAACTAGATGCCGGACTATCCATAGAACCCGGAACCAAAAACAGCAGCGCCAAACTCAGCGCCGATTTTTTAGACACCTTAAATGCCACCAAAACCCCTTACTACAAAAGATTAAAATTAGGGGCACAACTCTCCTTTATGAGCGTTTTAGGTTTAGCTGGGGGTGTTAGTGATGGGTACCCAAGCTATGGAGGTTTTGTTAATTTAAAAATCGTCAAAGTAGAGACTGGCACCTATTCGGAGGAATTGGGCAAAAAGGCAGGAGAGCTACGAGGACGAAGATATTATGGCAAAGTCAGTGTGGGGTGGAGCAAATGAAATTCTCAGTGGTTATTTTGCTTTTCTTTTCTTCCTGCGCTGAAAACGTCTTTGAACCAGCCAAACCTCTCACTCAAAAGGAAGAAGGCAAGCGGGCGCTTCAAAACAATAAGTTAGGGGACGCTCAGGAGTACTTAGAAAAGCACTGTGAGAAAGAACCAACCGACACGGAGTGTCCTCCTTTACTTTCTCGTCTGTATCTCAAATTGGCTGGTGTTAATGAGCTATCTTTGAGCATAAGTATCACAAAAAGTGAAGATACTTCGATCTTAAAATCAGCGCTCACCGCAGTTCAATTTCAGTCTACTAATGCTGATGAATGGCTGGAAAAAGCCAAATCCTCACTTCAATCCAATGGAAGAGCTTTGAGCACAGATGACCATTTTTTGTTGGTTTTTGCTGATTTTGCAAAGTGTTTATTCTATTTAAAAGAGCTTAAAGATCCCGAAACCCAGGTACCAAGTGCCCAACGAATCGATCAAATCACTACGGAAAATGCCACCTTGTTTGCGGCTCAGTTAGAAGTGACTCTCGAACAAATTGCAAAGGTAGAATCACTTTCTGACATGGGGAAAAAGCTAAAAGAAATTGCAGATGCTTTATCTTCGAACCCGGAAACGCCGATTCTGGAAAAAATGGTGAGTGTACTTACCAAAAATCTTAATTAGATCAATTTGTATGCGGTGAAATATCCTTTAGAACCTCGGAAAGATCTCTGTCCGGATTGTTGCTCACTATGATGGATCCTTGGCTATCATCGCCCGAACCCGGGTTTGCCGACAAACCACTTTCTTTATTGGCTTCAAACTGATTCATTTTTTCCGAAAACAAATCTTTGTCATTTAAAACATCCATTCCCAGCTTGCCTGATATCCAAGAAATATAACTATAGGGGTCCATCATCCAAGCCGGTGCAATGGAAGCACCCGCCTTATTTCCAATTGACTTACCTTTGTTAAACAAAAATAGAAACACAGGAGGGTATTTCTTCCTACCCATGAGAAAAGCTTGTACATTTAAATTTGCTAGGTTTTTTACCACAGGAATATTATTAAGCATTGGTAAATTGATTTCAGCGGTTACCCTAGTGCCCACATATTTTTTGAGATTAAACACGTTTTCCACTGGCCCAAAGCCCACTCCCACTCCAAAATTGAGGCTTTGTCCGGATCCTACCCCCATTCCCAACCCCACCCCGGGCACTAAGTAGATAGCCATTTCCACCACTTTTTTCCGCTGAGTATCGCCGTTTTGGCTCTGAAGCTCACTTTTAGTTTCGTTGTCTATAATGACTTCCAAATAGGCTTGAAAAGCAAAAATCAGTCCTAAATCCACTGGAAATTGAACCCCCTTCACAGAATAAGAAGTGCTAGCTCCCACAAAAAAAAGCAAAAGTTGGGGCACGTAGTAAGTGTCCGCCATATTTTGACGTTCAATGTTGTTATACACAATGCCGTTTAGTTCCGCTTCCTTGGATTTCTCCTTCATCTGGTCACTAAACTTCTTATTGGCGAGCAAATCGGTCACCACTTGGTTGGTTAGTTCCCTTATCTTTTCGTGGTAGTTGGAAATAACACCCATCTTCTCGATGCCTTTGGCTTCCATTTTGTTTTTTTGGAACTCATCTTTTAAGTCCCTCATAGAGTCTGTGTAGTTACTTACCACCTGTTCAAACAACAGTCTTTTATCTGCCGATGTAAGTTGGGCATAGGGAATTCTAAACGTCGTCACGCCATTTACATTGTTCACTTGAATCCCTTTGATAGACCTCAGTTCAGATTCTGAATAGCCTTTCCCTTTCTTACCTATGCCTTTGATACAACTTAAATTTACCAACCCTAACCACAAAACGAGGAAGAGCGGATGCACCAAAATGCGCAGGATTCCATTGCTGGCCAATAACATATTTAAAATTCCTGAGGTTAACCATCGGTGATGGGAGATTTCCTTAAATGATACACTCACCCATTTAGAAGTGGGACCCATTCAAACTTAAAGACACTCTAAAACCGTCAAAATTCGTCCATCCTATCATCCATTCCTACTAAAATGCCTTTTTTAGTCGCAGTTCAACAACTCGACCCTATTTTAAAAGTTTGATACCCTCTGCCCCACCACCTTGAGGAGGGGAGCCCCATGTCCATTCAATTGGATTCCACATCACCATTTCCAGACCAAATCTCCCTGGAAAGCCGTTTAAAATCGGCTAAAGAGATTGTCTCCCAATTTGTTCCTCCGAGCCCGCTGGTCTACTCTCCCTCCCTTTCCGCTATGGTGAATGGCCATGTTTGGTTAAAATTGGAAAACTTTCTACCTAATGGATCGTTTAAGGTCCGAGGTGCCCTTCACGCCATGGTGAATCAACTCCATTTAAAAGTGGAAGATCTTGAAAAAATTAAAAAAAACAAGAGTTCTAGGGGTGTTCCCACCCATTCCTTTTGTGCAGCATCCGCTGGCAATCATGCTCAAGGTGTTGCGTTTGCAGCGCAAAAACTAGGATGTGAAGCCCATCTTTTTTTGCCCAAATCCACTCCGCTGGTAAAAAGAGAGGCCACACAAAACTTGGGAGCCAAGGTCTATCTGGAAGGAAATGTGCTAGAAGAGTCTTTTCGGGCCGCTTTGGATTATAGCCAAAAAACGGGGGCAATTTTTTTGCATCCATTTAACGATTGGAATGTCATTTTTGGCCAAGCCACTTGTGCCATGGAGGCATTGGAGCAGTGGAAAGCCATGGCTCACCTGCATCACCTTAATCCCAGCTCCTCTGAGCTACCTGTTTTTTTGGCAGGTGTGGGAGGAGGGGGGTTACTCGCAGGGGCATGTTTGCACTGGCACACCCTTGGGAGTCAAAACGTGGTGGGAGTAGAATCAAGTTATTTTGATTCCGCGTATCAAAGTTTAAAATACGGTGAAATCAAAGAGATCTCCAATCCGGGGAATAGCAGCATCGCAGATGGCATCAGCGTTAAAAAAATTGGAGATATTTGTTATCAAATTTTAAAAAATTGTAATGCAAAAATAGATTTAGTGTCAGAAGACGACATCGCACAAGCCATCCTTCACTTGCTTGAAAGGGACCGTGTGGTTGCGGAAGGGGCAGGAGCCTCTGGCGTGGCTTTATTAATTCGAAACAAAAAATGGTTCCAGGATAAACATGTGATTGCTTGCGTGAGTGGCGGAAATATTGATCCCCAGCTTCTTTCACGGGTGATCATTAGGGGGCTTGCCGTTACGGGTCGGGTGCTTCGTGTTACCTTAAAAATCACCGATCGTCCAGGGCAACTTAAAAATCTTTTAGAAACCGTGGCAAACTTAGATGCTAATGTGCTTGAGGTGCACCACGACCGCACCTACACTCAAGTTTATGTGGGAGATGTGGAAGTAGAGCTTGTGCTGGAAACCAAAAACATGGAACATCAATATGAAGTCTTATCTCGTTTTGCTGAACTAGGACTCAAACCTTCCACAATTCATCAATCTTCAAATTCATAAAAGGAAATCTAAATGCAAGTTTATCAGGATTGTTACGATATCATAATTGTAGGCGGTGGTCCGGTGGGCCTTTTTGCAGCCTACTACGCAGGTCTAAGGGATATGAGAGTCAAACTCATTGATAGACGGCATGAATTAGGTGGGCAGATCACGGCCATTTACCCAGAAAAATGGGTCTACGATATCCCCGGAATTCCTGCCATTCGTGGAAAAGATCTCTTTAGTAATCTCGTTCGCCAAATCTCCCCTTACAATATCCCCATTTCTCTCAATGAGGAGATTGTTCAACTTAAAAAAAATAAAAATCAGATCATTAGGCTGGAGAGCAGGAGCGGAAATGTTTATCATTGTAAAACAGCTTTACTCTGCTTGGGAATGGGAGCCCATATCCCCAGAAGGCTTGATACACCTGGATTCAAAGAATTTGAGGGTAAAGGAGTTCACTACGGCGTTCACAATCTCGAAGATTTTTCGGGAAAGAGGGTGGTGGTGGTAGGAGGAGGAGACAGCGCCCTGGATTTGGCACTTACGATAGTAGACTCTTGTCAAGATCTCTATCTGGTGCATCGAAGTGACCGATTTAACGCCCATGAGGAAACCGTAAAAAAACTTTATGCCTCCAATGCAGAAGTGTTAACTCATTTTGAGACAGAGTGTCTTTCCGGAGAACAACATCTCCAAAGCGTCACCTTAAAAAACACTCAAACCGGAGAAAAGAAATCACTCGCAGTAGACGAACTGGTTTTGGCCATTGGCTTAATCTTTAACCTAGATCACGTTGCTCAATGGGGAATTGAGCTAAAGGACAAAGCCATTGTGGTGGATCACAACCGACAGACTCAGTTGGCCGGGGTATTTGCTGCGGGTGACATCGTCACCTATCCAGGTAAAATGAAATTGATAGGAACTGGCGCGGCCGAATCCATGCAAGCCATTCACCATGCCAAGGTTTATATTCAACAGCAGTTCCCCTATCTATAATATTCAAATTTTGTTAGGATACATTGGCGGTGTCATCCGATCTCATGATATCACAGCCACCATCCGTTTCGGGGTATATTGAATGCGAAAGTTAACTAGCCTACTGAATTTAACGTTTTTTGCGACTTTTTTTTGGGGTTGCCAGTCCACCTCCACTTCTGGTTCCGAGCAAAAAAATCTGGACTTACATCTAACCGATACTAAAGACACTGTGGAAAAAATGGCCAAATTAGAGAGTGATTTTTGGAATGGAAAATGCGAATCCTCCAAAGCGACACTCTCTGACGCTTCCATTTTAAATAAAATTCCACTGTCCCAATGGACGCCAGGCGCTCGTTTGGCTTACCTTATGTGCCAGGCCTTACCCACAGACTCTAAGCCAGACCAAATCAAGCAAGCTTTAGAGGCTCTTAATCAGCATTTAAGCAACCCAACGCCCATTCTAAATGAATATTATCTCCATACCATGAGAGCTAAATTTCACACCGCGTTGAAGCAAGATAAGGCCGCAGAATCTGCCTTTAAAGATGCCCTCAGAGTGAAGCCTGGAAACCAAGATTCCACTTCCCTGTCCCCTACGGAATCGCTTAAAGCCGTTTTGGAACCCATTGTTCCCAAAATTCCTTCTTCCCAGCTCCTGAAGTTTAGAGAGTTTTTAGAAACCGTAGATGATAAATCCATTCCCCCCTCTGCACATATGGCTCTTGTAGAGCAAATTCTTCCCAAACTTAAAGGCACACCAGAGTTTTTTACCTTAAAAAATGTGAGAAAGCAGCTCCTCATTAGGCAGGAAGCCAACTTCTTGCAGGATTTAGACGATTTAGAAAGCAGACTCTCCAGCACCAAGGCCTCTTCTGAAAGCTCCAAAATGGCCATTCAATCTTTAAGGGAGCGATTTCCAGAGGCCCACTTCGATTTGAGAATACGCAGGCGTTTCCTGGGTAATAACCCTGAATTAAAGTCTAATGTAGCCTCTTCCGGGTTACTCACCCCTACCTCTGAATTGGTCCCGAACACCAAAAGTAACGTCGCACTCCCCACGCCATTTACGAACGCAGCAGCTAATCCAGCCCTTTCTCCCGCTTCCAATGTTTCTTCCACTGCTCTGACCTCTGAAACCGCCATCACACAAGCCCGGGCTCAAATGGACTCAGGAAATCCCTTAAAGGGAGTTGAGATTTTGGATTCCCTGACCCCCGATCAAAAAACGGAACAAGTCAAAAGATTACGGTTGGAAGCTGCAGAAATACACATAAGACAACAACGAATTAAGGTTCGTGATTTGTATAACAGAAGTAAAACATTAAAAGAGCTCTCCGAGCGAATCAATTTACTAGCACAGTGTAAAGAGATTTTGGAAGGAATCTTAAAGACCTTTCCCACCCATTCTGGAAAATCAAATGTGGAGAGAAATTTGAGGCTCATTACACTTGAATTAAATGAAATTAAAAAAGGATCTTAGTATGACCCCATTTCAAATTAAGGAACACCTAGATTCCAAATCCTTGACTGTTTTATCTGATTGCCTGGAATCCATACAAAATTGGGTTCAGGATCCTTCCATTGATCCAATTCATCAAGAAGAAATTAAAAAACTGATTTTGGAAAAAAAAATCCAGGAGCTTCAGGATCGTTTTTATCGGAAACTTGAATTTGGAACGGGCGGCATGCGAGGCATTCAAGGCATGGGGCTTAATCGCATTAATATCTATGTCGTGAGGCGTTCCGCTCAGGGAATTGCCAACTACATCTTAAAGTTTGGAGCGGAAGGCGCCAAAAGAGGGGTGGCCATTGCCTACGACTGCCGCATCAATTCACGGGAGTTTGCCCAGGAGGCCGCTTGCGTGCTTACGGCCAATGGAATACGGACCCATCTCTTTCCAGAAATGCAAACCACGCCGCAGCTTTCCTACACCATTCGTAAACTCCAGTGCCTATCTGGGTTGTGTTTCACAGCAAGCCATAATCCTCCTAATTATAATGGCATGAAAGTCTACTGGGAAGATGGTGCTCAGATCGTTCCTCCCCAAGATGCGGAAATTTTGGACGCCGTTGATAAAGTGACAGATTTTAAACTCGTCAAAACCCATTCCCTGGAAAAAGCCATCGCAAGCGATTTGTTGTCTTGGATTAGCGATTCCGTCATCCAATCTTACCAAGAAACCGTAGAAAAAACGCGACTGGTAAATGGTTTCGTTAGAAAAGATTTTTCCATTAGTTATACTCCATTGCACGGCACGGGAACCATTCCCACCCTTCAAAATTTAAATCGCTGGGGATTTGAAAATGTTTCTGTGGTGGACTCTCAGAAAGAGCCCAATGGATTGTTTCCCACCGTCTCTAAGCCCAATCCCGAGGAACCCGCTGCTCTAAAAGCCTTAGTGGAACATGCTGGGCAAATGCAATCAGAAGTGGCCTTCGCCACAGACCCCGATTCAGACCGATTGGCAATGGTGGTTTACGATCCGCTGATGGCTGGCACTTATTTTAAACATCAAGCTCTAGATTCAAAGTATATTCTTTTAAATGGCAATCAAACAGGTGCTTTGTTGCTTAATTTTATTTGCCAGCAAAGACAAAAGCAGGGAAGCCTTTCTAAAAAACACGCCGTGATTAAAACCATAGTAACTTCAGAGCTTCTCTCCTTCATCGCCCAAAAATTTCAAGTCTCCGTCACGGATACTCTCACGGGGTTCAAGTGGATAGCTCAGGTGATCAAGGATTGGGAAAAAGAGGATAGCAAAGAGTTTTTGTTTGGCACAGAAGAAAGCTTTGGCTACATGACGGGGGACTACGTTAGAGACAAAGATGGAATTTCTGCGTTATGCATGGCTGCAGACTTTGTAGCAGTGACTCGGCATCAAAAATCCACCGTTCTTCAAGAATTGGGCGAAATTTTTAGATCCCATGGCTCCTGGCAAGAAGATCTCATTAATTTTGATTTGGAAGGCATGGAAGGCGCCCAAAAAATTAAAAAGGCAATGAAGCATTTCAGGGAAATGCCTCCCTTCCAAATGAATGAGTATTTTGTAACACAAAAGTCAGACTTTTTGAGCCAGAAAAAATTCCAGGTGCAAAATTCTCTATGGGTGGAAAAAACCTCCATCCAAAATATCCCCAAATCAGACGTTTTACAGTTTGATTACGGAACTCATTTGCGCATTTCTCTTAGACCCAGTGGCACAGAACCCAAGCTCAAGATTTATGTTTCCGCCAGTAAAAAGCCGGAATCAGCCCAAGCTAATATTTGGGAGTTGTATGCGCAAACGGTGGAAGAAATCGCCAAAGTGAAGAATTTGCTGATTTCTCAGACTCGCCTGGCTATGGAGAAACCCTAGTGAAAACTCCTAACGATTCCCAATTTGAAAAGAATCTATTGGCTCAGATTCAGGCTCACCAAAATCGCTCTGAAATTGTTTTAGAGGGAAGGTGGGCGTGTCTCACGGGCGCCAGTTCGGGAATCGGACTGGCCACTGCCATTGCGTTAGCTTCTGAAAAGGTAAATCTCATATTAATCGCCCGAAGGGGAGATAGACTTCAAACCATCCAGAAGCATCTCCAAGCCACCTATGGTATTGAAGTCCAATGCGCTGAAATGGATGTCAACCACAAGGAAGATTTTTTAAAACTAAACATGCTTTCCACAAAAAAGGTTTCCATTCTGGTGAATAATGCGGGCCTAGCTCTAGGATTATCCCCACTAGAATCCACTCCCCTGGATCAGCTGGAAACCACGATTTCCACCAATTACATAGCCGTTGCCAGGCTCACGCAAACTCTTCTTCCCATCTTAAAATCCCATCCTACAGCCCACATGATTCACTTGGGTAGTATCGCAGGAAACGCCGCTTATGAAAATGGTGTGGGGTACTGTGCCTCAAAACATGCATTAAAGGCTATGCATTTGGCTCTAAGACAAGAACTCTGTCATACAAATGTAAAATCCACCATCCTTTCTCCAGGAATGGTGGAAACAGAATTTAGTGTGGTGCGATTCTTTGGAGACACCGAAAGAGCAAAGCAGGTGTACACTGGGCTTGATCCACTCACACCATCCGATGTGGCCAATGGCGTCATCCAAGCTCTTAAAACCCCCTCCCATGTCAACTGGGACGAAATCACCCTATACCCCACCGCTCAAGCCAATCCGTTTAAAGTCCACCGCAAATCCTAGGGAGCTGCTGGGGCAGCCAGACAACGGATGTTAAATGGTCCACCCCCTAAATTTTGAGCCTGACCATGTCCATAAAAATTTCCAGTGATCTCCGTCCCAGGGCATGGCAAGCACCCCGCCACGTTGGCCGGAACTCCTGCTGCCAGAGTATACACCATATTGGCGTTTTGAGTCAGAGGGCAGTATCCCGAATCTCCACCTAGGGCTAGGTTTTGAGCCATGTGTGTAAAGCCATTACCGCCTCCCACATGCATAATTCCAAAGAGTGGCACCGTTTTAGGATTCACCACCATCACTCGCGTGCCCGCAGGCGCTTCGATGGTTTTAGCTGAATATTGGGCCGCATTCACCAGTCTATGAACGTAAAGATCCGAAATTTTGACGTTGAGATTCACTGTTTTCTGCATCGCGCCATCGCTGAAACTTAACACCACGGGCGAATCAGACTGACCAGGAGCTTTTGCCACGTCGGGGACACCATTGGCCATGACCACCACGGGAGCCGCTTCCACTTTGATATAAGCAATTTCTTGGCTGTTAGCAGGCACCACAATTTGTGTGGCATCTTTGGCTTCTTTGTCTACGAGTTTAAGACTCACACCACTAGCTAACCCCGTAGCCCCAGCCAACGTTACATTTACAGCGGCTGCAGAAGGATTGGTAAGGCTGATCTTTGCATATTTTACTAAACCTTGAGGTAGATTCATGACCGCCGTACCCACTTCCACTTGAGCGGCCGTTAACGTGGTAGATTGAGCCGTGCCTGAAATGATGTCTGCCGCTGCCACACCCACCTTGGCGGGAAATGGAGTCTGCACTTTAAAAGTACCAGGTCCTTGAGATACCGTTACTTTGGGACCCGTGCCGGCACTGGCATCACCACTATTTTCCTGGCCAGCGGGTATGGTTTTTCCATCTTGGGTGTGAGTATGGTCTTCTTCTGCTCCGTCACCACTGGACTCAATTTTGAGCTTTCCCGATTTTCCTCCAAAACCCATGGCTCCACCACAACCAAGGGCCACCACCACGGACAAGCCCACAATACCGGGGAAATATGCCGCCGACTTAGAAAGTTTCATGTTATGCTCCTATCCTCGCATCGATCCTCATGTCTTTCTTATCGGGAGCCTTTTTGGAGTTTCTAATTCCTGCCCTAAAATTAAATTGTATTAGAATGTTAGGATGAAACTAAAATGGAAATTAAAGTTTGAGATGGGTTAATTTGAGACTACAAAAAAAAGCCGGCTCCCAAAGGAACCGGCAAATTTCCATTCTAATCACTAGTGAGTCTAAGAAGGTGTATTAAGGAGCGAGCTCAGGAATTTCCGTGTCCTGTAAGAAGGTTGCGTAATTCCAAGGAACCACTCCACCATCATGGATGCCAACCACTTTTCCTTGGGCGTTTAACACAGTGGACCCAGAGTTCCCTGGTTCCGTGTCACATTGGTGAGAGAAAATAAACTCACCAAAATTTCCATTACTTGCAGGTTGAACCGTGCAGAATTGGGACCATTCCAAAGGTCTTCCTTGGGGATGACCAAAAATGGTAATGGTACTGCCTACCTGAGGCTTAGTGGAAGAGCGCTCAATCTCCACTTTAGCGTTGGGTGCTTTGTCCACTTGGAAAATCGCCCAATCTTGATTGTCATTCCAAACCATGGCCAAAATTTTGACACACTTACTCGTTAAAAATGGCTTTGAATCCGCTCGATAGCCCCAATCAACCGTGTAATCACAGGTTTTATCTTTCTGAACGCTTTCGCCTGCGTCAAAGCAGTGGCCAGCGGTGAGCACCAAGCCATTTCCAATATGAGTGGCTGTGCAACCCATCTCGATTTTTCCAAAAGCGTTAACAAGTGGTTTTAAAGTTTCTGGTAAGCTAACACCATTTTTGGTGACCACAACTAAGTCATTGGTACCAATGATTTTTTCAACGGAGTTGGAACCTGTTCCTTTGGAGAGGTAGGTCACCTTTTGACCTTCTGCATTTTGACCGGATTTCACTTCTCCTCGAGTTGATGGACTTCCACAAGCAGCGAAAAAGATTCCGGAAGCAAGAGTGAAAAGCTTCAATGCTGATTTCATAAATCCCCCAAACGTGGTGCGTGGTTTAACCAGGAGTTGTCAATCCTCTATTTCTGGCTCTACCTCAGGGTATATACGACTCATTTTTATTTTTCAAGTCAGCTGGCCAGTTTTTTTTGACTGGTCAGTCAATCGAAGTAACCTATTGTAAACGTGGAAATTTAAAATTTGGGTAGAAATTCTTTTTTTGCGACTTTGACTAAAAAAGATGCTTACCATAGGTCTTTGCCCAAGGGACAACCACAAACACATTAGGTACTATAGGGAGAAAGCAAGGAGCTTCCATGACTTCTAACCACCACTTTTCTTGCAATGAATTGAGGCGTTTCTATCTCTTTCTGCCATCGAAGATCATGGCACTTTTTTGGATCGCCGCCTTGGGATGTCAATCTCCCGCTCCCGAAGCCAATCCTATTGACCCCCTCCAAGACCAACCCATTGGGCAATCCACTCCATTACAGACCCCATTTCCCACTCCTGATCCCCAAACCGGGAACGAGGAAATCAATCCTCAGCTCAAAATTCCCCAATCTCCGAACTCCAAACCAACACCACTAGCCAAAACAGATGTGCTCAAATCCCCTACCCCCTCCCAAACCCCAAAAGCTACCCCCACACCCGTGCCGATGTTTCCCAAGCCTATTGTTAATCACTCTGAGATCAAGGAACAGTCCCAGAATTGGGATAATGATGCCGTAGACATCAATGATGACCTCATTGCGGTTCTCCTATCTAATCCTTTTTCACAGTTTGAACCCTCGCAGGACGCCCAAAGTTACTTTGACACAGAAAGTAAAGGAAAATACAAAAGCACAAACAACGCGTTAAAAAAATGTACCCAGATTCCCATTGGATTTGTATGGCAGGAATTTGCACCGTTCTTCAATTATAAGTGGGACAAAAACTTTAAAAATTTTGCGGCTCTTTTCCTGGCGGTTTGGAAGCGGGAAAGCAACTTTTCCAAGCCCGCTCAGGGGGTTCACGTCAATCCCAATTGCGGGGGTCTTAAGGCAAAGCTCGTTAAACCACTAGAAGCAAAAGATCTATGGAGGGACCTCAACCAGGCTGGGCAAAAAGACAAACAGCTTGTGGCCGCTTACCCAAACTGTTCCCTAAGATACGCCGATTTTGGCCCGTTGCAGTGGAACTTTAGGTGGAGGTTGTCGGGTGCTGAGTTCCGACCCGAAATCGAAAAAGTTCTAATGCTTACAACAGGATATCAACTTTCCCAGATCAAAGGTCTGTCAAACGAAAAGCTGGGCTCCGTTATCAAATACAATCCTAAAGCCCTTTTTTTATTGGGCGGACTCTCACTCAGAGAAGGCTCCCACAATCCAAAATTAACCATTCATGAATACAACACCAATCCCAAGTACAGAGCTGCTGTAAATTCACAAAGGATTGAATTTTTGAATCAAATGAACAACAACAAAAACTGCCAGCGCACTCGGGATCCTGCCCCAGAAACAAAAATGACCTCAAAAACCAGTTCTAAAAAAGCCAAAACAAAGTCCAAAGCCGCGCCCAAACGCACCAAGTAAACTGTCAATGAATTTGACACCTATGCAGTTAATGTACAAGATGTCCTTCTCTTTTGCCGCCTCCAAATAGGTTACCACCTAAAAGGACTCACAAAGTAAATCGGCACAAAACTTGCAGTTCTCCCTATGGATGAAGGTAAGGAGATACAAAAGATGAAAGCTTCATGGACGGCCACTTGGTTGGGTATCCCATTCTGGTTTGCTTCCGCCTGCGTAAGCTCCACAGATCGCGAGCTTGAGGGAGGAAAGGAACATCGATACTACAACAACACACCCCTTACGGACGAAGAACCAGAGTCCTGGAAAAACAATTTTGATCGAAACCAATCCGAAGAATCCGCTTCAAATGATGAGCTGGAGGAACCCAAAGCCAGAACCAAAAGCTCCAGACTTCCCAAAGGAAAAAAAGTCGCCTCCACTTCGGGAACCGAAAAATACTTTGAATCCAAACAACCCAGAAAGTTTTTTGAGAATGGAGAGACTCCGGAATCAACGAATCTGAATGACGAAGGAGAAGTGGCCTCCGGAACTTTAACCTCACACCCCACGCTCTCTCCAACCCCTAAGCCCGCCGCTGCCCCAAAAGCCACGAAAGGTGCTCCTTCAGAACAGAGTTTAAGCGTCACCAAAAAATACCACTTTGAGTCCGCACCTGTGGAAGTGGATCCCTTTATGGTAAAAGGGGACCTGCAGCCTTCCGATATTCAGCGAGTCATCAATGCTAATTTAAATCAAGTGAAAAAATGTTACGAAATTGGTCTTACAGAATTTCCCGCAATTGAGGGGGAAGTGATCACCGAATTTTTTGTGGCTCCATCTGGAAAGGTACTCAGCTCCAAACTGATAAAATCCAACTTAGATTCAGCAGCGGTGCAACAATGCATTTTGCAAGCCATCAAAACCTGGAAGTTCCCCAAATCCAGCCAATCTGGAAAAACCCAAGTGACTTACCCTTTTCGACTAACTTGGGAGTCCAATCCTGACCTCATCGCGAGTCGCATGGGTGGATGCTGGGACGCTCAACTTCCCAGACCTCATTTCGGATCGTTTAGAGCACTCTCCGTTTCCCTGGAGCGCAACACGCCCACGGCCCAAGCGCTCATCTATTCCGGTACCCAAACCAAAAAGTTCCCCGCTGGCGCGCCTTATGCGGCCTCAGGAGATAAGCTGGTGTTTGCCTTTCCCATGGAAGTCAAGCAGGCCAACTTAACACAAGACAACTTCGCCATGGTGCTTGCAGGAGGATCCTTCAAAGACAAAGTGCTATTTGCTGGAAAGTGGCAATCGCCTAGTTCTCAGATGGTTGGTACTTTGTTGTATCGGGGAAATCGAAGCTCCGTGATCTTCACCAAAAGATCCTGCCAGGCCAACCCCATTCAGCTGGCAGCAGGCCTGGAAATGGCCGCACCCACTCAACACATCGCGCCCGCCCCCAGATCAAAGCCTGTTCCCATTGTTTCTAGTCCAGGAGGCTCCACGACCCAGCAAAAACCAACCAAATTTGGCATGAAAAACCCGCCCACAGGGGGTCAGTCCAAAGCAACCCGATAGCACCTTTCACTTTTTCACTTTACTTTTTTAGGGAGTTTATTATGTTATGGAAACCCATTTTTGTAAGCACATTATTGGCTATCTTTTCAGTCGGTTGTGAAAAAAAATCCAAAAAATCCTCTCAGCCTGTGGTAGGACCAGCAGAACCCATCCACTCAAGCCCAGAAGACGAAAAGGCGGCCCAACAGCAACAAAAAGACATAGCAGACTCCCTTCAAGTGGGTCTTGATTTGGCTAAAAAACACCAAGATATGGTTTTAACTTTAGAAAAGCAGGTGGCTGAATCCAATCACTGGGAAGATAAAAATAAAGTCACATCCGACCTCAAACCCACATTTGACGAACTCAAATTGGTTTTAAGCAACCAAGAAAAACTGAAAGCTCAAGGAAGCGTTTTTTTGGATAATGAAGAACGAGTCACAAACTTTCTAGATTTACTTGAAACTCAATCTAAAATTGCCTTATCCATGCAAGAAAAACTCAGCGCCGCTGCTCTAGAGCCTGTGTTGGTCCTAAAATCAAGCCCCACCACAGAAGCTCAAAATTCCAAGCAAGAGATATTGGCTAAATTCAAAGAAATCGCCGATAACTTAGAAAAGATCAAAGATCAAAATCTCAAAACAAGTGAAATCATTTTTGGCAAGGGCGACGCTGAATAAATTGCCGTTTTGCAGATTATCCTTTTTTCCGGAAGTAAATGGCCCCTTCCGCGCCCTGAAGCTGATCAAAATCATTACTCAATCCATAGAGATTCTCCGCAGCACCTAGGATCAAAATCCCTTCAGGCTTTAACTGATCATACATTTTGCTAATCACGTCCATTTTGTTTTTAACACTCTGATAAATCAAAACATTTCGACACAAAATCAGATCAAACTTGGGAAGCAAAGCAAAAGACTCCAAAAGATTCTGTTCCTGAACTCGGATGTATTTTTTCAGCTCCGGCTTGACCTTGTAAAACTTTGGCGAATCTTCCGATAATTCTCCGTTAGCGGGTGTAAAAAATTGTTTTAACTGCGAATCCGTTAACCCACGTTTCACTTCTAGTTCCGAGTAAATACCCTCTTTTACTCTCTCCAACACTCTTTTAGAGATATCGGTAGCCACCAAACACTGTTCCATATTGGGAAGAAACGGAAATAGTTCAGACAAAATCATGCAAATGCTGTAGGGCTCTTGGCCCGTGCTGGAGGCTGAACACCAAATTTTTACACCATCTTGAGAAGGATTTTTACTAAATATACTCGGAAAAATCTCTTTTTTGAGAAGAGAAAATAGGGATGTATCTCTAAAAAAATAAGTCTCGTTATTGGTGGAAATATCCAAAATAGACTGCCTCATGGCGGAATCAATCCCCAACACAGCTTTGTTATACAATTGTGTTACATTTTCAAAATTGTAGAGTTTTGCCACCTGTTCCAAGCGGTTTTCCAGCTGATAAGCATTGGTTTCATTATAAACAATTCCCAAATGCTGCTCAATGTACTTTGCAAAAAATCGAATGTGTTCGTTCATATCAAAATCTTTTTCTTATGTGAGTTGAATCTCTAAGTATTTTGCAATGGTCTCCAAATCCGCAATTTCATCGAAGGAACCCGCCTCTTCAACTGCTCCAGGCATGCCATAAACCACACAGGACTCCCGGTTTTGAATGCACACTGTGCCACCGGTTTGTTTAATAGAAATAGTGCCTTCCATACCATCTTGTCCCATGCCTGTCAACACGTAGGCCATACAATTGGGCCCATAAATTTGTGCTGCGCTCATAAAGAGAGGATCCACAGCAGGTCTAACGGAACAAATCAAGGGACCTTGGTCCAACACAATTCGGGCCGTTTTTTTTGTACCCACAATCCGCATATGAAAATCCCCAGGAGCTATATAGATGTGATTGGATTTCACAGCCTCCCCATCCAAGGCTTCCGTTGTTTCCACATTGGTTACCTTTTGAATCCGATTGGCTAAAATTGAGGTAAATCCAGCTGGCATATGCTGTACCAGTAAAATCGGTGCACGCAAATTCTTTACGTTGGCCAACCTACAAAGAGCTTTTTCCAAAGCATCCGGCCCCCCCGTGGAAGAGCCAATCACCACGATCTCAGGTTTAAAATGCTGAACCAGTCTGGTGCTAAACTCCATTTTTGCTGTTTTTTCAATCTTGACAAGGGGAGATCCATCTGCCCCTTTATGTTCTTTCTCCACCACTTCCGGAATTTTAGTTGCTCTGGGAGCCTTAACCAGCAATTTATTCAAGGTCACAAGAAAGGTTTCGACTTGCTTTTGCCCATCGGAACCAGTGAATAGATCGGTGGAAAATTGGTTCCAAGGCAAGGATTTAAAAGACTGCCAAGGATCGATTTTATCAAAAGTATTCTTGCTAGCACCCGGTACGCCCTGGGAGAGGTCTGCCAGTAGAAGTAAACAAATGTCTGGAAAAGACTGCATGACATCTTGAACAAAAACAACACAGGATTCATCAAAACTGGGCTCTAAATACACCACAAGATGAAAACTTTCCAATGCCATTTTTGATCGGGCGATTTTGGCATTGGCCACCGCCAGGACCGACAGCTGGGGATTCCAAGTCTCAAGAACTTTCTTGAGTGCGTTTCGTCCGGTGGCGCTAGATTCGATGATTAGTGTTTTCAAGTCAAATTCAACTCACTTTTTAAGGACATCAATCAAACGGTTCAGTCGCTCCGTTAAATCGGACAAACTTTGGATGGCCGTGAGTGCCTGGCTGGAACCTTCACTGTTTTGTGAGGTCGATTTTGACACCACCGTAATCACCTCTGCGATTCGGCCCACACCCTTGGCACTTTCCTGAACCACTCGGCTCACTTCATTGGTGGTGGCATTTTGTTCCTCCACGGCTGTAGCGATGGAAGCGGCAATGGAGTTTAATGACTCAATGTGTGAACTAATGTCTTTGATGGCTCCCACGGACGCGTTTGAATCCCGCTGAAGGGCCTCAATCTTAACCGTGATATCTTCTGTGGCTAGTGCCGTTTGTTTTGCAAGCTCTTTGACTTCATTTGCCACAACCGCAAATCCCCTTCCAGCCTCTCCCGCACGGGCGGCTTCAATGGTGGCGTTCAAAGCCAATAAATTGGTTTGCTGGGCAATGCTACTGATCACTTTAATCACATTGCCAATTTCTTTAGAACTGGCACCCAAAAGCTCAATAGTGTGATTGGTGGAGGAGGCTCTCTGAAGTGCCTGTTGGCTTTTGCTAGCGGCGTCTGCGGAAGATCTAGAGATCTCCTTAATAGAAGCACTCATTTCTTCCATATTAGCCGCCACCGCCTGAAATCCATTGGACAGTTCCTGGGAATTAGAGGCTAGAGTTTGGGTGTCTTGAGCCGTCTTATTGCTATTATTTTGAAGATGTTTTGCGGTAGCCGCTAATTCTGCAGTGGCCGCCGAAAGCGTTTGAGAAGTTTCCATTAGTTCCTGCTCTAAACGCACTTTGTCTGTAATGATAGACCAAGTGACCATGGGCCCCAGGTATTTTTTATCACTGGAAAATAAAGGAGACACCAAAAGATCTAGAAATTCATCTCCTAGTTTGATCTTTGCCCGATGGGGAAGATTCTTCTCGGAAGCCAAAATCTTTCTCTGCACGGCTGGGTGCTTATGAAAGATGTCGATGCTACTACCCACCACTCTATCTGCGGGCACAGGGAGAAGTTTTTCAATCTTTCTCAGCGTTTCAAGACTCGCAGGATTAACGTAACGAATCACAAAATCCAAATCCGCTAGCATTATATTGATGGGAGCATTTTCCACAACACTTTTCATCTTGTCCATCTGTTCTTGCAATGCAAGGCGTTCTGTCTCAATATCCCATGTTACCATAGATCCAATGTATTCTTTTTTTGCATTAAATATAGGCGCAACAAACAAAGATAGCTTTTCTGGACCCACGTTAATGATGCTTTTCATGGGTAGGTTTCGTTCGTCCGACAATATCCTTCTCTGGTGTGTGGGGTTTTTGTGAAACACATCAATGCTGTTTCCCTTAATTTGTTCCACCTTCACGGGCAAATATTGTTCAAGAGTTTTAAGAGTTTCAAAGCTTTTTGGATTCATATAGGTGATATTGTAATTTCGATCTGCAAACATCACATTCTGTTGCGTATACTCCAACATGGCAAAAAATATCGTTTGATCTTCAAACTCAGAGATCTCCGAACCCGCGCTGGTCACTTCAAATTTTCTGGCTGTATTTCCCACAATAACCCCCCAAATAAAATACCCAAACTTTACTCAACAAAAACCTATGTCTATTATAAACGGTGTGTTTACGGATAACTGCTTTACGATAACAAAACTAACGATCAATGTGTCTGTTTCTTTTTTGACATACCAAAAATCACCACTTCAATACAGATACTTTAAACAAATATTTGTCCGATAGACCATCAAAGCGCATCGGAACAAGGAAGGAAAGCGTTGCCATGGGAGTTGAAAAGTTCTACTGTGTATGCGTGGAGGACGACACTGATATACTGGATAGTTATACAAAAATTGTAACTTCTTTGGATTTTGAGCCAAAGCTGTTCAGTGATCCTCTCGAAGCTAAACAGTTTATTATAACCAATGAAAAACGCATTGCATTAGTACTATCTGATCTCAAAATGCCAAATCTGGACGGACCCTCTCTCCGGAAGGCTATGCTACCTGAATTAAAAAGCATACCTTTTGTTTTAATCTCAGGATTTATTTCTAAAGATCTGGCACTCCAAAGCATTGACTTGGGAATTTCAGCTCTTCTAAACAAACCCTGCCCACGCCAGGAAATCTCCGACACTCTCCGTAAGGCAAGCCAAGAACGTGTCACATACCTTCAAGAAAAGGCAATGATTGAGGATATCTTTATCCAAGAATCCACAAGCACGGTTGAAGAGCTCCAAACTCAGCTTTTAAGATTGGAAAATGAGCCCCACAACGAAGATCTGGTAAATAGCATCTTTCGCGCCGTACACACGATAAAGGGATCTTCTGCCAGTGTGCAATGCCATCATATGGCCCAATTTTCTCATCATTTTGAAGACCTGCTTTCCCAGGTAAAACGTCAAGAGATTGAAGTGACGCCGGAAATTGTTTCCGTGCTCCTTCAAGGCTTGGACATCCTCAAAGATATGGTGGGTTGTTTCAAATCTAGGCAAAACAAAGAGTTCCAGGTTCCTTCCTTGATCCTAATGTTTGAAAACGTACCAAAAGTTCCTAGAAACCCCAACGACCACAATACTCAAACCACAGCCGTAAAAGCCAATATCACTAGTAAAATATTGGAGCAAGATGTGGACACCGTAAAAGTTTCCACACTTTTATTAGACGAGTTTATGGAGATGTCAGGGGAAATCACTTTACTTAGAAATATGATTAAAAAACTGTTGAAATCCATTGAAAAGCAATCCGCTGGAATAAAGGAGATTGCACAGCTGGCAGACATGTTGGAAGAAATGCATAAAATTAACAACAAAATCCAAGGCAAAGTGGTGGAAATGCGTAAGGTTCCACTTAAAAATTACTGCATGAATATTCCCAGAGCCGTAAGGGATCTGTGCCTAAATCTCAAGAAGAAAGTAAACTTTGATTTTGAAGGAGAAGACCTTAAAATTGACCACTCCCTTTCCCACGTGGTGAGTGACTCACTATTGCACATTGTTCGAAATAGCCTCGATCACGGAATTGAACTGCCTGCGGACCGCAAAAAATCCGGAAAATCCGAGTCGGGGCTTCTCAAAATTAGAGCTAAGGAAGATCGAGCTGAAGTTATCATCGATATCATTGACGATGGAAATGGACTTGACGCTAAAAAAATCATGAACAAAGCCGTCGAACGCGGAATTGTTACCTTAGAACAAGCCTCCAAACTTTCTGAAACACAGATCCAAAATTTTATATTTATGCCTGGATTTAGCACCGCTGAAAAAGTGACCGATGTCTCTGGGAGAGGTGTGGGAATGGACATGGTGAGGACGAGTGTAGAGCGGGCTAGAGGTAGAATCGAAGTCAACTCAAAGGTTGGTAAAGGAACAAATATTAGCCTCAGACTACCCATTCCTAAGTCTGTGCTGATCATTTCAGGGCTTTTGGTGGAATGCAGCGGACAAACCTTTGCCATTCCTCATGATCACATCATTTATGTATCGCAACTCAATGCCTCTAAACAAAAACAGTGTATTTTGCCCATGGAGGGAGGGCGAATCATGCTCTTCAATGACAAATACATTCCCCTGGTGGATTTGGCAGAAGTACTGCAGCTCCCAACCGTTTCTAAATCCCATGAAGATCTTTGTGTTGTGGTGGTAAAATCGGAAAACCTGGTTTACGGCGTGGTGATCGATTCTATCATTGACGGGGAAGACATTGTGGTTAAACCATTAAGTAAACATTTGTCTCACCTTCAAGCGTATAATGGCTCTACCTTTTTGGGTGAAGGAGAAATCTGCATGATTCTTGATTTACGGGGCATTGCACAGATGAAAAACATTTCAGATGGACTAATACCTTCTTCCTCATCAGGTTCTAACTCCCAGTTGCCGCTCAAAGAAAATCAACCTGGAAAACAACTACAAGAGGTTGTGACCTTTTCCATTTCAGGTGGTCTCAAATTTGCCATTCCTCAGGAACAAGTGTATAGATTAGAGGAATTTAACGAGAAAAAAATTCAAGTTGCCCATGGCCAAGTGGTGACTTATTATCGTTCTACATTAATGCCTCTTGTTGCTCTGGATGAGGTCCTGGGTCTGTCCCCAACTGGCAATTTTTTCCAAAATACAAAAACGGCCTTAAAGCACAGTCGGACGATTCTTCAGCCTGCTATCATTGTTACTATAAATGGAAAATTGTTTGGTCTAAACGTGGAACAAATTTCTGACATATCCCATTTAGAAGAAGCGCCCGATCGCTCTTTGGCTCAAAGCCCATTTGATTTAGGTATCGCCCTAGTGGAAGGAAAGACTCACACTTTAATCGATTTAGAAGAAATTCTGAAGCCGTGCTATAAAAACGAATTCTTAACGTCAAACAAAGAAACTGAAACAGTTCCTCAAAATTCGTCTGCCACAGCAGCAGAATCCGATGGAATCTTTTGGGTTGCCTAAAAAGGAGAATATATGACTAGTCAATCAACAGCTCATCAATTAGATATCTGCGACACAAAATCAACTTCAGAATCAGAGGTTGCCACTTTCAGACTGGACCAAAAACTCTATGGCTTTCCGGTGATGTGTGTGCAGGAGATCATCCGACCCATTAAAATTACAATGGTACCCCTAGCACCATCCTACATCGAAGGACTTTTCAATCTCAGAGGTCAAATCACTTCAGCCATTTGCTTGCGTTCTCTTTTAGGAATTGGGCTTCCCCGCCCTAGCGACTCCATGCACATCATCTGTCAAGTGGATAAGGTGCTATTTTCCTTTATGGCTGATGAGGTGGGAGATGTCATTAAATTATCTCCCTCGGACAGTTTTTCAGTGCCCTCCAGCAACAACGCCGTTTTTAAAAAATTTTCATCCAGTATGAATCGATACAACAACGAGCTCATCTGTGTGCTGGATTTGACCAAAATCGTTGAGTTTCTAAATTTGAACAGACCTACGGATAAAATGGTAGCTTGAAGTCCCTGATTTGACTCCAATCAATCGGGTATACCAAATCGTTTCAATCTCACTTCGAACTAAACTATTTTCCAGTTAAAGCATCTACAGCGGCACAAGAGTAATCTATTTGTTTCAAGTTTGGCATCTGTATTTCAGTCATCACACAAGAAATAACTCCTTCCAAAGTAACCACTGTCCCGCTGTTTTTTACCGCCGGAAGCATGCCCATAATATACTGGGCAACCACACCATCTATGAATCCACAGGAATAGGCGGGTGTCTCAAGTGAGATTGACACAGAGGGTAGTGATGTGGATAAAAGTTAGGAATTGAGGGGGCAACTACACCAGGCTTTTGTTTATTTTCATTCCCAAACTGGTGCGAACCAGTCTGGTAACTCGTGAAAATTCAACTTTCGTTTCGTGTTTATAAAGAATTCCAAGATTTTCCAACGCACTAAGAAAACCATTTACATCTGAATCTTTAAATTTTGATTTATCAACCAAATTTTTAGAAAGTAATTCTCGTCTAAATGGAGCCATCTCACCCCTAAAGTGATTCAAAAAATTCCCCACATCTCGTCGTATTTCATTGGTATCTTGTAAAAGCCCTCTCACTTCCTCTGCAACTTCAGTGCGATATTCAGCTGATGATTTAGTATACGCTTTCACAACATCGTCCGATTTAAATTTAATATTACCTTCACTGTTTTCATTCGAATCTTTTATTTCTTTCAGATTTTTTACAAAGTAATATATAAATCTAGGATTAAATAAAGTAGTTTTGTCTTCGTCAAAAGAATCCGCAAAGTATCCTTCAAAGTAATTTGAGAAAGTAGGATTTCCCCTAGCATTGATTGTTTCAGGAAACAGGGGAGCTAAAATGGTAAAACAGACTTCCTTTGACAAAATATTTTCGTAAAGCCGAGATTCGGATTCAACATATTTAATAATTTCTTTAGTTTCTTTATTTGAATCTGGGCTAAGTAGCTTCAATTCGGCCAATCTACAAACAAGTAAATTCAGTGACTCCTTAAGTTCCCAAACCAACTCACAACTGCGAGAATCCCTAAGTTGCTGTTGATTTTCTCCACACTCTGAAAGCAAGTCTTTTCTCAAAAAAATCCAAAATTTTTGCTTTTTGCACTCTGAGTCTAAAAATTCCAGGATACGAAAAAGTGCTGATAACATCTTCGGCCGAATGTCCTGTGCAAAGAAGGTTTCAAAACTATCAAATAGGAGAGTTTTTGGAGCGCAAACCTCCATTTCGGTCTTAAACCTCTCCCAACTTAAATCATTACTTTTTACTTCACTAAATGCTTTCTCAAGATTTTCCTGCGTACCGTCAATCGATCTTGATCCAATTAGAAAACACTTCCTCCAAAATTCCTGGAATTTTGAATCAGCATCTGTTGACTTAAATTCGTCCAAAAAATCCTTAAATGCCGGAAAAGTTAAACCAGGTTTTCCAGAAATGTCATTGTTGCCTTTGCGCTCGGAAGCATCGGCAATGAGCGGAATGGACGTCCTCTCCACAGAACGCACAATATCGAAAGCGGTTGTTTTACCCGATCCCTTTCGGCCAATTAAAAACAACGAATCATTCTTTTGACTTATAGCTAGTTTAAGGGATTCCGTTAAAAGATATTTCCCATCATTTTTTGCTCCTGAACTACTCAACTTCACAGACTCCACTATGATTGGAGTGTATTTCTTCTTCTCAAGCAAAGATAAGTTTGCCCGAACACTTGAAAGGGCATCCCTATTTTGGGAGGATAAACTGGAAAAGTCTGGCAGCAACGAATTCATGAAAGCATCATCCTGCATCCATATGTGCACATTAGGAATCACATCCCTGACCATATCAATCTCGCTGTCGTCTAATGAAAAACCATGCTTATCCAAACCAAACGAAACATCGTAATTGTATTTTGAAGACAGCGCATCTGCCAATATCCCATAAAAATCACCCATCTGGACGCTATAAAGTTGACTAAATTTTTCGGGATCTAGCTTAAAGGGAGAAAAGAGTATGGACTGAAACCTCGAAGTGGCTCGCAAAAATAACTTCAAAGTTGAAGAAGCGTCCCTCCACAAATGATCCAGTCTACCAAAAATAATACCAGAACCTGGCAGTGACTCCAGCAATGGAAAAGCAATATTTGAAATGCCCGTTCTTTGGTCAATAAAGACGGCATCAAATCTTTCATTTTTAGCATACTCATAAATTTTTTTTCCAATTTTTTCTAATTCTATTGGATTTGAAGATAGTACATTTAATTGAGAAAAATAATTGGCAGTGTCCAGGTCGTTTTCATTCGCTTTACTCCCCAAAAGGTACAACCCCGCGCCACTCTCTGGCGCATCAAAAGGTCGATCAACACATAGGGCTTTTACTGCTAAGTCTTTTTGAAAAAAAGAAAAAACGGTTGATTCTAAAGGCAACGAGGCTTTACCAAAAACTCGATGGCAGCTTGGAGCTTCAAAATCCGCATCCAATAGCAAGACTTTCCATCCATCATTGGAACAGCTTTTTCCTAACTGCGCCATAAAACTGGTTCGAGTTTGCCCACCCTTATGACCATAAAAGTGAATGCAGATAGGGCTTCCTTCCTTTATTTTGCTTTCTTTTCTGGAGATATATTCATAAAGCCACGAACTTCCAAGAGATGGCTTATCGGTTTCAGCTATCCATTCTGAAAACCGAATAAAGTCAATTTGAAGCCACTTAAATTTTTCGAGGGTTTCTAATTTTTGAGAAAATTTTTCATCTATTGTCTTTGTTTTTTCTAAAAGACTCTGTTTTAATTCATCTTCGTCTTCAAAATCACCAATTTCTGTATGGGAAAGGGATAAGATGACAATCGGATTTCGAAATCTCAGATGGACTTTTAGTTCGGAATTATCCCGAGCCAACTTTTGAATACCGGTGATAAGATCAAAACTTGCTGACTCAGCATTCTGACTCATCCGTTTTTCCTCCTAATATCTCATAATTTTTTTCAATTTGATTAACCAGAGCTTTAACGGTTTCATTAATTTCTTTAGATGTTACATCCAGCGCGTCTTTATTGTGTTGCGTTTGAGTTAAATATCTAAGCGAAGGGTAACTTGCTAGAGGAGGTTTAGACTTGGCAACATTGAATTTAGGCCGCGTGTAAATTGGTTTTATTTCTTTTTTAGCCAGTTAGATTTTATGGAATTTGACTTTACAAAACCAGTGTCTGAACCGCATTGGGAAGGGAGCGCACCAATTGATAATTTTTTACAACTCCATTTTTATCTTTCACCAATAAACTATAATCCCCCAAGGGAATGTTGAATAAAAACTCTCTTTTGATGCGTGACTTTGATCCATCCATGCTCATTATTTTTTCTGACTTTACCTCTTGAAGTTTCAGCCCGTCCAGTCCTACGATTTCCACAAGATAGTCATCATCTAGTCCTAATTTAGCCAAGTCTAACTGTAGAAACAAGCTACCGGCATTGGGAAGCACCATCTCGGTTGAAAACAAGCGGTCTATATCAAATCCCAAATTCTGCACTCCCAAAATGGGTAGATTAAGTGGGGATTTTGAATCCATCCAGGTGCCATCCACGTTACTCTGACGCTTCAAAATTTGTGAAGTGAGCAACTGATTTGAACCCACCACGGAAAAGGACTTAGGGCCGTCTTCCACATCGGTTTTAGCTTCCACTGCCGTAAAACGATGGGGTCCCATGTAGGGAAAATACGTTAAGGAAGAGCGTTGATTGACAGGCGCAAACGCATAGGCAGGATCCGTTTGCACAAAAGCATCGGAGGTTCCTACCCAGTTGGCTATGTCTTGTCCATCCATCCAACTTCGATAATTCGCATCGGCAAAGTCCATTTGATTGGATTCCCCACCGCTAGCCAGCCCTATCACCTGCTGGGAATCGTAAAGATCCAGGATCTGCAAAGGTCGATAAATCATAGAAGTCATATCAAAAGCCAGATCAAACTCAAACGTGGAGTGATGCTGAGGCAAAACAAACACTCGTCTTTCCCCAGTTTGAGTGTTAATGGCGGATAGATTTACATACGGGCTATTTACATTAAATATGCAGAAATTTTTCTGAATTCCCAGAGATTTCTTCGCCAAATCAGGTAAACCAGAATCAGAAAAATAACCCACTCGGATTGGCTTTTGGTTCAAATCAGTGGCTTTGATTTGGATGTGTTTAGCATCTCCTACACTTGTAACCTTACCGCAAAATCCACTTTGAGTGATATTATGAGGTGCGCCAAACGCCTGACTCAATGAAATCAAGTCGGATTGTTTCTTTAAAGATACCTTTAGAAACGACTCAAGTTCACCCACTTCTGCATGCACTACCGTTCTACTTAAAATATTTTGCTCATCCCATAGGGCAACTTGAATTCTAGAGTCAAAAGGAACTCCCACGAGTTCAAAGTAGCCATCTTGGTTTGGATTTACTCTAAATTCCGTGCCCACCACCCCAACCACCACGCTGGAAGGATCTACATCTGAAGGCACATTTACTTTACCTCTTAAGATCCCCTTGCCAATTGATTTATATGAGGTGTTAACCTGATAAACACTAGCCAAAAATCCTGATTTTTTTTCTATCAATTCCGCTCTACTTGCTTCCTTTTTTTCAAGTTCTATTCGCCCTTCCGATTGGGAGGACTCCTGATGTAAAGAAACCACAAAACCTTTTGGAATCTCAACCTTTTTTTGATTGCCCACAGAGGCGTCGAACTTATCCCTTTTTACCTCATAGAATTTACCATCTTTTACCGTAAAAATACCATTGGGAGTAATCCCATTTACGGGAATCAAAACCTCAGCAAGCTCACCACTTTTGGAAAAACCCGCACCCGGAAAATCACTTTGGATTGCCAACGCCGTAGATTGGGTTAAAGTACCTAAATAACGTTCCTCCAAGGCGGAACTTGGAATGGCGGACTGAACCAGATTTCTAAATCGAGACTGATTTTCCTTTAAAATATCTGGAAGTATTTCTTGATTTTCCCACGAATCTCTCCCAGAATCTTCAATATCAACGCCATCTGATTCCAAAGACGCTGCCCGAGGGAAGAGAAGTGTTTCCTGCCGATTCGCTCTGGGAAGCAAAGAATCCCTCGATTTTGATAGTGCGGGTTCACTTGTGGTCAGCACCCATGGCTTGTGATTTGTAACTACCGAAACATAAGGCGAAACTCCCAGCTCTTCGTCGTTGTCCCACTCCGACTCCCTTTCCAGAGAACTTTGAGGGTTCTCAAAGGAAGGATCTATCAAAATAGGATCGTCGAACACCGACCATCCAGATTCAAACCTCAAAAGCCCACTAGACTCGCCTGTTTTAAGCACCAACTGTTGAGCCTGGGCTCCATTCGCCTGCGCCAACGCCATTCCCACCAAAACAAGTGGAACCGCACAAACCCAAATATTTTGGCTTCTCATTTGTATTCTATTTTGCTTTAATTTTAAAGACTTAATCTCCACCATCGGTGTACTCCCGGTTGGTAACCATTTTGTCTAAGTCCTACAGTTTATCTTAGCTCAATTCCGTTTCGACTGGTATCGGTGAATTCCAATCTATTCTTGTTCCTACGTCATCGTTCTGGCTATGTTACCTTAAAAAAACTCTTTGCGTTTGCCACATCTTCCGCAATCTGTATCTTTAACTCCTCAACACCACTAAATTTTTGTTCCTTTCGTAGGTACCTTAATAACCATAATCCCAAGTTTTGTCCATAAAGGTTCTCATCCAAATCAAAAATATGAACCTCAGCACGACGTCGACTCTGCTGACTCACCGTGGGTCTCACACCGATGTTTACCACAGCAGGCATTCTAACTTTACCTTTTGTTAACTCTACCTCACAGGCATAAACTCCGTTTGCGGGTAAAAAGTCTTTACCTTCCAATTCCAGATTTGCGGTGGGAAACCCCAGTTGTCTTGCAAGTTTATCACCAGCCACCACCTCTCCCGACAAAAAATAAGGCCTTCCTAGCATCACGTTAGCGAAGCCTAAGTCTCCGGACTCTAGACTTTGTCGAATCTGCGAACTCGAAACAATCGTGGTGCCGATGCAAAAGGGCAACACCCTTGAGCAGGAAATCTGTTTCTCATCGGCCCAACTTTTGAAGTGAGTGTAGTTTCCGCGTCCTCCCTTGCCGTACCTGGAGTTGTAACCAAACAATACATGACCGAGCTTAAAATGGCCCTCAAGATAGGACGAACAAAACTCATCAGGGGTAAGTTGGGAGAAATCGCTATCAAAGGACTGCACGGCCACAGCAGACACTCCCGCATCTAGCAGCCTTTGGATCCGGATGGTAAGATCCTCTAGCTGTGGCTTGGCTTCCTGAGGGCTTAAGATCTGGCTGGGGTGAGGATCAAAGGTAAGCACCACGGAGGGAAGTCCAAAGGAACAAAGCTGACGAATGAGATTCACATGCCCCAAGTGAACTCCATCAAAATTCCCGAAGGTAAAAGCCACTTTTTCCCGATTGAGAATGACTTGGGTTTTACCAAACAAGCGTAACGTCATGGAACTCCTCAGAGGTTAGAAGATAGGAAAAGAATGCCCCCCGGTATCGTTTGCGAGTGGCCGATCCCTCTGCAAAGAATCCATTCCGTAGGAGTCTTTTTGTTTCCTGTCAAAAAAAAGCTTTTATTAATAGCACTTAGCCTGCCCTTTTTACCCCAAGGGGCAGATGCCCATGGTTTTACCGCAAACCGAGTGTGGGTACAACGAATGGAAAGTGGAGCCTTCCGAATCACCATTCGCTACACACATATTGAACTTGGCGAATACAGGGAAGCACATCTTCTTACGTACTCCAAAGAAGAGGCAAACCAATGGTACCAGAATCTCATCAAGGGAGCCGAGTTTTTTTTAGGAGACGCTAAAAACAACATTCACTTTCACACTCCACCACCCACACCCATTCCCTATTGAATGTCACTTATCTCACTCTAAGAACAATCAGCTGGGTCTCTCCGCCTCGTTCCACCAAAAACAACAGATTTTGGCTCTTCGATTTGGCTTGACTTAAAGACTTTTTAACATCTTCCGGAGATTTAACGGACTTACGATTGATCTCTACAATGACATCTCCCCGGCGAATTCCGGCGGCCGCGGCATATCCCTCTTCATCTAATGCCGTCACGATCACTCCCGTTGCACTGCGGATCCCGAGCTGCTTGCGCATTTCTTTTGTAAGGGTGGATACTTGAACACCTAAATCTTCATCCGTTTCTTGACTCTTTTGATTGGATTCGGCGGCTTGGGACTCAATTTTCGCCGCATCGCCAACCTTCACTTTGATGGAAATCTTTTTTCCATCCCTCAAAATGCCTAAGTTTACCTCAGTGCCAGGCTTAGTAAGACTGATTCGCGTGCGAAGCTGGGAATAACTAAACAGCTCTTGCCCATTAAATTCTTGGATGATGTCATAGGTTTTAAGTCCTGCTCGCTCGGCAGGGCTGTTGGGAGTCACAGCCACCACCAACGCACCCTTTGAATTGGTTCCCACGTTTAAATTGGTGAGTAGGTCTTCACTTAACTCATCCAATTCCCTCCCTGCAATTCCAATCATCCCTCGAGTCACTTTACCATCGTTGATCAGCATTTCTGCCACCATTCTAGCCATATTGGAAGGAACCGAAAAACCAATTCCCGCCGAAGACCCAGAAGGCGACGAAATGGCTGTGTTGATTCCAACCACCTCACCATCTAAATTCACCAGTGGACCACCGGAGTTTCCTGGATTAATGGCGGCGTCCGTTTGAATAAAATCCTCAAGCAAACCCTGCCCAAATACATTTCCCCTACCTAAAGCGCTCACCACGCCCACCGTAAGGGTTTGAGGAAGGGAAAAGGGAGCTCCTAAAGCCACTACCCAATCTCCCACCTCTACTTTATCGGAGTCCCCTAAAGACACGGCCTTTAAACTTTTGGGCTTGAATTCCTCCAACTGCAACACAGCCACGTCCACGGATTTTTCCCTACCCACCAACTTGGCTTTAAACTTGCGATCATCAAAAGTGGTCACTTGGATCACGTCGGCATCTTCCACCACGTGGTTGTTGGTGATGACATAACCCTTGTTTAAATCCACCAAAAATCCAGAGCCGGCTCCTTCTTGCACGCCCCCGCCCCGAGGAGCTCTTTGTCCAAAAAAGTAATAGAACTCCTCAGGAATGCCACCTAAGTTTCTTCGGTTGCCAGCTTGTTTTTGGGTACGAATAAAGACGAGAGCTGGCCTGGTTTGTTTAGCGATATTAACAAACACTTTACTAAATGTTTTCAGCGATTTAACATCGGCTTCCTGATTCGGATTGGCATGTTTTACATCTGGCAAAATATAGCCTTTTTGTGCAAACGCACTGGCCGTTTTTTGAATTTCACTTATTTTTTCTGGGAAAAATAAAAAAAGCCCTACACTCACGGCTCCCACACCCGCCAAAACCGCCCAAAATCCCAACATCACTCGTTTTAAGGATCGAGGTTTTTGCGCCTTTAGATCCAAAGCCCCACGTCCATTGAACGAACTCATATCCAGTCCCTTTCTTAAAGCTCTTCAAAATGAAAGAGCAAGCCCACAATATAATCGTTACCCTTAAAATGCCAAGTGGATGCCTGTACGCCGATTCATTGGAACTGGAACATTTTTGACCAGGCCCGTTCCCTTTTTGTAGTCACCTTTGAAAAATTCCAATCCTTTTTGACGCTCAACAGAATTCTTCAAACCACCGAAAGGCTACCCGGGGGGCCGTGGAACACCGGTTTTTAAATCCAACCCATAGGCATTTTTGCATTCCAAAGAAGGAGCCAAAAACAAATGGACGATAGTCTTAAAGAGATAATCGAAATATTCTTTGTGGAGGCAAAGCAGAATATAGATGACTTAGAGGCTTTAATCCTGGAGCAGGCTGAGTCTTGCGACCCCTCCCAGTTTAAGGTGATGTTTAGATTGGCCCACAATCTGAAGGGCAGCTCCAAGTCGGTGGGTTTTTCCCAAATCGGACGGGTAACCCATGAATTTGAAACTATTCTTCTCAAACTGGGCGATGGTGTGTTGGAGCTAAATTCGGAACTTCTAAAAATATTCTTGAAAAACATTGATACCTTAAAAAGTCTTTTAAATCATGCAATTAGCAATGGAAACGACAACCAAGATGTGGGAGAAACCCTAACCTCCCTAAGTTTGTATTCTCCTAAAAGCCCTGCGCCCATTGCCCCTCACTCCAACCCCACAACACCGGAGCCCTGCATCCCCGATCCCACCCCTCCCTCAGACTCTTCCTCCGACATTATCTTTCTGACGGCCACTGAGGACGTAAAAGAACCCAAAATGGAAGCCGTTAAACCCAGCCATTCATCGAACCTAAAGGCGGAAGACACCATTCGTGTGGGTGTCACGCGGGTGGATCGACTCCAAAATCATGTGGGGGAATTGCTCGTGCTTGAAAGCGTGTTAACCGAGCAGCTCAGAGGTGTAGCCTCTCCACTTCTTCGTTCCACACTTCGCTTACTCTCCAAAGCCACAAAAGAAATTCAAGATGATGTTATGGGACTTCGTTTGGTGTCGTTAAAATCTCTCGCTTCAAAACTCAAAAGAAGCGTTCAAGACGCCGCTTTGGAACTGGGCAAAGAGGTAGACTTCGTAGTGGAAGGTGAAGCCATTGAAGTGGATAAGATGATTTCGGAAGGACTGGCCGACCCCCTGAATCACATGGTGAGAAATGCGGTAGATCATGGCCTAGAACCCAATCAGAACCGAGAAGCACTAGGAAAAGCCAGGAAGGGAAAAATCTGCCTGAAGGCAAGGATAGAAGGAGGCGGGCTAGAAATCTCCCTCAGCGATGATGGCAAAGGATTAAACCCAAAACTCATTTTGGAAAAAGCCCTACAAAAAAAACTGATCCGCCCAGACACTAAGCTAACGGACACTCAAGTCTTTGAACTGATTTTTAAAGCCGGGTTTTCCACCAAAGAACACGTGACAGAGATTTCTGGAAGAGGCGTGGGCATGGACGTGGTCAAAACCAATTTGGAGGCCATGCGAGGAACCATTAAAATGTCGAGTCAGTTGGGTCAAGGTACTCAGTTTACCATCCAGATACCTCTGTCCCTAAGCATCGTGGAAGGCATGATTGTGCTCATCGGAGAGGAAAAATGGATCATACCTCTTTATCTGGTGAGTGAGACCATTCGGATCGAACAAGCCAGCACCCACCATGTCCCAGGATTAGGCCGAATCATCACACTTAGAAACAAGCAAATAAGCCTGGTGGATTTGAGAGAATTCATTGGTCTAAAAAAGACGGCTAAAACACCTCAAAGCGTTATTTTGGTGTGCCAATCCAAAGAGGAAACCACCGCACTGGAAGTAGACCAAGTGATTGGGATTCAAACCATTGTCACCAAACCCCTAGGTCCTGAAGCCCATGTCCGTGACTGGGTGAGCGGGTGCGCCATCCTAGGCGACGGCAAAACCTCACTCATTTTCGATTTGGCTCACATTCAAAAAAGCATCAAAAAGCAAGAAAGGCTTGCGTCATGAACAAAACCGACCACAGATATATTTGTTTCACTCTTGGGAGCGAAAAGTATTCCATTCCTCTTTTACAAGTCAGAGAAGTGATTGCCGTGCCCGAATTCACCCGTATGCCCCACGCTCCAGCCTACTTTAAAGGCTTGTTAAATCTGAGAGGAACGGTGATTGCCACCATTGATTTGAGAGCTAAGTTTGGCTTTCCTCAAAAAAATGAGGAGGAAAACGCCGTGATCGTGTGTGAGGCCGATGGGTGTGTCATGGGGGCCTTGGTGGATCAGGTGGATTTTGTGTTTAAAACAAATCCCGATGAACTCCAACACGATATTGACACTGAAATTTCCATGAAAACGGATTATATTCATTCCTTTTACAATCACAAATCAGGACTTATCATCATCCTCGATCTGAAAAAGGTTTTAAATGTCCGCGACGTTCAACACATCAAACAGCCTTCAAAAGTAGCCTGAACATCCTGGGGGATATCATGAATTCTAACAATGACAAACAAAATGTCACCATCATCGACGACGACGAAGACATTCTATTTTTTCTAAAAAAGGCCATTGAGCGGCGATTTTCAGTGAACGTAGCCACATTTGCAGAGGCCGAATCTGCTTTGAAATTTTTAAAAGAAGGTAACATCTGCCATTGTGTGGTGTCAGACTATCAAATGCCAACCATGAATGGGATTGAATTTGCAAAGGAACTGGCCTCTTTAAAGCTTGGAATTCCGTTGATCATCTTAACTGGATACGGAACCCCTGTATTGGAAAGAACCGCATTCAAAAGCGACTGTTATGAATTTGTTTCAAAACCCATTGATGATAAATTCTACCAGGCACTCGAAAACTCCCTTAGAATCAGCAAATTGGAATGGAAAGACAATTACTCCATATGAAGTCTAATCCTCCCTTTCTAAATCTGATTTCCAAGGAAATTTCGGAGCAAACAGGCCTCGTTTTCCAAGACGCCGACCAAACCGGTCTGTTAAATAAACTTCAGTCCAGAGCGCTATCGCTGGGATTTTCCGGATTAGAGGCCTATCAAACCTACTATCAAAATCATCGTGACTTGGAAAAAGTCTATCTGGTGTCTCTTTTCACCACCCATCACACTTTTTTCTTTAGGGAATTTGTCCACTTTGAGATCTTGGAAAAAGACATTCTCGAAAAACTCAAAATGAAAGAAAATCTGGAGATAACCCTTTGGACGGCGGCTTGTAGCAGTGGCCAGGAAGCTTATTCTCTCTCTTGTTTTTTGCATCGTATTAAAAGCATTCACAAAGGATTTCAGTACCAAATTTTTGCCAGTGATATCGATCAAAAATCCGTTGCTACTGCCAAGAATGGAGTTTACCCCACCGATCAAATCAAAAAAATTCCGGCGCATTTTCTGTCCCAAAATTGGATCCGAGGAACGGCGGAGATTATAAATTGGTACAAAGCTTCAAATCACATAAAAAAACCCATTCAATTTTTTGAATTTAACTTGATTAAACCAGGAACTAGTCCCATTACCAAGCCATTGGATTACATTTTTTGTAGAAATGTGTTTCTATACTTTACCAAAACACAAATCTCTACGGCCATGGCGTACTTTGAAAAGCGACTGGCTCCCGACGGAAAAGTATTTTTAGGCGTCTCTGAATCCATCGAAACCAAGGGTACGTCTCTCATCTCATTAGGGTCATCCATTTACGGTAAGCAAAAGACAGGCGCCACCTCCCACCAGACTTTAAGCCAAAGCCACTTAAATCCCTTGACGGAAAGTCAAAGCTCACCCATCAAGGTCATTGTTATTGACGACTCGCCCACCATTCTTTCCATTATGCAAAAAATCCTTACCTTGGAACAAGGGTTTCAATTGGTGGCAAAAGGAAAAACCCTAGCCGATGCCCGCTTAGCCATAATGCAACACAAAGCCGATGTTCTGTGTTTGGATTTAAATCTAGAAAAGGAAACAGGCTTAGAGTACTTAGAGTCCATCTCCGTGGAAAATCATATTCCCGTGGTGATTGTAAGCGCCATGGAAAGAGACCATTCTAAGCTGGCTCAGCGGGCCCTTGAACTCGGTGCCAAAGATTACGTGGAAAAGCCACAATTGGCAGAACTAGAAAAAATGGGAGAAGAGCTACGCATCAAACTCAGAGCCGCCCACAAAGCCTCAAAACAGAGTCCCATGCTTTCCAACACCAAACCCTTGCAAGTCTCCCCCATCCCGTCCGCCAAACCTAAAAATTCTAAAGTGAGGGTGTTGGTGGTGGATGACTCCAAGATGATGGCTAGTTTGCTGAGCAAGCTCATTGAATCTCACCCCCAACTGGAAGTGGCAGGTACGGTGACCGATCCCAGAGAGGCTTTACAAGCCATAGAATCCTTAAAACCCCATATTTTAACGGTTGATGTTCATATGCCACACCTTAATGGAGCAGAGCTCATACGCCAAATCAGTCAATCTAAATGGCTGCCTTGTTTGCTTGTGAGCTCTTTAACTCTGGAACAAGGTAACTTGGTGTTACAGGCCTTAGAATGGGGTGCCGTAGACTACATCCAAAAGCCTGAGCTTTCGGAAATTTCCCAGTTTACCCCCGTTTTTCATGAAAAACTCCTAGAAATCAGCACCGCTCAGCAGCAGCAAACCCAAGCTACCACCAGACTGAAGTCACCTTGGGTGGCCGGAAATCGGTGCTTTAATCAAGATCATCTCGTGTTGCTGGGGGCATCTACCGGAGGAACACAAGCCTTAGCTCAGCTCATAGAATCTCTCCCAAGTAACATGCCCCCTGTGCTGATTGTGCAACACATTCCACCTGTTTTCTCGAAGGCATTTGCCCAGAGGATAGGATCCCAATGCCACCGGCCCGCCGTGGAAGTGACACAGAGATCGCCGTTAGTGCCGGGAACGGTCTATGTGGCTTCAGGGGGTCAGCAGCTCCGTGTGGAAAAAGGTCCACATGGGCTGGAAGCGGTGAGCTTTGAGGGTCCCAAACATTCTGGACACTGCCCCAGTGTAGATCTGCTGTTTGAATCAGCATCCAAACTCAAAAATGTGTCCATTGTAGCAGCACTTCTAACTGGAATGGGTAAAGACGGAGCCCAAGGTTTACTCAAACTCCGACAGACGGGAGCCACCACCTTGAGTCAGTCCGAACGCACCTGCGTGGTGTGGGGAATGCCTAGGGCGGCGGAGGAGCTTGGGGCCAGTCAGTTTGTAGAGGATTTGGAAAACATCCCCAAAAGAATCCTTTTCGCGCTTGAAAATGCGTCACGCACCAAGGTGGCTTGCTAGAAACCAATCGCGTCAAGGCTTTGACTTCCCATTCAGGGCATCCTTTAACCAGAATCCCAGTGGGTTGACACGAGTCGCTGGGATACGTTAGAATCCCACCAGTTTTGCTGATTTTTTTAGAGTCTTTTTGTAAAAAGGTGGCGGTTGACAATCAAGTCCGCAACCCAAACGTGTCCGATTATCCCAATGAGAAGGAATCACCATGCGCAAGTCTGCTGAGACCCAACGCTTTCAGAATTCTGCCCTGCTTTTTAAGTTCTGCCTGAGAGTGTATGAAGCCAAAAGTCCAGACAAAAAGGTTCACGACCAGGAGATCGGAAACATCTTAAATTACAACCCCAGCGATACCAGTCACTGGAAGCGAGGCAAAAAATCCGTAAAAAGCATCTATGCCCATGAAGCGCTATCGAAGGCACTTGAGGTGGATCTGGAGATCATTCAGGATCTTAGCGAAGGTGTTTTAGATGCCGATGAAGCTTGGTTTGATTACCAAGAAACCATGGAATCCCAAAGACTAGAAGAACAGTTATCTGGTCCGTTAAAAACGGAACGGGCGGCTCGAAAAATGTTTTACCAATCTTTAGCTAAACAGCTATTAGAGAAAGCAAGCATTTCCACCACCCCTGTGCATATCCCTGAAATTTCATCCCTTTTCCCGTTTATTCAGATTGTGGCCGGTGAGGTGGCAGATAAAATCGCTCGCAGCAGTCGTGTGAAAGCAAATCAATATTGCATTCGTTACCGCAAAGGGGAAATGAGACCACACACACGATTGGCCATCGCCCGAGAAATCGCAAAGGTGGTAATTTATTCCGAAAGAGAGTCCTTTCAGCTACCTCCCCTCATTACGGAGCTGGTGAGTTGTGAGGTACAGGACTTTGCCCATTCCCTTTTGGTGCCCTCGAGCCTGCTTCGCAACGAAATCCTAAAATGCAACACTAAGTCTCACATTGTAAAATCTCTAGCGGATTTCTTTTGGGTGCCCAAAAGAACCATGCGCATTTGCTTAAGAGATCTGATTGTGGGACAAGGCACTTCCGACATCAACTTCCAGGCTCCCCTCACTTTGGTTCCCTATGGAAACCTGGGCCACTCGCAAAATCCCAATGACTTATCGGAAGATGACACCGCCCATTAGTCATTGAGATTAGTCTGGGAGTTTTCCGCGATTGATTCGGGTCGAATTTAGTGGTACCCAACAGCTTTGACTGGAACTCATTCAGGATTCTCCTTGTGGCATTGGGAGCCTGAGGCCGCTTTGGGTTGAAGTGAGTGAAAAGATCTTTCATCTTTGAAAATAGAATCGGGTGATTCATGGTTTATTCGAAAAGTCCCACACAAAAGGCCGTTGCTTCCCAAAAGTCTTCCCTGGATTCCAGGCGGAAGTCCCAAGCTGAAGACGATTTTGATTCCGATGATTCCGACGTTGAAGATGACGAGGATGATGCCGACCTGGCAGGTCTTGATGTGGAATCGGATGCCTCCCGGCCCAAAACCCTTACCCGAAAAGAGGTGGTGGAAATTGTTCAAACCAGCAGAAGCTTTGTGGGGATGGATATTCGCAAAGCCAATTTAACCAAAATGGATCTGAGCAACTGTGATTTTACCGATTCCAACTGTTCCTATGTGAACTTTAAAGATTCCAACCTGGAAAACGCTAACTTTACCAATTCCAGTCTGTGGAATGCCAATTTGGAGGGTGCCAACCTCACCAGAGCCAATCTGGAAGACGCCGATTTAGATTACACAAAGCTTCGCGGTGCCGTATTATACAAGGCAAATATCAAACGCACCACCCTGCCCACTGAGCTGGTTCCCAGGGACGATATCCTCAAAAGCGTAAATGAAGGCACGAAAATAAACCGATAAACACCTTTGTTTAAAGGTGCCTCATTTCTGTTTTTTTCAAAGAGATCATCGTGCGCTTGGCATCAAAAAGACTTTTATAACTTTCATATCGTATGCGAAGTTTATCAGCCAGAGCTCTTGTGTCTACTATCTTATGAATCAAAGCCAAATAGTCGGGATGAGCTTCGGCCAAACGCTTTAGTTTGGTTTCGGAAAAAGATTTCTGGGAGCCCCCACTGGCTTCCAGGTCATTCATAATTTGAGCTCGTTTGGAACTTCGCAATAGCTCCAAAAGCTCCGCTTCCCTTCTTTTTTCCACGTATTCCATGCCTATTTTGTGAGCCAGTTGAACAATTTCTTCTAGGCTTAGTTCTTTGGTTTCTTTAACATTGGTGGGTTCCATTTTTTTTAAAGAGCCAGCGGAAGTCATGGCTCACTTACTCAATTCTAACATTAAATCAAGGGTTTGTTTGGCATATGGCTTTAAATCATCCGACACCGTGATGACATTTTCCGGTTTTCCCTTTACCAAATTGTCCAATGACCACGCCAGGTGGGGCAAATCAATTCGATTCATGGTTCCACACAAACACTGGTAGGGGTTCAAACTCACGACGGTTTTAGTGGGATTCTCTTGCGCGATTCGCTCAATGAGATGAATTTCCGTGCCCACGGCCCATTTGGTTCCTGCGGGAGAATTTTCAATGGTATTGACAATGTATTCCGTGGAGCCCACATAATCCGAGAGATCCACCACCTCCATGGCGCATTCAGGATGGGAAATGATTTTAAAATCAGGTTCTGATTTCCTTAATTTTTCAATCTGCTTCACGGTAAAAAGCGCATGCACGGGGCAATGCCCCTCCCAAAGTAATACTTTTGCACTACTAATCTCAGATGCACTTAATCCACCCAACATACGGTTGGGCTTCCAAAGCTTTACGTCTGCCAGATCTATCCCCATGGCTTTTGCCGTGTTCCGCCCTAAATGCTGATCAGGAAAGAAAAACACCTTTTTGGACTGATTCAGAGCCCATGTTAAGATCTTTTTGGCGTTGGTGCTGGTGCACACAACACCTCCCTTTTTTCCCACAAACGCTTTTAGGGCGGCCGTAGAATTAATGTAGGTGATGGGAATCACTTGCTCATGCCCCAAAGTCTCCACTAGCTGTTCCCAGGATGCTTCCACGTCCACGGCTTCAGCCATGTCGGCCATGTCACAGCCGGCGCCTAGGTCAGGCAAGATCACCTGCTGATCGCTTGATTTTAAAATATCCGCGCTTTCTGCCATGAAATGAACACCACAAAAAACAACGTAACGGGACTGATTTTGGGCCGCCGCCCACTGGGCGAGCTTCAGAGAATCGCCCCGAATGTGTCCTAGTTTTACAATTTCAGGACGCTGATAATGGTGTGTGAGAATCACAACGTCAGAGCCTAATTCCGTTTTGGCCTGTTCCACACGTTGAGTGAGCTCGCCGGGTGTGGCGGAAGTGTATTCGGAGGGGATGGGTTTTTGGTAAAGCATGGAGTCCCTTTCTACTTTTAAAGGGTTAATTCCGTTTTAGGTTAGGAGTTTTGAAGTGAGATTGCAAGAAAAATTTTTTACGGTTATACGAACTTTTTTAGGCAGTTGAAACCTTGGAGATGGTATGAATTCACTTGGATCCTTAAACTTTGAGGAAATACGCGTAGTTGGTGTCGTGGGCTCGGGTCAAATGGGCACGGGCATCGCCCAAATCTTCGCTCAGGCCGGGTATCAGGTTGTGTTGATGGATATCAATCCCAACGGACTCACAAAATCATTGGCAAACATTGAAAAAAGCCTTACAAAACTGGCTGAAAAGGGTAAAATTACCGAACCCGTTTCCCAGATTCTCCCTCGCATTCGGACGTCTGGTACCCATTCAGACTTATCTGTTTGCCAGTTGGTGATCGAAGCTGCCAGCGAGACGGAGTCTGTCAAAAAAGAGATCTTCAAATCGCTTGGCCAGATTTTGGACCCTAGAGCTGTGATTGCCACCAACACCAGCAGCCTTCCCATCACCCGACTCGCCTCTTATAGTGGTCGCCCCACCCAATTCATTGGGATGCATTTTATGAATCCGGTGCCTATCATGGCCTTGGTGGAAGTGATCACAGGCCACCAAACAAGCCCATCCACAAAACAATTGATTCTTTCGTTAAACCAAAAACTCGGTAAAGAGACCATCCTCTCCCAAGACTATCCTGGTTTTGTGGTGAATCGAATCTTGATGCCTATGATAAATGAGGCTTTTTTTGCACTGATGGAAGGTGTGGCGAGCGCCAAAGACATCGATCAAGGCATGAAATTAGGCACTAATCAGCCCATGGGTCCGTTGGCTCTGGCTGATTTTATTGGCTTAGACACCTGTCTTTCCATCCTTAATGTGCTTCACGAAGGCCTTGGCGACTCCAAATACCGGGCCTGCCCACTTCTTAAAAAATACGTGGCTGCTGGGGAGTTGGGTCGCAAAACCGGAAAAGGCGTGTATGATTACTCCGCCACTTCTCCCTCACATTAAAGGAATCACCCATGAAAATCATTGAAACACCCCATGCTCCCGCCCCCATTGGTCCCTACTCCCAGGCCATCGCCTTGGGAAATTTACTGTTTTGCTCAGGTCAGATCGCCATTGATCCTGCTAGTGGTGAGTTTCAAAACGTGGATGTGGATAAGCAAACGGAAATCGTGTTTTCCAACATCAAGGCCGTTTTAACGCAAGCCGGTACGGATTTAAGTAAGGTAGTTAAAACCACCATATTTCTCACCACCATGAATCACTTTGGACAAGTGAATGAAATTTATGCAAAACATTTTGGAACTCACAAACCCGCTCGCTCCACCGTTGCTGTGGCTGAGTTGCCCAAAAAAGCCCTGGTGGAAATAGAGGTGGTGGCCCAAATTTAGGTCGGAGATTCCCATGGAATTTAACGCTCATTCCTTTTTACAAAGAGAACTGGATAAACGCATTCCTGTGGCGGTGCACGCGGCTCAGCTGGCCTGCCAGAGATCCCTTGAGTTTCAAAAACAAATGGGAAAGATTTCCACCAAACCAGACCAATCTTGGATTTCGGAAGCCGACTTAAAAATTGAAAAGGAATTGAGAACCTTACTCCAAGCCAAATTTCCCCAAGATGCCATTCTCGGCGAAGAAGATGGCCTCTCTTCTGAAATAGGAGATGGCACGGAAGACTTTAAATGGATTTTAGATCCTATAGATGGTACCTTTAGCTTTATAAATCAGGTTCCTTTTTACAGTAATTTAATCGCCTTGCTTTATAAAGGCCAACCCGTCTTGGGGATGGCCAATCTCCCCCGCCTGGGAATTCAGATGTTTGCCGTTAAATCCCGAGGGGTTAAAATCAACGGAAAGCCTTATCTGGCTCCCAGCCTAAGTTCAGATATCTTAGCCACGGCCGATCCTTACCGATTCCACCAAACCGGAAACAGCAAACTCATTGAACAGTTTTATGGAGCAAACTCCCTGTTTAAAGCACGCACTTACCCGGATGCTTTGGGCTATTACCTTCTTCTACAGGGGAGTATCTTTGCCTTTGTGGACCCTAAGGTGGAGGTTTGGGACGTGGCACCCTTTCATGTCATCATGCCCGAGGCCGGATTTCAAATTGGACCCTGGGCAGGTACTTCTGAGTTAAAAAGGGGCAATAGTATCTGCACCCGAAAGCTGGGGCCAGGAAGTGCCTCAGCGATGCTCGTTGACATTTTGGTGGGCCATGATCAAAGATAGCTGGAAGCATAGGTTTTCTTTCAAAAACTTGAAATGGTTCAACCACGCTAAAGGAACCATCATGCCATTTTTAGCTATAATTTCAGGCTTTATAAAGTTTGATTCCCCAAAAACAGGGCACAGAAGAGGTACCTTATCTCGGTGGGGAGCCTTGATAGCCATGACTTCCCTAGCAGGGATTGGCTGCCTTTCGATTTACACCCCCGGACCCACCACGGTGATCGAGCGAAGCTCATCGTACCGACCCGATTGGGCCGATAACGATCCGGACGTAGACACCGCCGCCACCGAGGTTTTCTTAGTCACTCGGAAAAAAAATGTTCTTAGACTTGAATTAGGCACCAAGCAAGCTGAAATTCAAGCCATTAGTTCTGGGGAAAGTCAGATTTTGAAACTGGCCTCGGAATGGGTGACTCAAAAACTCAAAACAAAAAATCCCAACGATTACGCCGCCAAAACACCACAAATTCAACAGGCATTCCAATCATTGGCCAAAAAAGAGGCTTTAAAAGACCCCGTGGTGAAACAAGTGTATTGGGAAAACATTCAAGTGGACACACCGGAAGGACCGAAATCTCATTTTGACATTTACGTCCTGACCTCCCTAAAAAGAGAAATTTTCTTTATCTATCTGGCTCAAGGATTAGATATCCTACTTAAATCCGGAGATCCCGTATTAGCACCACTTGCCCGCTCCCTACTTGAAGATGACTCCAGCGAAGAAACCCCAAATCCCACTCCAAAGTAAAGGAACTATATCAAATGAGTCTGCCTGGTAAGACCCTCATCATTACAGAAAAACCTAGTGTGGCGCTTGATATTAGCAAGGCTTTAGGAGGGTTTGAAAAGAAATCAGATTGTTATGAGTCAGACCATTACGTGATCAGCTGGGCTGTGGGTCATTTGTTAGAACTTCTTCCACCGGAAGAAATCGATCCCAAGTACAAACGATGGCTGCTTCAAGATTTACCCATTCTGCCTAGTCAATTCCAGTACAAGCCAAAGGATGGTCAAAAGGAACGAATTGGGGCCATTAAATCCCTGCTCAATCGTAAAGACGTTTCGGCGGTGATCAACGCATGCGATGCGGGGCGAGAAGGGGAACTCATTTTTAGGGAGCTGTACGATTTTTGCGGAAAAAAGGTTCCCATAAAGCGTCTTTGGCTTCAAAGTATGACTCCCGCTGCCATTCGGGATGGTTTTGCTCAGCTCAAATCCGGGAGCGATTACGATGATTTAGGTGATGCTGCCCGGTGTCGTGCGCAAAGCGACTGGCTCATCGGAATGAACGGCACCCGTGCCATGACCCGTCGCTTGAGACCCAAAAATCAAACCGGATCTTCTTGGTCGGTGGGTCGGGTTCAAACTCCCACATTGGCACTCATTGTGGAGAGAGAATTTGAAGTTTTGAAGCATCGTCCCGAAGATTATTTTACCATTGAGGGCAGATTCTCCACCTCTACCCACGAGTATTCTGGACAGTGGTACGACCCCAATTTCAAAAAAACCACAGCCGTTGAAGACGAAGAAAACCAGGCCATTAGAGAAAAAGAAGATCGTATTTTTTCCCAGACTTCTCTAGAAAAGATTTTAAAAGAATTAGAAAACCTCAAAAGTTCTTCCACGGCATCTGAAACCCGAAAAGAATCAAAAGAAATTGCACCACAATTGTTTGACCTTACTTCCCTACAAAGGGAATGCAATAAGCGCTTTGGCATGGCGGCAAGCCGCACCCTCCAAGGGGCCCAGCGGCTCTACGAAAAGCACAAACTCATCACCTATCCAAGAACCGACTCAAAATATCTCCCAGAAGATTACCCAAAAGTGGTAAATGAAATTCTGGGAAAATTTGAAAAAAGCGATGGAGTAACTGGATTAGTAGCTACGGCAAGCAAGCGCATCAAAAAGCAAGGGCTCTTAAACCAGGAAAGAGTTTTTAACAACAAATACATCTCAGACCACTTTGCCATCATCCCCACAGGAGAAGTTTCAGACAAATTAGAAGGTGATGATGCCAGGGTTTATGAGCTGATTTTAAAAAGGTTTTTGGCCGCATTTATGCCTCATGCCGTTTGGGCCAAAGTGGAGCGGACCACACTTGTTGGAACCCACCATTTCCGAACTCGTGTTCAAGATTTACAAGTTCCAGGTTGGCGTGAGGTTTATGGCACAGATACGGAAGAAGAAAGTAGATTGCCTAAGCTTAGTGACACCCAACCCAATGCTAAAGTACCTGTGAAAACGGAAAATTTTGAATCCACACGGAGCCAAACCAAGCCCCTTCCTCGCTATTCAGAGGCCCGCCTACTTTCCCTCATGGAGCACGCTGGCAAACAAATTGATGATGAAGAAAAGGCACTGGCTCTTAAAGACAAAGGGATTGGAACTCCTGCAACGCGAGCGGAAATCATTGAAAATTTGGTGATCAAAGAATATGCCCAACGCGTGGGAAGAGTGCTTAAACCCACCGCAAAAGCCATCAGACTTGTGGATATCATTTCTAGAATCCCCATTTCAGAACTTGCCAGTGTAGAGCTTACGGGAGAGATGGAATCCCAACTCAAGTCCATGGAAAAAGGTCAAATAAAAAGAGATTTTTTCATGAGCAATATGGAAAAATTTACAGCAAATATGGTGGAAAAAGCCAAATCGTTTGACTATGAAAAGATCTTCTCACAGGAAGCACCCTTAGGACGATGCCCAAAATGCAAAAAAGGTAACATTTCAGAAGCTTTTTGGATGTACAAATGCTCGGAAGAGAAAGAAGGCTGTGACTTTATCGTCTGGAAGGAAAAAAACGGCAGGTATCTGGATCGAAGCACCATTTCCGATGTTTTGAGTAAAGACGTGGCCGGTCCATTTGAATTTTTTAATTCAGGTGGCATTCCTTATCAAACCTTCTTGAAGGCGCTTCCCACAGGCATCGTTTTTGTGGATGAATCGGGAGTGGTGCAGGAAAATTTAGAAGCCAAAGAAGTTGTTACTTTAAATTCCTGGGAAGTTCCCACCACCTTTTTAGGATTACCTGGAAAAATCATTGAAACCAATGTGGCCTTTTTATGCGAGTTTCAAAGCGGCGAACCCCAAGCAGAAAAAGCGGACGAGAAAGCCCCTCCCAAAAAATCTCGCGCCAAAAAAGCAGATGCCAAAACTCCTGCTAAGCCCGTAAAAGCCAAAAAACCACCTAAAAAACTCATGGCACGCATGCCGAAAACCCTTTGTCATCATCCAGTGCAATATGAAGAGTTTAAGCAATTTGTGGAAACGGGTTCCACCCCCGTGATCACGGATTTTAAATCTAAAAAGGGAAGGCCCTTTGCCGCTAGACTTGCCTTAAAACCAAACGGGAACTTTGAATTCAAATTTGAATCCATGAAGAAAAAGGCCGTCACTGCCGATTCCGGAGCCGAAAACGCAGAATCACCAGCACCCAAAAAGAAACCTGCCAAAACCAAGGCGAAAGTAGTGAGAAAAGTGAAAGACACGTCGGAGAGTGTGAGCCCCAGCTAATAAAACTGCATCTCTTTATCTCTACTTAGATAGGCTGAATCCGAGGGAAATAGGGAGTTGGAATGATTCTGTTTCCCTAGACTGTCTTTTGTTTTCCGCACCAAATCCATCACCAAAACACCTCGCTTTACCCTAAAGGAAATCTCATTTGAGAGTTTCAGGTGTTTCAATTGCTCCCTTAAAGAGTCACCAGTATCCACTCTTTTTCCATTGCAGGCTAAAATGATGTCCCCTTGCAAAAGTCCGATTTCTTGGGCGAGCGAGTCAGGAAATGTTTTTTCCACCAAAACCCCAAAAAGGGAAAGATCGCTGGATTTTAAGGAATCCGGATGCGCTTCCGATTTTTTTTTGGATTCCTCCCAAATTTCTCTAAGTGATTTTCCAATGAATCCAATCTTTATAGGTACAACTGTGTCCTGAATTCGCGTAAGCTGGGACCATTTTTGTCTAATGATGTTACTTGGCAATGCAAAGGAGATGCCATACCCCTCACCATGTATTGCAGTTGTAATACCTATTACTTTACCGGACATATTAAAGAGCGGCCCCCCTGAATTCCCAGGATTAATAGGTGCGTCCGTCTGAAGGTATTGGTCCAAAGGGCCAATTCCAATGCTACGATCTTTAGCGGATATGATTCCCGAGCTCACAGATGTGCCATATCCAAAAGGATTTCCAATAGCAAAGACAGACTCTCCCACCTCCACTAAAGCGCTATTTTCCAAAGCCACAGGCTTAAGTCCCAGATATCCCACCTCTTGGGGTCTGATTTTCAAAACCGCCAAATCATTGGCTTTATCGAAGGATACCAACTGGGCAAAGGCTGTTTTTCCCGGATCTTTCCATTGAACCTCAATTTCAAGGGACTCTTGGATCACATGATAATTGGTCAGAATGTATCCCTTCCCATCCAACAAAAACCCTGACCCCAATGATCTCGGACCACCCGAGTTCAGCAATGAACTGGGAAGCATCATTTGTAAAAAAAATTTATCCAAGGCAGCGGCGCTGGGATGAGAGGGGCGATTGGGGTCTGGGATGTCTTTCGTGCGGATGTTTACCACACCACTAGCCACTTGTTTGATGGCGGCCACAAGCGACTGAGATCTCAGCTTTTGAGCGGAAAGATCCAAACTTCCTACGGAGCTTCCGCAAACCACGCAAGCCCAAAACCTGCGTTGCACTTTTTGCTTTATCGTCATATGTTCTCTTTTGTGTGCTTTGAAACACATAGAATCCCAAATTTTTTTGTTAGTGCACTTAATCACTGCTCCATTTTAATCTGTTTCAGAGGGAGCAACCAAGGGGCGGACTTTGCATCACGTCAAGCACAGGCGTGATAAAGTAACAACTTCCGCAGAAAGGAAAAGAATTCGTGAGGCACTCCATTGTATCTGCTCTAACCTGTTTCTTTCTGTATGTGATTACTTTATCGTGTGTCAGCATCAGCCCCACCCCCACCGGTATCCAAGCCGGCCACGTTGCCACCATTCCTTCTAAAATATTGGCGGTACCACCCTTTGTTATGCCCAATCCGGTCGGAAAAACCGTCATAGAACCTCAACTTTTGGTGTTTCACCAAATCCAGCAAAACTTGGAGCAGCAGATCTTGCTTTCCTTTCAAGGTCAAAAACAGGTGAATGGAGTTTCCTTTAATAGCGTTAGAAATGCACTTTCAAAAGAAGACAAACTCCTAAAAGAATTTGAAGGGGAAATCCTAAATGTGAGCAAGCTGATAAAAACGGGAGACAACAGCCAGCGCAAAAAATTTAGTAACAGGTGTTTAATGCATTTAGATTTTATTGATTTCTATCAACATTGTTTAAGTGAAAACACAAAAATTCAGTCTTTCACACAAAAACTCGCAGGATTGGCCTTTAATGCGGATGCTGCCCTGTTTAGTTTTTTGTTTGAGGCGGTGCAAACAAAATCAAACTTAGAAGTGCAATTTTCCGGAGCCATTCTTCTTGTGGACACAAACAATGCCCAACTCATTTGGGCTAATTATTTTTCCACCACCACCCCCGCACAACCCAAAGCAGAGAGTTTGAACTCTCTTTTTGCAGAAAGTCTTTCCCAGGAATTCTGGAAAGATTTTCCGGGTAGATTACCCCATGAAAAAACACAAACTCCCTCCATCGCTATTTAATAGGAGCCATTTATGTCTCAAAATTCACCCACAGAAACCAAACCCTCCCAGAGAAAAACCACTTTTGTTACTGCGTCCAATAAAACCATCGAGGCCCTTTATTCTCCTGAACAATTAGGGGAAATCAAAACTCAAATAGAATCGGAAAAACCCGGATCGTTTCCTTACACACGCGGTATTCACGCCCAAATGTACCGAGGTCAGCTTTGGACCATGAGGCAATATGCAGGATTTGCTTCTGCAGAAGAGAGTAACAAACGCTACAAATATCTTTTGGCACAAGGCCAAACTGGAATAAGCGTTGCGTTTGATCTCCCCACCCAAATTGGCTTCGATTCCGACAGCGATGAGGCCCTAGGAGAAGTGGGTAAAGTGGGTGTGGCCATTGATACGCTTGCCGATATGGAAGTTCTATTGGATGGTCTTCCCATCGATAAAATCTCCACCTCCATGACCATAAATGCGTCTGCTTCTGTATTACTCGCCATGTACATTGCAGTTGCACAAAAACAAGGCGTATCGACACAGTTGTTGAATGGCACCATTCAAAACGATATTCTAAAAGAATACATTGCCCGGGGAACCTATATTTTTCCTCCCACACCCAGCATGCGCCTCATTACCGATATCTTCTCGTTTTGCAAGGAAAACGTGCCCAAATGGAACACGATTTCCATTAGTGGTTACCACATCCGTGAGGCGGGGAGCACCGCCGCTCAAGAAGTGGCGTTTACTCTTGCCAATGGCATCGCTTATGTTCAGGCTGCCCTGGATGCCGGATTGGAGGTCGATACCATCGCCCCAAGATTAAGCTTTTTTTTCAATGCTTTCACAGACCTACTCGAAGAAGTGGCCAAATTCCGTGCTGCCCGAAAGATGTGGGCACACATCATGAAAGATCGATTTGGAGCCAAAAATCCCAAAAGCTGGATGTTACGTTTTCACACTCAAACCGCCGGCTCTACCTTAACTGCCCAGCAGCCCGACAACAACATCGTTCGAGTCACCATCCAAGCACTCGCTGCGGTCTTGGGGGGCACACAAAGCCTGCACACCAATAGCCGCGATGAAGCCCTAGCCTTGCCCACGGAATCTTCGGCCCTCATCGCTCTGCGCACCCAACAAATCATTGCCCACGAATCGGGAGCGGCAGAAACACCCGACCCCTTGGGGGGAAGTTATTACGTGGAGGCGTTAACCGATCAAATCGCCAATGAGGCCTTTGAGCTCATCCATAAAATAGACAACATGGGAGGCTCTCCCAAAGCCATTGAGCAGGGATTTATGCAATCCTGCATTCAAAAAAGTGCCTATCAATATCAAAAAGACATTGAAAAGGGCGATCGCATTATTGTGGGTGTGAATAAGTTCACTGTGAATAATGAAAAAAGCCCCGATCTGCTTCGCGTTTCAGGTGAAGTGGAAAAAAGCCAAATCGCGAGCCTCAAAAAAGTGAAAGCCAATCGAGATGCTGAAAAAGTTAAAATGAACCTAAAAAAACTAGAATTGGCAGCCAGATCTACCGATAATTTAATGCCCGTGATCTTGGAGTGTGTGCATTCCTACGCCAGCATTGGCGAAATTTGTAATACCTTGAGAGGGGTTTTTGGGGTCTATAAAGAGAATGTTGTGTTGTAACCCGGAGCCTTCATGCATAAAAAATTAGAGATCAATTACCAAAATCGAATCCCCAGGGTAAGACCCACTTGGGACCAATACTTTCTAGATATCGCCTCCGTGGTGGCGTCTCGCAGCCACGATGGAGAAACGCAAGTGGGTGTGGTGGTGGTAGACGAAAATAAACGAATCTTAGCCACTGGCTATAATGGGTTTCCTCCAGGTTGCCAAGATGATGAGTTACCCAACGCCCGTCCCGATAAATACCCCTTTATGGTTCACGCAGAGATCAATGCCATAGCCGCTTCCAGACAAGATCTTCGCGGTGCCTCTCTTTACTGTACTTGGAGCCCCTGCCGAGATTGCGCCAAAGCCATTATCACGGCTGGGATCAAAAAGGTGATCTATCGCACCGAATATCGAAACGAAGACTTTGAATTCGTTCATTCCTTCATGGTGTCTTGTGGCCTTGAAGTGCGACACCTGCCTGAGAAGTGACCCTAAAAACTCAAAGATCAGTTTATTTTTTCCAGAAAGGATTTAGTGTCTTCAAGGCAATCAGTTCCTTTTTTGGTCCAAAGAGCTCGGTCACCCGCAGGAATTTGTAATACACCCATGGCAGCACTCAAAACAGACTCTTCCACTCGATGACCTTCCCCTAAACTTAACAAGGCCAACTGCATGGAAAGGTTTATGGCCGCGCAATGAACGACATCGGAATGACGGTGAAAACCCCTCGGCTCCAAATGATGGTTGCGGATGGCATCTCTCACAAACTCAGGCAAACCCCAGTAGGCTAATCCAATCTCTCCCAAAACAATATGACTTTTGGCGTTAAGTTCCCGCTCCGCTTGCCGCCAAGTCATAGGTTTACTTGCCAGAAGAGAGCTAATCCCATCAAACTCATCGGGACAAAAAAAGGCTCCCACTAATTTTCCAATGTTTGCCAAGGAGGATCCTAAAAACACCACATCGGGATGGGCCAGTCCCAGTTGCCCACAGATTAAAGTTCCAATTTTGGAGGCCAGCATGGGTTCCAGCCAAAAACGGGATTTTTGAAAGGACTTAGCGGGAGGCACAAAATCCTTCACACTGAGGCTCATGGCCAAACCGTACAAGCAGCTATGACCTAGACTGGAAATAGCATGATCGATCTTCTTAATGCTATTTTGTTTCCCCATGCCGCCTCTAAAATTGGCAAACTCCACAATTTTTGCCGCAAATATAGGGTCTTTGTGCAAAATCAACTCAATTTGTTTAACATCAAAATGGGGCGAACTCAGTTCCGCTTGAAACTCAAGAAACACCGATTTAAATCGGGGCAGCTCATTTTTTTCTTTAAAATCATTAAAGATCCCTCGTGCCTCTAAGCTCATCGTGCGCTCGGGCGTGTACCAAGGGTATTTTCCCTGGGGCATCATCAAAGTGCTCTGACAGGAACAGTTAAAATAAAGATTTCCTAAAACACACACTCTCCAGCATGATGTATTAATCAAAAAATCAACATCCGACTTATAAACTCGGCCACAGCTCTTACAAATCTTTTCTTGGTTCATAAACCAGCACTCTTATCTTGAAGGAGCGTTTCACATTCTTTATATTTTGTCAGTAAAAAATTTTCTTTTCAACGATGCTTAAAAAAGATTTTAACGGCACCCCTACAATAAGTAAACACGCAAAAAGAAAAAGCAATCATTACTAAAATGAAAAACTTATCAAAAAAGCACTCCACTCCAAAGTAACTCAATAAATTTCTTGGCAGGTAATACATGGATTCCATCGTCTGTGATCCGTTGCTCTTGGGAGGTACACACAATGAGCCTTTTTCCCGAGGAATTCAATAAACGCGGCTGTTCTTCACCCAATTCTCAAAAGCCTTGCCGCACAACTCGCTTCCCAACTCAATCTGTCCACGCCTAGCCATATGATTTACGAGTCCCACATTATGAAAATAAAATTTAGGAGAAGACACAATACGTCTTTTAGCCCGCTTAGTGAAGGCAGGAAGGAAAGATCCTATCAAAGAATCCTCTAGAATTGAGTAATATTCTTTCACGGTATTTGCTGAGATCCCCATGTCCCGAGCGAATGTTGAAAAACTTACAATTTCCGTGTCTGAAATTGCGGCTGCATGTAAAAAAGTGGAAAACCCGGTAAGACCTCGAGATAGACTCTCTGCAGCCACGTCTTCTCGAAGGTAATCTCCCACATACGATAACGCCACTCTTTTCCAGTCGGCCGGATCACAGGTGTAATGGGAAGGCAAATACCCTTGGTTGAGCATTCGAGTCAGATCAAAGTCTGCCCCAAGTTCGGCGGCGCTCAACCCAAATAGTTCCCGTCGAATGGCCCTACCGCCCAGAAGGTTTGCATGATTTCTGCGCAGTTTTCTGGCACTGGAGCCACTTAGTGCAAAATTGAGTTTGCGGCTTTCAATGAGACCATGAACTTCATCTAGCAGCGCAGGGACTTTTTGAATCTCGTCTATGACCACGAGAGAACCCGGCTCCAGATGTGCCAATTCTTCCCGAATGAGATGGGGTTGAGTGACGTATTTTGCAAAAATGTCGGAGTGCAGCAGATCGATATACGTTGCCTCGGGGAACTGGGTAGACAATAGAGTTGATTTCCCCGTTTGCCGAGCCCCCCAAAGAAAAAAGCTTTGTTTTGGTTTTTTATCTAATGAAATTAGCCTTTTATAAATACCCATCACCAGAGCTGCGAAATTTCATGAAAATCAGAAGCCAGGGTTATTTTACCCTCATTTTTTACATAACACAATGTTACTAAAGATTTTTTTAGAAAAACGCCTAATTTGACAGCCGAAATTTTAAATCAAGCAAAATCAGAAAGGAAGCTCTCTCCCGAAAGCCTAATAGGGGGCATAACTCTTTTCTTCTCGAATGGAAGAGCCCAAGACTTGGTTGATCTTGCTTTTCACCCTAAAGCGTTCATCATTTAACACATAAACACTTCTCGCCAGCTCAATAAAATGAGCGTCAAACGTTTTCGACCGTTCACAATCACGAAGGGCGTCTTCCACTACCCAAAGTCGGGAATTGACGTCTTTTAAGGACGAGTAGATTTCAGCGTCTAATTTGAGGGAATTCTGATGAATCACCGAACGAATGAACGCAAGCTCTTGTTCAACGTTTTTTTTCTTTTCAAGATCTGAAATGTGTACTTGCTTGATTTCCAATATTGTTAACTTATCAAAAAGCTCTCCAAAGGAAACAGGGACCATAATTTGTTCAACCATTTTCACTCCTACCCGCAATTTAGCAACCCTCACATAAGAGTCCCAAGTTTAGCTTTTTTTCCTCAGCAATTCTCCAAAAATATTGAGGGAAAGAACAATGGAAACCAATGCAATGGCAGGGATAACCAACACATGAGGGGAGTCGGTTATATAGGATCTTCCATCATTGAGCAAGGTGCCCCAGCTGGTGTCACCTTCCGAAAACCCAAGCCCCAAGAAACTCAAACTGGACTCAGCCAGGATCATTCCAGAAATCATAAATATGAGGTGAACACTCAGGGCTCCATAAAGGTGGGGAATGGCGTGGACAAACATGATTCTTAACGTGCTCGCCCCCATGGCAATAGAAGCGGTTACCAATTCCAATTGCCAAAAGGACCGGATTTGGGACCTCACCAAACGGAAAACACTCACCCAGCCACCCAAAACCAATGCCAAAATCAGCTGTCTTCGGCCCGAACCAAAAAAAGTGGTGATGGCGATTGGAAGGATAAGCGGCGGAAAGGAAAGCAAAATATCACAAACACGGCTCACCACAGAATCGGCCCATCCACCCCTATAACCACACCACATCCCTAATGGACAGGCAATTAGGTAACACAAAAAAGTGGTGATGAGCGAAATGCTTAAACTGGTTACAGCACCTTTTGCCAACTGGGAATGCAGTGGGACACCCAGGCTGTCAAACCCCAAAAGGGAACCGGCACCCGGCGGTTCTAGTCTTTTGGAGATTTCCTGCTCCATAGAAAAAAAGTCAGAAAAAAAATAACTGCACACGATCATGGTGGCCCAAAAAAGCAAAATTCCTAAGGCCACCCAACTCATCGGCTTTTTTGCCAAAACGGACATCTTAGATTCCATGAGTTAAAGACCCCTATTGGCTAGCCGAGGATCCACAATCAATTGAAGCAAATCAGAAATTGTATTACAAACGACATACAAAGTAGCCACAATAATGACGCAAGCCGATACCACATTGTACTCCCTGGATTGAACACTTTCGATGAGTAGAGAACCAAGCCCCGGCCAAGCAAACACCTGTTCTGTGATCACCGAGCCAGAAAGCAATGCACCCAGTTGTATTCCAAATACAGGCAATACATTACTCAAAACATTGGAAAACGCGTGTATAAAATAGACCCTAAATTTAGAAAGCCCTTTGGCCTTTGCCGTGCGAATGTATGCTTCTGAAAGCACATCTATCACTCCCACTCGAACGTATCTTAACGTCACCGTCGTAAGTGCCAAACTTAACGTGGCCACGGGCAACACAAGACTCTTCCAAGATTCATTTCCCGTGAGGGGAAACCAACCTAACTTCACACTAAAAAGCCAGGCTAGTAGAGGTCCGGCAACGTAGGCAGGGCAGCCGGTCATAAATATGGACAAGCCTACAAAAAACTTATCTACGCCAGAAGATTCTTTTACCGCGCACCAAACTCCGATGAGAATAGAAAGTGTCGCTGATAAGGTAAAAGCCACGCTCGCTAAAATCACCGTAGCTCCAAACCGAGGAAATATAATTTCCCAAATGGGTTTAAATCCAGAATAGGTGTGGCCAAAGTCCAACCTAATTAAACTAAATATAAAGTTTTTGAGTTGCACCAAAAGTGGATCACTGAATCCATATTTAGTGCTCCACTCTAATTTTTGCTCCGCGCTGGCATCAGGTCCCAAGATGACCTCCACGGGTCCACCCGGAATCAAGCGCTGCATCAAAAAGACCAATATGGAAATGGAAAACAAAACAAGAACCAATTCAAATACTCGTTTTAATAGGGCTGACGCCACCTTATTACCTCTTTTCTACCTCTGTTAAAGAAACATATCTTCCATCGGAAAACATTTTAAATCCGGTCACATTTTTTTTATGCACCACATAATTTTCTCTATGCCAAAGATGAAGATAAGGAGATTTGGCGGCTAATATTTTTTGCGCCTTATCATAGAATTCGCGGCGCTTTGCACCATCCACTTCTAACTTTCCCTTTTCCAATAGAGTGTCCACTTCCTCATCCTTAAAAAATCCCCTGTTGCCTCCTTCTGGAGGAAACTGACTGCTGTGAAACACAAAGTGCAAGTGGTTAGGGTCTTTCATTCCAATCCAGTTATTAACCCAAACTTGGGCCTTTCCTTCTGCCACCTGGGATAAAAAGGTTTGAGCCTCCAAGGCCTCCACCTGCATTTCGATTCCGACCTTTTTAAGCTGGCTAGCGATGGTTTTAGAGATGGCCACTCTTTCTTTATTGACGGACGTTTTGATGGTAATGGAAAATCGGGGTTTTGGTCCATCCCCGTCGGGATCGGGATACCCGGCCTCATTCAGGAGTTTTTTAGAGGCTTCCAAGTCGTGCATAAGGGGCTTCAACTCTCCTACAGAGTACTCAAACCCAGGGGGAAACATCCCCTTTGCAGGGGCTCCAAACCCTTGTAAAATGTACTTCACCACATCATCCACCTTCAAGGCATATCCAATGGCCTGCCTCACTTTTTCTTTTCCTAAAATAGGATCTTTACAATTAAATGCCAAAGAAGATGTGGCCATAGCAAGTCTCTTAGAGACATTTAATTTTGCTGCTTCTTTTTTCTCGATCAAAGCCACTTTATCGGCATCTATCGAGTTTTGCACGATATCCAAGTCACCCTTCACCAAGGCTGAATAGCGTGTGGTGTTATCCGTGATAATCTTAAAAACCACTTCTTTCACTTTAGGTAAAGTCAATAATCCGGCAGGAACGAAGGAATCATTTCGCGTAAGCACCCACTCTTGGTCCGATGCCGATTTCAAAATAAAGGGTCCACTTTCATAGTTTTTTCCCAGTAGCTGATCCGGCTGTTCCTTTAGAGCCTCCTCTGGCAAAATCGGGATCACCAAATTGGTGGGCAAACTGGCATCGATTTTTGTTAGGTGGAATAAAACTTCATCTTTGCCTTTTAGTTCAATTTTCCCAACATCTTTTAAGATTGCCTTACGGGGAATGGGAGGGAAATTGGCTGGGGGATTTCGCAAAAATTCATAGTTGGCTATCACATCTTTGGGAGTGATGGGTTTTCCATTTGCAAATTTCAATCCCAGTTTCACCTTGACTTTGATCAATTTGGGATTTTCCCAAACTAAAGACTCCGCTAAAACTGGAATGGTTTTACCGTTTTCATCAAAGGAAAAAAGCGGCAAAAATCGCAACTCTTCCAGGTACTGGGAATGGGCATCAGAACCCACAAGTCTTGGGTCACCCGTTTTTGGCTTTACGTCCAGCCCCACGGTAAGGGTTTGCGCCAAAGCAAAAGAGCTCGCAGATGCCACAGCCAGAACACCCAAAAAAAAGCTTCTTTTTATAGCATTAACAAGAGCGCCGGTAGGGACATAATGTCCGATTGGGGCAGAACAGTGTGGTCTTATCGTTTCCATGTCATCTCCTTTAGTACCTTTTTTGGGGCTATCGAGGTATTTTAACATAGAGTTGACGTTTGACCAAAAAATAGATTAAGAGTAAAAGTTGCTTTATCCATTACCGGGATTTCAAAGACAAAGAATTGAAGGGGCTTTACATGGCGCGAATTTCCATTCAAGATTGCTTAGACCGTATTCCAAACCGATTTGCGATTGTGATGTTGGCCGCACGGCGCATGCGCCAGCTTCAAAAAGGAAGCGATCCACTCATTGACTGCAAAAACAAAGAAGCCGTAACCGCCTTAAGAGAGATAGCGGCCGGCAAAGTAGGGATTAAAGATGTTCATTCTCCCAAAGACTTTAAAGCACTGGTTGAAGAAAAAATCAAAAATAATCAAAAATAATCCTTCTCAGTTACTTTCATTCCTCGCCTTCACGCCAATGGCCTCCTGCAAAGAGGCTCCCCCTCCTGGACCCACCCCGCCAGGAGTCTCGGCCCACCACTTTGTGGAAAGCAATCTAAATTCCTTCCTTGAAATTGAAAGGTTGATTGAAACCAGAAGCCAAACTTACCAACTTCCCGAAAATTCCCAATCCACCAACACGCAAACTCCGTTTCAAGGGGCCTTTCATAATTTGGGTTTAAATCAGCTTTATTTGATGGGCCAAATCAAAGATAAATCATGGATGTCAAAAATTCCGTACCGGTACTCTCGCTTTCCATCCGATCAGTGGAGACTCTTATTCCTTGCAAACGACTTGTTTTTTGTGTCTAAAATCGAACTCCACAAAAAGAGCCCAGATCGACCCTTTGATGATTATTCCTGGTTTGCCTTTGTAGACCGAAAAAAAATCTCCAAAAAACATCTAGAAGGAATGGATTCTGTAAATTCCAATCAACGTCTCAAATACGCCGAATCCATCCAAGACAACCCTTTGGTAGCCAGTTTGTTTCCTTCCTTTCTTCCCACGATTCAGGCCGTTTACCTAAGCGGTGGGGCGGAATGTTATTTAAAAAATCTGGGCAAACCAACCTCCGCATTACCCGGAATGGCCGAAAAGAAGCATTGCTTCGAACCCAGCGAAACATTTCGGGAGATCCGGGAGGCCAATTCCACTTCTACCACTCCTCCTAAAATCGTTCCCCATGTTCCGGTTTTGGAAACGTGCCGCTTCCTGGGATACAGAGAAAAAAACACAATAGAATTTATGGGTTACCTCGAACAAGGCGCTTGCATCCTGGCTCGAAATCCGGCCAGCTTAGAATCAAAAGATCTCCATACGGGACTTGTCTGTTTTGAAAAAACAAGGCAACAGCTTCTCAACGCACTTCTGGATCGCGTTCAATTTTCCATTCCTTCCCATTTCAAAAACACCTTTTATTTTTTAGAGTCTTTTCCCACAAAAGCTAGGGTTCACCGAATGGATATCGAGGGGCTCTCTCCCGTTTACCAAACCTCCCAGACAAGTGATCTCCAAAAGGCTCATCCCTTACAGACGGTCACCGATCAGCTGGTTCCGTTTAGTCACAATGAATTTGGACTTTACCTCTGCCAAAATGAGGTTTCTCCAGGAAAAGTGAGCACCGAATACGGTCCACTCTATGTCACGGTACCCACAGAGGTGGCCGCAGGTGTTAGGGGAGTGGCTCAAGACGCCGATTCGTTTTTCCTCATACAAGAAAGCATTTTGGAGGCGAAACTTAATACCAAATTGTTGAATTATACTGAACTCGTGACACTGTTGCCCCAAATGCAACACCCCCCACACCCGTCCTGCCTTTTCACCAAAGAGCCGGAATACCGATGCTTTACTGCCACAGCCCATCTGGCCAAGCAGATTTTAAATGAATTTGAAACCAAGTTCGCACAGACGAGCCTTAACCCAGAAACTCAATTAGGAGTGCTGAGTTGGGTGTGGGCTGCCCTTGATACCCTGGAATCCCTAGGCTCAAATCAAAGAATTTACAGTTGGCTTGGACCTACAAAATCCAGGACCAGCTTTTGGATGAAGCAAATCTACCAACAACACTCCAATCAAAATTGGAATGAAGAAGAAGAGCTTAAAAAACTTAAGTTGCTTCAATCTAGCCTATTTGGCATAAAAGGGGGCCCAAACCTTTCGGCAGTGCCTCGTTTTGAAGGGGAGATAGAATTGCCTTTTCATCCCAGTTATCCTAAAAGAAGCTCAAATACTCAGTAAGGAGTAAGTTCCATGGACTCGGTAAAGTATTACACCACTCCCATTTATTACGCTTCAGGGATCCCCCATCTGGGACACATTTACACCACAAGTATTATGGGGGTTTTGGCCCGCCACTACGAACAACGGGGATACAAAGTAACGACTTTAACAGGTATGGATGAACACGGAGAGAAAATTGCTCAAAAAGCTTCGCAAGAAGGCTTGTTACCTCAGCAATATGTAGATAGAGTCTCCGCTACTTGGCAGCAGTTTTTTGAAAAAATGGAACTCAAATCTAGCATCTTTCTAAGAACCACCTCGGATGCCCACAAGGATAATGTAAAAGCCATCCTCAAAGCATGTCACAAAAATGGAGACATTTATTTTGGCCAACACGAGGGCTTTTACTGCACTCAGTGTGAGGCTTTCCTCACAGAAAAAGACATGGATGAAAGCCATTTCTGCCTCATCCATAAGGTTAAAACAGAACTCAGAAACGAAGGCAACTACTATTTTAAAACCACCAAGTACAAATCACAAATTAAGCAGTGGGCTAAAACCCAGGGCAATGTCTTGCCTTCTAGATATAGCAATGAACTCTTGGGACTCCTGGATCAATTGGAGGAGGACCTTAGCATTTCTCGACCCAAGACCAGAACCAATTGGGGCATTGAACTCCCTTTTGACTCCAACCACGTGACCTATGTTTGGTTTGATGCACTGCCCAATTACATTACAGGCATCGGAGGCATTCAAAATGCCATCACCAGCACGGAGTGGCAGAATTGCACGCATCTCATCGGGAAAGACATCCTTAAATTTCACGGCATCTTCTGGCCAGCTATGCTTTTGTCTTTGGGAATAAAGCTGCCTAAATTAATGGTTCATGGTTGGGTGCTTCAAGACGGTCATAAAATGTCCAAAAGCCTTGGAAATACCATAGGCATGGAGGAAATTGCAGAGTTAGGTATGGATGCGTTGCTCAATGCCACACTTCGAGGTTCAAACATCGGAGAAGACCGGGAAATCAGCCAGGAGCTTTTAATCAATCGCTTTAATTCAGACCTCGCCAATGGCCTGGGCAATTTGGTGAGTCGAACTTTTACCATGGCCCAAAATTATTTTTCTGGAACTTTAACCTTTTCCAAACCACCTGAGTTTCAGAATCAACGGCGCGTGCTATGGTTGGGTGCCCAAGAATTAGAATCAGCCGTACACGACGCTTTTGACTCCTACCGATTTGAACTCGCACTGGAAGAGGCTCAAAAAATCGTTCAAATTTCAGACAAGCTCATTTCTGATGAAAAACCATGGGAATTGGCAAAAAACCCTGAAAGTCAAGATTCTCTGAAGGAACTTCTGGGATTGGTGATTTACAGTACGCATGTACTTGCAAGACAATTGTGGTGCTTTTTTCCTAAAAAGATGCAAGAAGTTTTGGATGCCGTTACGTTTAGTGGTGTTTCTAACCATTCAAAGTCTAAATCATTTCCCCCTGAAATTAAGATTTCTTTTGTTCCCAAGCTTTTCCAAAGAATGGAACATAAGAAAACACAAGCCGCGCCTCCTCCACAGCCCCTTTCTTCACCTGCACCAAAAGCGGCTGAAACCGTCTCTTCCTCCTCACCCACCACCACCACCATCGACATCTCTCAATTTAGCGCCGTGCAAATTAAGGTGGGCACGGTGGTCAAAGCAGAAACAGTTCCCAATTCAACCAAACTTTTGCGACTTGAGGTTTCCCTGGGCACAGACTGCGTTAAGCAGATTTTTTCGGGAATCAAAGAATGGGTCACTCCAGAGTCCATTGCTGGCAAAAAAGTTCTAATTGTGGCCAATTTAGCTCCTCGAAAAATGAAATTTGGAGTTTCGGAAGGGATGTTACTTTCCACTCAGAGTCCCAATGGGACCGTGGTTCCCGTTTTTGTGAGTGCAGAATTGGAAGATGGTTCTCTTTTGGCGTAAGCTTTTAATGTTGAGAAATGGCAAGCATGAATCTTCGGGTATTATATGTAGACGATCTTCTTCCTCTCTTGCGATCCGTGAGACACATTCTCCAATCCCACTCCTCGGATCCGAGTCCGTTGAACTCATCTGGAGACACGTTTACCATTGAAATATTTTCAAAAACCGCAGACGTGCTTTCGCGTATGAAAAACCATGATCTACCCGAACCTCATATCGTACTGCTCGATATTGTCATCGATGATAACAATTCTGCTGGACTTATTCTTGCCACACAGGCTCGAAAGACATGGAAAGATGCTGTCATAGTTATGTTTTCACAATTTGACGATGCCGATACCATCGTTCAGTACATGGCCGCAGGCGCCGATAACTTTTTATCCAAAGAAATTGATCTCTCCACACTCCCTAAAACGCTTAGAGAATATTACGACGTTACCTTAAAAAAGAGGAAAGGGGCCGATTTTCACCAAGAAACCACTCCACATCCGCCCCATATTTCTGGGGAAACCATGTACCAAATTTCAGAAAGAGTGCCCAGACTTCTTAAAAGCGCCGTGCGAGCCATCCATGTATATGGAGAAACCGGCACAGGGAAAGAAGTGGTGGCCGATGTTTTTGAATACTGGATCGGCACAAAACTGCCATTTGTGCGTGTGAACTGCGGTGCCCTCTCGCCTACACTTTTGGAGAGTGAGCTGTTTGGCCACGTCAAAGGCTCTTTTACGGGAGCCGTGAGCGACAAAATTGGATTCATTGAGGCGGCTTCTGGCGGTTGGCTATTTTTAGATGAAGTAGCTCTGCTCAGCACCAGCGCCCAAAGGGCACTTTTGAGGGCCCTGGAAAATCAAGAGATCACAAGAATTGGAGAGACCAGAACCCGAAAAGTGAATATTAAACTTCTCAGTGCCACCAATGAAAACCTAGATAAAAAATGTCAGGATGGTTCCTTTAGACAAGACCTTTTTCAGCGTTTAAAGGAACTTGAAATCTATCTACCGCCTCTTAGAGACCGCATGGAAGAAATTCCAGCTTTATCTCTTCATTTTTGTACTACGATGGAGGGAGGGCCTTACCAGCTCGTGCCCACTACAGTGGATGTTTTAAAGCGTTACTCTTGGGACAGGGGAAACATTCGAGAGCTCAGAAACTGCCTTAGAGCCATGACGGAATACAGTACAAACAATCTTTTAACACCAGCGTCTATTCCCAGGAATATTTTTGAATCCATTCACTCCCAAAAGGAGATTAAGCCGGTTGTATCTTCTGCAATAGACATCAAGATTTCAGTTGATTTTACCAAATCGGTTTCTTTTTCAGATCTCGAGAATCAGTTGCTGGTAAAACTCGTTACTTTAGCCTGCCAATCTCAAGAAATCAATTCCCTGCGGGCTTTAGAGACTAAAATCGGATTTGCTCGTATCACCCTTACCAAACGACTTCGAGAACTTCTTCGTACGGGCCTATTAGACCCAAAAGTCCTTTCTGCTGATTTGTATCAGTCGCTGAATATGGGTCAATCAAAAAAAAGCTCTGATTGATTTTTTGTGAGGAGGATCCCATGACACAACCCGAATCCGGTATTTCCCTGCCTAAACTGAGACATGATTTCATGACCCATGTTTTGTCTTTGAAGCTTTCCCTAAAAAACTTCAAAACAGGACTTTCCAACACAGAAGAACTGATAGAGGAGCTGGAAATACTACTGACCAATATGGAAAAAAGCATAGAGAAATTAGCTAAATCAAACATCAACACTTAAAAAGGAAAAAATCGTGGACTTGCCTCTATTCAAAAATTTAATCCCCAGCGTTTTTTTGGTTCAAAGTTCCCAATCCAGTCTCAAATCCATACCCGTTTACCTTTGCTTTAAAGAGGACCTAGATTCCCTTGGGGAAATATCTCACTACAAAAATACTTATGGTTCTTTCATTCCAGGTCAAATTTACGCCTCCACGGAAGCTGGCGGCTTATCTTATCTTTACGTTGCGCCGAGATCCACGGCAAAAGGTCTGAACCTGCAGCGTCGTGAACCCGGCCACGAGGCTTTCCTGGCCGGGGCAGAAGTCGCTAAGGCACTTCTAACCCTCCCCTCCGATCTTCGCCATAGCCATCAGTTTTGTTTAACTTTATTGGGAAGCTTTAAGACCCTGGCCGTGGGTTTCTATGATTCCTTTTATTCTGGATTTTGGGTTCGTGGCTCCCATTTAGGGCAATTCAAAAAAAGCCAAAAAGCGGAAACGAGGTCTGGGGATGGCCTTGAATCCAAAAATGCTCCCGTGAATGTCCTTTTTTCAAATGTGGAGCTGAAGGAAGTTCAGCCATCTCAGGCCATGCATTTGGCTGAATCCATGTTACTCACGCGTAGTTTAGTCCATTTTCCGGCCAATTTATTGAATCCAGAATCTTATACGGAATTTGCTTCCCAACTCTGTGAAAGTTTGCAAGCTCAATTGCAAACAAAAGCTAAAGTAACGATTTCCGTGATGGATGCTCCACAACTCGAAAAACTGGGATGTGGATTGATTTTGGCCGTGGGTTCAGCAGCCTCCAAACCCCCTGTGATTTTGAAACTGAGTTACCAGCCACTGGAAGGCCATCTGAGCCAAAAAAAGCCCATTTGTTTAGTGGGTAAGGGTATCACCTTTGACACAGGCGGGCTTGATATCAAAGGAAGTCAATTCATGAGGAACATGAAAAAAGACATGGGTGGCTCAGCGTGTGTTTTGGGAGCTTTTAGAGCCCTTAGCTTGCGCCAAAACTGCGGTCCTGTTGATTGTTACCTTGCGGTGGCGGAAAATGCGGTGGGTTCGGGAGCCATGAGGCCAGGGGATGTTTACACCGCCAGAAACGGTGTTACCGTTGAAATCGACAACACAGATGCCGAAGGCAGACTCGTATTGGCGGATGCTTTATGCCTGGCTGCAGAGTCTGAGCCTTTCCTCATCATCGACGTTGCCACTCTTACGGGCGCCGCAAGAACGAGTTTAGGACCATCCATCGACGCTCTTTTTTCAAACGACACTCATTTTGCAAGTGAATTTGAAAAATGGGGAAAAAATCTGGGTGATTTCGTATGGCAAATGCCACTTTTTGAAGACTATCACTCCATGTTAGACAGTAATATCGCCGACCTCACAAATTGTTCCGCAGGAGCCCACGCCGGTGCCATTACGGCAGCCCAATTCTTAATCCGATTTGTTGGAAAAACGCCATGGGTCCACTTAGATAGCTACATGTGGACCGATAAACCCACTCCTGTTTATTCAGAAGCCGGGGCCACTGCAAAATGTGTAAGACTTTTAGTAAAAACAATTGAGGAATTCTCGCAAAAATAACATCAAATCAAGGTAACATTTTGACTTTTTGAATCATGCGTAACATGCTGGAATCTTCTTTTCCAAGCCAGGCCGCCTCAGAGAGCTCTACCCATTTAAGGTCCAAAGACTCTTCCGAAATGGTTAAATTTTGGTGGGGATCGGCAACGGCCAAAAAACGAATGTCATAATGAAAATGTTCTGGCGTGCTTTGATTGGCGGGGATTCGGTGAATGTCTAAATCAAAGGGAAGAGGTTCCACCAAATGATTTAATTCGTAAAAGTTATTTTTTGAAACCCACCATTTAACATATTTTAAACGAGTCAGTCCTGACTCTTCTTCCACCTCACGCTGACTGGTTTGGATCAAAATCGGATCTCCATCACAGTGGCCCCCCAGTTGAAGCCAAAGTCCCAATTTTCGGTGTTCCGTTAATAATGTCTGCTTCCAATCGGGACTTAAGATCATCGTAGAAACCGTAATGTGACCAGGAAAATAGTCACGATTTAAACACATAGCACCTTTCTGAGCTAAATCCTCAAAACGGCTAGCTAAATTTGTTTGATCTGCCAAGCAGAAGTCACCAAAAATTCTCTGGTGGTGGCTGAGGAAAGGCTGTGGTAGGAAATCTAGGGAAAACGTCATTGGCAAGCCTCTTTTACGGGGAGGGAACTTTCCCAAAAAACATAAAATGTTCTGATCCAATAATCAAGCAAAGGAATTTTCCATGAACTCATCCTCACCTACCATTGCTGAATCTCTTAAAATGTGCCTGGAAGAAGGCTTAAAACCTCAGGTTTTGCAATTGATCAATGAGAGTCGGTTGCATGGTGGGTCCACCCACCCAGAATCTCATTTCAAGCTCACCATTGTCAGTTCTGAATTTGAGGGGATGAGATTACTGCAGCGCCATCGAAAAGTTCAGGAGTTGATAAAGCCCTTTACGGCATCTGTAAAAGCCATTTCCCTGCACACCTTTAGTTCAAAGGAGTGGGAATCAGCACAAGACGCCCCATTGCCAGGTTCGCAATGCATGGGAAAAATCTGAGGTCAAAGAATTCAACTAAGCCCCATTAATGGGCTTCCAGAAGCTCAATTTGAAAGATCAAGGCACTGTGGGGAGGGATAACTGTGCCTGCACCCCTGGCACCGTAGGCCAACTCCGAGGGAATGTAGAGCTCCCAAACCGATCCCAGTGGCATCAGTTGCAAAGCCTGTGTCCACCCTGGAATCACTTGAGTGACTCCAAATGTGGCGGGCTGCCCTCTTTTATAGCTACTATCAAATTCTTTCCCATCGATAGAAGTGCCTTTGTAATGGGTGGTAACCTTTTGTTGGGCTGTGGGTTTGACACCTGTACCCTCTTTAATCACTTTGTATTGCAGGCCATTGGGAAGCTCTATCACTCCCTCTGCCTTTTTGTTATTCTTAAGGAATTCTTCACCAAGTTCTTTTGGATTCATAGGAGCCTCACTTATTCATCGATTCAAGGAAAAAACCGAAATCTGTTTAACATCAAAATGGCTACAACCCAAGTGGCTTCAAAAGTTTCTCCTGGCAATGGTTCCCGCGTTGTTTGCTTTCCCTAGTTTCATCTTCGCCTATCCCGTCTATCCAGATGTTGATTTTACCGAAGAAATTCATTCAAAAAGCGCTTCGAATCACAGTGCTTCTATTTCCACCAAGATAGGCCTAGCCTTGGGAGGTGGGCTAGGTCTGATTCCCCGTCCCGCACTTCAAATGGAGATCTCTATCAAATCCGAAAATCAATCCCATCATTTCTGGTCCTCAGGAATCCAATTGGAGCAAGGATGGCATAAGGAAGTCGGATATTTGTCTTCACGTTCCCGAATCACTTTATTTGGCATGTGGCCTATTTTTGTTCTGGACGATTCGTGGTTGGGAAGGGAAATGGGTCCAGAATTTGGATGGGGGGTGGACTACTTTAAAACCACCAAAAAACTGGAATTGGAAGAGCAGGGAAAGGTGCAGGAAAAAAACATTACTCTGCGCGCCCATTACCCCTTTGTACAATTTCTGTTAAGTTCATACTACCGCGTTTCGTTTGGATGGCTAAAAATAGGCTGGTTTGGATGCAGCGTTCCCTTAACAAAGTCAAAAGCAAAAATACAAACTTCAGATCTCCCTGATTTAGCAATTAAAGAAGAAACACAACTCATGAGAAAAAACTCGGAGGGTGTGTCTTTTCACTTACTAAAAATTCAACTACAAACGTCTTCTTTCTGATATCTTCACAACTCTAAGTTAAATAAAAAATATAGACCAACTGGAGTTTATTTTTGCATCCCCAAAAACAGACAAGCAACAGTATGATTTATTTATCAAAAATTAAGTTTAATATTCAATTACAAAATAAATTTAAGATATCGATTTGGTGTCCGATTCCAATCAAATAGGGGATGTTAGATTTTTTGAGTGGGGAATCCAATGTTTCAAATGCTTGTTTTGAAAAGAACATCGGGACTCTATCTAACTTTACATCTATCGCTAGGAAACTGCAGCTATGCGGGCCGAAATAAAATCAACGTAAACGAAAATGTTTCTTTAAATGCAGACGCCAATTGGGTTAAACCTGGCTCCCCTGAAACTTCAGGTAGTAATGAATTGAGCCAAAATGAAAATCCTCTCACCGATCCACCAAGCTCCACAATCACAAAACAAGGTGATCCGGCTGGTCCCGAGTATCAACCAGGTCAGCTCATTCTTTTCATGGAAGCGGACTCTAATTTTACTTATACAGACACAGAAGGGGTGAATCGCACCGTTAAATCCTCCCAATTGGCAGAGGTAAGTCCCAAATCTGTTGCCAAATTGGAAGGGCAATCCATAGAGTTTGCTGAGCCGCAAAACTGGAATAATTCTCCCAACACCATCGCCACCCAGTCTTTTTTAAGCCCCATCACAGCTTTTGCCACCAGCACCCAACCCGACATGTGGCGCGAAGTACGCTCTACCCTAACAGGGGCACTTCGCATTTTTCTAAAAGACAAAACCCCAGAAAGTCTTTTAGCCTCCACGGAAGTCTTTTCCAAAAAAGCGGGAGTTAAAAAAGTAGAATGGAATCAAATCGTTAATAAAAGCGAATCCGACACCCTAGAACAGCAGGATGCCACCCTTAGGCAATTGGCAGTCAGCGCAAAATCAAACCTACAAGGACATCCTACCGCAGAGATATCCATCAGTGGAAACCCCCTTCTATCCAAGCCTACTTCGTTCTCCATAGATCAAGACCAGTATGGAACCACCATCATTGGTCAAGAGGGCAAAGAAATCACCCTTACCGGGAACGTTTGGAAGTCTTTTGCAGTGGATATGACCATCACTTCAGGAACGATTTTAGAATTTGACTTCACTGTTATTAAAAAGGGAGATCTTCAAGGGGTGGGTGTGATTCTAGAGGGAAAAACCGCCCGGGACGCCATCATTTTTAAAGCCACAGGAACCCAAGAGGGACTAGAAAATGCAGATATTTCCGTGCTCACCAAATCCGCCAACCTCACTTCGTTAAAGATTCCCATCTCTTCTTTTGCGGAAGGAAAAATCGCCAGCATTGCACTCATTAACGACAACGATGTGGCGGTGCCGGATGCCTCCATCAAGTTTAGCTCCCTAAAACTCTACAACAATTCCCGGGATACCGTTTTCACCGTCATTCCTCCGAAATCTTCTTTTAACGGGCAGGTGTCCATTGACGACAATCTCATTACAGCGCAATGATTTTAGGCAGTTGAAGCTATCTTGGACCATTGAAAGAACGTTGAGAAGTTATCCAGGCTCGCCTCCCCTTGACCCCAATTCCCGTTTGAGGTAAGCACTCTTCTACCAAGGGCCGACATAGCTCAGTTGGTAGAGCTACTGATTTGTAATCAGTGGGTCGGGGGTTCGAGTCCCTCTGTCGGCTCCACTGGTTTAATTCATTTAAAATTCCTCCCATTCTTCTTTTTTTCCTTTTTTGATTCAAAAGTCCATTTTAATCCATGCCTATGATTCAATGCTTGAGCCACTGTGTATTTATGGAAATGGAGCTATCTCAGGGATTGCTGATTCTAATCTTTTTGTGGCAAATCCGATTGCCAGATCCCTTGGCAGAATTTTGAATTTACGGCCGAATTTTGTTCTTAGCTCTCCACCCACATTGAGTACCAAAATTAATGTATAGTGGTACGATGCAGACTTACAAAAGTTCTAGCCAATACCCGAAACCAAGCATTCATTCCTAATTTCTTGCAAGGAAACTCCACATGACTATCCCTTCGAAATGCCCGTTTTCCAACAATTCCCAAATATTAGGCACAAATGTTCTTTCAGGCTCTAGTCAAACTGCTCATTGGTGGCCAAACCAACTTAACTTAAAGGTGCTGCATAATCACTCTTCCCTAAGCGATCCCATGCCTAAGGATTTCTGCTACACTGAAGAATTCAAAACACTCGACTTACACGCCGTTGTAGATGACCTACATTTGCTCATGCGGGACTCACAAGACTGGTGGCCCGCCGATTTTGGACATTATGGACCTTTTTTCCTACGCATGGCATGGCACAGCGCCGGAACCTACCGCATCTCCGATGGAAGGGGTGGTGCCGGATCAGGAGCCCAACGATTCGCCCCCTTAAACAGTTGGCCCGACAATGGCAATCTAGACAAAGCCCGAAGGCTCTTATGGCCTGTCAAACAAAAGTATGGCAAAAAATTATCTTGGGCTGATCTCATGATTCTGGCTGGAAATGTGGCCCTGGAATCCATGGGGCTCAAAACGCTAGGGTTTGCTGGTGGCCGAGAAGACATTTGGGAACCCGAGGAAGAAATCAACTGGGGATCGGAAAGAAAATGGCTTGGAAATGAGCGTTATTCGAAAGAGGGAGAATTACAAAATCCTCTGGCTGCGGTGCAAATGGGCTTGATTTATGTAAACCCAGAAGGACCCAATGGCATTCCTGATCCTTTAGCATCCGCTAATGACATTCGCCAAACCTTTGCCCGCATGGCCATGAATGATGAAGAAACCGTTGCACTTATAGCAGGTGGTCACACCTTCGGAAAATGTCACGGTGCCGCTTCCCCGAGCCAATATGTGGGTCCCGAACCAGAAGGTGCAAATCTAGAAGACCAAGGCTTTGGTTGGAAAAACACCTTGGACAGTGGAAATGGCAAACACACCATCACCAGTGGAATTGAGGGAGCTTGGACCACGAATCCTATTAAATGGGACAACAACTATTTTGAAAACTTGTTTGCCTATGATTGGGTTCTATCCAAAAGTCCTGCTGGTGCCCATCAATGGATCCCCAAAAACCCAAACACCCAAAGTCTGGTGCCCGACGCCCATGATCCTTCTTTACGCCATACACCCATCATGACAACAGCTGATCTCGCTTTAAAAATGGACCCCTCCTATCAACAAATTTCCAAACGGTTTTTGGATAGTCCCCAAGAATTTGCCGATGCATTTGCCAAAGCGTGGTTTAAACTCACCCACCGAGACATGGGTCCCGTGTCCAGGTATCTTGGCCCATTAGTTCCAAAAGTTACTTTCATTTGGCAAGACCCAATACCAAAAGTAAACCATCTTTTGATCGATGAAAACGATGTAATACATTTGAAAACAAAAATTACCTCTTTAGGGTTTTCATTATCCGATTTTGTTTCCTTAGCATGGGGCGCTGCCAGCACCTTTCGCTGCACCGACAAACGAGGAGGAGCAAACGGGGCCCGCATTCGACTTCACCCCCAAAAAAACTGGGAAGTAAATCGCCCTTCAAAGCTCGCTGAGATGATAAATAGCCTAGAGGGCTTGCAGTCAGAATTTAATCGTTCACACACCTCTGGCAAACACATTTCCCTTTCAGACCTCATAGTACTCGCGGGCTGCGTTGCCGTAGAATTGGCAGCCGAAAATGCTGGCGATCCCGTGAAAGTCCCTTTCATTCCGGGGCGAATGGACGCTTCCCAATCGGAAACCGATTCCGATTCCTTCGATGCATTAGAGCCAATGGCCGATGCCTTTCGAAATTACGTTGCGAAAGAATGGAAGCACCTTGAAACTGAACTCTTCATTGAAAAAGCCAGTTTGCTAGGGTTAACGGCACCGGAAGCGGTGGTGCTTTTGGGCGGGATGAGGGTCCTGAACACAAATTTTGATCAATCTAAGCATGGCGTTTTCACTTTAATCCCCGAGAGACTCACCAACGATTTCTTTTTGAATCTTCTTGACATGAGCACCCACTGGCAAAAATCTCCCACGATTGAGGGAATTTACGAGGGTATTGATCGAAAAACGAGATCCGTTAAGTGGACAGCCACGGCGGTTGACCTTGTCATTGGCTCCCACTCTCAGTTGCGGGCCATTGCGGAAGTTTATGCGTGTGCAGACTCCAAGCGCCACTTTGCAGAGACTTTTGTAAAAGTATGGTCGAAAATCATGAATCTAGACCGCTTTGAAATTAAAAATCTCTAATTAAAACAGAAATCTACTCTTCTGTTGTCACTTGGAGCAACCTTTTTTATCTAATTCTTGAAGTCTCATTCCTCCTGCTAAAGCCAAAAGTCGAACAGAAACTATGATTCCAATCTTTTCTGCGTAAGAGCCAAATTGCTTTAACACGGGATCTATCTTTGAGTTGGGATCCTTCCATTTAAAACTCAGATCAAGCCTTTCTGAAAGCTGAATTCCCTTATTAGCTTCTCTAGTCACCATAGGATGGTTCCCGGGAAATGGATTTACCAACATCAATTCCGATGCCAAATCATAACTTTTATCTCTTATCACATCAAACACTTGTTCTCCCATTTTTCCGCCATCAAATAGGCCAGAAAGCCTGCCCAGCAACTTTCCCCTGATGAGCCCCTGATCTTGCAAAGAATCAGAAACGGTTTCTAAATTTTTAACCAAAAATGCATTAAAGCCGTCATAGTCTTTTTTAAAAGAGTTCTTTCCATATTTTTGATTTAAACTTTCATTTCTTCCAGTCAAATATTCTACTCTCATCTTATATTTTCTATTTAATTCATCTTGATTTGTTGCATATAAAGATGGCTCACTAACCCACACCCAATTTAAATGCGGCAGAGCCGCCAGCGCCAGAGCTATGTGACTCGTTAAGTAAACAGCTGTTCCTCCCATCGCAAACCCAAACGAATGATTCACTTTAGCACCACAAAACGAATCATCTTTTCCAGGGACCGTCTTTTCACAGGTCTCGGGGCTCACTGGCAGACCCCTCGACCTGTCGTAGAGTCGACACCAAGAATTCCCCGGATCTGCGGCCAAGGATTTCTCCAAAGCATCAGATGGGGTGCGAGCCAAACACTCTTTCGTGATCTCAACAAAAAACCGAGTCATGGCATCGGCAAGGCCATCCATGAGATCCTGATTGAGAGCATGGCTAGTGTTTAGAGCCCCTTTAGGGGTACAGCGCGCTTCATCCCTCTGTTTTGTCATGGCTTTATAACTCACGGCGTACGCGCTCCAAGGCTTACAAAACAGGTTTTCCTGCCGATTTAGATTGGTGAGCTGATCTTGAACTTCATCCGCTGTCCAAAGCCCCCGTGGAGACAATCCTTCCACGGGACTCATGTTTTTTGCCCCACAGAAGAAATTACCAATCGCTTTTGAACTTTGCAGAGAAGGTTGAGCCTGAAAATCGGAATCTGTAGAGCTCGTTCGGAGAGCACAACCAGAAAAAACCAAGAGTATCGCAATCTCCACCAAAAACAGAAGTCTCAAAATCATATGTAAACCTTTGTTGACTGCACTTGTTATTGCTAGTATAACACTCTAATTGGTTGTCCCACAACATTTAATGTCATCACGTTCCCAGAGTTTTACGACATCATCCGGCCGGAGGAGCAAGTTCTGATGTACAACCCCACTCGTTACCAGTCATTAGATACAAATGAAGCCTTTGAGCTAATGGACCAAAACCCATTTGCCACTCTCATTACGGTGGTCGGTTCGAACCCCATTGTATCCCATTTGCCATTAACTCCCCTCAAAAATGGCAATCAAATTCAAATACTAGGCCACATCAATCGAGCGAATCCGCACTGGAAAGCCTTGAGCCAGTATCCATCGACCGTGATTTTTCATGGCGCACACACTTATGTTACTCCAAAATGGTATGCCCAAAATGACGTTCCCACCTGGAACTATTCCGTGGTGCATGTGACTGGCACAGCTGAGCTCTTGGAGCATCCTGAGGAAATTACGAAGTGCCTAAAGGAACTCACAAAACATGCGGAAAGGCACTGGCCCAGCGGATGGGATTTTTTCATACCAGAAGATCTTACCGGTGAATCATTATCTAAGGCAATTGTGGGGTTTAAGATTTCGGTTACTGACATTCAATACAAAAAGAAACTGAGTCAGAATCGCCTATCCGCCGACCGCGCCGGTGTGATGAAAGGACTTGAAACCAGAACAGATGACAGCAGTCGTGGTGTACTTATCAACATGAAAAAGCTTTATGAAAATGGTAGTTATTGAAAATAGTCATTTAAACTAGGACAAACTATGATCGTAATAAAAGAATTAAATCACGTTACATGGCCACATTTTGTAACTTTATTTGAATCTGACAAAAATTGCTCTGAATGTTGGTGTTTAAATCATAGAGAATCTGCTGGTTGTCCGACGGGTGCACAAGCAAAAGAACAAATGAAAATTCTGTGTGACCAAGATAAAGTGAATGGACTGCTTGCTTTTCAAGAACAATCGTGTGTTGGATGGATTGCGATTGACCCAATGGATAGACTTTTTGGACATGACTGCCAGTCATCAGGTAAAGCCAAAGAATGGGCCATTCATTGTATTTTTGTCAGACACACTCACAGAAATTTGGGTGTTTCTAAATCTTTAATTGATGGAGCAATTTCCTATGCAAAAGATAAAGGAGCCTCGCTTATTTCTGCCTTTCCCATTCCTGAAAAAAATCACATGAAATTTCCTTTACACGAGGCAGAGTTTTCTGGCCGACTATCCAGCTTTCTTAAGTTGGGTTTTAAACCAGTTAAAGAAATTTCAGACTTTTACCTAAGGATGGAACTGGAAGTTTAAAGCCTTAGATTTAGAGTGTAGACTCAAGGCAGATTAAGACAAATGAGACAAATTCAACTCCAAAACAAGGCTTAGTACCACATGAAAATTCAGTCACTAGGACTTCAGTCCGACCTTATTTTTACACGATTTTCCGGATTGATCGAAGACAGAGGAGATTATGTGGTCGTAAAAACCCCAGACAATCCTGAATATCATTGGGGTAATTTTCTTATTTTTAATCAAGCCCCTAGACAGGGATCGTTAAAACAGTGGACGGACATCTTTAACACCGAATTTAGCTATTACACCGAAGCCCATCATTTTGTTTTTGCCTGGGACATTACTACCTCCAATAGTCCTGAATACCAAGAATTTTTAGAGTCTCATTTTGAGCTAGACTCCACCACAGTGCTCACCAGCCAAAATCTTAATCCTCCTCCCCATATCAACACCGATCTCAAGATTCGAGCACTCTACCAGGATCAAGATTGGGAGGACGCCCTAAACCTTCAGATTTTGTGCTCGGATGCTAAATATCAAAGCGATGGTTTTTCAAACTTTAAAAAAAAGCAGATGGCAAATTACCGCAAAATGGTGGATTCTAAGAGAGGTTTATGGTTTGGAGCTTTTTTGGAAGGCAAACTCGTGGGAGACTTAGGAATTTTCTATGAAGGAAACGTGGCAAGGTACCAAAATGTGGGAACCCATCCAGATTTCAGGCGACAAGGCATTTGTGGAACACTTGTTTATCAAACAGGCCTAATGGCTTTCCAAGAGTTCAAGGTAACACAATTGGTGATGCTAGCAGATACAGACTATCACGCCGCCCGAATTTATGAATCTATAGGATTCAAACCCACTGAATCTCTTCAGGCTTTGAGCTGGTGGAAAGGCTCATGATGAACTGGGGACTGCACTGGTTTAGGCGCGATCTCAGAATGGAAGACAACTTAGCACTCTGGCACAACTGGAAAAAAAATCAGACCAAGGTGCTTGGCATTTTCTGTTTTGATTCCACTTTTCTCAGTAGACCAGATTTTTCCCACAACCGTTTTGGTTTTTTTCTAAAAACACTTAAGGCATTAAAACAGCAACTTAATGAATCGGGAGGTGATTTACTCGTGCTAAATCTCCAACCGCAAGATGCCTTTAAGTACCTCTTTGAAGAGATAAAAGCACGTAACGTATCTCTTCCATCACTGATTACTTGGAACCGCGACTACGAACCCTTCGCCCGGACCAGAGATGAAAAGCTATCTCAGCTTTTAAGGGATCACTTTAAGGTTCCTTTCCAGACATTTAAAGATCACCTCGTCTTTGAGCCTACTGAAATCACAAATACAAGCCTAAAGGGTTTTTATTCGGTTTACACTCCGTTTTTCAAAAAGTGGGCCGAAACTTACCTCAGCGCAGAGGGAAGTGCAAAAACACAATCTCCTCTGGATGGCGAAAGCGCTAGGAAATGGCGTTTTGGCATCACCTGGAAAGATCATTTAGGAGATTTTGCTTCGCAAAATGACGCTCTAGAGGCCATGATTCAAGACGTCAATTCTAAGGTAACTATTCCCTTGCCTAAAGCAGGGCATTTAGAGGCCATGAAGCAATTAGAAGATTTTCTAGAAACTAATTGGAACCTTTACGCTGAATCCAGAGACTTCCCAGGCTTAAAAAGCACATCCAATCTCAGCATCTATCTCAAAAACGGAAGCCTCACCACTTCACAAATCATAAACAAATGCCATTTGAAATACAATTGTATTACAAATGTTTCTACCATTCCCAAATTTGTTAAAGAACTTGTATGGCGGGAATTCTATTACCATATTCTATGGCACAACCCTCAAGTGGAGCAAACTTCTTTTTTACCAAAATATCAGAATCTCCCTTGGGAAAATAATCTGGAATGGTTTGAAAAATGGAAGGCTGGACGGACTGGCTTTCCCATTGTAGACGCCGCCATGAGGCAGCTCAAAAAAACGGGATGGATGCACAATAGGTGCCGGATGATTGTGGCCTCATTTCTAACCAAAGATTTGGCGATTGATTGGAGATGGGGAGAACGATACTTTATGGAACAGCTGTTGGACGGCGACCTGGCATCCAATAATGGAGGCTGGCAGTGGGCCGCCAGCACGGGGTGCGATCCTCAACCCTATTTTCGGGTATTTAATCCCCAACTTCAAAGTGAAAAATTTGATCCCACCGGCGCTTACATCTCCCAATTTGTGGATGAGCTCAGCCACTTAGCCGGGACCAAAGCCATTCACGCTCCCCCATCAGGGAAAGCTAAGTACCCCTTGCCCATTGTTGACCACAAATTAAGGAGAGTGAAGGCTTTAGAAATGTTTAAAATTTAGGATACCCAAAAAAATTTGCGCAAAATTTTTTTACCAGGTGGATCAATTTCCCCTTCCCAAACGTTTTACGATTGGATGAGATCATAAATCCACCCAATTTAGTGTAATCTCAGCACAAAACAAATCCTGGGTGGTGGGGTGGAATCCAATCGGTCACGTAACCATCCCAACTAAAACACACCCGCAATAGATCTATCGAAATGTATATAAAAAATAAAGAGTTATAGGTAAACTCTAATTCCAGCGGCGCTTTAGTGTCCGTTTACAAAAATTGGCTTAGTGGAAATTTTTTCCGCAACTGCATTTGTAGCTGTTAAACCATATTCCAGGAACAGGCTTTGACTTTTTGCGCTTAAGAACTCAAACCCAAAATTGGCATATCCTCCTAAAAATAGGTCTTTAGAACTCAGTTTGTTTCCTGGTCTGACAATCAAAGCTCCTGCAGAGCTGTAAAGTCTAAATAAATCGGAAACAATTCGTCCGCCGACAATTCCAACCTTTCCTGTTTGGTAGTGCTCCCAACGATTGTGACCTGTAGTTGGTGAGACATAGTCTGTAAAATAGTTTTGTGCCACACTAACCTGAAGCCCTAAAGTGTTTGAAAAAAAGTAAGGACTAGTCATTTGTAAGCCAAAACCGAAGTCATCTTGAAATTTTACCAACTCAAATCCAAGAGACGGAGAACCCGATGTGTCTGTTGGCTGATTATTCTGAGAAAAAGCAAAAGAAGTCACATGTGTTGAAGCTATGACTAACGTTGAATAAAAAAATAATTTCATTTCTTGTTTCCTAACCTTTTGGAGTATTTTTATCCAGGAAAATTCCTGTCTGATAAAATAGAATGTTGCTAATCTCGGCCATTTTTTTGATTAAATTCAATATGTCGGCCAAAATAAGATGGATTACCAAAACAATATCTGGACGTTTCAAATCTGCTGCAGAGACTTCCGCTTTTAGTTTCCATTTAAAGGTTTTAATCACAATCGGAAGATAAACAGCTAACAAGATTTAAGAAAATACAATACTATTATGAAATGTATAGTCAAAAATTATAAAAAATTCTTTGATTGACACAGAGGGCTGAGTCTTGCTTAACCACTTCTGAAACCTTCCGGCTGGATTTTCCACGAAAAACCTGTCATGGAAAGCCCTGCGCTCTTCCGATATTCGGGAGGCATTTTTTTCCACAAGTAAAAGGTCATAAATGGTTATTTTGCTAAAGGTACCAATAGGGGCCAAAGTAAAAGATTCGATTAAATTGGATTGGGTAGTCCCACTAAGATGTCTCGATTTTCATTGGAACAGAGGGCTATGTTTCGCGCAATTTCCTGAACTGCCTACCTAATTCAATAAATCTAGTCTCAATGAATCGGTAAGTAATCTCAGCAAAAAGTATCATGATCAGAAAGCATACCAAAAACTGAACACTCACTCCTAAAGGATTAACTACCCACTCACTTGGTAACAAATTTTTGCTCAGAATCTCTTGTCTGATAACATAAACAACGTTATGATTTAAATACAAAGAATAGGACCTAGAACCCAGGTATTCAAATGAGGAAGAAACTCCTTTCCAACCCAGAATGTAATTGTTGCCCAGAGAGGCCAAGTAGACCAAAATTCCCGATATCACCCACAATGATACAAAACCAAATTGATGCATAAAGTGAAAAGGTAGAATTGCAGGCAAGGTCCACAAAAAGAAAAAAAGTAGGTAAGAAAAAATTGCAGCCCCTGTTGCATTTTTAAATTTATAACCTTCCGTCCAAAAATTCTCTTGTTTTAGTAACCCCAAAATAACTCCGGAAAAAATCGCATCAAATTTGTTATGAGATGTTATCCGCTCCCACATCCAAAGATTCCCAGCCGGTCCGGTGAAGGGATACCAAGGTCTGATCACAAAAACAATCAATAAAATAGAAATAATTATCCAAAACAACCTTTTTTGATTGGAACTTGCAGCAATAAAAAAGAAGGGCAACAAAAAGTAAAAATGTTCTTCCACTGAAAGACTCCAGTACACACCTATTCCGTTACTTAATCCCCAAGTTAGAGCATAATTATAGGTTCCCGTCACAAAAGAAACAAATTCCATTATGTATTTGGTCGGATGCAAAAAATGATGAAGATTTAAATTAAACAACAAACCTAAGCATGCAATTGAAAAAGGCACTAAAATCCACACCAGAGCCGCAGGCAGAATCCGAAACGCTCTTTTAACAAAAAACAGCTTTAAAGCCGACCTAGACATCTTTAATTTGTCCAAAAACGAAATGGCTGTATCAAAATCTGGAAGTAATTTAAGTAAAGACTGGCTCACTAGAAAGCCTGAGATCACAAAAAATAGGTCCACTCCTGCCCACGAAGCATGGGCCAGGGATGGAATAAGAGGCTTAAAAAACTCCGCATGCGCCACAATCGTCATGATGACAGCTAGTCCTCGAAGTCTCTCTATTTCAGAATTTTTTTGAACCCCTGAATCCAAAAAACACCTCCACTAGCCTTTACATTTCACGATATTCCAGTTTTTCCAAAATTTTACCATTAATTGCACACAGTTTGCTAAAGTCTGATCGTTTTTACAATTAAATCCGGTAGCTTTCAGGAAAGATGTCTGACGTAAACAAAATGAAACTATCACGAAGAGGTTTCCCTGTCAAAAATATTATCCAATGTTACTTTAATTCCATGCATCTATGGATTGGGTTGTTTTTGGTGTTTTTTTAGTTGAATATGCTTATGTGAAAGACTTTTAGGGAAGCAGGAACCCTCACCACTAGCGTCACACGCTGATGAACTCAGACGACAAAAATACCAACGCGCTACGCGCGTTTTTTGGGATTTAATTCGATACGCTGTTCCAAGTCCCAGTTCCTAATCTTCCCGCTCCAGCTCAGGGTGAAGCTCCTTAGCTGCTTCGTAGGTTGCACGACGTTTCTTTAATATTTCAGCATCTTGGCCACTATGACGATCGTTGGGGGTGACAAATTTTATCCCACTGTGAAGGTGAATTTCGTTGTACCAATTTACAAATCGATTCATCCACTTGGAAGCATCTTCCACACAGGAAAAAGGGGTTTCAGGATACCATGTTCGGTATTTCATTGTTCTAAACAGTGATTCTGAAA
>JBIIVH010000053.1:0-29494 GCA_044339525.1 Silvanigrellaceae bacterium | reverse complement strand
ATCGCGACGTTAATGCTGCGAGGAACATTCTCGCAGCATATCAAACCCACTCCCGCATGGGGCATCATGCGCCGACTCGTAGTGCGAAGCGATCTCAAAGTTCTTTCGTGCTATCTAGGGAATCCCCTACCTCAAAACATGACGTAAGGAATGTTTAGGTGGCGGGAGGATGTCAATGACGCCTCATAGTGATTCTGCATCAATTGATTAACCGCGTGTAAGGGGCTTTGAGTGGGTGACTTTTGCGCTTGGGGCGAAGCCCCACGCATCCTATGAATTTATCTTTAACCTAGGTGTCCGGAATTGACGGGGCAACTACACTGCCTCAAAGTGATTTACATTGGACAGGTTGCAAACCTTTAACATCCACCCAGCACACCGCTTTATAGCGATTTTGACCCTGAAGCACGCTTACCTGAAGTACGTCTCCGGCCCAAGATTCCACTCGGAACTTGCTTTCTTTTTCCAAAGAATCCCAGCCTTTGAGTTCGGCCAAGCCCCTTTGTAGGGAACTTATCACCTGGGAGCTCAATTGAGATTGAATGATCTTTTCCACGGAGGGAAAATTCTCTTGAAGGCATTGGGAGAGTTGGCTGTGGATGTCACGTACCACAAGTTCAGAATCCTCATTTTGAGAAGATTTTGAATTTAGGGCATATGCCACCTCATCGGAAGAGTACCCTACCACGGGACACTGGAACGGGAATTTCATTTCATTTTCTAAAAAGGACGGCTTGGAAATCCAGCCATCAAAGACCACACCAGAGGCATTGCTGTTCCACTTGGCAAACTCCACACTCCAATCGGAATCACACCAGGAATCCAAACAAGAGTCGTTGAGTTGGCTCAGAGCGGCTTTGGGAGAAGCCCAAGCAAAAGAGTGGGCCAAGCCCATCACACTTACTAATACAATGGAAAATAGATTTGATTTGTTTTTCATGACGGCACCTCGCAGTAAAAGGTCCCTCATTTATTTTCAAAATCCGTTCAGGAACCCTTTACCCTCAACATGAACCTCTTTTCAGGAAGCGTCAATCCAAGCAGAATCTATGTGAGCCATAACAAAAAGGAATATCTACTTGGATTTTAGGGGGTGCCTGAGCTCACAGGCACTGGGGCTGGGGGAAAGCTTTCCGGACGCCAAATCGGCCTTTAGGTATTCAAATATGGCCCAACCAATGTTGTAGGCCGCGCGGTCTGCCCACTCTTCCAAGGCCTTTGGATTTCGGGGCTGGGGAGGTTCATTTTCGGAAATCAGGTAATACTGGAGCTCTTCTGGGAGATTTTCATAGCTGGAGTTGTTGTAAAAACAAATCTGTTTGTAGAGTTCGGAACTATAAGAATTAGAGTTTTGCCTGATTTCAGGCGGCAAACTGGGGTGACTTTTCAGCAAATTGATGCAGTTTTCCCGAAGAGTTTTGAGCATCTGTGCTTTATTTTCTCCCAGGTAATGATGAAAGGACTTGGGGAACTCAAACAGTGTTCCTTCCATGGCCATCCAAATGAGGTAGTTGCCGCCTAAATTTTTCGTTTCGGATGTTCCAGGCACGGGCACATTAAAAATGTCTAAATTTTTAAGATCGTTGCCCACAAGCCCAGAAATAAAACTGGGAACTCGTTTTTCCCCACCCGTGCGGAGCGCTAACTTAGTGGCAATAGCGGCCTTGGCGTCTCCTGCTTTTCCATGGCATTTGTGGCAAACTTCCGTATAAAAGAAGTTTCCAGGACTGATAAGGAAACGGGAGCCCCAGGGCTGTCTTAATTTGCCGTTGCTTAATGCCCAGTTGGGAAGAACTTCGGGAACGGGATCGTCTGGAAAATTACATTTTTGAAGCTGAGACCGATCGTAAAAACCCACAGGGAATAGAGACTTGCTGAGGTTTTTAAGCTCTTCTGTTTCTACTAGATTTCTAAACTTCTCAGGCATGCCTTTTTCGGGATCTGCCCAGTCGGACCTACGGGGAACATAAGGGCCTTTGTCGCTGGTAAAGTCTGAGTCCAACCAAAAGAAAGAGTCGTTGGGCTCACATTTCACTTGAATGCGATTTTCAGGTGTTACCGTGCCTCCGGGCCAGGCGTTGAGCCAATTGGCCACCAGAGTTTTCAATCGGCAGGCGGCCCCACCGGGTGTGTGCATGGGCATGGGAACTTCATCTTCATCATTAAATCCCTCCATGGCCACGCGCTTGTAAATTAGACTCTTTTCCGGTTGGGTGTTGTCCACGTAAGTGCGTGTCACTCGATCCACCACAGCTGTTTTGGAAATGTTGTAAAGGGAAGGGAATTTGAGCTTGAGGGGAGTGACGCCACTTTTGATGGCCAGGCCGTTTTCCGTGTGGCAGTGGGCGCAGTTGCCTTCCATGTAGCCTTGCAATTTCATCTCTTCTAGATTTCTAGGAACACGGTCTCCAAAAAAGGCTTGGTTTTCGAGCTCGGGGAGTTCCTTTTTAGATTCAAAACCCGCCAACACACCAAAGGATTTAAGTCTTTCAATCTGATTGAGTTCATGTTTTTGAGTGGGAAAATCCCGGCCAGCCTCGCCAAAAGCCCTTCGATTCAGCTGGAGTGCAGAGAAGCCCAGGATCCCCGTGCTGTTACCTTGATGGCAATCCACACATCTTTGATAACCTGGAATGGCATAGAGTCTTTTCTTTTGGGTCTGATCGTTGACAGTGAGTTCAAAGCTATCATCTTGCCACCCCGAGCCATCCCGGTAGACTTTAGATTGCAAAAAGGCCTCAGTTTCTTCCGGATTCCATTTGTACGATGCCATCAAATGGGTTTCAAGGGAATCTCTCACCAGAATCAAGCGGGTTTCAATCTTTCGAAATTTGATTTCTCCAGACTTGGTCACAATGGATCGGTAAAAGGTTTTGTAGAGTCTGGTGTTCTTAGGAAGATCAAATTCTAATGTTTTACGATTGTATTGCGCTGGAATGGGTTCCCACTTTCCGGGTTCTGTTTCTTTTGAGGGCAAATGGATGTATCGGCCTTTATCGGCGTTGTCGGCCCAGAGGGGGTATTCCACGTTGTAAGAGACGGTGCCTTTTTCCGCAAGCTCCAGGGAGTCTAGAGAAAAAAGATCGGTCTGCGATAATTTTTCAGGTAATACTTTTGTATTACTAAAAAAAGCATCTTTCTCTGGATCCGATCCCATCGTTTTAGGGATGCAGTTGCCTAAATCGGAGTTGAATTTGGAGGCATTTACATAAGGCAGGTGCCCTGTGTTGGTGTCGGTTTGAGGAATGTAAAACTTATCCTTGGGATAGTTCGCTCCCGCCCAATATTCCAATTCTGCTCTCATTTCATCAAAGTATTTGGGATTTTGATCGTATTTTCCTTTAGGCATGGTGGTGATGCCGTTGTTACCTTTTCCCCTCTCCGGGTTCATGCTGGCGATCATTTGCCGAGCTGTGGACTGGATGCCAGGTACCAATCGTTTTTCGCCATTGATATACATTTCTTGGTCTTCATAGCTAGCGGCATATCGAAAGTTTCCGCTTCCCGCGTTGGGGGCTTGATGGCAGCCGGAGCAGTGCTCAACGATCTTGTTTTGGAGATCGGCGTAAGTGACTTCTTTAAACTGTGTGTTTCTGGTTTCTAAATAGGCAGGAACAAAAACGGAGGTGTCGGGTTCTTCAAAACATTTGGCGGCTTTCACTCCTGGCTGAGGAGTGCCGGGAGGGGAAGTGGGGTTAGGTCCTGGATCTGGGATAAGATCCACTACCTTGGTGGGTAAGGGAACGGGTTCCTCCAGGGGAGTGCGCTTTTTTGGGGAGCCCGTGCATCCAAAACCGACCACCGTTAGGCCCGCCAATACCCATGCCACCACAAAGAACGTTTTGAAAGGCCTATGACATCGCATTTTTTGTTCCCCTATGCCAATGAGAAACACACCTGGTAGGGGTGCCCACCAGATGCGCTTCATATATTTAGATTTTTAGAAACTCAAGAAATTAATCCAAAGTGAAAAAGCCGTGGCTAACGAGGATAGGATCCATGAAGAAACGGTCCGTCATTTTGCCGATCAGGTTGGCTTCAGAATCTGTCATTTTGCCTTCGAGTTCGTAAACAAAAAGTTTACGAGCAAAAGGGTAGTTGCCATTGCGAATGTTGGCGATGGTGGGAGTGTAAGAAGCAGCACCTGCTTTGCTAGCAAGAGCGAGGATGGCATTGGCAGGAGTTTTTCCAGACAATCCAGCAAAGGCAATGGCTTGTTTGTTTACAGAAGTCTCTTTGCCCAGGTCAACGGTTTCTTCCAAAGCCTTTGCGCAAGCGCCAAATTCTTTGATTCCAGTGAATTGTTTGAATGCATCTGTGGTTCCTGAAGCGTCATTTCGGCGGAAAACTTGGATGGCGCCTGTCTTTTTAGAGCCAGGGATTTCTTCCCATTTGGTGAGCTCGCACTTGAAGATCTTAGTGATAGTAGGAACGTCGATGCTCAGAGGAAGATCGGCATCTTGTTTAGCAAAAATGGCAATGCCATCCAAGCCCAAAACGTGCTCCACAACATTAATTCCTTTGGCCTTAAGAGCTTCCTTAGCTTCTTTTTTCATTTCGCGAGACATGGGTGCAATTCCTTGCTCTCCCGCAACGGCCGCCTTTTCACCATTTCCAGAGCCCGTGCCCAAATAGGTCAGTTCATTTTCCAAGCCGCCTTGAATGATGGCATCGCTAACCAATCCGGCTAAAGTGTCGGAGCCTTTGATTCCCTTGGGTGCAGCGAATGCAGACATGGAGGTAACCAAAGAAAAAGCTAACATAGATTTTAGTTTCATATAAAACTCCTAGTATTATTCACCAGCAACTGGCAGGGTTAGTGATAATCGAATCGATCTCAAAAAAGCAAGACGTGCATTTTTCTTTCACAATTGAAAGGAGATGTTACGAAAGTGTCTCGTTGAAACCATTTTGTTACAAAAATGTAATCAAGAATTTTAAACTGAGCCGGGTTTGATCAGATTTTTGAGAAGTTGATAAGCCTCATTGATTAGATTCATTCGAAGTGCACAACCACTGGGCTTATCGGGGTGCCATTTTTTGGCAAGCTGAAGATAGTTTTGTTTGAGCTCTTCCGGTGAAATTCGATTCCCACCGCTCATCACAGCCCAAGCCCAGGGAATGGTGCCCGAAACGAGGTGTTTGGACAGGAGGGATGGGTCAGCGGTTTGGATGTCCCAGTCTGATTCTAAAGTGGACTGGGCATGGATATTTTGGATCTCTTGCCAAAATAGACGTTTTGCTTCTTTTTTCTTCTTCTTTTCAGAGGTGCGATCGTTTTGCCACCAGGTGATGGGATCCTGCCAGTCCATGTTTCCAGCCCTTAAAAATGAGGGTTTGAGCCTTTCATACAATTCTAGGGGCGTCAATGGCGTGGTCTCTTTTTGTCCAATGATGACCTCTCTTTTTTCTTGACAAGCCCAATCACCCCTATTAATAATGATAATGATTCTCATTGTTAGGAGTTTAATCTCCTTTAGGGGTGTGTATGGTGACTCTAAACGATCTTAGGGTGGGTGATTTTTCCAAGATAATAGAACTCAAAAGGGTTGGTTCCCCTTTGGAAGAGGGAGATGAAGAGACGATACGAACCCTTTGGAGGCTAGGAGTGATTCCCGGTGCTGAGCTTCAGGTGGTGGCTAAGGCCATGGGTGGGGACCCCATCGCCATCGATACGAGGGGGGCCAGGCTTGCCCTGGGTAAGCGGGAAGCGCAATTGGTTCAAGTGGAGGGGTTGTCTAAATGAAGCCATTTTTAATTGCCTTAGCGGGTGCCCCTAATGCGGGTAAAAGCACATTATTTAATCGACTCACCAAAGGAAATCAGAAGGTGGGGAACTACCCAGGCGTCACGGTAGAGAAAAAATGGGGGCATTTCCTTACTCCCCATGGAAAATCCGTGAGAATCGTGGATCTGCCCGGTACCTATAGCTTGGATGTTCAGTCTGAAGACGAACGCATTGCCGTAAAAACTCTTTTTTCCAACCCCCTCGAACCCATAGACATGGTTGTTGTGGTGGTGGATGCCACTAACTTGGAGCGTGGGCTGGGACTTGTATTGGATTTAAAGGAATTGGGAGTTCGACTTTGTGTCTCTCTCAATATGATGGACTTAGCACAGAAAAGGGGTTTGAAGCTCGATCTTAAACAGCTGAGCCGGGAATTGGGGTGCGCCGTGATTCCCACGGTGGCGCTCAACAAATCTGGCGTTAACGATCTTTTGCTTCAACTGGAATCCGAACTTTTAAAGGAACGGTCTGCACCTAACTCCCTACTCTCCTCCCTAGATGCCGTGGATACTTTGGAGAGCGTGCAAACGAAATTAAAAAAAGTGGATGAGTTGCTTAAAAAAGTTACATTAAGTCCCACAAAGGCAGATCGTGTAACGCATTTGTTAGACAAATTTTTATTACATCCTGTGATAGGACCCCTTGTCCTGGTGTTTACTTTGTTACTATTGTTTCAGGCTGTTTTTACTTGGGCGGCTGCACCAATGGATCTCATTGAACAGGGAATCGCAGCTTTGGGAAATGGGGTGGGGGGAGTCCTTCCCGATGGCTATCTAAAAGATCTGCTGGTGGACGGTGTGATCTCGGGTGTGGGAAGTGTGCTTGTCTTTTTGCCCCAAATCTTGCTCCTTTTTACCTTTATTCTCATTTTAGAAGGCACGGGATATATGGCTCGCATCGCCTTTTTGTTGAATCGTGGAATGGCTGCGGTGGGGCTTCAGGGTCAAGCCGCCGTCCCACTCCTCTCTTCTTTTGCTTGTGCGATCCCTGGGATCATGGCTTGTCGAACCATCAAAAGCCCTAGGGAAAGAATCATTACGATGATGGTGGCACCCCTCATGACGTGCTCCGCCCGATTGCCCGTGTATACGTTGCTTGTGGGTGCTTTTGTGCCCAGCTCCATAGCCTTTTGGTACTTTACGTGGCAAGGCTTTGCCATGTTTTTACTTTTTATTAGCGCAATCATGAGTGGCATGATTGTGGCATGGGTGTTGAAAAAATATGCTGTAAAAGGAAAAAGAGCTCCTTTTGCCATGGACCTTCCCACCTATAAAGTTCCTGCTTTAGGGCACATTCTTTGGAGTCTAAAGCTGCGTGGCCAGGCGTTTTTAAAGCGGGCGGGTACCATGATTTTAGCCATTTCGGTGATGCTGTGGTTTTTGTCTACCTTTCCTAGACCCGAAGAAGGCGTAGCGCCTCAAGACGCCATTCATACTAGTTTTGCTGGGAGAATGGGCCATGCCATTGAGCCATTGGTGTCTCCCATTGGTTTTGACTGGCGCATCGCAGTGGGCTTGGTTCCAGGCTTTGCGGCACGAGAAGTGATGGTTAGCTCCTTAGGTACCGTGTTTGCCATAGAGAAGGCAGAGGATGAGGGACTGGAGTCTTTGCAACAAAAACTTAAGGAAACATGGGGTCTACCCACGGCTTTTGCATTGTTGGCATGGTATATATTTGCACCACAGTGTTTGGCCACATTTGCGGTGTTGCGCAGGGAATCTAATAGTAAAAAATGGACCATGATTACCTTTTTTTACACTCTGACTTTAGCTTATGCCGCCGCGTGGGTAGCTCATGTGGTTACCAAGTGGTGGATTCAATAAAAATAGTTTAGTCCTAAATCCATTTCCCAGATTTTTTTGTCTAAATTATAACTCACACCTGAATAAGTGCCCGGAATGCGCAGCACTCGAGCGAGATCTCTCCATACAATCTGACTTTTGGGCACGTAAGCGGCATAGTTTACCCCCCAGCTCACACCTACGATTCTTTGACGTCTTGATTTGTCTGGTTGTTTATAGTGTCTGGAACGGTAGTTGATTCCGAAGGTGCTTAACTCTAAAAAACGCGACACTGTTTCGGACTGAAAACGATTGGCCCACTTCCAGCCATGAAAATCCAGGGAAAACACCATTCCGGTGTAATCGATGGAAAACTCTTTTTCTCCATGATGCCCTTCCAAAACATCTGTGCTTGGCACGTAACTCCAGCTGAACGTCACAAAATCATCCCATTCCGGATGGGAAAGAAGCAAAGCCGCAAAAGAGGAACCCATCACGTTAAAAAGGATATCACCTAGGGAAGCCCCAAAGGCAGTGTATCCGTCGGAAAGTTCTAAAAGTGTTCTAAAAATCGTATCTTCCAAAAATGCCAACCGAATGGCATCTTGCTGAGAATAATCGGCATTGCGATAAACATGATAAATCAGCCTGGTAAACACAAAATCGGTATAAAAATGACCCCATTTGTCGGCACCTCCAGAGTAAGTGTCCCGCTGAAACCATCCTTCGTTGATTAAATAATATTTGGTTTTTACCTTTTTATTTAAGCTCCAAGAAATCAGTCTTCCCGCCACTAATCCTCCCATAAGACCAGCCACAATTTGATGGGGTTTGGTTTGAGAGACGGAAGTTTCCTCATCGGTTTGAGGGGTAGCTGTGTCAGGTTCCGCAGGGGTGAGCTGGGTCTGGGCATAGGCTGGTAGGAGACTATGAGAAAATAGAGATCCAGAAAAAAGAAACAAACTCCACGAAATATAAAAGATGAATTTCACGTCATGTTGCCTTTATCACTGTTTATTTGTTTCCATTACTTTAAAACAGAATTGTATAAAATAAAACTCCTAATTTTTGATTTAGTTTTTTCAGACACTTACGTTTGTCAAACCTTTGACACGTGGAATTTGTGAACCAAAACTGAGAATCAAATGCTTATCAAAGTCTCTTTTATGACCGAAGAGAATCCGTTGTCATCTGCAGTTAGCAAAAGCCAGTCCATAAAGGAAGAACCTTGTGTTAGGAAAACTTTCGGTCAATGAGAGACGAGATTTCGGATCCCTTGTCGTATGTGCTCTCATTGTGAGTTTATTTTTGTCTTTTTCTGCCATTTCCAATTTTTTGTATCACTCCATCGGAGCTCCTTTATCCTTTAAAATCAGAAATTTGGTAGGGATGGATCCACCGTTGGACCCGAGGCTTAAAATTCTGGGTTACGGAGATAAAACGTTTGAAGAATTTGGAGATCAGGAGATTTTATCCCTTGATTTATGGGCAGATCTTTTGCTTAGTTTAGACAAATCAAGACCAAAAGTCATAATTATAGACAAAATGTTTACACTTAAAAACCACACACAAAGTAACATTGACCATTTCTTAAAACGAGTGGCAAAAATCAACACACCCATCGTATCTGCTGTGTCTCAATACCCACAACGACGTATTTTTTCAAAACCTGTGCCCGTAAGTAAGCTAAAGTACCGAGAACAAACCTCGGATGACACAGAAGTATTGGATGTTTCTTTATTGTATGGTCCCATTGATTCACTTCATCATTTTTTTAGTGATTATGGACACATTAACATCAGCGATAATAGCCTTATCCAACCCTACTTTTCCTACTCCAACAATGCCTGGCTTCCGAGTCTTGGATTAAATGCGGCAGGTCAATTTAGTTGGCAAAATCAGTTACTTCAAGTAGATGGCAAAACCATCTATCCCAATCGACAGGGTCTAGCACAACCCAATTTTCACCCCAGAAGTTCTTACTACCAACTGGCAGCGGAACTAGGACCTATTTTTAAGTGGTCTAAGTCAGGAGAAGCCAATCCTGACATAAAAGAACAGGATATTGTGCTGATCATTCCTGCTTTTCACACGGGAAATACAGACCTAAAGCCTTCACCTGTGGGGATTATAGAAGGGGGATTTATCCATGCGGCACTTATTCAAAGTGTTTTAAGTGGTAGATGGTTGAGCTTTGTGGGGAGCGAGTTTTTATTTTCCTGGATGATTACGTTTGCGTTTTGTGTTCCTTTATTTTTGATCAACATTAATCATTCCTCTCGAAAAAACATAAGACTTCGGGGAATTGTAATTCTAGGCATCCTCGTCTTGGGAATGGGAGCTTTTTGTGTATTTGATATGATCATTCCTTGGTATCAAAGCGTGATTTGTGCTGTTGTAACTTCTGCCTTTGCAACGGCAAAAGGAGCCATACGGCTGGATCGCTATGCCGTGCAGGTGACGCAGGCCATGGAAGGCTTGGTGTCTCCCCAGTTGCTGGGAAGATTAAAACGAAATCCCAATTTGCTTAAGGTAAAAGAATGTGAAGTGGAAATCACAGTGATGTTTATAGATGTGGAGAGTTTTAGTCTAAGGGCCCAGAAGTACTCACCTGGAGTGGTCTTTAGGGATCTACGAAAGGGTGTGGAGAGGATCTGCACCTTGGTTCATAAAAACGGTGGGATTGTTGATAAAACCTTGGGAGATGGGATCCTGTGTTTCTTTGGATTTAGTTTAGATGCATCGTTAAATAAAGATGCTCTTAAAAACCATGCCACCGCCGCCATACGCACAGCCATAGATATTCAACGGGAGTTTGCGGATTCCATCAACGGGTTTTGTAGGGAGAATCGGGAAGGGCTTATTTTGCCCCTAAGAATTGGAATTAATACGGGTCAGGCCTTTTTTGGAAACTTAGGAGCGGGCCTACGGGTGGATTTTACGATCGTGGGTGAGGCTGTTAACTTTGCCAAGCGACTGGAGGATGTGTGTGAGCCTTTTCGAGTGATGATGGGGCCTACCACCAAAAAACAAATGGAAATGGAAATCAGACAATTTCAAGAGATCTTGCCAGCAAATGTTCGATTTAGCGAAAAACTATTTCACATGAAACACATAGAAGAACTGATGTTGGGATATGAGTGTGAGCCACTGGTGGGGGAATTTCAGGATATTTACGACACGGCGCTCTTTAACATCCGCATCCAGGATGTGAGAAAAACAAAACGATATGCAGTTTCGAGGGAGAAGCCCCTAAAAATTCGCCTGAGCGAAGGGTCAAAAGCCAAGTTACTCAACTATTCACTGGATGGTTTGGCCATTGAAACAGATGTATATTTAGCCAGAAAAGTAAGATTGTCACTCTGGTTTGAAGAGATCACAGATGACATGATGAAAAGTTTATCTGCCCATATGCTTTTACCTATCAGCGTAGAGGTTCGCTGGAGCACCCGAAAAGACGATCGCATCTTTTTAGGTTTGAGTCTGTTAAACACGTCCAACGAGAGAAAAAACTTTCTCATCAATATGATCATGGAATACTTTGGTCAAAATCAAGAAACCCTTGCCGGCTAGCTTCACAAAGCCCAATTTGTGGAACTAGGTAAATTCAGGTTCACATTTCCCAGTTGGTTTCCAGAAGTGTTTGTATATAAAATCAAAAGATTTGATGTTTTGCTAAAGAATTCATCGTCTATGAACGATGTATAGAGAACAGGAAGAAGATTGCAGCGAGGGTCTCAGAAGTGATTCAAAAGATTAAAATTCCTCATGAACAAATTTCTAGCGGAAGTCAAAAATTAAGCTGGAAGCCCCTCTTTTTAGGTCTTTTGTTTGTACTTGGATGCTCCACGGGGGACGATGTTAAGTTATCTTCCCATGGAAAGGGAGTGGTTACCATTATAGACAGTGGAAATGCTTATGAAAGCTCCGGAGCTGTATTAAACGTGGATTCGGGTGGACTTTCCAACCCCGCACGTGTTCCTTTGCAGTCCGTAAAGTACATTACAAGATTGGATTTGAGTTTCTTACCCCCCAAAACCCGAGACCTTGTGTCCAATGAGGTAGTGGTTGTGGGTACTCTCACGGATCCAAAGGGAGCCGTGATTTACGAGCAGCAAAAACTGGGCTTAAATCATAAATGGGAGTTTTTTTTAAGCGGTGCGGAGGGTGAATATCTGGTGCAGTTCCAGACGATCGCACCCGCACGGTTTCCTTTCAAGGTACCACCTGCCTATAAGACGAAGCTGATTAAAGACACCACGGCACCTAGTTTTAATCTACGGTCCTTTTTGGATTTTAAGCAGGACACGGGATCTCGGGCGGTGCGAGTGGAAGCCGTTTCCGACGATCCCTATTTTCTTTGTGATGCGGCCACCGTTAGAAATGAAACCGATCCGGAAAGTAGCGCTGGATTTCAGATACAACTCATCCCTGAAAAATTAGAAGGGGGATCTTCTGGAATGGCGACGGTTTCCTTTGTTTCGATCCCACCTACTTATACCAAACCGAAAATATCCGTAAAATGTTTTGATGATTTAGGGAATGAATCTGTAAAGGTAACTAATCCTAGTCAGGTGAGTCAGGAGATTGGGATGTTGGCGGCTGCCAACGCTCCCTTTGCCAAGTCCATGACTCTTTCGGCGGGTTCCTTTATAGAAAGCAGTGCTAGTTATGCAATGGTAAGCAAAACCGTCCAAAATAAGAGGTATTTACCCGTTAATTTGAGTTTACTGGGTTCATCGGGACTCCCTCTGGCATCCAGTCTCGTGGAGGTTTACGCCCCCAATCTCAAAATTTACTATGGATTTGGTGGTGATTCCATAGTGGTGCCTAGTACCCTTGAGCAGTTAAAACAGCCATCAGTGTCTTCCCTTTCAGGATTTCAGAGTTCCATGGATCTTGAAATTCCAGAAACCTCCATTACCGTTGGAATGCCAGCAAAAGCCTATGTGGTAGGTACTTTAACAAGTAGAGTTTGCCCAGATGGCGATTTGAGTTCCGCAAATTGTGTGAATGAAGAAAAGATCATTGGGGCTGCTCAGCTTATCTCGTTTTTATTTGATGATACCCCTCCTACAATAGCCTGGGAGAGCCCTTCTCAGTATGTTCCTGCCGTTGCAAATGCCGTAATTGAGGCGAAATTTAAGGTAACAGAAATTTCCGGGGCTCCATTTGTGAGCGATTTTACCTTATCAGGATTGGATGGAGCCAGTTCTTCTTCTCCTATTATGGTTGAGAGCTCTAGTCGTACCGCTGATACGTTTACATTTACCTTTAAATACCCGTTTGCGGAGGAAAGGGATTTTAGACTTCGTGTTAAGTTCAAAGACGTGGCCGGAAATGAATTTATTTCCCCTGTTTCCAAAAATCTCGTAGGCACCAATTTGGCTCCCATTACAGTTGCCAACAACAATGCGAGTAAAGTAAGGTCCGTGCTGGCTTCCAAGTATTTGTGCAGGCTTCCACAGACTGATCCCCAAAACCCTGATTTAAATCAATATTACCAGTCTCGTCTTTATCTTCAAAACGAAGGCCAAAATGCCATCACTCAGAGTGGGAATCCGAAGCTGATGGGTTATGCCATTAAGGTGGTGAGTTCTGTGCCTAATTTTGCAAGCACTCTGACTGACTTCTTTGGAACCAACGGATCGAGCGTGGCCACATCGGGTAGCCCCCGTGTACCTGAGTTTGATGTGACACCTTTGAGTCAAACTGTAAATGAGGAACCCATTCGAAGGATGTTTACAACCCTTAATCTAACGAAGACGCAGGGCGAGAGCTCGCAGCTGGGACTGGTCACGGATGTTAAAGTTACGGGGTCAGGAGGTTATAATCTGGAAGGGCATCTGCAAAATACATCCGGATTTCAGGTTGTGACCTTTGCCTCGGGAACGGCACCCGTGCCGGTTTCCAATTTTGAATGTGATTAACAAAAATCGGGTACGATACGTGCGGCAACGCTTTGTCCCACATTAAAATGCTTCACCAAGGCGTATTTTTTGAGGTCTGATTCTTCTAGAAGTAATACATCTGAATTACCCACCAGTTTTTTACCAGGAAGGGCTATCTCTAGGTGTTCCAAGATGCCGTCAATGGTACCGCCATGGGTGCACCACACCACGCAATCGGGCAAGGAAGATGATGGAAAACGTTTTGAGGTCAGATCGTCAAACACGATACGGATCCGATTCATGAGGTCTTGCCTGGATTCGGAGCCAGGCCCTGGGTATTTGGCGTGCCTTGGGTTTTCATCGTATTCTTTGAGATATTGCTCTAGCTTTCCCGGAAACTTAGATTGGTATTCTGCTGCTGTGTAGTGTTCTAATTCTCCGCAGGCTATCTCCCTAAGATTGGGATCCCACGTGATTTCCTGAGGCCAAGGGGAGAAGGTTCCCACTGGGTGGGCTTGACGGAGTGTTTGATAAATGGCTTCGGCACTTTGGGCGGCGCGCAAAAGATCAGAACATCTAAACTCCCTGCAGTGCCTTTTGGGACTACTGGCCGTCCCCACCAAGTTAAGGATGATCTGTGCCGACAACTGGGCTTGTTTTCTTCCATTGGGATCCAATGGGATTTGGGCATGACCTTGAAATCTTCGTTGGGCGTTGTAGTGGGTTCGACCATGACGGACTAAAATGAGATGCAACGGGAGCCTCCCTTAAAACTGCCTCACGCAAATTCAAATTGAAAGGTCGTATTGGCAGTATCAGGGAGTAGATACAATTGTCCACCGTGACTTTCAATGATTCCTTTGGCCACCGAAAGCCCCAGACCAGATCCCTTGCCCACGTCTTTGGTGGTGTAGAACGGGTGAAAAACCCGTACCCGCTCTGCTTCGGGGATGAGAGGTCCGCTATTTTCAATCGTTAGTGCTACCTTTCCGTCAAAAAGTTTGCTGGTCACTCTGACCCATCTTACCAATGAATGATTTCTTTTGGTGGCTTCAAAGGCATTTTGCATGATATTAAATACGGCCTGAGATAAGACTCCCCGTTTGCCCTTCACCTGGAAGTCTTGAAAATCAGAAGTGTGCACTTGAATGCCTTCTCCTTCAAACATTTCTCGACACAGATCCAGACTATATTGTACAATGTTTGAAAGTTTTACCTCAGTCATTTTTTCATGGGGAACGACACCCGAAACCAATTGAAGGCTTTTTACGATTTGGTGGATCCGTGCGATGCAGGTTTCAATGCGTTCAAAATTTTCTTGCATGGGTTCGTTGGGAAGCACCTTACCCTGCTCACTCCATTCGTCCCTCAAATTTTCCAACGTTAAAGAAACCACGGCAAGGGGATTATTGATCTCATGGGCCACACCTGCCGCCATCTGGCCTAAGGAGCTAAAGCGGCTCGCTTCAAAGAGTTCTTGTTTTTTCTTTTCAAGAACGGTTTCGTCTCGGATGGTGCCGATTCTTCCCACCACCTTTCCTTCTTTGGAAAGCACGGAAGTGATGCTGATCACGAGATAGACACGGCTGCCATTGGGTTTGATGTGGACAAAATCCACATCATTTAAATCGGATAGGGGCGGGTTTTGTGTGGTGCTAAAAGAGAAATATTCTTTTAAGTTTTGGACGGCTTTCTCATGACCTAGCCCTGGATTCAAATAGCTCAAAAGTGGTCGCCATAGAATTTCAGACACAGGGACACCTAAGATTTGTTCCGCCCGCCAATTGGCATAGAGCACGAGTCCTTTGGCATCTGTTTGAAAAACGATGTCTGTTACCTTATCAATGATAAGTTCCAAACGGGCTCTCTCTCTGAGAAGATCATTTTCTACATTGGTAATAAAAGAAATGTCCTGAATGAGGCAGTACCAATAGGGAGCTTTGTATCCCGCTGTCCAGGAGGTGGTGAGCTTGTATTGGGAGGCGTGCAACAGTTCTAGACGAAACCGGTTGATGGAATCACCGTAAAAGAATCGACTGAAAACTTCATTAAAAAAAAGCAAATCTGATTTATCTATCAGAGACTTAAATCGAATTTTTCCGCTCATAAAATCATCTTGGGTGTATCCCAGAACCGTTTCAATGCTGGGACTGATGAATTGGACGTGGTCCTGAACGGGGTCATATAGTACAAAAACTTCTTTTAAAGACTCTAAAAAACCGTTAGAATATTCGTTTGTGTCCAAGTTGAGCCTCATTTACTGGTGGTCGTGACGTCAAATTGAGGTTGATTGTTATTCGAAAATACTTGATACATATTAATAGGAAGATTAAAGTAACTCAAGTTGTGCTGCTACTCTAAAAGTCAAATAGACAGGACGTATTCATGAGCACCGACGTATCCTTTCAGATTCCCGCACTTCCAAAGGTGGCCCGCGAAGCTTTGGTGCACCTATACAAAGCCGATCCTGAAGTTGCTATATTAGTTAGAATTCTCTCCTCTGACCCAGGTCTTTCCTCCGATATTTTTCGGTTGGCCAATAGCGCCTTCTTAGGAGGAACAAACCCCACCAGCGACCTAAAAACCGCCATTGGGAGAGTGGGTCTAACCACGTTGCGTCAATTGGTGATGCTTAATGCTATGGCGAGTAGCTACAAGCTGGATTTTGGTGGGATCATCAGTGTTAATGAGTTTTGGAAACATGGAGCCTATGTGGGGCAAGTGGCCTACACCATTGCCAAAAAATTGAAGCATCCCTTTGCTGATGAGCTGCAAATCACAGGGTTGTTGCATGACATTGGAATTGTATTTATGCATTTTAATGAGCCAGAAACCATCTCCACACTCACCCGTTACTGCAAAACCCATGCCACGGACTTGTCTGCGGCAGAAAAGGCTTTAGGCACCTCCAAACACAGTTCCCTAGGGGCTTTGGTGTTGGAGCAATGGAAGCTATCGGAAAGGCTACAGCTTTACATCAGTCTTCATGATAGTCCTGAGGCCCAAATGGCAAAATTAAGTCCTGAAGATCAGTCGGCACTTAAAATACTTAAACTTTCAGACACGTTAGCCCATCGAAACCAATTTGGATTTAAAGACTACACCAGGTCCACCGCCATTGATGTAGGCGAGTTGGAATCACTGGGTTTAGCGGCTCAGGATCTAAGGCAAATTTCAACCCAATGCTCCGAATTTTTAAAGTTGTTCATTTGACTAACCTGTGAAATTCCCTTAGAGATCTTGTGTTTATTGAAAGAGGGAATGAATGGACGCCGTCCGAGCCAAGAAAACATCTAGAATTCAGGAGGAAAACTCCCCCAGCGACCCGCCAGTGTCCAAAACCTTGGTGATCACGTTGGATGATGAGCCCTTAATATCTGCCATCATTGAAAAGATTTTAGATGTTCAGTCGGTGAGTGTTTCCAATTTTGCTCAATTGCGACTGGCGCTCCAGATCCACCACCCCAGTGCGGTGTTTGTGGATATCCATTTGGGACTTAATGTGTGTGGATTAGATTCAATTCCCTTGATCCGATCTCTGCATCCCTTGGTGCCCATCATTGTGCTCACGGGCGATCCTTCTGATGAATCTGTGGTGCGTGCCTTAGCGGCCGGGGCTAACGATTTTATTAAAAAACCCATTGGATCTAAGGAGTTATTGGCTAGATATCAAGCCAGAGTGGAAGAATATTACGAGAAATTGGGTCTGAAGCAAATTGATTTTGGTGGCATTCAAATTCAGCTGTCCATGAAACAGATCATTGGACCCAAGGGAACTCGGATTTTGACTCAGACAGAGTTGAGCATTTTGGTGCTTTTGGTTCAAAACTATCCTAAGATGGTTTCTAAAGAGACACTGAAATCAAATTGTTGGGGTCCCGTGCATGTTTCTAGCAATGCAGTGGATCGAAAGCTTTATGAGTTGAGAGTGGCGTTGGGTGCCGTAACCGATGGCATCAAAATTAGAGCCGCTTATGGTCAGGGTGTTTGCTTGGAATTATCCGTCTGAGCCACTTCTTTCCAGGTGGTGGTCTCTGTGATGGTGTGATTTTGCACCACCAACACTCGGTTCATTTTATCGAGGGTGGACTTTCGGTGGGCGATGACGATTAGGGTGCATTCTTTAAATTGGGTTTCCAGCGTTTCCTGAATGGATGCATCCGTGATGACATCCACGTTTGCGGTGGCTTCGTCTATCAATAAAATTCGACTGCGGGTGAGCAGTGCTCTTGCCAAGCAAACCAATTGTCGTTCTCCCACACTGAGATTTGAACCATTTTCATGGATGGAAATTTGCGAGGAAGTCTCTCCTGAAGGGCAAATGTGAGTTAAGTGGGCTCTTTTTAGGGCTTGGGTGATGTCTTCGTTGGAATGGATTTGAAAAGGGTCTAAATTAGATCTCAAGGTGCCAGAGAAGAGCACGGGATCTTGTGGGATCACGGTGATTTTGGAACGAAGCACTCCTAAGTCCACTCTGGATATGTCCATGCCATCAATCCAAATCATCTGGGGATCAATGGGTAGAATTCGAGTCAGTGCTAGAAAGAGTGTGCTTTTTCCAGCGCCCGTCCTGCCTATGACACCAATTTTTTCACCCGGTTCAATGGAAAGATTGATGTTTTTTAATGCAAAATCCAAGTCTTTTCGATATTTCACGGAAAACTGTTTAAATTCAATTTTCCCGAAAGCGGGCCAGCTCGGCTGAGTGACTTGGGGGTTGTGTGTGAATTCAGGTGCCAGTTGGGAATACTCTTCCACTCGGTACACGCTATTAAATTGTGATTCCAGCATGCGAGCGTTTCTTGCCATTTGGGTGAATGCTCCCACCAACTGGAAGGCAAAGGACAGCCCCACCGCCGACCAAACGGAACTGCTGCCTTGAGTGTGCATCAGCACTAAGTAACCACCCACGAGCCCCAGGCCCACCATTTCAAGCCTCTGAGTGTACCATATATTACACCCAATTTGCGTGAATCCTGCAGACATGTGTTTATTGATTAAAGTCACAAATTTTTGAAGAAAGAGTTCTCCGGACTTCATGGACTGGATCACGGTAAGGCCTGGCGGAGTTTCCGCGAGCATGGACATCCAAGGACTTCGAATCACAGAAGCCAGAGCATTGATTTGTAGAGATGTTTGGCGGCTAATCTTAAATAATTGTTGGTAGATGATTAAAAAAGGAATCACCAAAAACAGCAGTTTCCAGCTGGATAGAACCATAGGTAATATGGAAAACAAGATGAGAAAAAAAGTGGAAATGAAGTTACCAAAGAGGGAGGGAAGTGAGTTATCTATGGAAGAAAAATCAGTGGAAAATCGACTCAAAATTCGGCCTTGTGGAGTGGATTCAAAAAAAGCCAAAGGAGCTTTTAAAATCGAAGACAACATAGCATTAAAATAAGTGGTCCCTGCCCTTACCCCTCCCAAAAAGACGGTATAAAGCCTGGCGCGCACCACGAAGGCAGAAAAAAGGAGCAAACCCAGATAAATGATGAAATTTTGTTGAGATGAAAAGGGGATGGCGTTTAAAGACCATTGATTTAAAAACTGCCTACCCCCCACTTCTAGTGCCCATGGAGTAGCACTCAAGATAAAAACCGTTATGGCTCCCACCGAGGGAAGTAATATGGAAGCGTATCGGTAAAAACTATTCCACCGCAGGCCGCTTCCCTGAAGTGTTTCCTCAGTGACCAGTTTGTGACGGGGTGTTCTTTTATTTTGAGACTCTGCCTTAATTCGTTTCCAGTTTGTGAGTTGGGACGCGTTCCAATCGGGGGCAAAAGCTGGTTGTTCAGAGGAAAGGGAAAGAGTGGGATTGGATTTTTGGAATTTTTCCCACATGGACTGAAGGGTTCCTCCGGAATTTTGTAATCGGTCTGGAGTGCCCTGCTGGTGAATGGTGGATTCTTGAACAAAAAGAAACCAATCACTTTTTAACACAAAATCCAAGCGATGAGTCGCATATAAAATGGTTTTCCCCCGAAGTAGGCCATGAAAAAGTTGATTAAAAATAATTCTTGCCACCCCATCATCAAGCGCTCCGAAAGGGTCATCCAAAAACATAATTTCTACTTTGTTTTTTAGCGCGCAGTAAGCGGCACGGGCCAGTGCCACCCGTGCTTTTTGACCACCGCTTAAGGTGATACCCCGTTCACCAATTTCTGTTTCGTCTAAATGCTGCAAGGTTTTGAGGTCATCTGATAATCCTGTGGCGATGATGACTTGGTTGTAAATGGACTCGTCCCACTCTTGAAAAAAGACGATATTTTCTTTAATGGTTGCATTGATATTCCAAGGGATTTGATGAAGATAAGCAACGGCTCCTCCCACATGTTTTTGCCCTTCCATCAAGATGAGATCACCCACCAAAGCCTGCAAAAGTGCGCTTTTTCCACAGCCCACCGACCCAATCACCGCCACCACGGAACCAGGCTTAATGTTTAAATTGATGCCACGCAGTACGGGAACATCTCCCACAGCCGTAGCGGGCCACCTAAAACTCGCGTGATGTGCCTGAATGGCACCTGCGGGGACGCTCATAGACACATGGTCCTGGGCCTCTTCCTTATCTAGAAAGTTTTTGATTTTGTGGAAACTCACCCGCATATCGGCGATAGATTGAAGAGAGTCTGGAATGGAAGCCAACATGGAAGATAGGGAATTGATGATGAGCATCCCGGGAAAAAGGATGGCGATATCGATTTGGCCTTTGCTTTGGCTGGCAAACACCAAAGCGGCGTAAGCGATGGAGTTTTGCACGGTATTGGTTAAAAACGACACGGTGGCTACGGTAAGAGCTCTTTTTTGCAAAACAGCCACTTCTTTTTGTCGCACATGCCCAACCATTTTAAGAAAGGGTTTTTCCCAACCATAAAATTTTATGACACGAATTCCGGTGAAGACCTCCGAGAGAAAGCCCAGCCTTTCCTTGGAAATTTCTCTTAACTGAGCAGAGAATCCCCTTAGAGTTTTTTCAAACTTTTTGGTGAGGGGTAATGCTAGGGCCAATGTGCCCACGATCACAAAAGCCCAACTTTCAACAAAGCTATACAGCAAATAGATGTATCCCAAAATGGAAATGGGGTAGAAAAAAAGCTCCAGAGAAAAGGGTAAACTGGAAGCCAAGTCGCAGTCTCGGGTAGATAGGTTAACAATTTCACCCGTGGTGTGTTTGTATCGTTCCACGGCGGAAAGTCGAAGTGTTTTTTTATAAATCAGGTGTCTAAGAAACCCAGGGATGGACCAAGTTAATTTAAAGCTTTCTAAAAGTTGCCTGGCTTTTACTAAACTCAGCAAAAACATAACCGTTATGATTAAAACAATGGTTTTAAGGAAATCGGTTGACGTGTTTACTTCCAGCTGTTGAAGGGCTTTTCTCAGAAAAATAGGTTGTAAAAAATCACCGCCTAATCTAATAAAAATCAAAATACTGATTAAGATAAATCGTCTTCTGAATGCCATAACGACGCGCCAAAAAAAATCCGATTCCACGATGGTCTTAAAGCGCATGGCAATGACTTCCAGACGATCATATCTGGGTGGTGTGGGTTCAATATCAGAAGCGTCTATTTTTCCTTTTTTTCGAATTAAGGGAACACACCAACGTACCAAAATCTTGTCTAGAAGACTGGCATTCTCTTCTCTAGTTTTCATGGTTGAATGGGCTCCTAAATCCCAAAAATCTCTGTTTATTTTCCAGATCGCTGCACGAAAAAAACGCGCCAATAGGCCAGTCTTTTTTTTCTAACGAATAAGGCTGTGCGGGAAGTTTATGATTTCCGAAAAGTTGTTGGGGTTGACCCTCAGCAAGTTCCATCAGAAAAGACCGCACGTTTTCAAACGCACCGCAGGAGGTTAATCCCTCAATCATTTTTTTTGCAATTTGTAAACCTAGGTCTGCAGAGACGAGTGCTTTTTTCGGTTCAAAGTCTTTAACGGAAGCCTCTAACTTTTCCCACTCACTTGCCGACACATAAGGCGGATTTGAAACCAAGATATCCACTTTCCCCCAAATTTTTTGCAGGTATTCAAGTAGACTTGGGGAAGTCACATCGCCCAGTAAAAATTCAACTCGGTCTAAATGATTGCGTTTACGATTAATTTGCGCCACTTCTAAAGCTTTTTCACAAATGTCTACTCCCACCACTTTTGCATTGGGAAATTCTCTGGCTAAAGCCAATGCCAAGCAGCCAGATCCTGTGCATAAATCAAAAATAACCAAGGGTTGTTCTTTCTGTGAAGAATGCCAACTCAAGATCAACTCTAGCATAGATTCGGTTTCCGGGCGTGGGATCAAAACCCGGGAATCAACGTACAAATCCAAAGAAGCCCAGTCTATGCGATTTAAGAGGTAGGCTATGGGCTCTCCTTTTTGCCTCCTTTGCACAAATTGCCGAAACTTTTGTCGTTCCTCTAGGGTCAGGGGCTGATCGTGGTGGGTGTACAATTGGAGACGGGTTAGGCCAGTTACGGAGGAGAGAAGGAGCTGAGCGTCCAATCGGGGTGTGGGAAAATCCAACTCGCTAAGGCGTTTTGCGGTCCACTGGAGCACATCACCCACGGTCCAAGGTTTTTGTTCGGGCGGCTGAGTCACAGAAGAACCTCTGGTGGTGGATTAGGAATACGGCTCTTGGGCTTGGCGTTCCATTTCTTGGTGTAGATAGTACTTGTGTAGCTGGTCTATGAGTTCACCCATGGCTCCTTCCATGAAATCACCAATGGCGTGAGTTGTAAAGTTAATGCGGTGGTCGGTGATGCGAGATTGGGGAAAATTATAAGTCCGGATGCGCTCGCTGCGGTCCCCTCTGCCCACTTGGCTTTTGCGATCTTCCGATATGGCTTTGTCTTTTTCAATCTGGGCGGCTTCCAGGAGCTTGGATTGTAAAACCTTCATGGCTTTGGCACGGTTTTTAATTTGGGATCTCTCATCTTGGCAGGCCACTACGATGCCGGAGGGCAGGTGTGTGATGCGTACCGCGGAATCCGTGCGGTTTACGTGCTGGCCCCCTGCACCGCCGGCTCGGTAGGTGTCGATGCGTAAATCGTTTTCATTGATCACCACTTCCACGTCTTCTGCTTCTGGCAATACGGCCACGGTGATGGTGCTGGTGTGGACCCGGCCTTGGGCTTCTGTGGCGGGAACCCGTTGAACGCGGTGCACCCCGCTTTCATATTTAAGCAGCTTGTAGACATTTTCACCCTCCACAAGAGCACAAATTTCTTTGAGTCCACCCAATTCATTTTCGCTCTGGGAAAGAATTTCAATGCGCCACTTAAACCCCTCCAAAAAGCGGACATAACCTCTAAATAGCTCACTGGCGAAAAGGCTGGCCTCATCTCCACCAGCACCTGCACGAAGCTCCAGAATGACATTTCGGGAGTCATTGGGATCCTGGGGTAGGAGAGCTAGAAATAACTCTTTTTCCAGTGATTCTTTAGCTTCTTCAATGGTTTTGAGCTCTTCTCGAGCCATTTGGGCCAATTCTCCCTGGGACTCGTTTAAGAGGTCCAAACACTCTTTTTGTTGTTTATCCAGAGACTTCCACTTGCGAAATTGATCCACAGGGATTTCCAGGGCCGACCGTTCTTTACTTAACTTCTTAAACTCCCGGGAATTGGATGTTGCCTCTGGCTGGGAGAGCAAGCTGTCCAATTCCAAAAATCGACGCTCCATTTTAGAGCATTTCTGAATTTGAAAGTCCATTAACATAAGTATCCACCCCTTTGGAAAATCCAGTCGATCAAAACACAAAAAAGCCCAACGATGCTCCAGTTAGGGAGTAAACGTCGGGCGGCAAAGTGGTCAAAAAAAGAACTACTTGGTGGCAGTAGGGGTTTTGGCGTATTTGCGATTAAAGCGTTCAATACGACCTGCCGTATCTACGACTTTATGCTTACCGGTATAAAAAGGGTGGCAGTTGGAACAAATATCCACCTTTAACACAGACTTAGTGCTACGGGTAGGGAATGTGTGCCCACATGCACATTGAACTTCGCTGGGGCCATATTTAGGGTGAATTGCGGCTTTCATGTTTGAACCTCTGGTCTTAGAAAAAATCATAGCGAAGAAGCTGGCTATCACAAGACATCGCCTTCGTCAACCCATTCCTTGGGGCCCCTGGGCTAAGATTTCCGCCCTCTGGACTCGTTTTTTTACAGAAAAATGCAAAAATACTGGAAACCAAAGAACGTTCCCGGCGCTCAAGCTTGTCTCAAAAGGAGTGCAATCGGTGTTTTCATTGACATTCATTTACGGCTTCCTTCCTCTGGTCGTGTTAAGTGCCTGCGCCAGCAGGAGATCAAACAATCGACTCCATCAGTTTAAGTCCCCTGAGAACATAGTGGTTGATTATCTTTTTACGATATTGGAACCTGCAGTAGCCGCTCAAAAATCCCGTCTTACGGGGTTTTCGGGAAGCCTTCGAAAAGCCAGACCCGATAACCTAGGTGCTTCCGCGGGGTATCTCTCTCGGGGTACCATTCAAGGAACCTTTCGAAAATTGGGAAGTCAGGAGGAAGGGCTGGAGCTCAGAGGAGACTGCTCGGGAGAATCGGTGTCCTTGGAAGACTCTTGCCAATGGACAGCTACCTTTTGGAATCAAGATAACCCGATTAAGTGCGAAGAAATCGCTAATCATCATCCGAATGAGCTTAGCTTTGCTTGTGAGGGTGGGTGGTCCGTCCGATTGATACAAAGATCTGCAATGGCTCTACCAGAAGGGAAATCTGTTTTGGCTGGAGATGTGCAATCAAAACTTCAAAAAGGTTTGTTTGATTTTGGGTTAGGGGAGCCTTTTGGTTTGCAGTTTGCCTGGGTTCATCCCAATAGGCCGCTTCGGTTTATTCTGGATCCTGTTTTTGGGAAAACTCAATTTGAAACGGCTTTTAAAAATGCAGCAAAATATTGGAATGAACTCATTGGATTTGAGGCCATCGCATTAGCCAAAGGACAGAATTTTTCTAGGGAGTTTAGCTTTCTGGAATCCTACGTGGGAGCCCTTCCGGGCACTCACTCTAAGTGGGATGGGAAAGGTTGGAGTCTGGTGGATCCGTTGACGGGGCAAATCATCAGTGCCAAAATGGACGTAAACCCGGAACTTGAGAAAAAGGCGGGGTTGGGGCAATTGGAATTTACGCTAGTTCATGAAATGGGACACATCCTTGGGTTAACTCATAACTTTGCCGCAAGCCAGGATCCCTTTATTAAGGGTACAGCCCTCCCTAGTACTTCAGTGATGGACTACCTCCATCCCAAAAACATCAGCTCAAAAGGACCACTATTTCAGGAGCCTTTACCTTATGATGAAGCGATGGTGCAGTTCTTATATCAAAATCAAATTCCCACACAAGAATTTCGGCACTGTTCCGACTCCGAACGGTTTACGATTTTGGGATGTGAACTCTTTGACCCTCCGGGAGATTTAAAATCATGGTCGCTTCAACAATCCCAAATGTTTCATGATGAAGTAACACAGTTTTTAGGTCAGTGGCTGGATCGGTTAAATCTGCAGCTTCAGGAGGAGGAACTCTTGATGCTGGAATCTAGCCAGGGAGCGGAACGCACAATGAAGTTAATCAGTTTGGAGTTGTCTCAACAAATGGGACTCACACTTTATTTAAAACTTCACAAACCTTCTCCATCAGAGCCTTTGGTTGATTCCATGAACGAATTAAAGGAAAAGTGGCTAAGAGAATTAAACCAGGCAAATCGTATGGTTTTAAGCCTGGGCTCAAAGCATCCAGCGGCTTCGAAGGCCCTTCGATTTCTAAAGATGGCCCAAAGTGTGGTGGATACCGCTTTGATTCCATCAGGTACGAATTAGGGTGTATTGGGAATTAAAACAGGGGCATTGAGACCAAAAAAAACAGAGTCATTGCAGAGTATATTTTACTTCCTCCTCCAAAAGTGATTTATTCGAAATACCACTTTATAGGAGAGCCGTATCGTGAAAAAAAAGGGAGCTTCGTTTGCATTTTTGGGGATATTAGGGATTTTATTTACAAACTCATGTGGACCAAAAACTTTAGAATTGGTGGACAAAATTGAATTTAAAAAGGAGAAAGGAAACAGAAAAGGTGAGGACCCTAGTGTTCCAGTGGTGGTGGCAAACGACGTTCAACCCACCAGTGCAGCCACTCCTGGTTCGTTACCGCTAGAGAAATCTGGTAACAAAGAAGTCACAAATGAAACGGAGCCCACTCCCGCTCCCACCCAGGTGACATCGTCCGTCTCTCTGGAAGTTAACATCACAGGTTTAAAAAACACATCAGGATTGCTCTGCTACTCCATGTTTTCAGGACCAGATGGTTTTCCGGATGATGCCAATCGGGTGGTATCTGCTAAATGTTTTGAAATTTCTGAGAAAAGTTTTACTTTTACTTTAGAGCAATTAAAGCCAGGAAGCTATGCGTTGGCCTTTCACCATGATGAAAATCGCAATGGGAAGATGGACAAAAACATTTTAGGAATTCCTAAAGAAGAAATTGGTTTTAGCAATAATGCTAAAATTAGACTGGACCCTCCTGGTCCGCCTAAATATGAGGATGCTAAAATCGAAGTAACTTCCGAATTGGTGAATCGTATTCAGGTGGAAATGGTGAATTTACTAGACTAGTTACCCAAACTTTACAATTTTCAATTTAAATGATACCTTTGGACGAACTCGCCGAAGATTGTTTAATTTGGAATGAATGGGACTGGACGTCGGAGCCATTTCCAAAGTTCCTTCAAGATGAATGTGGAGGAAGTTTAAATGGCAAAGATTCTTTGTTTGCCGGAGTGCGAATTCCTAGCGCACAGCACACGTCCGTTGGAAATTTGTAAGGCACTGAGGTCTGACGGCTGTGAAATTTTAGTGGCATCCAGCGGCCGTTACCTCAAACTTTTTGAAAACGAAGGATTTAAATGCATCTCAACCCCCAGCTTGGAAGAGGCGGTGGCCTTACCTGTGCTTCGCAAGGGCAGGTTAAATGTTTGGAATAAAAAGAAGTTTCAAAAAGCTCTTCAATCGGACCTCCAAATTGCGGCAGGGTTTAAACCTGAGCTCATTCTTTCGGATTTTAGGTTAACAGCCAAAACGGTATGTGAAAAGCTCAAAATTCCGTTTATTTCCATCTTAAATGCATCTTGGACGCAGCACTATCGGGTTCCCTTGAGGGCACCTGAAAACTTTATCATCACCCGACTCTTTGGGAAACGCCTCACCACGTTTTTAATCCCACTTTTAAAAAACTGGATGATCAACTGGGATTGTCTGTCTTTAAATGCGGTACGAAAGGAGGTGGGTTGCCCCAAAAAACTCAACTTTTTGCAGATGTTAGAAGGGGATCTCAATCTTTTGGTGGATATCCCTAAATATGCTCCCATTGAGCAATTGAAGTCAAACTATGTTTATGTGGGTAATGTATCTTGGAGTCCCGAACTGGGATTGCCCGAATGGTACTCTAAGCTCGATCCCAATAAGAAGATTGTTTATTTTACTGTAGGTAGTACAGGAGCGTTGGAACACGTTAAAGATCTGTTGCCATTTTTTAATAGCGATGAATATCAGCTGTGCGTCACCACGGGAGGGGTTGGGAAAATTGATTTGATTCAATCCAATTTATTTGTGGCTGAGATGGTACCGGGAGAGAAAATTTTAGAGAAGGCACATTTAATTGTGTGTCACGGTGGAAATGGGACGATTTACCAAGCCCTTTCCATGGGTGTTCCCGTGGTGGGAATTCCTACCATGCACGACCAGGAATTTAATATGCAACGTGTTGAAGACTTAGGGTTGGGAAAATCCATCAGTCATCTCCATTTTGATCTACAAGAAGCCGTTGGAGTGATTAAGGAAGTTCTGAATGATGGCATATACAAAAAAAGAGCGATTGAGTTTAGTAACGATTTGAAAAAATATCATTCTAAAGAGGCAGCCTCTAAAACCATTTTCCAGTTTTTTAATTTAATCGCCTCGCCCATGAAGAGTTAAGCGCTTTTGGCAGCGGGATCTCTGGAGTTGGATTTATCCTGTTGAGTGATTTTGGCCCTAAGGCACACGAGATCTCTCACTCCTAGAAGGTTTTCCACTCCAAACACTTCGGGAACGGGGTCTAGCAAATGGTCAGAGGCTAAATACTCAAAAAAATCCAGATAGAGCTTTTTAAGTCTAACCGAATTTACAAAAACGCAGATGTGGTTGGAAATAGAGGCTCTTTCCGAGGTTCCTCCTTTCCTAATTTTTGCCAATTCCTGTGTGAGCGAGTCATTCGCCGCCAGCGGATGATGGATGACGTGCAAGTGGTGTGTCTTTGAACGATATTCCAAATCGACCAAATCATCCACGGCAAGAATCGTGTGATAAATGTCAAACCGAATTTTGTATTCCTCCGAGTCGTGAGGCTTTGAGATTTCGTTGCGAATGATGTTTTTGAGTTGCCAAAGTCTGATATTTTGGACGTGTGACTCAGTATACACCACGGCTCCACTGAGTTCAGGACTAAAATAAAGAGTCTGTTCCAAGCCATTGGTAAAGTCACTGGAGACATAGTGTGGCATAATGGCCTGTAAAAACTCCTGATCTTTTGTGTGATGATTTTGCCAAGTTTGGATCAAGTGATTTTTGGCGCTTAGGACTTTGTTGCGTTCTTCATGCCAGATGCCATCAATCAAGTTTTCCTTAATGAAAATATCAGAGTAGCATTTTTTAAGAAGCTGATATCGATTACTGAAGTTTAATATCTGAGGTGTGGCAAATTCCTTTATAAACTGCACAATTTCACCTTCTAGCTCAAGGCCAAATTCTTGATTCAGTTTATCCAAAAATCTCTGGGCTCGATACTTTAAAAGAGAGATGGAATCGATAGATTTTACCTCCGATTGGAGTAGCTCTGCAGACTTAAGAATGTTTTTAAGGTGGGTCTTAAAGTCCAGTAGGCAGGCTTGATACAGCAGACCATGCAGGTTTTTGATGCCAGACACCCCGATTAAAAAACCGGCGTCACTGATGTGAATGGAGCCAGGGGTTTCCACTCTCGCTTGGGAAATTGAAGTATGCACCTTGTTTTCCCAGATTTGTTGCTCCATTTTGGCCATGATTGACGGATGAAGTGAAGTGAATTCGTTAATGGTTTCTCTATGGAGATCTTGGTTTAGATGATTCCAAAAGGACGTTAAGACCTGCACCAACCCCAGTTCAAATCCTTGACTATGGAGACCCTCCATGTGATCATTGAGCCATGTGGAATTTTCAGTAAAAGTAACAAATACAGTTAACCCATTTGCGCTATAAGTTAAGGAACCAACTGTGGTGGGTTCGAGAGACCTAACTAAGTCCGAATGAGCCAAGTCAACCCACTGCCAGCGTGAACCAAGAGCCCTGATTTCTGCCCAGGCAGACCATTGTGTGGAGTTTGTGGCCTTAACTTCCATTTCCAGTTCGTAAGATTCCTGATTTTTCGGCTTGACTTCAAATAAATTTCCTCTCCAGATGGTATACCAGTGAATGTTTAAATTGGGTTTGCCTGGGAGAATTTGCTTTAGGCAGTTTTGGAGACTAGAAACGTTGTGAATGATTTTTCTCCATGGTTGACTGCAAATGAATTGTAGTTTATTAGAAAAAAATAACTCATTCTCTGGTAAAAACCGAAGGGATGGAAGTCCTGTAAAAACAAATTTTTCGCTTGGCAGCTGGTTTAGAATTTGAGTGCTGGAATTTTTGTCTTTCCAGCTGGAATCTAAAAGAGCCGGGGCTTTGATTTTGTGGCCTAGTTGCTGCACCTCGCAGAGACTCCAGTCCCATTGAATTCTAAAAACGGATGGATTGGATACACTGTCATTGTCGACTATCAAAAATAGGGATGGGTAACTGGGTCGAAGTGTGACCGAAAAACAGTCTTTAACTAATTTTATCAACACAGATTCCAACACACAGTCTTTAAAAGACTCTAAGCTGAGCTGATTGTCTTGCGTAACTATTGTTACCTTACCAGACGCTGATTTTAGGGCGGGTGAAACGTGGATGGGGGAACTTCCCGTCTGAAAGGGAAGATAC
>JBIIVH010000006.1:0-103606 GCA_044339525.1 Silvanigrellaceae bacterium | reverse complement strand
ACCAAAAACAGCCCGATACCGAGATGCATGGAATTAAAGTAACATTTTTGACAAACTTTTTGACAGGGAAACCTCTTCGTGATAGTTTCCTTTTGTTTACGTCAGACATCTTTCCTGAAAGCTACCGAGTGGAGGACCGGCAACATGATGATGATTTTACCACAATCGATAAATTCAACTCTAATTATAGTGTTTACCTGCCTTATGGGGGTTGTTTTTCCTCTTAAGATTCACGCGGGTCAGGCCTTAAATCCAGAGTTAAATATTTCAGTGACACGAATGATTGAGCCGCTTATGAAACAACACCAAATTTCAGGGATGGCGGTTGGTCTGATATATGACAGCCAAAGTTACGTTTATAATTACGGTTTAGCCTCTGTTTCAACGCAACAACCCGTTACGGATCAAACCCTCTTTGAGATAGGATCCATAAGTAAAACCTTCACAGCAAATCTGGCGGCCTATGCCGATGTATCAGGCAAATTCACACTTTCCGACAAAGTAATCAAGCATTTTCCTCTTGTCCATAAAGGAGATTTAGACAAAGTAACGCTGCTTAACTTGGCTACGCACACCACTGGCGGAATGCCACTTCAAGTTCCTAATCAAATTCAAACGAGAGACCAGCTCATCCCATTTTTCGAAGATTGGAAACCCTCCCATACTCCTCCCAGCGCTTATCGATCCTACTCCAATTTAAGCATTGGGCTTTTAGGATGGATCACAGCACTTAGTCTAAATGGAGAATTCAAAAACTTGATAAAGGAAAAAATATTCACTCCATTAGGTATGAATCATTCTTTTTTCGACATCCCGCCCGAAATGGAGAAACACTACGCCACCGGCTATACAAACAATGGCGAGCCCATTCATATGAAGCACGCTATCCTTGCAGATGAAGCCTATGGAATCAAAACATCGGCCAATGACCTCATTAAATTCGTCAAAGCCAATATGCAAATGGTGCCGTTTGACGAGTCCCTGAAACGTGCCATCCAAATATCACATCAAGGCTATTTTCAGGCAGGCAAACTCACTCAAGGACTGATTTGGGAACAATACGATAATCTTGCTTCATTGGATGACCTTTTGGAGGGAAATTCAAAAGAGATGATTTTTGCAGTTAATCCTGTTGTCGAGCTGGTGCCACCCAGAGAGCCTAAAATAGACGCCATCATTAATAAAACCGGTTCAACAAGTGGCTTTGGAGCGTATGTTTTGTTTATTCCAGCAAAGAAAGTAGGTGTAGTGTTGCTAGCAAACAAGAATTACCCTATTCCCCACCGAGTCACCACCGCCTACAACATTATCCAAAAGTTGCTCACGATAAAATGATGGTTCCTTTCAAATGCGATAACCAAACAAAATGGAAAAATTCCAGCCTCTAAAATCCAGATTTGGGGAGGAATTTGCCACATCTGTGGTGCCCCACTGATACCCTAGACCCGCGCCCATCTCCATTTTGGGTGCGATGAGGTATAAAAACCTCCAATCGGTGACCATGGCTTCGAAGGATTCTGTGTCGCGGGAAATTTCCGTTCCGGATCCGATTTTCTGGGAAATTTTCCCCGAAAACCCAAACTCCCGTCCCAGGGTGGAAGAAATGGAAAACTGGGGATTGACTTCGGTGAGGAGTCCCACGCTGGGACCCAACTTAAACTGTGTCCATCGGGATTGAATATCGTTCACCTCCCGAGTCACACTAAAGTAACGAGTGGCCAGCCCCACTAAGAGCTGGGTAGAAGGGGTGACGGAATACACTTGAGCGTCAAACAGACCTTGAAATCCAAACCCCGTGTACTCTCGACTCTCCCCTGGCGTTTTAACATTTTCATAGGATAGTCCACCTCCTACCCTCATTTGGGGGATGGCCGCCCCATAAGCGGAATGGGACAGAAAAAACGTAGCAAAACAAATGGCCCAACGGCTATTCAAAAACTTCATAAAAGACCTTTCACACTTAGGATCTGTCATCTCATCTGGAAAACTAAAAATGAAACTGAATCCAATTGTTGAGGGAGCAAAATGCTTTGGGCTTTTCCGATTCACCTTCTGAATTTAAAAATTGAAAATGGTAGGTTCGGATTCCGTCCCTTCTAGCTATAAATCCTCCGGGCAAGTGATTCCCCCCGTAGAGCACATGAAAAGAATTTCCTTTGGGCTGGGACTTTACCACCTGGGACTTTTCCCCATCCACCCAAACTTGAAACGATTGGGAACAGCTGATCTCCACACCATACACCGCCACATCCACCGATCGATTAATAAAAGTAACAGAAATATCTTTATCATCCCTGGTATCCAACTGCAAAACCTGCACCTCATGCACGGGATCCACATTTGTTTTTTTAACATAGAGAGACCGAGGAGGCAAAACCTTTTCTAAACCATCCGATTCAATTCGGTACCATGATTCCGAGAATCCAACAGGGATTTGTGATGTACTTTTAAGCCGAATCTGATGATTTTTAAATTCACATTGCGCCTCTAAAGTTTCGTTTAAAAAGAACAAAGAATGGAGAAGATCAAACGCAGGATTGTCTATTTTACCCAAATAAACGGTGTCGTTAGCATAAAAAGAAACCTTATTTTTATCGGACCGCACCTCTAAAAGGCCGGGTAGATCGGAACCTTCTGGAAATGTATTCAAGCACCTAAAAAGCACCTCTGAATCCTCCTTCGCAGGAGCTTCATACCAGGACTCTTTCCACTTGGCCCAAATGCGGGGTTCCTGGCCTCGAGGCTGGGAAGGGGGAAGGACATATTCCATACCGTCTTGAGTCTGGCACAGGGGCACCACCAGGGACTCCACCTTTCTCAAGGGCGCTAAAGGAGGTTCCATAGACTGGAAAGGTGCCTTGGGTGCGTACCGGCCGGTGACCTGCAAAAGTCCCAGGGCATCGGGCGAACCGGGCACTCCCGGTTCCTTTTGAATGACTTGGCCCAATCCCATGTAACAACCCCAATGGAACCCCTGCTCCAGCTGGGAAACTTTGGGCAGCAACACTCTGGAGCGGTAGCGAAAAATTTTGCTTTCTATCCATTTTAAATAGTGGGAAACATCTGTATAAATACTTGGGAAACGCGGCTGAGCGCATCGCGTTCCATAACCCACCAACCCTACTAGAGAAAATTTTGATGTTCCCAAGGGCAGAAGAAGTGGGCCCCCCGAATCCCCCTGGCAGGCGTCTTTTCCGCCTTCGAGCACTCCCACACAGAGCTGTCCTTGCCCAAACTGTTCATAGAGATCACACCCCGTTGGATTTAAGTGAGACACCGTGACCCGTCGTAGTTCATGGGAGGCAATATTCCCAAAAGAGGTTTGCGCCCCAAACCCATACACGGTAAGGGTCTTTCCCGGTACACTCCGATGGCTTAAGCTTTCTGGCAAAAGTAGTGATTTGGGATCGGGGGGTAGAGAACCTAACTCGTTGGGAGCCAAAAACACCAAGGCAATATCATTTTGGTGGGTTTGGGAATCAAAACCATCATGCACTTCTACCCCCACCACAGGGTATAATTTCTCAGATAGGGGACTTCCTGGCAAAGAAATATCGCGGACATGACCTACTCCCACCTGAATGGGGTGAGATAAATTATAAACACAATGGGCGGCCGTAAGCACCACCCCTTGACCCAAGTAGACCCCACCACAATAGGATCCCACTTCGCTTTCCACGGGAAAAAGGCTGGCAAAAAAGTCCAGTGGCTCGCTAACGGTATGCCCTCCAATGATCTTCCAGCGACTCTTAGGAATCGGATCACGGGACGCGCCTGAGCAGGATGTAAGACAAATGACAAACCCAACCATCCAGCCAAATGGGGAACCTAGCCTTTTCATATCTCACCCTATTTCACACTCAGGAATTCCGACTTTCCCATTACATACCTGAAATTCCTAATCTCTTCCAGTAGCAGCCCCAACTAAAAAAAAAGGGCACTGCTCTTCAGCAATGCCCCCTTCCAGGAGAGTACCAAAGGCAAGCCCAAGGCACCCAACAGATGGAATAAATTATCGTTTAGAGAACTGGAAGCGGGCACGGGCCGAACGACGGCCGTATTTTTTACGCTCTTTCACTCGTGGGTCCCGAGTTACCAAGCCCGCCGCTTTTAAGGTAGGACGAAGCTGGGCGTTGTAGTTCATAAGAGCCCTGGTGATGCCATGGCGAATGGCTCCTGCTTGACCAGAAAGGCCGCCGCCCAAAACATTCACGCGCACATCCACTTTTTGTTCCATGGCGGTGAGCTTCAACGCTTGTTCCACCACCATGCGAGAGGTGGGTCGTTTAAAGTAGGCGTCCAAGGCCAGATTATTGACCAAAACCTTACCCGATCCCTCTTTTAAGAAGACACGGGCAATGGCTGACTTTCGTTTTCCAAGACCACTGTAATACTTAGTTGGCATTTTTTAATTCCTTTGTTTCATGATTTACATTCCAAGTCACACGAGATGCTAAAAACCCCGACTACCGTTCCGGAAGGGTTTCTGGTTTTTGAGCTTCATGGGGGTGGCTAGAACCAGCGTAAACCTTTAAATGCCGAAAGCATTCCCGTCCCAAAACGTTATGGGGCAACATGCCTTTGATGGCGAGCTCCAATAGACGAGTGGGGTGTTTGGCGCGGATTTGAGAAGCGTTTGTGGTTTTGAGACCCCCAAAATAACCCGTATGACGGTAATAATTTTTATTGAGTTCTTTATTGCCGGTAAGCTTTACTTTCTCCGCATTGATCACAACCACAAAATCACCCATGTCCACGTGGGGAGCAAAGGTGGGCTTGTGTTTGCCACGTAAAACCGAGGCAATTTGGGCGGAAAGGCGACCTAAAGTTTTGTCTGTGGCGTCTACCACAAACCATTTACGAGTCACATCAGAGGGTTTGGTTGAAAAGGTTTTATTCATAAATCGTACAACTCCACTACCTTCAATCATTTAATCACTTAATCACATGATCATCAGGCACATTTTTAGACCACACCGAATGGGAGCAGAATGTGATAAAAAGAAGAAAAATCATAGCTCAACGGCGATTCGGGCGTTTCCCAACGCAACCCACAGTTGCTCTAATATCTATCAATCCACCCTCCGTCCCACCAGCCGTGGAGGCGTCTGATCCGTGACAGGGGCATCTCTTTCCTACCTGAGCCGCTTCAGCCCTTCCGAAACTCCCACCAAACCTATCGTAATATCGAAAGGTTGGAAGAAAGATAGGGGGAGAACCTGGTTCAGTGCACACATTGCTACTTGGTACACTCAGTAACAGCCTTCCGCTTATAGTCACAAATCGGAGCTAGGTCAATATGACAATGGACGCAGGTAAATTCGCCCTTCCCCCCTCCCAAACCCCTCCCGCTCGTCCCAGGGAGCCCGCAGAGGAGACGTTCTGGGCCTTTTTCTACACCTGTCTGGATAAGTTATTATGGAGTGGACTTCCCCTGGCACAGACCTTGTGGAAAGGAAGTGCCCATAGCCCCCCCCAAGAGGCCTCCGACATCTTAAATGAATTGCAACAGGTGGATAGACACCTACCACAGCCTTTTTTTACGAAAATCTACGCCTTACGTACGGACCTTCAAATCCAGACCGAATTTTTAAAAACCGCCCAGGAGGTGATGACATGGCTCAGCTATGCCACCCACCTGGAACTCAACCAACTCCGTTGGTGCCGATCCCTCCAAGAGGTCCATGGGGAGTTTCTGTCCCAATTGGCCCATCAATGGGGCGCCAAAGCAGGGTCCAAAGAAGAGAAATGGGTCACAGCCCCCCATTCTCCCGAAGGAGGAAACTGGCTGGCCATCCTCTCCAATCAGGCCGAAGCCGAAACATTCTGGAAACTCAAAACCCTTGCCCTAACAGCCAAAAAACATTTAACAGGACAGGATCTCAAAGTCTGTCCAGCGCTCTTAAGCCTTTTAAATCGGTCCCAAGCCCTGACTCCCTTGGTGCAAACCTTAGTGCACCCACTTTTAACCCAAATCCACTCCTACGCCCTCCACTTAATTCAAGTGTGGGAAGAAAGTTACCCGGAACTCCGTTGGGAAGACAACCTGGAACCAGGCTTTGGCTCCCTCTCAAACCTCAACAGCCCAAAAAGCCCTGCCCTTCCCCTTCAAGAGCAGCTGGTGAAACTCCAACATATGGTCTATCAAAAAGAAACTCCCTTATTGCTCTCTCTTCAAGAAATCCAAAGGACACTATTCTCTTTTCGAAGTCTTTATCAGGGCACACCCCAAGCCAGTACCCTATCCCCCATCTCCATTCATTGGCACAACAGAATCATTTGGGAAAAGCTCAGTTCCCTTTTACCGCAATGGGGAATCACACCCCACCAAACCCAATCCTGGATTCAAAACGCCAGGAGCTACTGCCTCAAACACAATTTATTGGCCTCCCAAGGCCTAGAAAATGAATTGGCTGGCCTGGGACCAAACCCTCTGGACCCTGGTCTTTTCAACCGAGCCTTCCACCAACTCCGCATGCAACAAGCCGATTACCCCTTTAGCGTTATCTGCAAACAAAAACTTTGCCAAAACGTAGACGCCCTCCAGGCATTGGTCCACTCACGGCTCTAAGGAAATCCATGAATCCGTCCCATTCCCTTTCCCACCGTCAAAAATTCACTCCCCAGAAGGTGACAATTTCGCCCAGAATCCCCTTTAACCCCGGCCGATACGCAGTAATAAACCCAGATGAGGGGACACGAAAGTGAGCAACGGGCCATCTTCGCCAAAAGAAACATCGGACCCCATGGACGGTAGAATCCATGACCTGCCAGAATGGGTCAATGCGCTTTTAAGCGAAATGGACGAAGGCTATGTGATTCAAAATGCCAAAGGCCAAATCACCCAATTCAACCAACAAGCATGCGATATTTTAAGACTCACTTCCGAACAGCTTTTAGGACGCACCAGCATGGATCCAAGGTGGAATTGCATCCGCCCAGACGGGAGCCCGTATCCGGGAACGGAACACCCTAGCATGAAGGTCATGCAAACGGGCAAGCCCATTAAAAACGAGATCATGGGCATCCAGTGGGAAAAAGAAGTGAAATGGATCAGCATCAATGCCATAGGATTTTTGGATGCGGGAGCCGGATTACCTCTGTATGTCCTAGCCGTGTTTAAAGACATCACGGAACTCATTTCCGTAAAAGAACGACTGGCATTACTCTTTGAGCACATTCCCATCGGGATAGCCTTCAACGACTCCCAAATGAGATGGCAATCCACTAACCCAGCTTTTGAACAGTTTTTAGGCTACAGTTCTCAGGAACTGCTTCAAAAAACCAGCTTAGACGTCTCCCATCCGGATGACAAAGAAAAAGTAAAGGCCGCCTTAAAAAACATTCATTTACAACCCAAAACCTTTAAAGGAAGCGAACGCCGATTCATTCATAAATCAGGAAAAACCGTATGGGGCAGAGGAGGAGGGGTTCGATTAAGTCAAAGCTGGACGGGAATCTCCTTTGTTTCCTTTGTGGAAGATGTCACCGATCAAAAACTGGCTCAGATTGAATTAGATCGCATCCGAAATGAGGAAAAAATAAACCAGGCCAGCTTCATCAGCCACGCCAAACTCACCGCACTTGCCGAAATGGCCGCGGGAGTGGCCCATGAAATCAATAACCCACTCGCCATTATTACTGGGCTGGTGGACGATATGATCTATGAATTAGAAGAGAATGGTAAGGTGGGTGAGGAAGTGAAGCCCGGATTGATGAAAATCATTCAAATGTCCGATCGAATCTCTAAAATCATTAAAGGACTTAAGTCTTTCAGCAGAGAAAACAAAACCGAAACCTTTCAAAACTTCAATCTTAAATCTCTCATGGAATCCACACTGGAATTATGCTGGCAAAGGTTTAGGCAACATGGCATCTTGGTAAAGCAGGCCGTGCCACTGGAAATCACCCTCCGGGGATGCCGACCAGAGATCTCTCAGGTGATTCTAAATCTGCTCAATAATTCACATGATGCCATTATGCATCAAATCGAAAAATGGATCTTAATTGAGGCACAGGAAACGCCCCAAGAGGTGACCGTCACCATCACCGACAGTGGCAAAGGGATCCCCGAAAAAGTGGCTAGACGCATGTTTGAGCCTTTTTTCACAACAAAAGACTTTGGCAAGGGCACCGGACTGGGATTATCCACCTCTGTGGGCATCATGGAGTCCCATGGTGGCTCTTTAAAATTCCATGAAGACTCTAAAAACACCAAATTCACTGCCCATTTTCCCAAAGAAAAAACCAACCTCTAAACGACCCATGACTCCCGCTTGCAAAGTCCAATTAAACTGCTAAATGTGAGTTTTCAGCCTCTGTTCAAAAGAATTCAAAAAAATCATTCTGACGAACACGCCCCAATGAATCCAGGAGCACCGACGCATGGCACTCAATGGCTCGCCCGACCTTCCCTTTTTAGCGCAGATCCCCTTATTTCAAAATTTAAACACTGAAGAAATTTCTATTCTTCACTCTTTTATGCAAAAGAAAATCGAAGAAAGCCAACAGGTCATCTTCTCTCCCGGAGACCCAAGGGATCGTTTAAGATTGATCGTGAAAGGTCGAATTCACATCACCCCCGATGGCGGAAGTCACCCTGGCACCACCACTGGTTCCTTCAGTCTGGGCCCCCACCAGTTTTTGGGCGAGATAACACTCCTTCAAGACGATTTTGTTCACACCTCACAATGTAAAACAACGCAAAAAACAGAATTTTTATTGCTCTATCGGTCCCAGTTCCAAGCCCTAACTCTAAGGTATCCAGAGCTGGCAGGTAAGATCATCGGGTCCGTGAGCGCCTACATCGCAGAACGCCTGAGTGGACAGAATACTTTAACTCCCGAAGGTTCGGTTCAACTTTCGTACCGTTCGGGACGATTCCGCACGGAATACGATCTTTTGGGAGAACGAAAAATCCCTGAAAATGCTTACTACGGCGTTCAAACCTTGCGAGCCATCGAAAACTTCTCCATCTCCAAGGTGCCCCTAAGTTACTCACCCACCCTCATCAAATCCTTTGCCCAAGTGAAAAAAGCAGCCGCTTTGGCCAATCATGACCTGGGGCTTTTAGATTCCGCCAAAATGGAGGTGATAGGCTTAGCCTGCGATGAGCTGTGTGAAGGACATTGGCTCGATCAGTTTCGGGTGGATATGATTCAAGGAGGAGCAGGCACTTCCACCAACATGAACGTAAACGAAGTGATTGCAAACCGGGCCCTGGAACTCCTAGGGCATTTCAAAGGAGAATACCAACACCTCCACCCCAATAACCATGTGAACATGGGTCAGTCCACCAACGACGTTTACCCAACGGCCGTGAGAGTCTCTGTGCTCCATTCCCTACCCGGCATCATTTCTTCATTGCAAAGACTTTGTGAGTCACTGGCCCATAAGTCCAAAGAATTTGAGTCCGTGATCAAAATGGGGCGAACTCAGCTGCAAGATGCCGTCCCCATGACTTTAGGACAAGAGTTTGAAGCCTTCCGCATCAACCTTGAAGAAGAAATCACACGACTCAAAGAAGCGGCCCAGCTTTTTTGTGAGGTCAATCTGGGAGGAACCGCCATCGGCACGGGCTTAAACGCCCACCCTGATTTTGCTCCCATAGCCCTAAAACACCTCAAAAACCTCACGCAGCTTCCCTTGAAGCCAGCTGCCAACTTTATAGAAGCCACCGTAGACACCGGCGCCTTTGTGACGTTTTCAGGGGCCCTGAAAAGAACCGCTTTAAAATTGTCCAAACTTTGCAACGACCTGAGACTTCTCTCCAGCGGCCCCCGATGCGGACTAGGTGAAATCAACCTCCCCCCCATGCAACCCGGATCCAGCATCATGCCCGGAAAAGTCAACCCCGTCATACCTGAGGTGGTGAATCAGGTGGCTTTCCAAGTGATGGGCAATGATCTCACCATCTCCATGGCCTCAGAAGCCGGGCAGCTCCAGCTTAATGTCATGGAACCCGTGATGGTGTTTAATGTCATCCAAAGCCTAACCATGCTCACTCGCGCTATCCAAACTTTAGACACCAACTGCATTCGAGGCATCACCGCTAATCCCGAGGTCTGCCGAGAGATGGTGGAAAATAGCATTGGCATCATCACCGCCCTAAACCCCCATTTAGGCTACGAAAACACATCTAAAATTGCCAAGGAAGCCCTTGAAACCCGTGCCAAAGTCACCGACTTGATCCTTAAATACAGGCTCATTGACCCAAAAACACTGGAGAATTTGTTGTTGGCCGAAAACATGGTGGGAAAAACTTAGAAAGGATTCTCAAGGAAAATCAGCAACAAAGCTTTATCCTCCCGATGGGCGCAATCGGTCTCTCGTAGCCCGGACAAAACAGGTAGCTTTGGCAGCAATGTCTGTGCTTGTGCCCTTGGGCAGATGCTTTAGTTTCATCCAAGGTTTGTTGGAAGAGTCCAGCTCGATCTCAAAAGCAGCCCATTCATCTTGTTCTCTTTTGATGCCGCTCAAGCCAGTAAGGTTGTCAGAAACCCTATCCCTGATCATTGTGGACGGAGCCAGAGTGGCCACGACCTCGGAATTCCCATCTGCCGCCTTTCGGCAATTGAGGTTTGTTTTATCGATCACCATCCATTGAAAGGCAGCCCTCAATTGAGAGATTCTTTGAGAAGCATCCACCGGAAGATCCATGGGCATAGGCACCGGCTTGATAAACTGGGTGTTTGCCCGAACCGCGCAAACGCCAGCATCATTTGGGATCAAAAGCCATGACTTTTTAGCTCCTCCCCCTTGAGTGGCTTGGATAAGGGAGGTGCTTGCTCCAAATTGTTCTTTATGCCTCAGAGTTGTTGTCACTTTATTACTGATCTCCGTATTGGACAACACTTCTCTGCAGTTCAACCCCGTGGGATCCACCACTTCCCAGAGGAAGTTTTCCAAAACCTCCCTTGCTTGAATGTCTCGATGGCCGGCAGTCTGCTGGATCTCAGTCTGGGATTCTCGAGAATGGTCACAAGCTGCAACAACTAAGGTACCAACAGAAGCCAAAACCAGTTTACACTTCAATTTCATAGATATCTCCTCCGAATTAATCAAATAAGAATTTCTTCTTATTGAAATAAGCATAGCTAAAAAAATATTCGGTTTAAAGTAAGGATTAAAAATAGGTTAGATAGCTGATTTTTCGAATCATTTCAGATTCACAAAGTGAAAAGAACTTACCAAACCAAAATCACCGCTGTTTTATCTTTGTGTGTGTAAATAAGGGTGTATAAATACCAAACACCTGTCTGAAGTCTAAACATCTTTCCCCCGCCTTGGATTCGAAAGAACTTCAGCCTTAAAGACATAACATTCTAAATTTAATAAATATTTTTTATTTTTAAAAAAGGGCATTGCTTTTGCTAATAGGGTATCAACCTGATTCGATTCGGGATGAAGTTAGCTTGCCAAACGGGGCATCTCTTACCAAACGGTAAAAGTAACACATGTTACTTTAAGCCATCTGTTGTGACCTACCTGGGTTTCATTCATCGTTAAACATTCCGCCCCTGATGAAACGAAACCCCTGTCCCCCCCAATGCCGCCGAGTTAAAGAAAGTTTAGCAGCCAGCCTTCCTGAGCAAATTCCAATAAAAAAAGTCCCAGCTCATTGGCTTTGAGGTTGCCTCAACTTCTTTCGATTTCGGCACGGGCTTGGGCAGGGTTTTTAAGATGTTCGTCGGCCTCTTTTGTCAGGATGAAATCACCCAGACCTTGGCTTTCAAAAATTTGGCTAAGGTGAGCAAAAAATTTGCCTTTTTTACCAACATTTCCGGGATCTTGTTTTTGGTAACTCACCACTTGTGCAAAAACTTCGGCGATCATCTTTTGTTCCGAATCGGGGAGCCGGGAGAGAAAACCTTTGTCCGCGAAGGCGGCAGGCCATTTGTACTCCACAACCATATTTTGGACATCAACAGGGCTTTTGATTTGCTTCAAATCTCCATTCCCATCTTTCACAAAGTTACGCACTTGGGTATCAAAAGTGGCCTCTACCATTTGTGCCTTCGGTCCGCTACCAAATGTCATCTGTCTACCCACTCTCAAATACCGTTGTTCGTGAAGCAGATCAAAGCTTATGAAACCAAGAGCTTTTAAGAGACGTAAATTTACAGCAGCATGGGCTCCGATCCATAAGGACGCATTTTTTCCAATTTCTGCGGTTTTATCAAAAGCAGGTGTGATGTATTTTTCCAAAAGTGTTGCCTTTAAATTGGAGGAATTTAAGATTTCTTTGGCCTGACCTAAATCGAGTTTGAGTGTCCATGCCTGGCTAGCGTTAAATCCCAAAAAAATAGCCATCGTTGTATTTAATAACAAATTTCTTTCCACAAAAGAATTATTGTAATTCGCCAAAAACCCTGTTACTTCATCCCTCTTAAAAATAAATTTAACAAGAGATATTTTGATTCCGGATTTTCCCTTAGATTCCGCTAATCGAACCGCATTGGTAAATTCTAAGGCGAGTTCCTGAGCGGCTAGATTCTTGTCTTTTTGAAAGGGCTTCAAAAAGCCTGAAACCTTTTGACCGATTTCGGACTCATTTTCCACTGATTCCTCTGGATAGGCAAGGAGCCCAGATTGGGAGGCTTGCCGCGCAAATTCTTCCTGACCTTTTAGCGATTTAAACCAATCCACGTCTTTCTCTTGAATCCCTATCCTTTGTTTTTTTTCACTCACCCCGCCTTGGCTCAGTGGGGAATCTGGGTCACTGATTTGCAGCTTCTGATTCCATTTCCATTCATCAATCACCACAGGAACTTTTACCGGATCAAAAGCTTGTGACAGTTCCCCTCTGGAAAATCCCTGATCCTCAGAAACAGATTTGCCATAAAATCAGGCAAGAGGTCGGAATCTGCCGATGCCACAATGTTGTTATAATGTCTTTGTCGGCTGTTCACAGAAACCTCCTGACCCCCTAGAACGGCTTTTTCCGACAGGCGGTATTGTGTGACGGTTTCCCCATACACTTGCTCTTGATCGGATCGTTTTCGAGGGGCCCAAAACTCATCACGTGCCATAATCTCGGCACGGAGAGGGTACCGATTTTTAAAATCTGCTATTTTTTCCGCAATCCAAATTTTTGGATTATTCTCTTTTGTAGACCTCACCTCTGATTTTGTGACCACTCGGTCGCTGGTGGATTTTTGAATAACTCCTTGCCTCAATAGGATGGAATAGGTAGAAAAACGCATCACTCCCCCCAAAGATGTGAAAATCCGCCACCGGGAAGTTTGTATCCCGATTCACAGGATTTTAAAGTGGCTGCATCAGAACTTTTTAAGCCCAACTTAGTCAAATCCAAAGAGTCAATGGCTTTTAAGAACTTATCAAATGCCACCGTTTCACCACCCGTTTGCAGGCTTTCTTTCGATAGGCCTAACCAAGCCTGAAAGGCGCTCCTACAGAGTTCAAACTGGACGCGATTTTTTTCCAGAGCCTCATCCAGCGAGGCTTGACCTTGTGTCAACGCTTCGTTGATTTTGCCCTGTATGAGTTTTTTAGCTTGGTCTTTAGCATCGCCCCCTTGGTCTGTGGCCTCTTTTGACATCACCTCGGTTTGCCCCACATTGCTCTTCGTTTCTTCTCGGGAACAGGTGCATCGCACCGTTAAAAGGAAGGGAATGCTAAGCCAAACACCACGAGACAAAGCCGAATACCATTTTTGATTCCATTTCATGCGGTCCTTTTCTCCATATGTGGTTCCGTGCCATCAAACTGAAATACCTTACTTTCCCCATCCACAATGGTTTCGATATGCACGGGTCTCTTCCAGATCTTGTACACGTTTACTAAAGTCTCAATGGCCAATCCCACCTGCAAATCACTTCCCTGATGCCGATGGGCCAGAAGCAATTCACCCCGATTTCGGTAGTTTCCATCCACCACTTCGATGATGGGTTGCCCAAAATTCGTAAGGCCATCCAAAAGTTCTTTTTTGATTTGTTTAAAATCTCGGTCTTGTATGACCACCTGTTGATTTCGTTTGTCTTGGATCCAAGTAAACATCTTTGATTCTTCACAAAAATCTTCATCAAAAAATTCATCCAAGAAAGAAATATCGTTGTGATATTTGCGAACTTCAAATAGTTTTTTCAGACCTTCATTGGTAGACTTATCCCACCTTTTACGTTCCGCCGGATCCTGACAATGCATGTAATCAATTCCAAACTTTCCTTTGTTCCAACGTCGCTCGATATGATACATGAGCTCCAGGCCAAGTTTATAGGGATTGAGTCGAGTAGGAGACGTCTGCAGCACCCCTGCGTAGTGGTCGGAATAATCCACCACCTCAGAGTCCGTCAGCAAAAACTGTGTCATGATTTTAGAATGCCAGTATACCGCCCAACCTTCATTCATGATTTTCGTTTGGCCTTGAGGTGCAAAATAATAAGCCTCCTCTCTTACAATAGAAAGAATGTCTCGTTGCCATTGATTTAAAGAGGCGTGTTGAATTAAAAACTGTAAAATATCCCTCTGAGGGTGCTCGGGAAATCGCTCTTCCTGTTTGGCCATTTCCTTCATTTTTTGTTCTTGTTGCTTCAAATACTCTTTAGGATTAACAAAGTGTTCCATGTAACTTTTATGAGCTGTTAATTTGGGGATGGCACGCTTATCTACGGAAAGCAATTCCTCATCATAATCACTTCGTTTCTGCTCTCTTCTGATATGCGGCGCATGTTGATCGATGAGGTTTTCCAATGTGAGGCACACATCTATAAAGTTTTCTACTTCATCATGGCCCACTTCTTCAATGTATCGCCTAATCCGTGACCCATGATTCGCCATTTCATCTAACATCTTACGATTGGTGTGGGTAAAGCAATAATTGTTTTTGAAAAAGTCACAGTGTCCATACACATGGGCAATCACCGTTTTTTGGTCCACCAAACTATTGCTTTTAAGCAAATAGGCATAACACGGGTCGTTGTTGATAACCATTTCATAAATTAAGGAGAGGCCATACTCATAACTTTTGGAAAGCTGTTCATATTCCATACCAAAACGCCAGTGGGGGTAACGCGTGGGAAATCCGCCATAAGCGGCAATTTCACTCATTTGTTGGTAGTCTACCATTTCAAAAATGACCGGAAAAAAATCAAGTCCCAATCTGGCACAATGTCCTTCAATCTCCGCCACCACAGCCTTTAAATCGGAAGTGAGCTCACTGGTGAGTCTTTGATCCAAAACCATGTTATTTTCCCCTCGATAGAAACACCTTTAATGCGTCCATGATTGACTCTCTATCTTTAATTTGATGGGTGACCACCTTTTCGCAATCTTGACCAAAATGTTTCTCTAAATCTTTCAGAAACTGGCCGCTGCCATACCTACTTTCCACCTGACCATAACAAAATAAATTGGAAGCCGGGAGAAGAACATTATCTAAAAGCAACATACATTCATTAGTGTCGTTGCCACTCCAGTTGTCACCATCGGAAAAGTGAAACAAATAAACATTCCATTCATCAATTGGATAATGATCTTTGATGATTCGCTCACATAATTTGTAAGCGCTTGATATCAGGGTTCCCCCCGATTCTTTTGTATGATAAAAAGTCTGCTCGTCAACTTCTCTAGCCACAGCGTCATGGATAATGTATCTCGTTTCCAGGTTGTCGTAGTTTCGTTTAAGCCAGGTGTCTAGCCAGAACGAAGTGAGTCTCACCACCTCTTTCTGCTCATCCCCCATGGATCCTGAAACGTCCATCATATACATGATCACGGCACTGGCTTCTGGTTTTTCTTCAATCTTAAAGCTGCGGTACCTTTTGTCTTCCTTAATGGGCAATACCATGGGATGGGTGGGATCGTAATCGTCCATGGCGATCTGTCTTTTTAAAGCTTCTTTATAGGTGCGTTTAAAATTCCTTAGACCTTCAGGGCCTGTGCGAAGAACTCCGTGATACTTATATTTTTTGGTCCGAATGTTCTTTTTGCCCTTGTCTTCGATCTTGGGAAGCGCAAGCTCCTCGCCCAAGATATCGGCAAGCTCATCTAAAGTGACATCCACTTCTAGACCATGCTGGCCTTCGTTTTGGCCTGCTTTTCCTTCTCCTGGCTGAGGCTTTCCCTGATTAATAGGATCCCCAGGCTCCCCCTCGCCCTGTCCCACCCCTTTGTTTTGGTTGCTGCCAAATTGAAAGTGGGGGAGATCAATGCGAGGAAGGGGAATGGTCACTTGTTTATTGCCTTGTCTGCCAATCAATTCCCCACTGGAAACATATTTTTTCAAATTTTCTTTGATTTTACCGCGCACAATTTTTCTAAAGCGATTAACATCCGTTTCCATTTTCATACCGAGTCTCCCGCTCACAGGCTGTGAATAATCGCCTCAAAATGTCCGAAAATTAAAAAAAATTTCAATCCTGATTCCACTAGGAATTGGAACGTTTCACATCCCCTCGAGCAAAGATACTGGCCACAAAATGTAAGGCATCTGTAGCACAAATATCGCAATACCCGTAGTTTTTAATGAGACGTCCTTTCACCACATCAATTTTCACCTGTGTTTCTTTATCCACCACATTAGATACCAGACTAGTGAGTTTTATGGTGTCCTTTTGGTCTTCAAAAAGCTTGAGTTCTAAGGCTTTGTGCAGCCTTTCGTTGGTTTTATAATCAAACGTTCTTCCATCAAGGGCCAAGGCTCCAATGTAATTCATGATCTCACGTCTAAAGTCGTCTTTGCGGCTATCAGGAATGTCAATTTTTTCTTCAATGGAACGCATTAATCGTTCATCTGGCTCTTCACTCATACCTGTGTATTTGTTACGTACTCTTTCCTTCTGAGTATAAGCCTTCACATTGTCAATGTAATTTCCACAAAGCTTAGAGATGGCCTCTTCATCCGCGGAAATGGCTCGTTGAACTTCATTTTTAACAATGTCTTCATACTCTTGTTTTACAACAGCCAGATACTCTCGAAACCGTTTTTTAGTTTCTTCATCCCGAATCAAACTGTGATTTTTCAACCCACTTTCCAGCTCATTCAATACGATAAATGGATTTATACAACCGTCGCCTTTGTCGTCCACCAAAGCATTGGATATTTTATCTTGAACATACCTAGGGCTGATTCCATCCAAGCCCTCTCGCATGGCATCCTTACGAAGTTCCTTGATGTTGTCTTCTGTGTAGCCAGGTAGGGTTTTTCCATCATATAGTTTTAACTTTTGCATCACCGTTAAGTTAGCCTTTTTGGGCTCTTCTAATCGAGTCAAAATGGCCCACATGCTGGCCGTTTCTAAGGTGTGGGGAGCAATGTGAATGTGAGGAACTTTTTCGGAGTTAAAGTCCTTTCGATAGATCTTCACTTCCTCTTTGAGTTTGGTAATGTATGGCACATCAATTTTAACGGTACGATCCCGTAGTGCTTCCATAAATTCATTGTTTTGCAGTTTGCGGTATTCAGGTTCGTTGGTGTGCCCTACGATCACTTCGTCGATGTCCGTTTGAGCAAACTTTTTGGGCTTGATTTTATGCTCTTGGGAAGCCCCCAAGAGATCATAAAGAAACGCCACATCAAGCTTTAACATCTCCACAAACTCCACAATCCCCCGATTGGCGATGTTAAACTCACCGTCAAAGTTAAAGGCTCTGGGGTCGGAATCTGATCCGTACTCTGCGATCTTACGGTAGTTGAGATCTCCAGTGAGCTCCGTGCTATCTTGATTTTTTTCGTCTTTAGGTTGGAACGTACCCACGCCCACGCGGTCTTTCTCTGATAATAACACCCGGCGAACGCGCACGTGATTTTTCATCACCTTTTCCCAGTCACCGTTGTAGTGTTTAAGAAGCTCTGCAAAAATATACCGGCAGGCTGGGTTTACTCCCCCCTCCACATAAATGCGATCGTCATGGGGCTTGCCTTTATTCAAATAACTTAGAACCCTACCCCGTACTTCCTCAGGGATGAGTCGCAGAGGCTCTTCATGCATAGGACACGAAAAGGTATCTTCCATATTGAGATGGCTCTTAAGTCCCACCCAAAAATAGCTATAGAGGGCGCCTTCCGGTTGTTTGGAATACCACTCCACCCCTTTTTTGAGGAGCCTAGCGATGGTGGACTTGGCACTTCCCACAGGACCATGAAGGAGCAACACTCTTTTTTCAGGACCATACCTAAGGCTTGCGGCTTTGAAAAAATTAACCAATTTAGAGAGATGAACATCCAGACCAAACACGGCATCTTTGCCTTGGTCTAGAGGATCATCAAAAAATTTATAGTGGGTGAGCTTCTTTTTGTGCTCCGTGTATTCGTAAGTACCAAACTGCATGATCATATCAAAAATACGCTGAAAGGCAGTTCGAGTTACTTTATGGTTGTTGGCCACAATGTCCAAGTAATCGCCAAAGGAGCCTTCCCAATTGAGCTCACTGTAATGCTTTGGGCTATAGTTTTCCCGAACCAGGTCAAAAATCTGATGGGCAGTCTGCATTTTTGGGCCTCCCTTAACGATTCCGCGTCGAACGTGTTTCCCCCATTGTAATGCGCCTTTAGCAGAACGTCAAAGCAACCTGGGGATCCCTGTTTTTATTTGACTGGATGCACAAAATTATGCCGATAATCCGGCAGGAAAGGTTTGGGATAAAGTTACAAATACAGGTTTTCTATTTCGGTTTTCCGAGTTTCCAAAATCCTAAACCGGTTGAGTAATCCATTGGGCAGCCTTTCTCCATCTGAATCTAAAAAAGGCTTATCTACCATTTTCCATTTTTTAACCGTTACGTTACGAGCCAGACCTGAATTCACTTCGTTCATGGCACTTTCCAAGGCATACTGGATTTCCTCAGGAGTGTGTTGATGCTTGAATTCAGGATCCACATCCACCAATGCCACCAGATAAGGGCGCTGAGCCCCGATGATGCAAATTTCTTTTATAAATCCAAACTTTACAAAAGCGTGCTCCATTTGAACGGGACTCACCAACGTTCCACCCGTGGTCAAAAAAAGATGCCTTTTTCGACCCGTGATGCTAAATCCAAAGGGGGTCATCTGGGCAATATCACCTGTTTCGATCCATTTGCCCGCAGGCTGAAACAATTTATGATTGATGCGGTATTCCAACATGGATTGTGCCCCCAATCGAAACGAAACATGGGCCAAAGGGTATCCCACTAACCCACCATGGGGAGCATCATAAGAATTGACGCTTAACATCCCACCTGCGGCGGTGACACCATAAGATTCCATCAAAGGAACCCCCAGCTGCTGCAGAGTGGATTGGGCCGTGGACGAAGCCGGTGCCAATCCATGAACCACGAATCTCAAATCACCCAAAATCTCATCCAGTGTTTCCTTACCCAAACTCCACCTCTGAAGGGCACGCAAACTTCGGCTGGCCAGATCAAAAACCCCTTCCGAAAGTTTTAAAGCTTTTGTGCTTCCCAAGGTAAGACCCGCTTGAGATAAAACCTTTTCCAACTTCCGGGGGGCCAGTTTTTGGAGGTTGGATATTTGAATCTTAAGATAGTCGGTGAGCTTCTGCATCTCCCGGGGAGAAACAAACAAATAAGAGGGGCGAAGGATCTGCCAATTGGTTTCAAAATCAGCCTGTTCGTTTAGAAACCCCAAAACCCCATTTTTCAGAAGTCCGATGACTTTGGAAAGGTGTCCAAAAGGGTTAGACAGAGGCAAGAGTTCCATGCTCTTCCAAAAAATCGAGGGCGGCACATTGGCCTGCTGCAGAAAGTGGATGGCAACCACATAGAGTTGGTCTAAATGCAGGGATTCTGGCTTCTGAAATCCATCATGGCCAAAAGAGACGAAATGCATTTTACCCACCCCATGGGCCGCAGGGATGCTCCCTTCCCATGACTCCGATTCACCAGCAGGTTCAGACGAAGTGTGCTCCCCTTTTTTTAAGGGTGATTCCAAGAGCTCTTTTTTTTGAAGGGCCTTGAGCCGCTTTAAACATTCTGGTTCACCATGGGGATCACCAGGGACCCACTGCATGGATTCCACATTAAACACCGGCAAATCTAGGGTACTTAATTCTTTGGCGTAGGGTTCCATATCGGTTACGATGGCAATGGCTTTAAAGTATTGAGCACACCATTTAACGTCTTCAAGTCCCGCTTGCGCCGGTAGAAACATGACATGGTATCCAGAGAGCAAAGCACCCATGTAACTCACCCAAGAGCCATAAGAGGGTTTGGTGAGCCAAAGAAGGGAACCTTCCCGCAAGGAATCCACCGGGGGCAATTCTTGCACCCACAAGGAACTGGCTCGACCCATGTGACTGACGAAGTCACGCCCCGAGTATTGGTACCAAGACCCTTGTGAAAACGCCCGAGCCACCACATGGGAATGCCTGGCGCTCTGCTTTAAGAGCAACTCTAAAGTTCGTATGCTGCCGTCAAACTGTCCGTCTGCCACCTTTGAACTTCTCTCCACTTTACAACAACCTACCCTCTCTCACCTCTACGATGGCCTAAACGACCGCCTTAGAGTTTTGAGGTCTGGTCAAAATCACATTTTTAAAAATATCAAAGTAAGTGCGCTGAGCTTCCACCTGGACCGCCTCATCAAACTCCAGAAAGTAACCGGTGAGGGATCGCCCATAAGTACAACCCGTGTCGATGCCCACACAGATGGGTCTGCCGCTGGGGAGTGTTTTTCGAAAGAGGCCCTGCTTGGCATCATGGCCAAACACGATGAGCTCAGGGCCATTGTGCAACTCATGCCACCTAAATTTTTCCACTGAAGACCAAAATCCCGTCTGGGGCTGACCCATCACCTCACTACGATGCCCCGACGGAACCAAAACCAATTTGGGTTCCTCGCCCGTTTGGTCCCAATGGAAATACCGGGCGGTGAGGAGCATGCGCTCCGATGTCTTTTCGGCCCCCCGCCGAGCATCAATCCCCGCATGAACCACATACGCGTCAAACTTCGTTTCCCAATGTTTTCTATGATTAGAAGGGATGATTGTGGTTTTGAGCACGTGGGGAAGCTGGGCAAGTAACTCAAAAATGGCCCTCTTGTGATAGCGAATCAAATGCAAGGTTTGCTTGGTATGCTCCGGAAAATGGGTGTTACCTTTTCTTTGCACGTGCAATAGGGTAGACCACAGTGCCCAGTCGTGATTTCCTTTGATACAAATGGCTTTCCAGTCTTGAATGATCTGAAAAACCCCAACAGGATCAGGGCCTTTTGTAAAAAGGTCTCCCACCAAAACCAGCTGAAAATCAGCCATTTTCGCTTTTGCTTTGACCAAAAGAGCCTCAAGCTCTCGGGAACAACCATGAACATCCCCTACCACAAACAACGGTGGTCTCTGATCCGACGGAGGCAACCGAAGAATGGTCACGTTCTGTGTTGAGTCTTGCAAAAAAACCTCGCTGTCCTGGCAAGATCTGGGCCAACGCCCATGATACACTCTTTGGCGCCACAACACAACGCAGGCAAAAGGACCCTGCCAAGACATCAAGTCAGCTGCCCTATCCTCCTAAATCCATGGGGTGATACTTTGAAATCCTCATAGGTTCGTCTCCCCTCCTATCATGGATTTGGCTTTGTCACACAGAAAAACATATAATGACCACAACCTAAGTTGGAAACCTCAGACCAGGGCTCATTAAGGTAACGAGTTTTATAAAACACCTCACTTCGATTAGGATCATTAAATAAATTTCGAGCAGGAGCCTCTGGAATCGGGTTGAATTCCGGATTAAAACACCCAGCAATGGGAGGCGTCGTGAAAGCATAAGCCGCAAACCCAACATCAATCAAAAGTTGCTCGCAGGCATTGTGGTGCGTGTTGGTGAACTTTACTTTCGCACCAGGATTTGGCTCTTTTCCGTGTTGAATGCGGTCAATTTGGGAAGCACCAATCACCACTGTTTTTTGTTGTTCTGGAGCCAGTTTTGGGGAAGAATCCGTTACCGCTGACTCCACCAACTGATACCCTGTCGTTTCACCCGCCTCTCGCGTGTCACATAGCTTTAGTTCAATCAATGCCGTTTGTACTTTAAACTGCGACTTATAAAAATACTCACCCGATTCGCAGGCGGGAATCAAAAATGGCTCCCCAAGAGCAATTTGACCCGTAATGCCTAAGTCGGCGTTTTTTCGCAGATCTTTGTCAGTTTTTTGAACGGGAATCACTGCCACAAAGGCTTGCTCCTCATTTTGGAGCTGCTTGATTAAAACTCCTGTCTGAGAATCCAGGGAAATCGCTTCCACATGGAGTTGAGAAGAGTCTCCCCGGCGCGCTGCCCCCAGTCCTTCCACCCTGGCGATCTCATTTTTAGAAAACACCGTTTTAACATCTGTATTTGGGTCTAAAAAAAGTAACACTTTCTAGACGACCCTCCACTCCCTCAGGACAAACAGACAAAAGCACATTTGCTTTGGTAGTGGCATTCATCCAAAAAACAGAATCCTGATTTAATACATCCACCTTCATCTCTCTCACTGGGTTACGATCGATGATGTCATCATTTCGTCGCTTCAAGGAGAGACTTTCCAGGGGCAGAGAACAAATTGAGTTTTCCTGGGAAGTTTCCTTGGCCAGGTCCACTCGGGATCTTCCACAACTCCACGCAACCAAACTGAGAGCCACTAAGCTAATGGAATTTCTCTGGATCATTCGATCAAGGTGTTTACTTTTTGTCATCGTTTAGACTCCCGCTTGAGACCAGAATGGCCTAAAAAAGGAAAAGCAATTTTATGCCATAAAAATCACCATTGAGAGATGCCATTTACACACAGAAGGGCAAAAAAGTTAAACTATTCTATAATAACAGATATTTAACATGTACATTCCCAAGCTTTCCCAATCGCACCTTAAAGCGTATTCCTAGCAGGGAGGATGAACCAAGTCCTCCTGCTTATCAGCTGAACAACCCCCTAAAGGAGAAGCTCATGAAAAATTGGACCCATTTGAAATGCATTTTTGCAAGTGTTCTTGCCTTACCCGCAATGGCCATGGCTAGCCAAACCACTGGATTTGACTGCCAGGCTACCGCAAAGGCCGGAGAAGCCACGTTAAAGTACCAAGTGCGAGGCTACGCCATCCAAAGTCACGGAATGCCTAGTCTTCCCTTTCAGTACTCAAACTTTTCCTTGAGTCTCACTCGAGTGGAAAATGGCAAGGAAACACAACTTTTAACGAATTCTCCCATGGAGTTGTTACAAGAAGAAGGTGGGATTGCTATGTTTTCCACCCCTGCGGCCCAATTTGGAATTACCGTTTTAGTAGACGGTGGCCGGGAATCCCTGCAAATCACCCACGAAATTTTTAGGAGTGACTTCGACTCCAAGTGGGTTTTTTCCAATCAAGGCAAGTGTCTCCTTACCGAGGAGGGCTAAAACCCCCCGAAGGCTCCCCCAGGCCCACTCGGCAGAAAATAAGATAAGGGGAATCAACTTAATTCAAAGTGGGAAATTCTTTTGTTTAAAAACACATCTAATTCATCAAATGCCTTAAAGTGAAAGGGATAAATGGTGTCTTCTGTGGATGCCACCAAGGAGGATAGTGATTGAAGTTCAGGAAGGGCTGCTTCTCCTTTTTGACCAATTTCACCCAACAACGAAATGAGTTTAGTCAACTCAACTTCGAGTGATTTTAAGCGGTCACCCAAATTCGTTTGAAGAGATGGCCTCACGCCATAAAAATTTTGGTCTTCATTAAGGGAGGTTTGGGCACTGGCTAGGATCCTATCCAGATCACTCTGTTTGAGCAAGGCCGCATAAACACTCGCTTGGACTTTTTCAGACTCACTCACCTTCTTTTTTTCCGCCAATGATCTCACAATTACTTTAATACCGTTCTCCCTTTTTTTTTCATTTTTAGCCCTTTCCAAGGCTAGTCCAACGACTCCTCCAAATCAAAGCCAAGAGATAGGACTCGTTAAAACATATCTCTCCAGACTCAAAAAGGTGCTGCTCGTAAAAACTGAATCCCACTTTGAACCGCACAGAAGGCCAATCCAAACAAGAGAAAATAGGATTTCGTCCAATGGGTCTCGATGCCACTTAGTCCAAGCGGGATCCTCTTGAAATTCAAATTTCCCCATCGTATCAGACTCCAAACCAACCCCAAGAAACACAAAGGAGGCACATAAAACGTGAATAAACCCAACAAAAGAACATTAGAGCTATTGGATGCGGCCTTTGGAGCATAAAAAAGACTCCAATGGGGTTGAATCACCTTTCCCCAGTGCTTTTGGGCATCAACGGACGCAAAAGCATTACCCGTCTTGTAATAGCCAAATAAACAAATCAGGACATATCCCGTGACAAGCCCAGCCATCACAAAGGTCGAATTTTTAAAATGACGGTGCATTTTCTCGGGCACCGAAACCCAAGTTTGATACTGCTCTGATTTTAGTGCCCCATTTTTTACACTTAATAATAAAACAAGAGTTAATAAAACAGATGAACTAACCATGGCAACCAACATCTGCATCCACTGAGGCCTACCTAAAGAAACCGCCATTGCTATCAGAAACACGCCTAGCTTCAAAATTGCAGAATGATAAACATTGGACTTTAACCATACCAAAATCAGAAAACTTCCCAAAAACAATGAGAGGCTCTCTGAGTATCCAATAAAAAAGAAAACCCCCAGTGGCTGACATAAGAATAAAATCAACGTGAGGTCCGCCACTTTTTTTCCATAAATAGAATCCAATACGCTTCTCAATATCAATATTCCAGCAAAAAACAAACACACGGAAAATAGGCTAGCCGCCAAGCCCAAGTCCCAAGAGGGAGGCAATAAGAAATGGATTTGCCTTAAGTGAAGAGGCCAGAGGGGTTGCCAAGCATATTGTGCGGAAGATTTGTAGCCTTGGATGGCAATGTCCACATAAGCCCCCACATCAAAAATTCGAGTTTGGGTCACAAAATAGGCTGTTCTAAATTGAGGAATGAAAAGAAGAATTCCAATAATTAAGGTAACATAACAAACAACCACTCTCAATGCAGGTAAATTTAACATGGAAGACTCCCCTTCTTTCCCTCAAAGGGATATCCAAAAACGCAAAAAATGGCAACCAAGGTTTAAAATCTTTAAAAAATTCAGCTAACACTCTGATAGAAAGCCTCAAATTTTGTCCTTGCCAAAAGAAAGAGATTAAGTTAGGCTAGCAACAGATTTCATTTTAGGTAACAACATGATACTCCCCTTGATATGGATTCCACTATTGATGGCTTGCCAGACTCGAAATTTCGATCCTGAAGCCCTCCAGTCCGCTTCCCCCGTGGGGCTTCCTTCCCAAATAAAAGAGCGGGTCTTGAGCATAAAAGCGACCGTTCAAAAGTTGATGAGCCAACCCGAAAATGCCCCCCTTTCCGATGCGGGGTCCTGCTCGGATTTTACCTTAAAATGGCTTGGACTGTTAAAAAAGGAAAAGGGATTTGCACAGAGCTACTATTCCCAAACCGATGGCTTTGGACATCTCCGTCTAAACGGCAATTCCAAGGTTCAAAAAAATAAAAATCACGTGTTCGTTACGGAAAGAGGATTGTGTGGAAATGAGCCCTCCTGTGAAAATGAAATCATTATAGACTCCACTTACTCTCAATATTTAGAGCCTGGGGAATGTTTGTATGGTGCCATAGACCCCGTGTGCAAAAATCTCCAAGAGCTCCAATCTCTTCCCAAGGTGTTTGTGGGTACCCAAAAGGAACTCATCGCCTTTTTTCAAAAGTTAAAACACCGCATTCGATTTGAAACGAAAAGTGGATTAGACCCGGATGTGGGCAAATATGAAGTGACCGATTTTGTTTCTTTAGTGTACAGCTTTGGGGAAAACGCAAAAATCCGGTCAAACTTAAAAATGTAAAAAAATCCAAAAAACGGACCCTGTGGAAAAATCTCGGATTAGGTGCTTTCTCCCCAAATATTAGAGGCCATAGAAGCGGCCTTTTTGGAATCCATGCGCACAAATTCTAAAACCCCTCCAGCCAAAAGGGCATCTGCCATTCCCCGCAAAAAGAGCAGAGTCAGTTCCAATGCCAAGAGAGCTTCATGGGGTTCTGGTTTAGGAGACATTGGTTCCTTGGTCTGTTCCTTTAACAAGGAGCGCTTCGGTAGCTTCCAGCCTTGCTTTGACAATTCCTCTGTCAAATCCCAAAATCCATCCAAAAGCTCTTCTGCCAAAACTCCCAACCACGCAGGCAATCCCAGATTCCTGACGTCTACCGAAGGGAGACCCTTCTTTAATTTTACTTTATCCCCCCAACAGGACATTAATTGTAATACACATGACTTACTTTTTTCATACAGCTCCAAGGAAATATCCCCAAAAGGTAATGGGGCAGTTTCTTCTGAATTGGATATAGGATCCCCGGAGTTGGAATGGGTCAATCGACGCCAATAACTTTCATTTTTACGCAACGCGCTTAGCTGGGACAAAGCGCTTTTTAACCCCTGCCAAGCTTCCAGTTGATTTTGAGTCTCAAAAAATTCTTTTGCTTGCGTCCCAAAGGGGAACTCCAGGCGCGGCGACAAGGGATTTTGCGCCCAAGGGATCCAAAATCCCGAAGCCAATCGGCAAGGTCCACCAGCCAATTCCATGGCCAAATTGGTTTCCCGCTCCCATTCCATGGCGTCTATGGGTATCATTCTTTGAGCCACAAACTCAAAAAAATCATACACCAAATTCCATTCCATGGTAAAAAACACATCCTTATACCAATCTCTCCGGGATGGAAGATGCTTTTCCAATTCATCGGAAGGAAGTTTAAAAAAGTTCTTTTGGAGGTTTAGGAATATATGATACTCTGCCCTGATTTCTCCTAGGGAATTGGATGATATTTTCCCAAAAAGTCTTGCCAAAATCACATTCCAAAGAGCATTTCTTAAAGTAACACTCAATTCTCCATAGGGAAGTGTGGCTTTAAGTTCGATGCCTAATCTTTCTGAATAGAGCGCTGAGGGAAGGTCCATTTTTTATCCACCTTTCTATACATTAAGGAGCTTCTAAACACAGCACGCCCGCTTTGAACCCCAGCTCCTGGAGTGTGTTTAGCCAAACTTTTTGATGGGGCCGCAGCGCATCTTGAGGAGACTTCACTTCCCAAAACTCCACTTTACCTTGCCTGTGGGCAAAAATATCGGGATGACCCTTTCCCACCCTCTTAGGCTGACACAGTGCCATCTTTAGTACCTTTTTGATGGACTCCAGGGGAGCCAATTCCACCAAAACCAACAAGGCCTCTAAAACCGACTCATTAAAGGATACAAAATGATTAAAGTAACCCCATTTTTCTCTAAAAACAGCCTCGATTTTTCTAAAAAAATCTGATTTTTGAACCATTTCTTCCAATATTTTATCAATGATTTCTTTTCTAGATAAATAAAAAGCAGATGAAAATGCATCCAGAGGGCCTCCCTGAAAGGGATGAATGAACGCTCCCTCACAGGGATGAAAAATAGCCTCCCAAAACACCACTCCATATAGAGAACTCCATAGGGTGTTTTCCAAATGCCAGGCACCCTCATACCCCATGTCCTTTAAGTGCTTTACCGCCACCTCTTCCACAGAGGTAGCCCCTGAAAAATCCACTTTAATGCTTCGAACAGGCCAGGAACGGGAACTCTTTTTACTTTGAGTGAGATAAATCTCCCCATGGGTTTCTAGGGTCTGAAGTGCCAAGTCAGACCAATCTTTGCGATGGATGGAAATCCATTTCACCGTTTTCTGAATCTTTTTGCGACGAAATTCTTCCCACTCTACGAAAGGCCAGGCGGTTTCACTGGGTCCTTTTGAAAAAAGACATAGCTCCAAAGCTCTATCCAGCTTTTGTTGGTTTAGGTAACATTTTACCATTAGCTCCCTATGGGCAAAACTTCCAAGGGACTGGACATTGGATTCGATTTTATGCAAACACTCCAAAGCAAGTGGAAAGCGTTTTTGTTGGTAAAATCGCTCCGCCAAAAATTTCCAAATCTTTTCTGTGGAAACTTGGGTTTGAAGAGAACTTAGCTTTTCCGTTTGAATCATTAAGTCACAGAGCAAATCAAAATCCCTTTTTTCACCGGAGTCATTCCAAAAAGATTCCCAATGATCTTGCAACTGGGAACGAAACCATTTTGCCTCAAACTCGGCTTCCGATTTAAAATAACGGGTTTGGCCATGGATTTGATACGTTTCAAACTTTCGATTACCCACATCTCGAATCACAAATTCTGAAAGCTCCTGATGCTTCGATCCAAAAAACAAAAATTGAATTTTATCAAAAATAGAGGTCTGATTTAAATAAATAAGTGGTCCATTCTTTTCAATTAGAATTTCCATTAACCGCATCAAAGCAGGGATTTCCAGCAAATTCAGGGCCATCACCAGGGAACATTTAGGTAACTTGGCAAATAAAGAAACCTTTTGGGGGAGCAAATCTTCAGGAATCCATCTTAGGTTTTGAAGCAATTCCGGCTTAGTGCATAAGGAAAGTGCTTCCGAAATGGGAAAAGGATGAATAGGGTCCAAAAAGGAGCACCCCTCCAAAAGATGGGTTGATTTGAGAGACTCGATGCATGGATCATCCCAACCTTCCACAAACGGATATTTTAATTTGTTCCACCAAAAGTATTCCGATTTTCTTTGCCAAAGCTTAAGGTACAACGTTTGAGCGGCTACAGACGAACGACAAAAAGCCATCAGTAAATTCTTTTGCTCATCCGTAAAAAAGGATGGATAAATTCGAAAAACAAAATCTACCATCTCTTTAAAATATCGAGATTCATAGCCGAATTCCAGGGAACTCCTTTCCGGGGCGGGCTGGGAAAATAAATCTCTCAAACGATGTTTAATGCTCTCAACTTCTCCAAAATGCATTGCAATCATCCAATAATTTTTTACTGCTGGAAGGAACACAACCCTCTCCTAACCAATGGGAAGGCATCACTTCACAATAGGTGGAATGTAAGAACCGATGATCACACAAAAGAACCATCCCCCTGTCTTCCGGAGTGCGGATCACGCGTCCCACTGATTGAATCACTTTCATCATGCCTGGTATGACATAAGTGTACTGATAAGCCTTTTCCTTACCAAATTCCCTCTCAAAAAAAGAGTGGATGAGACTGCGCTCTAAATCAAAGGTGGGTAATCCTGGTCCAATCACCACACACGCCTCCAATGCCCGACCAGGAAGATCAATCCCCTCACTAAACACCCCACCTTGCACCGCCAAAAGCACTTGCCCGGCGGGGGAACGCTTAAAACCCTCCAGAATGGCTTGAGTTTGCGAATTGGTTTGTTTACTAGCCTGAACATGAAGAGTTAAATCCTCTGGAATGGAATATTTTGTCTGCCAGATTTCTAAAACCTGACGAAGTAACGCGTAACTAGGAAAAAAAACAAAAGTGTTATTTTTATAATGGCTAAAATAAGTAAACAAAAAATGAGCCATTTTTGGAATTTGTAAAGCTCTTTTCTGAAAAAGACTTGTGATCTGCGGCACCACTAAAATCTTTTCTTGGGACGGATCAAAGGAACTTTCCACTTCCAAAGTTTCCAATTTTCCAGGATCCACACCCGAAAATCGCTGGAAAAAAGAAAAGGGTTTTAAGGTAGCAGAGATGAACACCATTCCCGCCAGCTGGGCCAACCTATCTTTAATGAAGGAAGAGGCATCGCAACAGAGGGCTTTTAAAGAAAGGGAGCTGACACTTGGGTCCCATGTGGCCAAATATCGATAGGGTGTGGGATCCAAATCAAAGATGCTACAAAAATCAAACCATGACTTTTGAAAACGAGAGAGAGGATGATTGAGTGGCAAGGCCACATAAATGGAAGTCAAAGTGGAATTAAATTGAAATAACACATTCTGCAATTTCAATAATTCTTCTGCATCCACTTGCACTTCGCACTGAATCTCTCGCAGCCAACCAGACTTAGGAGACGAGGTTTGGTTAGGCCTTTTCATCTGAAGTTCTATGGCTTTAAATAGGGAATCCAAACCCTTATGGAGTTTTTTTTGAAATCGTTTCAGTTTTTTTTGAATTTCGGGCTGATCTTTCAAGTGGTCGATAGCCCCTAATTGGCTAAATCCCTTTTCTAATAATTCCAAAGCCTGTGAGCTTAACTGGGGAGAATAGACATCTCTGGCTCTAGAATAAAAATTATGAGCTTCGTCCACGATGCAAACCACTTCGTGGGTGCGAATTTCATTTTCAAAGTATCGAGCTAAAGAACTTTGAGGGGAGATCAAATAATTATAATCACATATCACCACGTCCACTTCTTTAGTCAGATCCAAACTCAGTTCAAACGGGCAAACCTCAAATCGTTTGGCCCACTGAGCGATGGTGTCTCCATCCAGCTCAGCTAGTTTGGACATGCGGGACAAAACACTGTGTTCCTTTAATTTGGTGTAGTAGTGTCGAGCGTACTCGCAATGATCAGGATGGCAGAGAATATCTTCCTTAAAGCAAACCTTTTCCTTTCCTGTGATGATCACGTACCGAACGTCTTGCTGCTGAGCTCTTAATTTTTCCACCACCTCTTTTGCCAATCCATGTTGGGAATTTTTAGGCGTAAGATAAAAGACCTGTTTATTTTGTTCCAAAGCAAACTTCAAGGCTGGAAAAAGAGACATCACCGTTTTGCCCGTTCCCGTGGGGGCTTGTACCATGATGGGCTTTTTGGCATTCAAACTTCCAGAGATCTTTTCACATCCCTTGAGCTGCTGGGGTCTGTGTTGGGCAAAAGGAAACACAAGCTTTTCACCCAACGCCCTACGATTGGCCGCTCTTTGAAGGCTTTCCAATGAGTCTTGGTAGGATTTCCTCAGCTGGAAAATGATCCAAAGTTCTAGGTCCCTTAAAAATTCTTCAGGCCAATCCACTTCCCACTTCAGGCAAAATTCTATGTCATACAAATGCAATACAACCAGTTCTAATCGCAGGGGCGTAGAGGGCCTTCCCAAAAGAATTTCCGTTTTTTTGAGAAGATAACCATACAAAAGCATCTGCAACACGGAAGGATGAAAGGGATCCTCCTGAATGTCTTTGTAGAGTTTAATGGGATTGGTTGTGGCCTTAATTTCCTGCAACACCAAAGCATCCGAGCGGCGGATGAGTCCATCCACTCTGCCTTGGATTTTAAATTGGTGCTCTCCCAATGATTCATGAGTGGTTAATAAAGCCAAGGGCACTTCACAAGTGTAATCAGGGTCTATTTCTTTCTGTTTGGCCTGAAACTCTTGATGTTTCTTCATCCCCAAAACGGTCTGATGACCACTCAACCCGAGTCCCCCTGAGCCTAAATTTCCGCCCAAGTGACCCACATCATCCATGCGGCGGCTCAGATCGCCCACACTTTTCAGCAAAACATTTTGAGTTTTTGCCTTCTCTATAGGCAATTCCCAAGTCCACTCCAAGGAAGACTCTTCCCTTGAGAAGGGAACGGGCTGCTTTTGCACCCACTCTTTAAAGGCACTCCAGGGGCCTTTAGGCATGTTTTGATTCCACCGCCATCGAACCCAAGGGTCTCACTCCGGCGCGCTTTAAGTGGGCCACCAGCTGTAAAAAGGCGGGAAGGTCGCCTTTAATCTTAACTTTTCCAGATAGAAAAGCCACTCGCGCCTTAATGGTTCCAAGAAGTAACCTTTGGAGAGTATTGGGATCCGTATAGACCTTTACCCGGGCAACCTCCTGTAAAAGGAGAGATGCCTGCTCCTGAGGGGAATGGTCCATGGGGTCTCCCATGGTGGTGAATTGAGGAACCTGAGCCGATTTCCAGGAAACGCGCGCGGACCCCACTCGGGGTGGATCCACAAGAAGCACAAACAAAGGAGCCCCATCCACCACAAACAAAAAATCTCCCCGCAGGGGTCTTAAGGTCTCAGGAGGGAGTTTTTTCAACTCCTGCAACACCCACTGGCAAAATCGATCCGATATGGAGTGCAATGATGGCACTGCCACCTCGGCAATCTCCTGGGCTGCACCCCCTTTAACTGGGGAGAGGTCAATGGGGTCACTTCTATTTAACAAACGCTTCCTCCCAGCCAAACCACGGTTGGATTTTTCTGAAAAATACCGCTTAGTGTACCAATGTCAGTGGCATGTGTCAATGACCACGGGAACTCGTACTTGTATGGGGAGATTAGGTGATGGAATCCAAAGAATTTAAGGTGTGATTTAATGATTCTTCCACTTGCCTAACGCGAGCACTAAGCAATTGAATCTCGCTCAAGCTATCCATTTCTCGGCACAATGCCAGTGCCCCTCCCGAAATAAAAAAGGAATCCCGGAAAGGATCTTCATTCTGATAAAGACAAAACTGCACAGGAAAGGGCTGATCGTAACACCTATCTAAGTGCAAGATCCACTCTTGAAAATCCACAAAAACACTTTTATCAAAAAGCAAAAACAACACACCCAGAGGGTAGGGATAGGGAACACCCTGAGCCAACTGCTGAAGGGTTTCCTGACTGGATTGCAACCAGTTTCCATCACAACAATAAATCAACAACGAGTTTGACTTTTTGAGTTTTGACACGCAATGGCTCCACTGCCCCGTGGAATCGAGCTGCATTCCCGGCAACGATCTAAACACCACCTTGAGGTGATCTTGCACGGTGTCCTCCAGCTCCTGAAACACCTGATTTTCAAAGAAAATAACTTTGGTAAGCGCTTGTTTTCCCATCTTGGTACCTTATTTAATTTAACAATAATCTTTCAAACCAAATCTTTTCTTGCTCTGTTTCAAAAGCGTATTCATGAACCCATTCCAATCCCTTTTGAACCATCAGCCCAAAGGAAGTGTCCCCGGGTTCCACCACTTGAATCTGCTTATATTGGAGCAGAGATAAAAGTATGATGGGTGCCACTTGTCTTTTTTGGTCCCTACTGTATTGTGACCACTGTCCGCCGAAAAGCTCCCACTTGCTCTCCAAAGATAGGGGAGACAATAAAAGTTGAATATGACACCCCGGTGCATAAAAGGTAGGAGCCGAGCAGTCTAGTTTAACCCGCGTCTCCCGAGTTGGGGAATCCATCTTCGTCATCCAATCGGCAAAACTCAATTCTTTCCCCCCCCCGTTCCATCCATTAAAATTCATGTTCCCAAGGGGCATCTCTTCTGTCCACTTCTCATCCAAGTCTTCAGAGGTTAAAGCAGGCAATAACGGCGGCACCCAATTCAACCAAATGGATCGAGTGGGAAGGGAGGGATCTGGCTTCGTTTCCTGGCGATGACACGCTAAAGCACCCCAGGATTTAGAGCGATTTAATCCTTCCCAATAGGCTGTTTTGACACTCTCAGAATAATCAGAAGATCGCGCTTTTATGGCTTGGCCCAATTTACTAATCGGCTCGACCCACAGTGGCCGTGCCACCCTATCACTCACAGCACAACCCCCTCCTATATGGAAATCCTGAATTCGAGAAAAGAAGTAACTCACCCATTGAGAGGGCTTCATAGACATGGAAAAAAGTTTTTCATATTGATCTATCTCCAGTCGAACGGAAGGAGAAACCCATTTCCTTAAACGAGGTAACACCACTTCCCATTGATCCACCAATGATTTGATGAGTAGAGACTGGGGGTTATGACCGTTAAAAGCTTTTGTAAGTGCCCAAAATTCCAACCAACGTATTCCTATCGACTTTAGGGCGTAACTAAACAACATTTGGCTCTGGAGGTAATGCTGAACCCTTTCCAGCTCCAGACTCTCCCCTAGCTCTTTTGTTAACTTACTTAGCTCTTCCAAATCACGAGTTACACTTTGATTTCCCGTTGACTCTGTTCGAAATCGAGAGAAAAAATTTTCTTTGTCGTGCAACATTTCCACCAATGCATATTTAGAATGTTCTTGAGAACTAGAAAATCTTTTCAGAAAATAGGAATAAGAGCCACGATCCTCAAGCAACCCATCAAAAAGACGCAGCAGCTTTATCAGCAGATCTCCCGTTCTTTTTTGCTCCACATCTAGTTCCAAAGTCGATTCTTGTAAAAAAACCTGCCAATCGGGTGGATTTAAGTTCAAGCCCGTTTCCTGACTCAGCTGATTCAAAAAAAACAAATGATTAATATCTAAATTAAAAAAATCTGGGATCACTTGTTTCTTTTTCTTCATAGAAAGCAGTTGAAGAACGGCATCGCTGAAATCCAGATGATTTAATTTGGAACCCAACTTTAGAAATTCAATAGCCAAAAAATGCGGATTTCCCGGTTCGAGTTCAACATTGGTTATACCCGCTGAAGGACGAGGGGATTTGGTCATCTGCCAGGCATAATAGCCTGCCGTTAAAAACATCACCATTAACACACGTCTTATCCAAACTTTTGATCGCTTGGCATCCAATGGCTCGCCTATTTGTTTGTGCCAAGAATCTTTTTTCGGTTGCCAATCATTTTTGCTCAAGCCCACCAAATAAAAGCTGGAATCGCTCAGAGATCTTTGAGGCGTTGTGTCTAAAAACCAATTTTTAGCTCGGAGGAATACATCATCCAAACGAACCTTAGGTGGCTCCATTGTTTTTGGGGAGCTTTCGGAGGGTACCTTAAAACGCTCTTCCAAAAACCTCCTAAATTCCTGTGTTGTGCCAAAGAAATTTAGAGAAGGTTGACCCGCTGAGAGGGGAAAGGATGCAAAAAAATGACTCAGCTGAAGAGACTCGGCCTTAGCCAAGGCGTCTTTAATAGGTAATGGACCCACCGCACTCCGGGACCACTGGAGGATCCAGCAATGAGGCTCCCCAGTGCTTGATCCCAGCGAAGATTCCGACCCCGTTTTGACATCCAACTTTCAGATTCCCTTCTCTAAGGCAACAGAGTCTTCCCACTTGGACTTTACTTAGTAGGTGGATTATTCCCCTCCTGGGGTTTTGGAGCTTCCGTGCCTGTGGAAGAGGGTTCGCCCGTTTGGATGCGTCTAGAAAGCTCTAAAATCATAGGATTTAATACGATTAAAGCCAGATGTGTTTCTTTGATATCTTTTCGGTGATCATGCACCACCCATTGGGCTCTCCAAGGTCGAGAGTAAAACCCCGTCAGTAAATTTGGGTCTGCATCTGGTTTTTCCATTGGCAAGGCACTATCAGCTTCATGGGAGGCTTCTTCCTTTGCCACATCTTCAGATGAACTAGTCTGAGCGTCCACGGCTTGTTCCGCAGCCAACAGGGATTTTTTATCCTCTTCATTAAGTTTGGCTGCATACCTCGGAAATTCACTCTTGTTCCTAGATACCACACCAACTTCGGAAAATAACCCAGAAAACACGGGAAAGGGGAAGGAAATATACGTACCGAATTCCAAAACACCGCTAGTATCACCTTTTAAATCACATTGTTGAACATTATACAAAGTAAAAAAATCTTTTTTCTCTAGTTTTAAGTAACGAACAGTCAGGCCCCAAATGGTAACCTCTGTTTGCTTTACTCCCTCCGATAACATTTGTGCCTGTGAATCATTGCAGTTCAATTTATCTTCATTGATTTTAAACTTTTCAGGAATTCTTTTCCTTTTTGCGCTAGGATCCAATTCTACAGATGTGATCAGCGTCAATTTAACCTGATCTTCGGTTTTACGATCATCCACCTCGCCCGTATATAAAAATCCTTTATTCAAATTTGGATCAATACAAAAAACACCCCATAATACATGTTTTTGAGCTTTTCCTGTTAATGGATCCACCTGATACAATTTAAATTCATTTCCAGGCCCCACCTTATCAAACTGTTTAGGGCAGCGACGGTCAATGATATGCGCGATGGTTTTACGCTGCCATACCCAGGTTTTTCCCAAGCTTGCTTGTGAATCCCAGTCTGCCAAGCTCTTTACCGGGCTATTCGATTCAGAGCTAGACTCCGATTTTGTGTTGGTGTTTTCCACCTTTCGTTTCACACATTGAACTCCCAAACCTGAAATTAAAACTGTGTAAAAACCCTTTAATAAAAATCCTTTTTTCATACCAATTCCTTTCTCTGAGAACTAAAAATGAGAGTTGAAATTTCACAACGAGTGCCTAAACGCATGGGTGGACCCCAAAATCCTGTGCCTTGATTAACATAAATAAGTTGACCACCACCCATTTCGTACAATCCTGCATTGTAGGTTTGATCATTTTTGACAAGCAGATAAAGCGGCCAAAATTGCCCTGAGTGGGTGTGTCCTGAAATCTGGAGATCGATGCCAGGAACACTTTTGGTGTGGTAAAAATCTTTAGGTTGATGAGCCAATAGAATGGTAACATGGGATTTGATTTCTTCCTCTGTTACGTTAGACATAGCCAGCTTCAATCTAGGATCGTCGTGTTTATTTAATTTATTCATACTCAACCAACTTCTATCTTCAAGCCCCAAAAATAGAAAAGGAACCCCTCTTACTTCTAACTTAATGGATTCATTTGATAAAACCTTCCAACCAAACTCACTGGCTAGGTATTCTTTCCATCTTCTCGCCCCACTATAATACTCATGATTGCCCGTAATGTACAAAACTCCATGGGCACTTATGAGCTTTTTGAGAGGTTCCACCTCATTTTTGAGCTGCTGAACCGATCCATCCACCAAATCACCCGTGATTAAAATAAGGTCCGGTCTGATTTGGTTTACCTTTTGTACTAGACTTTTCATGCGCTTAGACTTAATCAGTCCAGAAACATGGATGTCACTTAAAACCACCATTTTAACATGTTCTAATCCTGGGAATCTTTTATTGGGTAGAGAAATTTCTGTTACTATCACATCTTCATCACTGTTGGCGCGATAAATAGAATGCAGAGACAATACCAAACCCGAAACCCACACAAAGATGGCCAAGGGAGTCTCATCCCAATGCATCCATTTTAAAAACAATGAAATGGGAGACGTCAAAAAACAAATCAACACAAAAATATAGGCAATTCCCATCCAAGTAAACATAGGGATCTCAATGGTGCTGCGCCACTTGGAAGGAAGGATTCGAAGCACAGGAAATCCAAAAAAAGTAAGCGCCCATAGCCCCACAAAAATGGGTCCGCTCCAGTAGGAAAACTCCTCAGAGATAGGCACAGCTAGCCTTAAATAAAGATAAAAATGCCCAACGGATGCAATGACAAATGCCACAAAACTGGCTATAATTAGTCTTTTTATCATTTTGTTACTTAAACCGCTGATAAATGACCTGGTAAGGGTGTTGCTGGGCCGCGGCCGCAGCTCCCGCAGCTGTGGAGGGTTTGTCGGGGCTTGCGATCACCATCTCCAACACACGCTCCAAGTCATTGGACACACCTCTCACCTGAACCTTAAACACACTTGATCTCGTTCCCATAAAAGAAGACAAAATATTTTTAGACACAGAATCATTGGTGAGCGCTGAAAAAAACTGAGATATATCTTGAATTTTAGAAAAATTCTCACCTGCCGCCCGTTTGTCTTCCACTTTGTCAAATTCCGAGTCATTCACCTCTGAGCCCTCTGCCGTCATCATGCCTGCCAAAAACTCCACCGGTACTTTATTCACGTTCAAACTTTTGGATTTGGCATCCATGGGCCAAACGGTAAAATAAGGGGTAAATAAATCAAATATTTCATCGTCGTGGAACCCAGGAATGCGCCTAATCTCCTCTAAGCTCTCCAAGGCACCATTTTTGGGCCCATGGGTAAACTGAGCTTGGGTGTATTGCGCTGATTCCTCCCCTTGACCCAGTTCATCATTCTGGTCGGGATCGATGTAATCTTTGAGATTTGCCGCCAATCTCTCTGGAGAATAACCCTTGGATTCCAAAAATTTGATCTCCATACCACCGGAAAACACCCGTTTTAAAGCGGCGAATCCTGCCACTTTTAGATCATGGGCTGCCAAAACATTTAAGTTAAATTTGCCACTTTCATTTTGAACATTCAATACAAAATAACCCGGAATGACCTTTATGGCATTGATAAGCTTTTCATCTAGCAAAGCATTTAAGTTTACCTTGGCCAAGTCTTTAATGTTATCAAAACCTTCTCTACCAATGGGAAAACCATTGAGCATAGAGCTTAAATCTTTGCCACCCAAGCCACCTTTAATGGTGTCATAAGCCCCTTGCACCACGGCCTTCATCTGGGCATTCACGGACTTGTTATTTTCGTCCACCAAACTTTCCATTTGAATTTCGATTCCCACCAACAACTTGGCAAACTGTGCCCCCGTTAAAGCACTCATTTCAGCCCGAGCTTTATCCCTCTCCCCTGTGCTGCTTTTTAACGTGATTTGAGCTTGAAACAAAACCTCCGAAATCAGAGAAATCATCACTGATACCAAAGACAACACCATCACCAGCGCTAAGCCCTGTTCACGATTCCACCCTTTGAAAAACATAACGGAAGCACGGAAACGTGTTTGGATCGAACGCCTAAGGTTACACCAAATTCGTGAGGTTTTCCCCATTTTTTCCAAAAAGACTAAAGCTGCCATTTGTACTCCTTGGCAGGCGTTTTAACGTCTCCCACTTGCGCGGTATTCATCAAATAAACAATAGATTCCAAAGTAACAAGCCTGGGTTCGGATTGCGCCAACGGATTGAGTTCAATGCGCTGCTTCTCAGCATCGGTTAAAGGGGCTTCGATGGCCAACTTGATCTTTGCCATCTTGGGGAGTTTGCCTTGGGTGTCCCCGGACGAAGCATCCCACTCGGGCACGAAGTCCACGCCACTCCAATAAGTGATTTTAAAGTCTTTTACATCGTGCAATAAAACAAAATCTTGCCCGATCCCATCTCTAGATATGGATTCTTTTAACATATTATCAATAACCCGAATCAACATGTTTTTTGAAGAGCCAAGGGAATCATCTTTTTTTAAGTAATATTTCACTGCTACAATGTTAGACTCAGGGGTATTTGCCACATAGGAGTGGTACCCATGAGTCATAAGGGAAAGAGTCTGCTCTTTTCCCACAAAATAAGGCTTGAGAGCGGAGTTCAACAATACCTGGCCTTTTTTCGGGAGTAAGTAACCATGTCTGATATCATTGTACAAGTGGGACATAGCTTTGTCTAATTCTTGAGCCGTACGGGAAACTTCGATCATCTTGTTTCGACTCTCCACTTGGTTGCCCAAGCTTACGATGGCGAACACGGTAATAGAAGATAAGATCCCCAGGGAAAGCAAAAGCTCCACTAAGGTAAAACCTAAGCTACTACGATTCAACGAGTGGGGAGAGGAATGCTGGATATTTGTTGATTTACTCATAACCCTCCCGGAATATTGGGAACTTGAAAGGCATGGGGCTTGATGAGCAGGATTCCCGCGTCTATGGATTTTGTGCCGCTGTTGCCATCGGGCCAAGTGACCTCCACCTGTACCGTTTTAAAGAGATCTTTAGGGATTTGGGAATCCAAAAGGCTAGCCATCTCTTTAAATCCCCCGCCACCGGCTGGATCCTCGCTGGATTCCTCGGATTCTTTTTCCTCATCCGCACCTCCTCCATTAAAGGCCTTCCCTAATTTCATAACGGATAAAATGAGCTTGGAGGGCTCTAGATCGGCTTCTTTTTTAACAAGCGTTACCTTCATCTCAGGTGCCGAACTGGGCACAAACGTTGCTTCAGGCGTGAAACCTTCTTCGCCCAGTGCGTCAAACACATATTCTACTTGAGCCATGGCACTTCGCAACGTCCAGGTGGCTGTTACATTACGAAAGGTGCTCTGGGCCACCACCAACGTGGTGCCTTGCACCGCAATCAATTGCACCGCCACCACCGACAAAATTCCAATGGCCAACAACGCTTCTATTAAAGTAAAACCGGAACTCCTTTTTGTCCCCATTAAAGGTCCAAGACCTGATATTTGCTGGGGCGATTTTTTTTTAAAACGTTTATTTTTCTTTGATAAAATCAGCATCCTGAAATCCCTCCCGAAGGCTCACTTGCCCGGTCAAGATATCCAAGTTTAAGGTAAACTTTGGACCATCATCTCTCACATTGGTTCGATTGGCACTAATGGCCATTTGGATTTGAGCCTGCATGGCCGTTCCCGAAGGGTAAAAATAGATTTGAGCCGTATCTTTTTCCTGAGCATTGTCAAACAAAAGTTTTTCTTTCATCACTTCTGTTTGAACCGAAGCAAAAACCACATCCCCTGGCAACGCTCTTTTAAATAAAGTGGCGTCTTCCACCTCGCTCCATTTGACGGGGTTTAAAATATGCTTTTGATTGTAAAGCAAACTCCGCACAGAGTAAGTGGATTCTTCAGAAGCCGCTCCACCTGATTTGGATGTTTTACGTTGATTTTCTTTTTTCTTTTGAAGCTCTTCTACAAGTCTGTTGCGTTCATCTTCCTTAAAACTCGAACTTGCAGATGATTCTTCACGTATGACATCTGCCCTACCTTCAAATCCTAATGGAGCCACTTCCGTCCAATAAGTGCCCGTTTTGGGGATCAAAACGAGCCGCTGGACCCGACCCGTCAATACGGCGTTATCGAAGGTGGCACGCACCGTTGAGGTAAAATCCCTCAGACCGGCCTGCATTTGAGAGGTGAAACTAAACCCCAAATTGGGTACGATAATGGCCGCTATGCTTCCAATGAGGCCAAGCACAATGAGTAGTTCCAGTAATGAAAATCCAGCGGATGGCTTGGGTTCCATGGAAACTATTTGTTTTCCCCCGCCGCAGCGCCTTCCTGCTCCACCAAACGCCCATTCACATAAACCAAATCATCGGCCGTTCCATCTTGACCATCTTTTCCGGGAGACCTCAATTGGGCTCCTTTGGCACTCATTTCAAAATTAAAGGGATTTCCCCAGGCGTCTTTAGTGTCCTCTTCTTGCAAATAGGGGCCCGTCCACTTGGCGCTTCCGGAAGTGTTGTTGGTGAGTGCATTTAGCCCATCGGCGGTGGTGGGCATTTTGTTGAGGTCTGCCTGATACCTCAAGAGTTGTGATTGAATTTGGCCCGCTTTCACCCCGGTTTCTTTGATTTTAGCGGAGTCTTGCGCTCCTCCTAGGCCACCTAAAAGCAGAGCAATGAGTGTTCCCAAAATACCCAATACAATGATGATCTCGATGAGTGAGAAGCCCGCTTGATTCCCGTGGTGGGAGCGAAGTGCCAGTACCTGACCTGACGTTTCCCTTTCAGGAGTCACTAATAATTCAACAGAGCCACTAACTAAGAATTCCTCGGTGCGTTTCGAATTCATTGCCATTCCTTTCCCAAATATACCCACATTACCATTTTCAACAAAGTCGTTTTTTCAAACTCAAAAGCACTATACTGAAACTCCAGGCAGCAAGCAAATGGCCAGTGACTCTTTACTTTAAGCTGTTCATGGCCTGCATCATGGGTCCCAATACAGACATCACAATCACAAAAACGATGCCCGCCATCAAAATCATCATCAAAGGTTCAATGAATTTTGTTGTGGCAGAAATCTGGTTGTCTACCTCCTCGTCATAGGCTTCTGCAATATTGGCTAACATTTCCTCCATTTTTCCTGTTTTTTCCCCTGTTTTAAGCATATGGATCACCATTACGGGGAATAGACCTGTGTCTTCCAGTGCCGCCGCCAATTTATCACCGTCTTGTACCTTTATGATGGCCTGTCCGATCGCCTCTTCCAAAATGGTGTTACCCATTACCATTTTCGTGAGGGTGAGAGCCTCCACAATGCGCACGCCACTGGAAAGCACCGTAGACAACGTCTTGGCAAAACGACTGATGGCCACCTTGGAAACCACCAACCCCACCACTGGCGCTTCCAACATCCATTTATCAATGGTGCGGCGTCCTTTAGGAGTTCTGCGCCAAGCAGCGGTGAGCATGGAAGTGACCACCATCCCCACCACCACGGCAATCCAATATTTCTGAAGCCAAGCGGATATGTTATTGATCATCACCGTATACCAAGGCAGTGTCACCCTCAAACTCGCAAAGGCTTTCGTAATCTTAGGCAAAACATTCACAAACAAAAAGATGGTAACGCCAAAAGCCACTAAAATCATGATGGCAGGATAAGTGAGGGCTCCCACAATTTTTCGTTTGATAGCGATCTGATAGGTGATAAAGTCTGAGAGTCTTCTCAGCACCAAAGGCAGCGCACCTGATTTCTCCGCCGCACCAATCATGTTGATATAGATGCTGCTAAACACACCTGGAAACTGCCTGTGGGCATCAGAAAGTGTCTTTCCCTCACTCACAGCTTCTCTAATTTTTCCATAAATGCTGCGCAACTCTTCATTTTCCACCTGCATGGAAAGGGATCTTAAACTCTCTGAAATATCTACAGCCGAACGGACCATGATCGCAAATTGTTTCGTGGCCACGGAAATATCTTCAGGCGTGGGTGGTTTGCGCACCAACTTTTGCATAAAGCTAGAACTGCCCGTGGCAGCCTCTGACTTCCGGTCGGCTTTGATTTCAAAAACCAGTATATTTTGCTTACGAAGCTTTGTTTTGGCTTCTTTAACAGAATCCGCTTCAATGGAAGCTTTCACTTTTTTTCCGGTGGCAGCATTCTGTCCGGAATAAATAAACAAAGCCATGATTACTCCACATGTTCCATTTGAGTGGCGTGCATTGATTCTTCTAAACTGGTCTCACCGGCCAAAAAGCGTTCCGCAGCACTGTCCCGAAGGGTGGTCATGCCCTTGGCCACGGCCACCTTCCTCAATCCCGCTCCATCCACACTTTTTAAAATAAAGTTTCGAACGGCATCATCAAAAACCAACAGTTCATAGATACCGATTCGTCCCGTATAACCCGTATTTTTACAGGCGCTGCATCCCTGATTACGTGCCCGGAAGAGTTTTTTCCCAATGGTTCGGTCTGGGGTGATCCCCATCAAACTCAGCTCTTCTGCCGAATGGGTGACGGCCTCCCGACAGGTCAGACAAAGCTTTCGCATCAATCGAACGGCCAACACACCCAAGACGGTTGTGGTGATCTGAAATTGTTCAATGCCTAAGTCAGATAAACGTGTTACACTGGAGGCTGTGTCATTCGTGTGTAAGGTAGATAGCACCAAGTGACCCGTCATGGCCGCTTGCACCGCAATCTGAGCCGTTTCCGAATCTCGGATTTCCCCGATCAAAACTACGTCCGGGTCCTGTCGAAGTATCGACCTAAGCCCTGCTGCAAACGTTAGACCCGCCTTTTCATTCACCTCTACCTGACCCACGCCCGGCAAAGCCACTTCCACCGGGTCTTCCACGGTGATGATGTTGATATCCGATTTATTGATGTACATGAGAGAGGCGGCTAACGTAGACGTTTTTCCCGATCCGGTGGGTCCTGTTACCAAAATGATCCCATGCTTTTGACCCAAGAGCTGCTCAAAGGCCTTAAAGATCTTTTCGGGCATTCCGAATTTAGAAAGATCCCTCACGCCCTGGGATTTGTCCAAAATACGCATCACGATTCTCTCACCGAATTTGGTGGGAAGAGTGGATACGCGCACATCACAATCTCGTCCACCCACGCGAAGGCTGATTCGGCCATCCTGAGGGATTCGACTCTCTGCAATGTTGAGCTTACCCAATATTTTAATGCGTGTGGCCACGGAAGATTGGTACTTTTTAGGAATGGTTTTGATTTCCCTAAGTCTACCGTCGATTCGAAAACGAACACTCACGCGTTCTTCAAAGGGCTCAATGTGAATATCCGACGCCCGGTCGCTAATGGCCCTTCGAATAATGGTGCTCACCTCGCGGCGCACGGGAGCTTCTTCCACATCGTGCAAAAGATCTTGAGAATCGTCTAGCCCTTCTAGATCATCGTCTTCCTCATTGTCTAAACCAGAACCCCGTTCCCCGCTTAAATCCTGTCTTTCAAAAACGCTGTTGATGGCATTTTCGATGACATTTTTAGGGCAAACAATGCGATAGATGTTTGTGCCAAGAATCAATCTGAGGTCGTCTACAGAGGAAACATTAAGCGGATCATTGACAGCCACTGTTACGCCCGATTCATCCCGGGAAACGGGCACCACCAAATTTTGCATGCAAAATTGAATGCTCAAATTTTTAACCAATTCGGAGTCAATTTCGTTGTAAGGCAAAACATCGATGTAAGGAAGTTCCAGCTGAATCGCAAGGCTTTGAAGCAGCTCATGCTGCTCAATGATCTCGCTATCCACCAAAATCTTGCCCACCTTTTCCCCACGCACGCTCTGTTGCCTTAGGGCTTCGCGAAGCTGTTCTTCCGTAATTTTCTTACGTTCCACCAGAATTTCGCCCAGTGTTTTACGTCCAAATTTCTGAAAAATTTCCGATTCGGGAGGGGAATCTGAACCTCCGTCTCCCGGACGACCAGGCTTCAAAACTGAAAAAATTCTATCAAGCGCGTTTTTTTCCATACTCCACCTTTGTTAATTTAGGGATTATTTTCCAGGGGAGGTGGAGGAGGAGGTGGAACACTTTCCGCAGGGGAAGGCACCTCGGGAGCGCTACTAAACGCCGGCGCTCCTCCACCCGACCGAGCTCCCCCAGGAACCACGATAGGGTTGGGATCCTCACTGGGAAGGTTACCTTTTTCAATGTTACCTTCTTTTGAATCCATACTAGCACCATTCAAGCCAGTGGCCGAAGACCCACTCCCCCCAGAATGAGTGGAGAGTTCTCCCGCGGGCAGAGGTGGTACCTTACCTTGCTGAACGGAGGGCATACGCCTAAAGACTTCCTTCTCTTTGAAATCCTTGCCATAAAATTTCTTTAAAAACTCTTCTTGATCTTTCACTTTTCTTTCATAAATCTTAGACATATCTTCAGCGTCCCGCACCACATGGGGGGTCAAAAAGATCATCAGATTCGTTTTCTGCTTTTGACTGCTGCTATTGCGGAACAACCATCCCAATACGGGAATATCACCCAATAAAGGAACTTTGGAACGTCCTTCAATATCAATATCCCTTTGCAAACCACTGATCACCACGGTTTGGTGGTCCCTGACGGAAATTTTAGTGTTAAAGGCCCGTTTATTGGTCTGAACCGGAAGTCCATCGGAGTTTCGACGTCCGAAGCTTTCCGCCTTCAATTGCAGGTCCATATTGATTTCGTGGGCTTTAGAGATCTGGGGTTTGATCTTAAGACCTAAAGTGGCATCAATGTTTTCCGTTTTGAAGGACTTCAACTTGGTGGTGGGATCTTCCGTGGGAACAATCAGCGTTTCCCGTTCCGTTACATCAAAATTGGCTTCTTCATTGTCATTCACCACCAAACTGGGGGATTGTAATACATTTGAATTACCATCTTCTTTAAGTGCAAAGATAAAAGCACCAGGAGATATCTCTATCCCACCAATATTAATACTTTTTTGACTCAATATCCCCAAAACAGCCATGGAGGGGATGCTTTTCACCAGTTGGGCTTTTTCCGCATTGGTGGCACCATCTAGTTTCACCGCAAAAGGTGCGATTTCGCCAGGTTTCCAACCAAAAGGAGCGTTAAAACGCCCACCCAAGGCTTTGTCCGGCACACCGGCCAAGACGGTGGTGTTCACCAAAAAGCTATTGCTTAAGTTAACATCAATGATATCACTTTCCACATACACTTGAAATTTGCGGCGATCCAATTGATTAATGATGGCATCCAGTTCCTTAAAGGCCGATCTGGAACCCTGAATGATGAGAGAGTTGGTGGTTTTTTCGGCAGTGATTTTGACACCCCCCAGATCCGCGGCCACCGTGGTGCCACCGGCCCCATTGGGAGCTCCAGGTCTACGGGGAGCGGTACCGGCAGGTCGGGCGGCGGAAGAGCCCTGCGCCAGGGCCTGCAACGTGGCGGCCAATTTCTCCGCATCCGCGTAATTTAAGGCTCTCACATGAATTTGATTCATGGAAGCAGCGTCTTCCAAGGGTTTGTCCACCCGGGCGATAAACCGAGCCACATCATCTAGCCCCCGAGGTGGGCCAATCAAAATCAGCGAATTGGTTCTTTCGTCCACAATGGATTTCTGCAGATAAAGTGAGGATCCCTTACCTCCACCAGACCCAAATATCTCCTCTATTTTCTGCTTGATGTCTTTGGCGTCTGTGTGTTTGATGGGAAGAATGGAAACCTGTGGCTGGTTGCTTTTCACGTCCAACAATAAAATGATTTCCAGAAGCCGTCGCACTTTATGACCGGTATCGGAAACGATCAAAGAGTTGGTGGAAGAAAACGGAACCGGGTTACTTTCCCTCAAAATAGTGCGCAATTGCTGGGCTATGGTATTGGCATCAATGTATTGGAGGGGGATGATTTGGGTGATGATCTCATCGGTCATGGGAGCCCAAGAAGACCCGTAAAAGGTTTTGATATTGGAGGAAGAGGCGCTTCGAGTGGACACAATTTTTACAGCCTTACCCGTGTCTACCGTGGTAAAACCTGCGATATTAAGAGCACTCAAAAAAGCCTGATAGGCCTCTTCTCTTGTCACCTGCTGCGGAGAAATAATTGTTACTTTAGCTGTGCTAGATACACCTTGGCCCAAAATAAAGTTTTTTCCCGTCCATTGACTCACAGCCTTTATGACATCTTTAATGGCCACACCATCGGGAAAATCTATGCTCACCAAATCTTGACCAGGAGGCACTCGTTTTCCCGGTGGCTTTTTAGTGGTGTTAGCAGGCGTTGCCCCTCCACTGCTTCCGCCGGAAGTGGAGCCGGAACTGCCGATATCTGGTGAAGACACCGACGAAGAGTTGCCGCCATTGTCCACATCGTCCGTAGGCGGAGGTGGGGGTGGTGGTGGGATTTGAGAGGAATCCATTCCTTCCTCAACCGGAGGGGGAGGAGGTGGTGGATCTTGCGCCAAAGAAACACTAAGGTAACAAACTCCCAACATACCGACCATTGGTCTGGTCCTAATGTAACATCTTTTTGAAACCACCATAATCTGAACTCCACTCCAAATCATCATTAAACCTTTCGCAAGGGCTATTTCACGCGAATATTCCTGGTCATTTGTTCGCCATTTCTGGTAAAACTAATGTTAATCTCTCTTTCTTCTTGCATGGACTGATACAATTTAAACCCTTGGGTCGGGTCTTTCATGCTCGCTCCATTCACGTCTGTAATGAGGTCGCCGTTTACCAATTTCATTTTATCAAAGATGGATCCGGGCACAATTCCAATGAGCTTAAAACCCAACACTTTGTTGCTAGGATCCACCTCCGGAATCATTTTCGCGGCATTCAAAATTTCCACATACCCAGGGCCGATGGCTTGATTGATATAATTTGAATCAAATTCGATTCGTTCGCTATTTTCAGGCTTAACTCCCGACGGTCCGGCACCCCCTGCGGTTTCTGGCTTATCCGGAGCCACTCCTTTCAAACTCACACAAATTTTTCGGTCGCCATGGCGGATTTGAACCTCCCCACGAAGTACCGAAAAAATTTCGTAGTCTTCATTATCAATGATCACATCCCCAGATTTATACACATCCGCATCTGGAATTTTGGCATCTTTCATGATCACCAAACTCGTTTTCGGATTCCCCGTAAATATGGTCCCTTGAATCTCCACGGGTATTTTGTCTGTGACGCACGCTACATTGGTGAGATCCAGATCGGCTGTTTTGATCAGTTTATTATCTCCCGCTGATGCTTCTGGAGCCAACACTCCTTCCGAATTAAAAATGTTTCTAGCCAAAACATTTTTTTTGACTTCGCTTAAACCCATGGCCTGAGCGGACTCCTTAAACACCCCGTTTAAAGCCGAACCCGCCAGGGAATTCCCTTTAAAGGAGGTGAGGACTGAAAGGGACTTGTATGCCAAAAAGGAAGACAAATTTAATGCCAACAAATAGGACACGGTCACGACGATCACGTAAATTAATATATTTTTAAAATCCACCTTTGCCAAATAAGGTTGAACCTTAAATTGAATCCATTCTAGTGCCTGAAGTAAGGTTTGTAAAAGAACACGACTCCAGGTGCTTCCTGCGCCTTCTTGCTCCGTGGAAACAAACCCAGCAGGAGGGATGTCCTCTTCAACAGGGCTTTTTTTAAAACGCCAGTTTTTGAGTTTAGAAACTAAATTCTTCACTTGACTTGCACCTTTCGGGAAAAGGTCTGGGTGCCCCGCCGAACCTGGACCTCTATGGAAGGCTCCTTCCTTAGGGAATTTAGTGTTGCGATGGCCCTTGCAGCATCATTCATCTCAACTCCATTAATCACTTCCACGATGTCCCCATCTTGAAGCCCCATTTTTTCGTAAACACTATCCGGACGGATACGCGTTAAAATAAATCCCTTTACTTCAGAACCCACCTGATTTGGACTCGCTTTTGCATCTTGTAACGTCTTCGCAAAATCAATGGTAAGAGCTCTTTCTACCCATTCCTTTGTCACTTTAATGGATTCACCCGAACGTTCAAACCCATCTTCTTTGAACACATCGTCAGAATTCGTAGCAAGAGCCACAGGGGCCACTTTTTTCCGAACCCCAGCCACGCGTCGTTTAGGAAGAACCGTTTCGATGAGTTCCAAAAACTCCGGACACCCCTTACGATCAAAAAAGACCTTATTTCTTTGAATATCTACAATTTTTGCATCACCTGGTACCATATCCCCGAGGACAAAAGTATCCGCCTCTTTCGTGCTTTCCGCTTCCAATAATATCAAGCTGGCTTGATTAGAACCCCCATAAATGATCCCCGTAAATTTAAGAGGGAGGTCGCTCTTAGTGGGATTGCATTTATTTTCTTTGTCAGTATCAGCCAACTGCCCGTCACTATTAAACAAGTTTCTCTTGATGATAAATTTAAACTCATCCAAACTGGCCCCTTGTTTCAATACCATCGCGCTAGGAGGTAGAAATTCCTTCGAACGAGGCGCAAGATGGGACTGAACAATACCGGGCAAGAACAAAATGGTTGCCACAATTCCAGCCACTGACGCCAGGGTGTAGGCAATTAGAACGGAAATCATAAAGCCCATGCTCTGCCTAGCCGAAGGAATCTTTAAATTAAGTAAAGAAACATCGCGGTTTATCAGCGCATCCGAAATGGATTTAACTTGAGCAAATAGGTTCACACCAATCCTTTCCCATTTTCCCGTAAGACTATATCAAGGGATCTTATTGAAAGATAGACAATCCTCTTTTTTGCCGACCAACTCATAACACCTGGTAAAAAACACTCAACCCTGATTATTGATAAACCAAGTCCTTTTTCCCCTTTATTTCCTTTGCATATTCCCTCAATTTACATTTAACCAAAATCGGGTCCAAAGAGGGATCCGTGGCCAGTAACCGGGCCGCCATTCCCGAAACAAAGGAACAAGCGTAGCTCGCACCGGTCAAAGGTTTTGCCTGCTGAGAATTTCCATGATCTAAAAGCTTCACCTGATGACCCCAAGCCGAAAACTCCACCACGGATCGAGGGGTGTAGATGAGTTCTAGAGGGTGACTTGCCTCACAAGGTTCCACACTAATACAGTAAGTAAATAAACCGGGATACACATAATTTGTATTTAAATCACAAGCCGCCACAATGGTGCATTTGTTTTCATATGCCCTTCTCATATTACTCACCAGCCATGGAATTGCCTCTTCTTGCCGCGTTCCTAAACTCAGATTGATCACCTGAAATTTCTGACTCACCACATAATCTAAAGTAAGGCACAAAAGAGTGGCATCACAATGTGCCTGTTTATCCAGAAGTCTAAAATGACTCACATGTGCCTCGGGTGCCACAGAGTAAAAAAGACTTTGAACCGCCGTGCCATGTCCATTGACGTCAAAATTCAGACCCTTCTCCACCTCTTGCACTTCCAGATCCCCATAGCGGTTGCGTTCGCAAACATAACCATCAAAGTTCTTGCCTTGAAGATGAACAGAAAAAGGGTCCGCCCCAGAGTCCAAGATAGCGACCTTCACCCCCGCTCCCAGGGATTGTAACATAAGGGGCAAAACCTGAGTCATTTGATCTGTTCCTTTCCCCTTTTAAATCAGAAATCTAAAACACACAATTAAAACGATACTTCCACTTTAAAAATCAAGTAAAAGGGATCCCTGATGTTGGAAACAACTGTTTCTTAAGGATCTCACCCATAATCTTCGAAACACGCTGAGTTTCTTTTTGAAAAGAATGAAACACACAATGCTCTTCCGAGGAAAATTGAGCCACAAAAAATCCAACCATGTTCTCCATGGGGAAAAAGGGAACAAACGCTGCAGACACTTCTTTATCTAACAATAGGGAAAACGTAGAGCACTGGGACCAATCCGCAAGACTCCGCCCTAAAAAGGGAGAGAACTCTGAAATCCAGTCCCCAAACTCTTTTGCGCTGAAGCTAAAATCAGAGGAGTTTTTAAGTTCGCTATCCTCAAACCCCAATGACATATCGGGCACAAACTTTATCTCAGGCTCAAAAACACTTCCCTGCCTTTGCGGAAACTCCAACTGGAAACACACCACCGATTGCAAGTGGCAATTTTTAGCCCAAATCACAAGCTGCGGAAACAACTCGGAGTGAAACAAGACCCAATGAGCCTCCACCGCTTTCCTGGCATGAAGTGTTACTTTAGACAAGTCTTGACTCAAAACCCCGAGCTCTTGGGCCAATTGCAACATTAATTGCCTCTTTTGCAGAACCCCATCGGGCTTTTCCGAGAACTCATTTTTAATGGCTTCTAACATGCCTCAATCTTTCACCTGACTCTTAGGTACCTGTTTACGAAAAGTGTAGCTGACTTCCAAAGCATGTGCTATCGTGAAGGAAACCAGTTCCCGGCGTAAACATTTTGGCGCGAACGAGTCGAAGTGGACCTTTGGGACCTTTTACCAGGATGGGTAATGTTAAAAGTTCGAGTATTCACGGCATTCGTTCTCATTTTTTTGCTTTTTTATTGCGTTTCCTATCTGGATTCTTCCCTGGGCTCCCTAGCTCTCTTTAGTGTGGCCCTCTTTTTGGTGGGCACGGAGTTCATCGCCCTGAGATGGCACGTCATCGATGGTTACACCCACACCGAGATCCCTACCCCTCCCCTTTCGAAGGAGTTTTTTGTCATAGGAGCGGCCTACGCGTGTTGCCTCCTCATCCATGACTGGGGGGAAAGGTATTTCGGACAGGCCGCAGGGGGCACGAGTCTGGTGTTTGCCTGGATCAGCGCCTGCATGGTGGTGGCGTCTGCTGCCTTTTACAGAAGGGAATTGAACCTACAAACCGCCACCCAAAAGCTCATGAATCTTTTAAGCGGCTTTGTATATTTAGCCATTCCGTCTATTGCCATGTACAAACTTTCTTTATTGGAACTTCCGGGATCTCCTAAGGGTTTAGCCCTCTATTTTTCCCTAGCCGTGATCCTCATGGGCGACACCGGCGCTTATTTTGCGGGTCGCGCCTTTGGCAAAACCTTACTCATTCCAAAAGTATCGCCTAAAAAAACCCTGGAGGGGGCCTATGGAGGTTTAGCCGCCAGCGTGCTCACAGGCGTCGGATTTTGTCTTGTTTTTAACATGCCTTTTTCTACGCCACTTGCGGCCATCATCGCCCTTTTAGCAGGACTTGCGGGGCAGGTGGGCGATTTAGTGGAAAGCGCTTTAAAGCGCGCCGCCAACTGCAAAGACAGCGGCTTTCTGCTTCCCGGCCATGGTGGGGCATTAGACCGCGTGGATTCCTTGGTGTTTGGCGTGCCCATTGCCTATTTACTCTTTTTGTTCTCAAATTCCGTGTTATAAGATAACCCTTTTTACCTGCTAGTCCCTTTTGTTTTTTTCCAACAAACAGCTTGCAGACGAGATAACTTTTAGGTAAAGTGCGTGAAAATCATTTTTACCTGGAGTCACAGGATGGAGCCATTTAAAGGATCACTCATTGGAAAACGCGCTCTGGTGTGCGGAGGATCCCAAGGGATCGGAAGGGCCAGTGCCATGGCTCTCCACCGCGCAGGCTGCCAGGTTACCCTTTTGGGTCGATCCCCAGGGGCTTTGCAAGAGGTTTGCGCATTGTGGGAAGATGCCCCAGATTTACCTTACATGGTGTGTGATCTAAGCGATCCGATTTCCGTGGAAAAGACCCTCACGAAACTGCCTCCTACCTATGATATCTTTCTTGCCAATAGCTCGGGTCCTTCCCCTGGTCTGTTACAATCGGCCAACGATCTGGAGCTCAATCGAGCCTTTTACCAACACACCGTTGCCCCCCTTAAATTTCTTCAGCACTTTATGGACCACATGAAATCCCAACGCTTTGGAAGGATCATCAACATCATTTCCACCTCCGTTAAAATCCCCATCGCAGGGCTTGGCGTTTCCAACACGGTGAGAGGAAGTGCGGCCAGCGCGGCCAAAACTCTGGCTCAGGAGCTGGGGCCTTATGGGATCACAGTAAATAATGTATTGCCTGGATTCACTCAAACACAACGCCTCCAGCAGATCATTGAGAATCAATCTCAAAAGCAAAAAAAGGACCCTTCTCAAATCGAACAGGATATGTTGGCTGAAGTGCCCGCCAAACGATTTGCCTCCCCTGAAGAAATCGCCCACGCCGTGTGTTTTTTAGCTAGTCCATTTGCTAGTTACATTAATGGAATTAACCTGCCCGTAGATGGCGGCAGAACGGGGTGCCTATGAAATTTGATGTTTTTTTTTCCATCTGTCAAACCTCCGTGGATGGCTTCATCCCCTCTGAAAAACAGATGTGGTTGCAGTTTTTTGAACAAGTGAAATGGGCCGATTCCCTGGGGTATGAAATCGCCTGGGTGGCTGAAACCCATTTGTCGTGTCAGGCGCAAAAGCTCAATCCGGGAGCGGTTAATCCCCACTTTGAAGGAGAGATTGGGATCAACACCGATATCCTCCAATTGGCCCACCAGATTTTTGCCCGCACCAAACGTATTCACGTGGGCTCAGCGGTCAAAAGCCTCCTCACCAACGGGGGACCCCTGGCCCATGCGGAGGCCCTCAAAACCTTCGCTTCTCTGCACGCTTTAGACCCCAACGAATCCCGAAAACTTTTTTATGGTTTTGCGGCCGGTCGATTTCCCTTTTCCAGCGAGGCTTATGGCATTGCCCCCCGCAATCCCTTTGAAAAAAAGCACTGGAATGAAATCAAACCCCATGTTTTCCGCCAAGCCACAGATATGTTTTTGAGGGGTCTCAAATCGGATTATTTTAGTTCAAAAGAGTGCTATTCCATCTGCTTAACTCCCGATGATTTTTCCACCATGGAGGCTTTTCAAGAGGCCGCAAAAGGGGCCAGGGAAGAAAAAGGTTACGAACTTACCCCCCATCAGATTTTCGTTCCCTCTTTTTGGACGTTTCCGAAGGTGGGGGTGATCCCCAAAGAGGCTCCTATGGATTGTGTACAATTGGTGATGGGATCCCATGACCCAAAAGTACAACGTTTGTCTAACCAATATTTTCCCACTTGGGTGTTTAATCTATCCATCACCCCCGAAGCTTCCATCGAAGCCACCCATGGGCGCATGCAAAAAGAGGGGGAATTTCACCCTCTTGGCGGCACATGGAAACGAGATTATATGCCCCGAACGGTCATGATTTTTTTGAACAACGACCCCGAACTTAGCCCCCAGGAACAACGTCTTGCCGCTAAACACCAAGCCACCAAAGCCCAAGAAAACTACTGGAAGGCCATGGAAGGAACCATAAGTGAGACAAAAGTACAACAAGCCGTATCCAATTCCATTTGGGGCAACGCAGAGGATATTGTTAAAGCCATAAAAGCCAAATACCACCCCTTAGATCGCCTCATGCTTTGGTTTGATTTCAACAACCACGACCAATCTAGAATCCTACGTTCCATGACCCAGTTTTGGGAGCATTGCCGCCCCCATCTGTTACATTAAAGTTTAAAGTAACGCACTAAGAATAAACTCTGGAGGACTGCCATTTTGAACGTTCACAATCAGTGGGTTCCCTTAGTTGAGTATCGCCGTTTAAACATCCCAGAGGTTTCCATCTTTGGGGCGGTGGCTTGGTTCCATGGCCGCAAACTCCTCCATTCCTACGGAGGGAATGTGTTGTGTTACGGCAGGTCCATGATGAAGCCCGTCCAGATCAAAACCATTGCCAAAGAGCTGGAAAATCACATCTCCCCTGAATCCAAAGCCGTTTCCATCGCATCTCATAATGCAGAAACCATCCATTTGGAAGCCGTGGCCTCCATGCTAAAATCGTCGGAATATGGGTTGCTTCAAACCCCCCATGCCTTGCCCCTCATGCAATTTGGAAAGCAATTGCGTCGGCCCAGACGTTGGTACCACAGTTGCTCTGGAAAGCATGCGGCCATTTTGCGGGCTTGTGCTTTAAATCACTGGACCCGCGTGGGATACACGCTACCTCAACACGCCTTTCACCAAAGATACGCAAATAAGGTGACAGAAATTTTAGGCCAACCCCTTTCCAGTTCCGTCTGCGCCAAAGATGGATGTGGTCTTCCCACCCTGGCCATGACGGTGAATGAATTGGCCGCCACCTTTGCCGATTTGGCCATGCGCAAAGAGGAAGATTGGATTTGGGATTCCATGGTGCAATTTCCCGATTACATCGGTGGATTCAATCGACTTGATTCCACCATTTTAAAATCGGGACAAGGTAACGTTATCGCCAAAGAAGGGGCCGATGGACTCCTGGGATTAAGCCTCATCCATCCCCAATACCCCAATGGTTTAGGCATCGTGATCAAAATCGCCCATGGCTGGGATCCTAAAGCCGCTTGGTATGTGGCGAGAGTGGTGTTGGGAACTTTAGATGTTAACTTAAGAAACCCCTATCCTTTGGAAAGGCAAAAAGCCTTTGTGCAAAAGGAGGTGGTGCCCCCAGCCCTTCAATCATACGCCCAATCCATCCCCGTGAGCGACCCTTGGGACCCCGATCAAGATCGGTGGGACTTCGATCCTAAAATCTATGAAAAGGAATGGCAACATGTACCCACTGCCCCATTATATTAACGGAGAGTTTGTCACTCCATCCAAGGATAAGGGAACATCGATTCCCTTTTTTAACCCCTCCACCCAACAGCCCCTGGGGGAGTTGGTGAGTGCAGACGCGTCTTTGGTGGATCTGGCCGTCACGGGCGCCCAAGAGGCTCAGAAGAAATGGGGTAGGCTTTCTCGAGGGCAAAGAGCTGATTATCTCTTTAAAATCGCCCAAAAGATCAAAGAAAAAGGGGAGGCATTAGCCCACGCCGAAACCCAAAATCAAGGCAAGCCCCTTTGGCTCAGTACACAGCTTGATATCCCCCGGGCCAGCGATAACTTTTCCTTTTTTGCCAGTGCCCTTTTGCAGGAATCCCAGAGCTGCTGGCAAAGTTCTACCGATCATCTGAATTACGAATTGTCTCAGCCCCTGGGGGTGGCGGGGCTCATTAGCCCTTGGAATCTTCCCCTTTATTTGCTCACCTGGAAAATCGCACCCGCTTTGGCATCGGGTTGCACCGTAGTGGCCAAGCCATCCGAGGTAACACCCCACACGGCCCACCTCCTGGCCCAGATCTTCCAAGAGGTGGAACTGCCCCCAGGGGTTTGCCAGATGCTCCACGGCACGGGCCCGCAAACCGGCCAAGCCATCGTGGAACACCCTCAGGTGCCCGCCATCTCGTTCACCGGGGGCACTCAGACCGGTCGGCACATCGCCCAAACAGCGGCGCCCCAATTCAAAAAACTCAGTTTAGAAATGGGAGGAAAAAACGCCAGCCTCGTGCTGGAAGACTGCGATCTCCCCCAAACCTTAAAGGCACTCGTGCGGGCCTGTTACTTAAATCAAGGGCAAATTTGCCTTTGCCCCTCGCGTCTTTTGGTGCAAAAATCCATCTATTCATCTTTTGTCACTTCTTTTGCCGAGAAAGTGGATGCCTTGACCGTGGGAGATCCCTTTGCCTCCCAAACCTTTATGGGGCCTTTGGTGTCTCGGAGTCATCTGGAAAAGGTAACAAATGCTTTAGATGGAGCGATCCAATCGGGAATGAAGCGGCTCACCAAACGCTCTCCTTTTACTCCTCTTTCTGGCCTATCTCCAGAACATCTCCCAGGAAATTTTATGGCTCCCAGTGTGATCGAGTGTCTCGACCCCACCCATCCCATCTTCACCGAAGAGGTGTTTGGCCCCGTGGTGACCATCACTCCTTTTGACACCTTAGAAGAAGCCATCCACCTGGCCAATGCCACCCACTACGGATTAAGCGCCACGATCTGGACGCAAAACCTCAGTCGAGCCCATGGGTTGGCCCAGTGCCTCCAGGCCGGCACGATTTGGATCAATCAATGGCTCGCCCGGGATCTGCGTGTTCCCTTTGGGGGGCATAAACAATCCGGACTGGGTGTGGAAGGGGGATTTCATTCCCTGGACTTTTTTAGAACCACCAAAAACGTAAGCTTTGCCTTAGAGTCATCCTTCTCAAAGTTAGGAGTGCTCCCATGACCCCTGGAAAAATTGTGGCTGGTGTATTGGCACCCCACCCACCCCATCTTGTGTATGGGGCCAATCCTCCTCAAAATGAACCCAAATCGGAATGCGGGTGGGAAACCTTACGCTGGGCCTATGAAGCGTGTTCTAAAAAGATGTTGGCTCTCCAACCCGATTGCCTGATCGTACATTCCCCCCATTGGCCCACCTTTCAAGGAACCCATCTATTGGGGCTGCCCCACTTCAAAGGATTGAGCGTGGATCCGGTGTTTCCCCATCTGTTTCGTTATCACTACGATATGAAGGTGGATGTGGATCTTTCTTTAGGGATTAAGAAGGAGCTAGAATCCTGTGATCACCCTGTTACCTTGGTGAGTCACCCTGATTTTCGTGTGGACTACGGCTCCATTATTTGTTTGCATCTCATCAATCCCCAGTGGGATATCCCCGTGGTGGTGATTTCCGCCAATCAAAGTGCGTTCTACTTTTCCAATGAAGTGGGCCAAGAAGTGGCCCTAAAAGTGGGTCTAGCCACGCGACGGGCCGTGGAAAAATCGGGAAAACGGGCGATCCTTCTGGCCTCCAGTTCCCTCTCCCACCGTCACTTTGTCACCGAGCCCGAAATCCCAGAAGACATGAGCTATGAACGCATTCACCATCATGGTCAATACCTCTGGGACATGCAAATGCTTACCCTCATGCGGCAAGGCCGATGCCAAGAGATTTTAGACATCATGCCCGAATTCATTGACCAGGCCACGGCAGAGGTGAAAGCGGGATCACTGGCTTGGATGTTGGGTGCTTTGGAAGTGCCTTCCTACCCCGCCACCGTGCATGGTTATGGTACGGTGATTGGCACCGGAAATGCCGTGGTGGACTGGACCGCACCCTAAAAATCCAAAAGGAAAGGACCCACTTTATGCTCCACATCAAAAAAGCCGTGATGGTTTCCGGCATGCCACACCTCTTTCTGGCACCGGAACAAAACCCTGGCTGGGGAAGATTACGAGACGCCTACCACCAAGTTCAAAAGGAACTCGAAGCCGATCCACCAGACCTCCTTTTGTATTTTTCCACGCAGTGGCTATCCATTTTAGGTTATATGGTTCAATCCCAAAAGAATCCCGAATGGGTCCACGTGGATCAAAACTGGCACACCCTAGGAAGCATCCCCTATTCGTTTGACATTTGTAATACATTTTCAGGGAAGCTTTCTCAAGAGATTCAGGCTTCCGGATTTTTGTGTAAAGAGATTGACTACAAAGGGTTTCCCATCGACACCGGCACCATCGTGGCCCAAAAACTCTTAAATCCAAAAAATCGAATGAAGGCCGCCATGGTGTCTTGCAACATGTATAGCGAGAGGGAAGAGACCCTGTCTCTTGGGATGTCGTGTTACCGCACCATTGCCCAAAGCCAGATCTCCGCGGCGGTGGTGTTGGTGTCTAATCTCTCCAACCGGTTTCACGTTACGCCCACATCTCCCGCCCAAGATCACATCTCCTGCCAGAAAGATCACGAGTGGAACCTGAAACTTTTAAAACTTTTAGAAGAGGGCAGATTAGAAGATGCCAGCCAAATCACCCGGGACTTTGGCAAGCAGGCCAACGGGGACCAGAAGATGAAAGGACTGTGGTGGCTCAATGGTCTCTTGGGGAAAACCAACGATCTTGAAGGCAAAGTGTTGGGGTATGAGCCCATCCTGGGTGCGGGAGCCTGTGTGGTTACCTTAACCCCCCGATCCAATCCCCCCCTACTGCCAGCCCAGCCCCTTGGCCAGCTCCTAGAAGAGGGGAGCCAAGCCCTTCTGATGGAAGAATGGACCGATTATGAAGGTCTTCATAAGGGAAGTTTTAAAAAAACGAAAAGCACCGTTTCTTCTCACCAAAGCCCACCTACGCCTACCCAAGTCACCCCTGATATCATTGACGTCCCCGGCCTCGCCGAACCCATGGGCGTTTACCCCCACGCCCGAAGGCAAGGAGATCTTCTTTTTGTGTGCGGAATGGGTCCTAGAAAACGAGGCATGACCCAAATCCCCGGAAGTCAACTGAATTCCAGCGGAGAGGTCATAGGCTATGATATTAAAGTAGAAACCGAATCCGTGATTGAAAACATTAAAACCATTTTGGAGCACGCGGGCACGTCCTTAGAGAATGTGATTGATGTGCAAGTGTTTCTCACCAACATGAAACGGGACTTTAAGGATTTTAACGAAACCTACGCACGTTACTTTAGTAAAATCAGACCCACCCGCACCACCGTGGAAGTGCTTTCCCTTCCCTCCCCCATCCATGTGGAGTTAAAGGTGATTGCTAGAATGGGGTCGAGTTCTAATTAGAATGCTATCAAAACGGGTTTAGACAGGAAATATTTTGTCGCTCATTTCTTCGCCCGTCTTTTGAGTTTGGTTTCGAGCGATTTAAGATCAGCTTCGTCCTGTTGGTCCGCATCTTTGGCCTCCAGCCTTTTTCGCTCCTTTTCGAACTGATTGTAAAGTTCGCTCGTGCGCACTTCCATCTGCTCGTTGCTGATAGAGCCGGCGTTTGTGAGCAGTGGGAAGTCATTGGATGAGATGATCCGATCCACGTTCTCCTTCCAAAATGCCATGCGCGTTTCTTTTTTACTCTTGGCTCGCAGTTCTGCGGTTTCTAGGAAGATAACTACCAAGCGGTTCAGGGTGTCTATCTCGTCCTCTGTGAGATAGTTTTTGGCAATCAAAATGTCTTGTTTACGCACCTTGTCGCCTCTCCAAGAGAGCAGCCCGAAATGGGGCTCATTAGGATTGGCACGGAAGGTGATGATTTCGGCGGCGGTTTGCTGGGTTACTGCAAAGATCAATTGATTCTGCACGGTGGCGAAGAAGACCTGAGTGGCCTTATCGGATTTGTCGTAGTCGGTGCTTAATGCAAAGAGGTCCCGTACCTTCTGGTAAAAACGCTTTTCGGAGGCACGGATATCTCGAATGCGCTCCAACATCTCCTCGAAGTGATCTGGGCGCCCATCTGGATTTTTCAAACGCTCGTCGTCCATCACGAATCCTTTGACAAGGTATTCCTTCAGGACGGTTGAGGCCCACCGACGAAACTGCACCCCACGCGAAGAACGCACTCGATAGCCAACCGCCAGAATAGCGTCCAGGTTGTAGAGAGTGACGGTTCGCGTCACCTCGCGATTGCCCTCGATTTGAACTACCGAGGATTCCTCGGTAGTTGACTGCTCAGTTAGCTCCCCATCGGAAAAGATGTTCTTGAGGTGAAGCCCCACGTTGTCCGTACTCACATCAAAAAGTTGGCTTATCTCTCGCTGGGATAGCCAGACGGTTTGATCCTTGGCCCTTAACCTAATCTGGCTTCGCCCGTCTTCTGTGGTGTAGAGAATGAGTTTGCTCATGAAATGATTTCCTCAAAACTGCGCTTATCCATTGTGCTTTTTGGATTTAAACCCATGTTATAATTAAAACATATTTCACCTTGGAGTGCCATGCACGGGTGAATCTAACCGATCTTTGATTTAACTAGCTGATTTTTATGAAAAAGCGCAATTGATAGAGGCAGTTTGGAACAAATCCGCCAAAACCTATTATTTATCCCTTTAATTTCATTTTATTATATAAAGTTTGCCTTTTTTTGCTTGCGTGGACATTAAAAAGGTATCATACTTTGCCGATGAGTCCTTTTTAGGAGGTCCACTGTGAAAGAACCTGAAAAAAGCCTTGGAGATAGGGACCGCTATGGTTCCGGTTTTAATCAAAACGCGATTCGGCGTGGAGGAGTTGTGTGCTCGATAGTGGAATACTCTGAGCGCACTGAAACCCCTGCAGTGAAGGCAGCCTCGAAAGAAGCGGTAAAATTCTTAAAAGCAGCTCTTGCGCGAGGAGACGTGCCCCTCTCTATGCTTGCCTCAAAGGCCAAGTAATTGGAGAGCTTGGTTTTCGTTTTGTGGATATTGCCAGGCTACCTCGTTTTAGTGTTTTGGGAAAAAAACAAAGCAGACACAGCCTCCGAAGGGTGGAGACTCATTTTTCCATCAGCGTTTGTGAGTTGCATGATTTTTCCCATTGCAAATCTGCTAAAATACCTCATCTACAAATTTTTAGGCCACGTGTTCCAGAGCTCCACCATTTCAAATACTAAGGAATTTTGGCGGATAGTAGTTCCGGATCCACAGTTAGACAGTTTGGCTAGTAGCCTGATTTTTGCGTTCCTTTTGGGTCTCTCTGTCCAAAAGGTATGTCGTTTGTACAGAGACCCCAAGAGCAGCCCTCACTTGTGGCCTTCCATTAAAAAGCTCTTAAAATGGCTAGGAATTGACGATTTCGATTCAAATCTTCAAATGCGCTTGGTGCGCCTGGTTGAGTGCGAGGTCATTGTTGGGCTAAAGAATGGACGCTTCTACCAAGGAATCCTAAAAGAAATTGATGTAAAAACGGACGAATCCATAACACTTGAACCGACCTGGAGCGGCAGAAGAGCTGAGAAGGGAGTCGTTGAATATGACACATACTACCCAAGAAAATCAGACTTGGAAGAAGCAGGCCTTGTTTGGCGATCCGAAGACGTTGAATTGACCCTAATGGTTTCAGATATCTCCTCAATTGCCAGATTTAATGCTGCATTTAACCAGCTTTTTGTGGATTGTGGTAAGACCATTTACAAATCTTTTGATTCTGAGTCTGCCCAAGAGAAAAATTAAAACGGAACCGTTTAATTGGGCATTTTGAAAACTGCGCTTATCCATTGTGCTTTTTAGATTTAAACCCCTGTTATCATTCAAATAAACCTAAAATAAAACCGCGAAACGAGGGGTGTCTTCTAGATCCCTGTTAAAGCAGCTGATTTTTATGAAAAAGCGCAATGGGTGTAGGCAGTTACGCCGCCTTCGCTTTTGCCGCGGAAGTCACCAGCACAATTGGGCTAACCCCATGAATTTGTAATGCTAAGACTTCAGACCAAAATAGATGCCACCAAATTTTTTCCACATACCCAGAGTCTAAAACCGGAGGATTGATGAGACATACCGCCTGGGATGTGGCCTCGCGATAGCCTTCTAATTTCATCGTTTTAAGCTGCAAAAGGGGAACATGGGAAAGAGGTTTTTTCCAAGCCTCCTCAAAAAGCACATTATATTCATCATATTGCGGCACATCATACTCCGGAAGATGGGGGTCAAACCTCCCTCGCCGTTCAAATTCAAAGGTGGGACGACTGGCACTAGATTGAAACAGGGCCACCAATTGCGTTTGAAGTTCCTCAAAATGGGCATTCTTTCCCACCACCCGGCTGGCTGGAATGCTTAAGGAGGTGCCCAGACCTCTCAATTCTATGAAATTTCGCTTTCGAAGGTCGGCCATAAAATGGGAGGCTTTGCCGTGATACAGGTACCCATCCACAAACACATGAAATACGTTTTCGCCATTACGCAAACCAAAATCTGGAACGGTGACGGTGTTTTGGGTTTCATTTCGCAGGGCTTGTTGTTCCACGTATTCCAGCGCAGGCAGTTTTTCCCATAAAAACCTCCGAAAAGCGGTTTCCGCTGCCGCAAAATCGGGTTCGTCGGGGTCTACGGCCGTGAGTCGCGCTTTTTCATAGGCCCATTGACGGCTGGAATCGGAATGTTCAAATACCCCTCCTAGGAAATCAAACAAAGTCAGCTCTTGCCCTTCCTGTGTTACCTTATTAAAAACCAAAAGCCTTTTGTCTAACAGAGGATCCACAGACTGATTTTCATAGGTGGAAATGCAGCGTTTGCAAGCCTTTTGGCAACAATGATAAGGGGCCTCTGCGCTCAAAACCAACTTTTTGGCCCGCTGCAAAATGCGGGGCCAATAGCAACGCAATAGAGGCATGATGCCACTTCCTCCCGGCACCGAATCATACAGATAAAGGGCACTGGCGTAGGTGCGGGTGTCGCCCCCATGACGCACGACTTTTTTAAATACAAAAGAACTCAGTTGGGTAGACCGGGAGCTTAAAAAAAGTTCTCTCCGGATGGCTTTCACCAACACCGCACGCAGGGTTTCAAAAAAGGGCAGTTCCAAAGACGGGTCGCTGCTTTCCGCTGCAGGAAGTTCTGCCCATTTCAGCTCGATTTTAAGCGCATCTGCGTTGAATTTGTGGCCCAAAAGAAAGGGATGCACACATAGGCCCTCCACGTCGGAGTCGTCGTTGGCAGCTGCCCCGTCTATAGGCTCTGCAAAGGCTTTTACCATGAAATCATCTTGGTCTGGGCTATTTCGGTAGAGGGGTGCCAGGGCACGTTTGGAATCCATTTCCTTTCCCTGGGGCTTTGCCCCCACCACGGTCATGATGTCCAAACCAAAAAACTCTCCCAAGGAAGATTCGTAAAGGGATAGGGCCAAACTAGGATAAGTCTGGTGACGCCAGGTGGAGGGCACAGCATGGCTTCCTCCCACCACCAAAGACTCGCTGGAAAGCCTGGCGGAGTCTTTATCGTCCGATTTGTCGCCTATAAATTCTGCCGTTTTGCCCTGCACCGCCGCCAAACGCAAAATGGGGGGCAAAGATTTTGTGTTGACTTCTGTGGACCCAATTAAAGGTGCCCCGCACTCGGAGCAGTGGCGCGTGAGCTCTGTGAGCCGGGTGAGGCTGCTACAGCCTGCCGAGCACACCCCATACTGACTCAAAGACTTTTCTTTATTTTGTCCTACAACTGTATAACGGTCTACCATAAACACATGTCCAGCCGCGTAATGGCGCTGCCCGGGAGCAAACTCCCGCATGGCCGCCCCCAGAGCCCGGGTGTAGTCTACAGTGACTTCCGGGGCCTTGGATTTGCTGCGGATGGTGTTTCTTTTGTAGCCAGAAAACCGCACCGCATCCATGGGAAAGTCAAAATTGGGCAGAAACCCCGCCCCCTGTAAAAAGGGAATGGGAAGCAGATGAGTGAGATTGCTGTAAAGCTCGGCCACCAATCGCCGGCGCAATCCATAGGAATCCCGTTCGGCCATTTCCTGCTTAATGCGGGTGAGTTTTTTCACTCTCACCTGCAGAAGCTCTTCATAAGCCTCTATGGCCTCTTGGAAGCGTTGGGGCACGTTTTGCAGGGCATCGTAAAGTTCCTTTCGGAGCTGGGAGGGGGTCTTTCCCCCATCTTGAAGCTCAAAAAGATCACTTTTAGCCCACAGCCCTCTTTCTAAAAACTGACAAAACACGTTTAGGGCCTTTTCCGATTCCCCTTTTGTCGATTCCCAAAGGAGTCGCCAATTTTGTTTGGGGGTTTTGATCTCTTGTTTCCGAATCTTTCGGGTGGTGTCGTTTTCATACATCACTTCAAAGTAGGCGCGCCTGTCTATCAGCGCGTCCCAATCCCGCAAATGAAGCCCCTGAGAAGCCATGTGCTGCAACACAATCGCGTGGACGTGGCGTTTTAAAAGCCAGGTATTCTCCCTGGGCACCCCCGGGGGGGCGATTTGGCCCGACACCATGGCCGATGGCTCTTGAAAGTATCCCGAATCATGGGCCCCACGGCCGCAATGGGTCAAGAGTAAAGCCCGCCGTTTGTCCCGCCCGGCACGGCCCGCGCGCTGGGCGTAATTGCTCGGATCGGGTGGCACGGACCTGTGGGCCACCACAGGCAGATCGGGGAGGTCTATCCCCATTTCCAAGGTGGGGGTGGCCACGAGTGTGTTGAATTCCAGGGTTTCAAATTTTTGAATGGCGCGCATGGCCTGGACAGGTTTGAGCATGCCATTGTGTTCGTGGGCGCGCACAAAAGAATCCACGGCGTGGCTGTCGTTACCTAAGTAAACCGTGGTCCAGGCCTTGGCAACGAGGGGCTTAAAAGGACCCTCAAATCGATCATCGGGGTGTTTGCCCGTATACAGCCCTTGCAAGGTAACCCCTTGGGGCACAGGGCGCTCCTGGCGCTTCAGGGAACTTCGATACAGATCCACCTCCTGGGTGAGCTCGATGTTGTCATACATCAGTTCTACAATTAAATCTTTCTTACGATTTGTTACTTTCACCAGTCCCGCTTTCGCATAAGCACTCAAGGCTTCCTTCACCCAATGACTCACGCGCTCCACGTCGCCCTCTTGGTCCTTTCCATTTACAATCAGCTCTAGCTCTTGGGAAATCCGGGGTTCATTTTGCCGAAAGGCCTTTCCCAAAAGGGTGCGGCGGCTGGCGATGCCCTGGACCAAGCCTCCCAGGGTGATGTCCTTGGAGAAGGGCTTGCGTTGCCCTTCTAGCCCTTTTGGTTTTTCATTCCAGGCTTGGTTTTCTAGGAGCTCAAAAAACAGATGGGTGGCCAAAGAGGGTGCGGGAAGATTTGCAAATCTTAACCCTTTGTGCCACGCCGCCACCAGCCCTAAGGAGCGCAAAGAGCCCTGTTTTTCCGTGCCGATGGACAGATCCCGCAGGATGGTTTCCGAAAAAAGCCTCAATAAAAATCTCCCGGCATGGGAATGAAATGCCACGGGAGCCCCACTTCCATCGGCTTCTAAGCCTTCTTTCTTACTTTCCACACAGCTCGCAGGGTTTACCTTTTCTAACAGATCCACCTGCCATTCATCAAAGTCGCTGCTTGAAAAATGATTAAAATCGAACACTTCTGACGTTAAAGCCGCTCGCAAGGTGGATAGCTTAAAACTCCCTCGCTCCGAGGCGTCCCCCAGGGAAGACTTTAAATTTTCCAACACTTCCTCGGCAAATGGCCTGATGTTGGATTCTTCCGCGCCGAGCAAAGGAAGTCCATGGGGGTGGTCCCGGAGGGTCTGGCACACGGCCTTTCTGAGACGCAATCTTCGGTGTCTATCCGACATAAACCCTGCAATAAAGCTGGAATCCTGCCTGCTGTCGCAAAAAATCAACAGCCTCCTTTCTTTAGCATCTTCCGCTGCGGCCAAGATATTCTGGGCGTGCACGCTCAGATCGGAAGCCGGAGAGCCTCTTTTAAGCAAAACCTGCTCCCGAGAGATGCGCAAGCAGCTGGGACAATGGCTTAGGTCTGAGGCTAAGGTGGGATCCTGGCCACCTCCTCCGGCCGGGCGCCTGGCCACGCGCCACAATACCAACCCTTCCGGCTGGGAAGACTCGTTTTCCGTGAAACGGGAAAGCCCGGTGCCTTTTGATTTTTTCCCAGAGCGTTGGCTGGTGATGCGGGCCATGAGGCCCCCCACATCCCTTTCTAGGGTCATTTCCTGGTGGTCCCACCCTGAGGTGAGTGCGGCCACATCATAGGATTTGGGCAAGCTTAAGGCAAACACAACGTCTTCGGGGGAGGGGGGCCTATCAGCTGGCAGCAGATCAAAGGAGCCATCCCCACGGGGGGTTGCAAAGGCCACATAGGCCTCGTGGCCACAATTTCGGCAATGGGCTACGGGTAAGGCCGCCAACACCGAATGGGACTCATCATGGTCCTTTTTAGCGCCATCTCTTTGCGCGCTTCCCTCTGAAAGCAACCTCCCCGCCCACGTGCCTTGAGGGGATGTTCCCAGTTCGCGATAGATGCGGGGCTCGCTTTTGGTAAACACATGGGCCCTAAGTCCCAAAAGGGGCCTAGAGTGGGGATCACGAGAGTCCTTTGGCAGAGAAAGCCAAGTGAGCAGGCAGATGAATTCCGCCTCCCAGGCCGCAGGATCCGCGCCATCACCACCGAACCGAATCTGTGCGTAACGGGCCAGGGCACCTTCAAAATTCACCACGGGCAAAAAGGAAGCATCTGCCTCTCTCAATAGGATCCAGGGCAATTGGGCCGCCAGCTCCTCTGCTAGGGGCCTAAAGGGGGCCATGGCAGCCTCCAGGGCAATCAGCCCTGCACTCACATCCCATTTGGACTTTTCTAGCACCTCTTGGGCCGTGCTTCTCGGCAGATGAAAGGATTTCCAAAGCTGGGGCTCGGGAGGTATGGGGTCTTCAAAGTGATCCTTCACCAGCCACTGGGCGTCTTTGGGAAAAGGGTTGCTAAAAAGCCCACTGAAAAACTCGCTCATGGCCATCACATCCCGTTCATCGCCGCCACGCACCAAGGTGGCAGAGGTGGCCATGGGCACTAGCCCTGCCGTGGTGCCGCCGGTGTGCTCCACGTGTTCCCTAAGTCTAGCGATGAGGGCCGCCATTTCCAGCCCCAAAGTGCCCGAATAAAGATGGGCCTCATCTAGGGCCAGAGCCTCCAGCTTAGCTCCTCTTAAAATGGCATGATCTTCGCTGCGCAGAAGCATGTATTGCAGCATAGAATAATTGGTGAGAAGCACATCGGGAAAGGTGGAAGGCTGCTCTGGATCCACCACTTCCGTGAGATCAAACAGCACGGAATCGTTCACAGGTTCCCCAAAGATCTTTTCTTTCCAGCCTTCTTTGTAGTCTTGTTGCTGGGACTGGGGCGATTTGAGCTCCTTAAAGCTTCCATTGTACACGCCTATTTTTAGGCCCAGCCCATAGGCAAATTTACAAAAGCGGATGTGTTGATCTTCCAAAAGAGCATTCATGGGATACACCACAATGGCGCGCACCTTGCGTTGGCCGGCCTCGGCCTCTTTGGCCTTCACCACCAAATCCAATAAGGGAACCATAAAAGATTCCGATTTGCCCGAGCCCGTGCCCGTGGACACCACGGTGGGTTTTTTTTCGGAAAAACGCCTCCAGGCCAGGATCTGATGGGTGTAGGGCGTGAGGAAGGGGCCTTGTTTCGTGCCAAAGCCCACCTCCAAACACCGCCGGGTTTTGGGGTGAAAAAAATCGGGCTCCCCGGGCTTTAAAAAATGGCGCACCCGGGGCCTATCCAGCTGAAGCACAGGCTCTTGGAACACCTCCCCCGGCTGATCACAAATTTGGGCCAACTGCTCCTGTTCCAAGCTATCCGGAAGGTAAGGAAACTTGCTTAGCACAAATTCTTTAAAGTTTTCTTTAAGGTAACAAAGCGCAAGAAGGGGATGCATAAAAGAGATCTCCTCAGAGTTTAAAAGTGGTTTTACAGGGTACGGTGGGATCGATATCGATGCGTTTTTCCGCTGGAACCCGAAAAAGCCGGGCAATGCGATCCCGGTGGCTGGCGTCGGGGTTAATGATGATTAGTTGGCGAAGTTCATCACTAAAACCATTAATAACCGTATCAAGCAGGCTGGCTAACTCAAGGTCTTCTGCATTCAAAGACAGCCCCCAAACCACGATACGTTTCCAAGATCTTTTTAAAATTGGAAGTTTCACTATCGTCCAATTTTCAACAACTTTTAAAGGAGGCAAAATTTGGTTGATTTTATGCAACTCTAGCGAAGCCAAGCCATGGCTTAAATGAGATAAAAATTTGTGTAAAAAAATAAACTCTGATGAGTTATCTAAAGGCAAAAATATTGATTCACTAGCTTGAAAATTTCCGTGAAGGTGAATAATTCGATCTTGGTGCTCCTTTGATTCTGCAACCCCAAGATGATTTTCTAGGGCGTGGTCCCAATTTGTGGTGGCAATGACGCTGCTTTGGCCCATAAATTGTATCATTTGACCATCTATTCCCTCAGTGCGCAAAGCAATCCCGTGCTGACCTTTCCTCGGCAAATTTTCCAAAAAATGTATTTTATTAAATTGCTCTGCCATTTGAGTTCTCAGAGCAGGAATACTTTCTAAAGGTTTGGTATATTTTTCATCAATATTTTCTCCCTTTTTGGCTTCAGTAATCAGCAGATGGTAAAGAAGTCTTTTTACTGAAAAATATCTCAATTTGAATTGATCATATAAAAATTCAATAGATTTAGAGGTATCATTAGAAATATTTTTAGGAATCTGTTGATTTTTAAAATAAGGTACATTTTCGAAAGCATGAAAAAACACACGCCAAGTGGTGCTTTTGCCTATGAACTCGGTCAAAACATTTGTCTTCTGGGCGAGATCATCAAAGTGAGCAATACCCTCATGGGACAAGCACACCGCCCCGCTGCCCACCAGCACTAAAGTATCTGGCTCATTTTCGGAATTCATGCCGCCTTCCTCCGCTCGCCCCAGCGATCCTGCAGATAGGAAAGTAACAAAGGAAAAAAAGTGGGCTCTGCGCGGGTTAGAGCGGCAAATCGATTTTGGAACACAGCGATGAGATCTTCCGGCAGAATAGAAGAGGAATCCGCACCAAAATGAAGGATCATTTCTCCCTCAAACGCAATCTTTTTTTCCAGGCTGGCCGCCGTTTGAAGATCCCTCACGAGCTTGGCCGCTCTCAAAAGATGGGGAGATTCGGCTTCCAAGATGCTGAGAGAAAGTACAATTCCGGAAGTGACGTTGGAAGTTACCTGATATCTTGAAAAGAAATCCACCACTAAGGAGCTCATATTGGCTAAAATAAAAGGAATTTTGGATTTTCCCCTGGGAATGACTAAGTAAACACTATGATCCGAATATTGTCCTTTTCCCAAAACAGAAACAATCAATGTCCTTTGATTCGTAGAACTTGAAATTCCACGCCAAGCGATTTTCTCGCTATCTAAAAATCTTTTGATCTTCTCGTTTTCATTGAGGGTTTTGCGGACGCCAAATTGCTCGAACTGCTGGGCCCAGGCGCGTTTTTTGGATTCTAAATCATGGTACAATTGATCCTGGCCAAAGCCCAAATAGTAGGGATCAAAATGATTAAAAAAGGAACCTTTATAAAGAGGCACCAAGGGAGCGTGGGGATCGAACATTTGTTCGAAAGTGGGAACTTTGTAACCTTTTTTAGTAAGGTCTTCGCGGTAAAGGGAGAGGCCTGATTTTGGTCCCTGAGTGCTATGGACTCCCGCTATCACTTCTAGCACTTCTCCCAGTTTCACCAGCCCCGGCCTGGGCCGCAATAGCTCTTCCGCCAGTTTCACTTCCCGTGGGTCTTTGATCAGGGGAATGGCAAACACATCGGGGCTAAAGACGCGCTCAATGAGGGATTTTCCTATGTTGATCTTTTCGTGCAGGGGCTGCTGCACCTTGGCCTCATCAAAGGAGGCACTACACGAATCCAGATCCCCCAGCGCCGTAACGCCCTGAATGAATTGGGGCGTAGCGGATTTTCGGGCTCCATGGGGAGATCCCACTAGGGTGCAGAAGGTAACCCGGGAATCAATGTCAAATATCTTGGCCCGATTTTCAAACACGGTGGCCTCCCGCAGATTCCACGCTCCAAAGAAGTGCTCCCGCAAGGATTTGGTGTTTTTTGTGATGAAGGTGGCAGAATGACTCACAATGCACCCAATGGACCCCTTTTCCCGCAGAAGTCCTTCGGCGCGTAACAAAAATAGGGTGCAAAGATCTAACTGGCCTTCCCCAAATTGATAGCCCAATAAAGGAACGCCCCGGCCTTCCTTTGTGTCTTGCCAAAATCTCCCTGTGGCTTTCATGGATTGGTTGGCCTGCCACCAAGCTTCTTCCATGCCCGGGGTGAGCTGCTGCAATTGGCTTCTACGCTCCCTTTTCTTGCTGGCAGCGGCGCTCATAAACCCCGGATCAAACGCAGGAAACACTCCTTTGTCTTTTGCCCCCACCACCTTCCAGGGTGGATTCCCCAAAATGGCTCCAAATCCCTTTTCCATGATGCTGGCAAATTCCAGGTCGGCGTGGAAAAAGCACAGGCGTTTGGCGATTTCCAAGGCGGCGCGCAGGGAGGCAAATTGAGATTTGGACAGAGCCCCCAGGGCCAGGGGTTTTTTGAGGTCAGCACTTAAAAGGATCTCGGCCGTGGCCCGGTAATCGCCAAAAGGGGGGAATTTGCCCATGAGATCGAGGGGCCAGGTTTGAAGGGCGCAGGCATAGTGGGCAAAGGCACGTAGGCGCTGGGTGGCCCGGGCTCCCTGCACCAGCGTGGCATACACTTTGGCGCCAAATTCCCGCTCCAGGGCCTCTTTGCGCATGTGTTGAAGCTCTGGGCTCACCGGCACCCCTTCCGCCTCCATGAGCAAAGGATCGCTTTCGGGAAGCATGCTGGCAAAGTCTCTAAAAAGGTCATTTTGCCGGTCCACACCTCCTGATTCCTGTTGGAGTTTGGCAAAGCGCTCTTCAAGGCTTGCCACTTCGGCCAAGAGATGGAGAATATGGGCCTGCTGTTTCTCGCACCAACTCACAAAGGCCGGTGTGGGGGTTTCTTCCCCCTTTTTTCCGTCAAAAAGTTCTTTACGGGCGGATTTTTGCCCCTCTTCGGCTTTCTTAAGGGCAGCCAGGGCCGCTTCCGGGGAGGGGGTTTTCTGGCCATGTAGGGTAGCCGCTTGGGCATAGGCCCCGTAGATGGAGGGGTCGTTGTTTTTTTCTTTTAGGAATTCGCTTTGAGTTTTGAACACTTCCATGCTAGGCACAAAGGCCCAGTTCAGGGCCGTTGCCGCTTTCCCGCTGCCAAAGGTGTGGGAAAATCGACCGCGCAGATCCGCACCCATTAAGGCATTTCCTAATTTTAACTTATGATGCAAGAAAGGCAAGGGCCTTTGGCTGGATAAAGACTCTAAATAAAGAATCACACGGCAAAGTTCCAGGCTTAGAGGATTGGTATCCACCCCATAAAGGCAGTTTTCCAACACCAGTCGGTTGGCCTCGGCCTTTTGAGAGGCATCGTCCTTTTGGGCTTTGCTAAACGTCACCCCCGCCACCTTCACATGGGGCCTGGGATCCCGGGCCACGCGGTCTAAAAAGGTTTTGGCCAGTAGATTCATGGAAGACACCAAAAACGCCCCACAACCCACGGAGGGTTCCAGCACGGTGATGGCCAGCACCTCTTCTGGGGTACGTGCGGCCTCCAAGAGGGGCTTCAAGGTACGATGGGTGAGGTAGTCTGCCAGCTTTTTCGGGGTGTAAAAGCTCGCCGTTTGTCGTTTGGCACCCCCGCTAGGGCAGATCACAAACACCCCTTTTTGGGGATTTCGAGCGGGTCTGGCGGGGTGGATCATGTCGTCAAATCTCTTAAATAAATGGGGCGAGAGGACCCCCTTGGCCAATTTGCGTTCTTCCTGGGAAAGCGCAGGGGTATCCACCACGGTATACTCCAAGGTGCCGCCCCAGGCTTTGACCCAAGACTTGGGCACCAATCCCAGGCCTCCCCCATGGGCCTCCACCCAGGCATGATCTTCGGAAAGAAACTTGGGTCTTTGGGCCAGCAGCGCTTCATACACCACGCCCAATTGCCCAATCTCCAAATTGGCAAAATGCACGCGCTCCAAGCCCCCATTCACCTGCCGGGTGGTGAGATGCCTCAACACCTGCACCAGCACGGCATCCGTTAACGCAGGGCCATGATCAAATAACACGCACTGATCGGGTGAAAAGAGCTGACCATTAAAGGCCGGAATGCGGCCCTCGCCTTTCAAGTCCACCCCGCGGCGCAGTAAGGTAAAAATGGCAGTCAGGGAATTCCAAATGGCATTTCCCTGGGCCTCCACCCGCCCCAGGCGCACATTTCGAGGGTAGGAATCACACCAATCCAAAAGGGATTCCATACTGTAAAAGCGAGCGTACTCTTTGAGGGTAAGGCGCAAGATCCCTTTGGATTCGGCAAACAAGATAAAAAGAATGCGATAAACAAAGAAAAGTCCATCTTTGAAGATGGCTTGGCTGAGCTCGGAGGCGGCCTTGGGGGCGCGGGGAAGCGGCTGCAGGCTCAGGCGGTGATTCACTAAAATCTCTAGGGCCATGGTCACTTGTTTGTGAAGTTCTTCTGTGATGCGCCTTTTGGATTCCAGGTCCTCTTGAAGGAAGGATTGGGCTCGGGTGGTTTTGATAGGCCCGCTGCCCCCCTGAGTTCCCGAAAGGTCATCTTCGGAATCCAGGTCTTCCTCCTCTCCAGCGCCCGCTTCCAGATCTGTCCCAGGATTGGGCTCGCCACCCTCCCATTCTTCAGCCGCCACGGCGCAGAAAGACTCTTCCCCCATCACAAAGTCGATAAAAGCCAAACGCATCTCTTCGTCGGGCAAAAAAATGTCTTCCAAAGTCCCCTGCAGGCAAGATCCTAAGGTCACCACATCCGCGCTAAACCATGTCAAATGAGTGGAGGTGAGCACAAGCACGTGGGTGAACCCGCCGCCGCTTCGCAACAGGGAATCGGCCACTTCTGGTAAGGTCACTTTTCGTACTACACGTGTCTTACATTCCACCTCCGGCAAGGTTCCCAGCTCAAAAGGCGTGTCCAGTTCGAAGTCTTCCCATTGGGGAGTGCTGATATCTAAAAGGCCCACCGTATGCCTTTGACTTCTCCACATCGGCACGCCGGCCCCATCCATCAGCTCCTGATATTGGGGGGCAAAGCCTTTTTCACGGGTGTAACCCAAATAATCTAAAAAACTTTGCCTCCACTCTTGGTGGGCGGCCTTCAATCGGGGAGAAAGCTGGCCTTTGTCTTGCAACTGTTTTAAGGCCCAATACCTCTGCCCCACCAGCCGTGCCGCTTCATTGACCCGCCGCTCATAAGTGGCTTTGTTTTTAAGTGCGATCTCCAACAGATTTTGTTTTTCCATAAAATCGCCCAGGGGATTTAGCCCTGTGATCAAAGAATGAAAAAGTCCGTTTTTAGATGAGCTCATGATCACCTCTTTCCTGGGATGAGAACGGCAATGGGTTGAACGCGCACTTGGGGTTCGTTTGTCTCTTGATTTAAGGCGGGCAAGCGTAACTCTTTGATCCATTCCCGCCTGGCGTTCACAAAGAGATTTTTGAATTTTTTAGGGTGTGTGAGATCCGATCCTCCGATTTCTAAGGCTCGGGTTAAGGCGAGAGTTTCTGCCTCCAAACTCTTGAGTTGGGATTTTAATCTATGAAGCTGATTTTGCACCTCATTTTTGGCTTGGTGCAAAGACTCTTCCACAGCCCGGTTCCACTGGGTAGGCGAGGGAAGATTTTTTTCCGTGGCCATGCCCTTTCGCAGGGGCAAACACGCCTTCAAGGTGGCATTCAGATCGGGCAGAGGGGCTCCCTCATCTGTTAGGCTAGAAAGACTGCGATAAATCACAGTGCCCCGATCGCCTGCGGAATGCAGAGTGGTTTCATAAATAAGAGCAAAAGAGTGGAAAAACCCAGGCACCACCAACACTGGGGCCGAGCCATTTTGGTAAATCAAGTTTTTGTATTTGCGCAAAGCCACATCCATTACGGGATGAAAGGCCGATAAAAAATGAAGCTCCCCAGCCGTCCCATCGATGCCATGTTGCCTTTCTCTCAGGCTGCGTTCATAGGCAACGGCAGGGTCAAAGGTAACTCGCCAGGGCAAGCTTGAGCTAGGGTAGCCATACATGGCTTCTAAGCCCCGCAGGTCCCAAGGATCATGTTCCCCTAGGGAAAGCTCATACACTCCCTCAATGGAGGTCTTTTTAAGCCGGGCTTTGCCCCCAGGCTCCCGGTCTAAAACGGCACTCAAACACAAAAAATGAAACTGCCAAGACTGGTGCAGCTGCTCTTTGGAGAGTTCAAAAAGGGTGGAGGCTTGGGCCATTACTCTGGCGGGTTCGGAGGAAGTGAGGGGTAGAGAAGGCTCGGTTCCTGACCACAAATGGGACTCTAGGCTTCCCGATTGGGCATCGAGTTCTTCAATCAATGAGCTCACACTTCCAAATTCTTTTCTTGCTTCATCCAGTCTTTGGGCAATTTTATTCAAGATGCGTTGATCGGGAGTGGCGGGAGTTTCATACACCAAATTAAAAATCTGAGGCGGGTGTTTTTGTCCAAATCGATCGATGCGACCATTGCGTTGTTCCATGCGAATGAGGCTCCAGGGAAGCTCGAAGTGCAAAAGCACAGAACACGCCTTTTGAAAGTCCACGCCCTCTGAGCACGAATCCGTGCACAAAAGAATTTGCAAAGGGCTTTCATGGCTTGAAAACTCGCTTTCGATGTCTTCCCGGGTTAGGCTCAAGCTGCTATCTAGAATCTTTCCTCCAAAAAAGGCTTTCACTTCCGAACCCGTGATGCTGGCCAGCGATGTTTTGGGAAAGTCAGCCTGGATGCATTCAAACAGAAAATCAAGGGTGTCTGCATACTCCGTAAAAACGACAACCTTTTTGGATTCTGGGATCACGTGTTCCTTTAAAAAGCGTTCAAAGGCTTTGTATTTGGCTTGTTTCTTTCGTTGGTCCAGGCTGGCCAATGAGCTCGCTTGGTCTGCCAAGGCATCCCATTTTGGAGTATGAAACGCCGCGTTTTTTTCACGCACGGCACGGAACGTGTTTACAAAGGCAGGCCACGAACTCGAAACCCTTTTTTGCAGGATTTCTGCCGCAAGGTGGGATCCTGAAGCGGTTTCCTTTTTAAATTCCAGCAAAAACTCCTCTACCCGGCCCACCAATTGGGCCTCGGCTTGGTCTAGGTCCTTGCCCACCCCAATGTGCCTTAAAACCCGCTCGGGAAAATCAGAGGATTCGGGAAGGTCCCTTTTAAGCCTTCGCACCACCAACTCCTTACGAAGAGCCAAAGCGCCCGAGGTGAGCTCGCCCAGTTCATCGCGCTCGCAACTTAAGGGATCCAGAAGGGCTAGCAGGCTATCGTACTCGGCCAGGCCCCCGCGGTAAGGCGTGGCCGAAAGGAGCATAAGCCCCGGACTTTGAACGCAGATCCCTTCTGCCAGTTCTCGCAGTCGGGAGGGCATTCCAGCACCTCCTGAAATGAAGTGGTGGCATTCGTCTATCACCACACAATCCCATTCCGTGCGGCGCAGGGGTTTGAGATTTTCATAACGCTTGGCAAAGTCTTGGGAAACAATGATTCGTTCCTGGGCCGCCCAAGGGTTTCTCACACCCCGTTTGGCCAGCCGATGCCTGGTGTTGCGGTCAAACACCTCAAAATAGAGGCCAAAACGAGCCCGCATTTCGGTTTGCCACTTCTGGCAAAGGTGGGCAGGTGCAATGATGAGAATGCGGTCTGCCGAACCCAATTGAGCTAAATGAGCCAACACCAAGCCTGCTTCCGTGGTTTTGCCCAGCCCCACGTCATCCGCAATCAAAAGCCTGGGAAAAGGGAGCTTTAAGACCCTCGCCAAAGGCTCATATTGCCAGTCTTTAAACTGCACGGCCGCATTGGCCGCCACTCGGTTTCCAATTTCCCCCACACAGTGGATTTCAGGAGTCACCGCCGGAGCCACGGTGTTTGCTAACTTAAATGTGGTTTCCGTAAGACACGTTCCCTGGGAGGGTTCCTCCCAAAACACAGGGCGTTCGAAGATATGGGAACGAATGGGTTCAATGGCCTCCACTGTGGGCAACATGGCCACTCTCTGCGCCCGATCCGTAAAGGCCGTGCCCTCCTTTACCAAATCGCAGATCCAGAAGGCACCTTCGGTGCGCACCCGCGTCCAGAGGTTGCCACGGGCTTTAAAGTAGAGCCCATCACGCTCAATTTCTTCAATCTGATCCGAAGGTTTTGATTTCTTTTTGAGGGCCGTCATGCCGTAGACTCCAAATGAAAAAGGAAAGTTGCTGGGTAAGGTTCGGAAGGGTGATATCCGAATTAAGGAGGTTTGACGGGCTGTTGACGTGATTTTTACCAAAGCGTTCCACAAAGTATAGTGGGCTTGGGAGGTTAAAAAAAGACTGGGAATGATTTTGGGTTTGTGGTTTAATCCGTGAGAACTTGCACAGCGGGAGCTCCCCATGACGGGCACACTAAATCACAATAAGGTATCACCCTTTCAAGGGCCAGTGTCTCAAAAAATGTGGGAAGAAGCCCAGCACACCATGGGAAATAGCAGGTACCCCGACACTTTCGATTACCGCGTGTACGATAAACTGGCCCGCAGATTTGAGGAAAACCCCGTACGGGGTGGGTTTGTATTTAAAGGTAACATGAAGCTCCTAGACGCCCAGGACTGCTCCCGTTGTTTTCACCGGTTTGAGCTAGACACTTACGGCCGCGGGTGCCTTCATAACTGCTCTTATTGTTATGCCAAATCCTACCTTCATGTGCGAAAATTTTGGAACGAGCCCATTCCCTTTCCCATCGATATTGTGGAAATTAGAAAAGTTTTTTACACGGTGTTTGAAACCAACAAACGCTCCAAATACCGAGAAATCCTGGAAAAACGCATTCCCTTAAGATTGGGTTCCATGAGCGATTCCTTTATGTGGCTGGATAAGCAATTCCGTGTTACCCATGAACTCATGAAAATTTTAAGCTTTTATAACTACCCAAGCCTCATTTTCACCAGGTCCGATCTGGTGGCGGAAGACGAATACCTGGAGGTGATGAATCCCAAACTCACTCAAGTGCAGTTTTCCCTGAGCTCCATTAATGAATCTCTGACGCGACAAATCGAGCCAGGTGCCCCTTCCCCCGCCAGACGACTCGCTGCGCTCCAAAAACTCAAGGAGCATGGATTTAAAACGGTGGTGCGCATCAATCCCCTTATCCCCCATTTTCCTGATGGGTATTATTCAGACCCCCTTTTTGATCGAACGGGCGTAAAAGAGTTTCCTTTCTTTTCCTGGGACATGGTAGATGCTATTGCCAGTGCCAAGGTGGACACACTTTTGGCAGGCGTGGTGAGGCTCTACCGGCCCAATCTCCAGTTTATGAAAAAGGCTTTGGGCTACGATATCCGTGAAATCTTTGCCAAAGACGTTGAGTGGGACCGGTCCAGTCTCCACTTTTCTACAAATGAAGTGTCCTATTATTATAACGAATTGGCTCGCCTTTGCCGGACAAAGGGATTACGCTTTAGCACGTGTTACATTGGCAACGATGCCAGTGGGGAATCCTTTGAACGCTACCAACCCCTTTGGGCCAATCAAGACGACTGTTGCGATGCCAAAGGCAACGTGGAAGGGATCGTGGCCACCTGCGCCCAAATTCCCGAAAAACCTTCAGCCAAACCGAATGGCGCCTCAGGTTGCGCTGCCGTTAAGAGAATGGTGAGCCAGTTAGATGCCGCCCGAAAAGAAGCCTCCCCATTTAGAAAGGTCTCCCATGCCCAGCCCGACGCTTCGATCTCACCTTGAACTGGAAGCCTTCCTAAGGGCCATAGAGGCCAAGGAACTCTCAGGCTTAAATGTGCAGGAACCCTGGGCGGGTCTCATTTTGAAAAGATCCAAAACCATCGAAACCAGAACCTACCCTTGTCCGAAAGGATTTGTGGGCCCACCCATCGGTATCGTGGCCACCCAGCGAAGGAACGGCCTAAAAGCGGCCTTAGCAGGGATCGTGCGCATCCAAAACTGCATACAATACAAATGTATACAGAGCTTTAGAGCCGATGAGCCCCAACATTTGGTCAGTCCTGGAACGGACTTCGACTGGAAGGATCCATCCACCCCCAAATGGGGATGGACCATGGAGGTGTTGGCCATCTGCGTTCCCTCTATTTTGGTGCAGGGACGACGGGGGATCGTGTGGACGCGCGCTTTGAATTTTTAGGATGTAGATGAGTCATAAGGCCTGCCCCATTTGAGACTATCGGTTCCATTTCACTCATCCTGCAAAGGCCAGTTGATGGTCCTTCTACCCGGAGCCAATTTACCAAAAGCCTCCGGAAAATAATACCCAGGAAACCCCTATATTTGCCAGATAGTCTCCAGATACAAAGGCGAATGACGCCGGCCACTCTGGAGACCTTATGAAACCCCGACTCCTCACAAAATCACGCTTTAAGATGGCCACGGAGTGCCCCACAAAGCTCTATTACACGGGCAAAAAGGAATACGGTAACACCCATCTCCACAATTCGTTTCTGGAGGCACTGGCAGCAGGTGGCTTTCAGGTGGGTGAACTGGCCAAACTCTATTTTCCCAATGGCCACATGATTGAAACTCTAGATGCCACTGAGGCTCTTGAGAGAACGCATTCACTTCTGACTGAAAATGAGAATGTTACCATTTACGAAGCAGCGTTTCAGTGTGACACGTTTTTTGTGAGAGCAGACATCGTTAGAAAGAACGGAAACCTTCTGGAGCTGTTTGAGGTTAAGGCCAAGAGTTTTGATCCCCATGAGGAGCGACCTTTCTGGAAGAAAAAAAGTGGATTGAAAAGCGAATGGCTTCCGTATCTTCGCGATGTGGCCTTTCAAAAAATGGTCATTCAAAAGGCGTATCCCCAATTTTCCATAGAAGCCTATCTCACCCTCGCCAATAAAAGCGAAAGGTGCACTGTTGAAGGATTGAATCAACTTTTTGTTTTGGAACGGGACTCCCAAGGGAAAACAAAGGCGAGATTTAAAGGAACGTCGTTATCTTCCATCTGCTCCAAAATGCTGATCCGCATTGCCGTGGATGAGGAGGTGGAACTCATTTGGATGGGACGTGAACAGGGCGAGAAAGACTCCCAAGAAGGCTTATTGACCCTGGAGGAGTCTGCAAAGATTTTTGCACAAGCCTATTTCCAAGATAAAAAAATCGAGGCTGATATTGCATCGTCAAGTTGTAAATCTTGTGAATATCGAATTCCGCAAGAAATGAAAGAGTCTGGTTTAAAGAGCGGTTTTGACGAATGTTGGGATGCTCATTTCAACAAGCTTGGCATTAAGAATGTCAATAGGAATGAGCCGAAAGTGATCGATATCTGGAATTTTCGTGGTTCTTCAAAACTCATGCTAGAAGGCAAGTATTTTGCAAAGGATCTTGAAGAAGAAGATCTTAAAGTCAAAGAATCCGAAAAAAAAGGTCTTAGCAGCAGCCAACGTCAGTGGATTCAGGTTCAAAAAGCGACAGAAAAAGCACCAAGCCCGCATGTTGAATTAGAAGCTCTTTCCGAAGAAATGGCCCAATGGAAGTTTCCTTTGCATTTTATTGATTTTGAAACCACAATGGTGGCTCTGCCTTTCCACAAAGGGCGCAGACCCTATGAGCAAATCGCCTTTCAATTTTCTCATCACATCTTGCATGAAAACGGAACCATGGAACATGCAGGCGAGTATATAAACAACGAGCGCGGCGCGTTTCCAAACTACGATCTTTTGCGCGCTTTGAAAACGCAACTCGACCAGGACCAAGGCACCGTGTTTCGTTATTCCAACCATGAAAATGCGGTACTTTGTCAGATTTACGATCAGCTCTGCGCTGATGAAAATGTGCCAGACTCAGCCTCCTTAAAAGCCTTCATCAAAAGTCTAACCCGTTCTAAAGATTCCCCTCGGGGTGAATGGGAGGGAGCGCGGAACATGGTGGATCTGTGCGAGATCTGGAAAAGATACGTCTATCTTCCAAAAACCGGAGGATCCAATTCCATAAAAAAGGTTTTGCCAGCGGTTTTGAACGAAAAATCCCCTTCCGTTGAGAAATTTAGGGATCCCATCTATGGAAAGTCTGGGAAGGTGAAAAGCTTGAATTTTGAAAACTGGAAATGGATTGTGGAAGAGGATTCGGGAAATATAAGAGATCCTTACAAATTGCTTCCTCCCGTGTTTGACGACTTGTCTGAGGAAGAGATGGAAAAACTGGAAAACCCCATGGTGGATGATGAGCTTGCCAATGGGGGTGCGGCGATGACGGCATACGCCATGATGCAATTCACGGAAATGTCCGACATAGAAAGGTATAAAGTGAAGAGTGCTCTTCTCAAATACTGCGAGTTGGATACTCTAGCCATGGTTTTTGTTTACTTGTATTTCCAAGATTTGGTTTCAGTAGGTGTTATGAGTTTTGCAAAGACGGCCAACTAATGGGTTGCCACTCCCGTGGACCCAGGGGAAGATTTTGGTGGCGTTGATTTGTTGCCCCAAAGACAGGGCAATTTGAGCCTATCGGTTCCATTTCACTAGGTCGAAGCGGGTTTTGGTCTGCCATCCGTTATTGTGTGTGATCCGATCCAATTCACTCAACCCCTGTGGCGTCTTGAGGCTAATGGTAGAATCTAATTGCTTTAACCGGTCCAGTGTAAAATACCTTTCGAATTCCTCACGCAAATATACATAAGCTGCATTTCCGGTTTTAGAAAATTCCACCACTACAACGGATCTAAAATACAAAATAAAGGCGTCTGGCATCTGGCTAGAAGTGGAATTCTGATTTTTAATGTTAAATACCATTTGTAGGCTTCTTTTTATCGTGGGATCTTCCACTTGAGCCAGTTTGTTTCTAATGTGGGTATATTGGGAATGGGTGCACACCACAATGCATTTCAAGATGGAATGAAGTTGCGTTAGCCAAAAAGCCTTTCTTTGAGATCCCGCCTCGCCCGTTACCATGTGTTCAAAAAAAAGAGCCATATCGCTGCGCACAAATTCAGATAAAATATCCTGAAATAGGGCGGGATTTTCATTTTTAAAGTACCGCCAGCCCTGCGTTTCTGTGGATATTCTGGGATCTCCGAAATGCGCCGAAGCCAGAAGCCTATTCAGGAGGTCTTCCGCTACTGGGGATTTACGTTTCCGGCATGCTTGAATGAAGTGGCACGCAAACCCGGCCAATAGAGCGGGGCTAGACTCTTTTGTGGGACTAGTGATACCCTTTTGAAACCTAGAAAACCCATCCCTGCTGTGGGGTAAAAGTCTTTTTTCCAGTTCGATGTGTCGCGCAATGGTTTGCCACAGGTCTACACAAAAGTCGGGATGAGCTCCCAATTTTTGAGTGCACCATCCTAAAATCGCCCAATTGAAAATCGCCCAATGGCGTTGAATACGTTGGGTACAAAGCCATTCCCAGTAGGCTTCCAAAGTTTGACAGGACTCTCCAAGTTTTAGGAGGTGGGCGATGGGATTTTCTAAAAAACTCTTTCTGGCAATGGGCTTAAAGGAATCCAGCACGGGCAGCGGGAGGTGAGAAGCCCCCACATATTCATGCCAGAGTCTTAAATCTGGACCATCTTTTACCTGGTTAGCTCGCAGCAGATGTTTTTCAAATTGGGGCCAGTTATTGGGTTTTACACCCAGTAAACAATTTAATTCCAATGGGGAAAAGCTTAAAAAGGATGCCAAAACCAAATGGGTTTCCTTTCTGGAAAGCTGGGATGCCCATTCTGGCTTTGACAGCAATGGCTTTAAATCAGCCAGTTTTTTTCCCAAATCCTCCAGCGATTCATATTTTTCAGAACTTGGCTCCTTGCAGGCCAATTCGTTTAGGATAACTTTAATCTTTAAAGAAACGTCGTTCAACAGCCCCGAAGTGGATCTCTCCCTTTCTCCAAATTTAGAGTAATGATGGTTTTGTAACGATTTAAGCTGCTCCAGTGGAGAAGAGGATTTCAGAGTTGCCTCCTACATGTGTTTTGCTGAGTAAGCTCTTTTGAAGGGTTACAAAACCGCACCTTGGCTTCCACCCGCCGATTCAAAGCAAAATCATTAGAACTGGATTTGGGAAGTAAACGCCAAAACCGACTTTCTTTTAGGGGCGAAACAGGACCTCGACCAGAAATCACGAATTTTTCTTCAAACCACTCAAGTAAAGGATCCGAAATGGGCATCCGGGCTTGGGTGGCAAAGAAAATGTCTTGGGCTCTGGCAGCGCTCAGGCGAATGTTATTTTCAAAACCCCATTGTTCACATTTTGGAGACAGATCACTCAAGGAACAGTTTGCCCACCGCTCAGGCTTTACTACTCCGCAACGGCTTTGAGAGGGTAAAAACGCATTGTGGTCGGTGTGCCCCTCTAAAATGATTTGCTCAATGTAAAGTCCTTTAGACTTAGCCCCTACATAGAGAGACTCTAGGAGCTTTAACATGGAATATCCTATGGAAGTTCTCTGGGAATCAGGAACCATACAATCCCCACTGGCAAACTGAAATCGGGAACTTCGGATTCGGATCACCGCTAAAAAAGGGTCTCCCACCACCGGAGCGGCCTCATCCAAAAAATCATGGTTTCCGTTTAGAATGTCCTCTAGAAGCCTTGAAATTTCAACGGTGGCCGATTCTTGGTTTGCCTCTAGTGCTTCGATGCGAGCCTTGTTTGTTTTAGCGAGAGCTTCTGAAGCCAACTTTGTTGTCTCCAATTCTTTGAGCTTTTTTAGATTTTCCAATTCCGCATGGGCACTTTTAATGATAAAAATGACGGAAATCAGTAAAAAAATGACGGCAATGCTCGACATCAAGTCCGTAAGCGAATGACCAAAATCAAGACCTGGATCCTCTTTAGCCATGATTAGGCTCCCTGCCTTAAAGTTCGCTTGGCGGTCTGTTCGTTTCGAATGGCTTGGGTGAGCTCCTCCACCGATTCTTTTAGTTCCTCCAAATTGTTATTGTGCGTGGAGGTTCCTTGAAACATCTGAGAAGCATCCCGGGCCAAAGCTTCCCAATTTTGATGAATATGCTGGCTCATGAGCTGAAATTTATCTAGAAATACCTCATAAAGCTTGGGCCAGTGCTCTCTGATTTGTTCCAGTGTTTGAACTTCGATGCTCGTGGTTTCTTTTTGCAACCTAGAGGTTTCACTTAAGGAAACGGATATGGCATCCATCTGTGAAACCAATTTTAGGTAAGATTCCAATTGATTTTTTAAAGAACTTCCAGAATCAGCCGCCGCTCGAGAGGCAAACTGAAATTGGGCTGCGGCGGCATCCAAATCTTTCATAAGAGTAGCAAATTGACTTGTTACGTTTGTGGTTTGCTTAAAGCCTTCTAAAATTTGTGCGGTGCTGGTTTCCATGGTTTTTAAAAACACGGAGGTGCGGTCTGAAAACCTGCCCTGGGATTCTTCCACAAATGTTTCCAACTTCGAAAGCTGCTGGTAGATTTGCGTCACTTGCTGCTGCGCCTCACCTCCTACGTGATTCACTAAATGGGTACTGGCGCTCTGAAAGGAATCCAAAAGCGTGGCTTGCAGAGCCTGAAATTGATTACCGATGAGAGTTACCGTGCCCTCTAGCTGATTTTGTTGCCGGGCCATGATCTCCCGCATGACGGAGGTGGCCTCAATGGCCTCCTGAACGGATTTGCCTTGCTGATGACCCAGGTCTTTCAAAAAGCCTTGAAGTGTCATTTCCATTTTCCCAAACATGTCTGTAAATTTCGGTAATGCTTGAGAGAAGTTCCGAAGCGTAAGGGCCATGCCTTCTTGTTCGCCCCGGTAGGCCCCCCCAATGGTGTCTTTTAACGATTCCAAAAGTCCTGTGATTTCTGTTTTGGCCGAACCCTGCACAGCCGCTTCTATTTTTTGCAGACTCGCCACAAGTTGCTGGGAAAGTTCGTGCAGAGAAGCATCGATGAGAGATTGCATCCCCTTTTGAAGAGTTTCCACCGAGTCTTGAATAAACCCTCGGATTTCCGCCAAGCCAGTGGTGATCTCTTCGCCCACTGAGGTTTTTATCACCTGGGAAAGGTGATGCTGCACTTCCGTTCCCAAATCCTGGACGGACACTTGAATGCTTGAAAGCGCTGAGGTTTCCTTTCTCAATTGCTGAAGATGTTCAATCATGGCCTGACCCTGATTTAATTCTTCCTGCCTTTGAAAGTAACTCACTTCAGTAACAGTATCGATCTGGTCATGTAACTTTTGACCCAAGGAGATGGCATGAGCAACCATAGATTTTTTTTGCCCCGTACCAACCCAAGTGGCAATAATCGAAAGAAGAATCCCAAAGCATGATATAATGAACTTGCCCCCAATTTTCTCAACCCCACTTGCCAGATTTTGCACCGCAGATCCGGTCTGTGCGGCGGTTTCTCCGTTTACCACGGTGCTACTTGCTTTAATGGCAGGACCAATGTCAGAATGCAGTACCAAGGCAATCAATAAAAAGGTAAAAAAAAGTGCAATTCCCGTGATCCAAGAGGCTGCATGAAAAGAAACGACTTTACTGCAATGCCGAGTAACAGACTCCTCCAAAATTTCTTCTAGGTGTTTCGTTAATACAATTTTGTGCCCCTGCGTGCTCTGGCGAATAGACACAAAACAAGACCTCAGATGGGTCACCATGCTTCTTAGGGTTTCATCTGGCGGGTAATTCGGAGGCAAAACATTGGGCTGAAGAAATTTTTCAAAGTTTTTTTCTAGGACTAGACAGGCGGAAGAGAACTGTTTTTTGGCCCGAAACATCTTGCAAATGATCAAAATGGTAACACCAACCAAAAAAACCAACACGGAACAAACGATTGGATCGCTTAAAAAACTCATAAAAGTGGCCATCAAAGTCATTTTTTTCCTCTCTTACGTTCTAAGATGCTGCGCAGAATCCGGCCAGATCTGCAAATTCATCATCAGTTACTTCAGCTTCCATGGGCATCAAAAAGTCACTACGCAATTTTCTTTTTTTCATCGCAATTTCGTGTAATTTTACGTCAAAGCCCTGATCCGGAAAGTGGGGTTTGTGAATGATGGGATAATACACATGCACTTCTCTGGTTTGGCCAATGCGATACGCTCTGTCAGAGGCTTGGTCTTCTTTTGCTGGGTTCCACCATCTTCCAAAGTGAATCACATGATTTGCTGCGGTGATATTTAGGCCAGCCCCTGCTGCAATTGTGTTTAAAACCATCACTTGAAATCCGGGGCTATTTGAAAAAGATTGAATTCGGGCGTGGGACACGCCCCGAGCATTGGATTCACCATTGATCAAATGACAGTCCTTTAATCCAAAGTATGATTTCACCACATGGGCCAATAAATCCATGACTTCAATTCGCACAGCAAAGATAATTGCCTTTTCAGATTTTTCATTAATCGCTTCTAGGATTTTTAGGCACGTTTTTAGTTTTGGACTAGATGAAATCAGTGTAACTAAATCAAATTCTCGCCAACAATTGAGGTCTGGGTGTTGATACAGAACGGCAAGCTGAGGAAGCAGTTCCAGCAATGAAATTTTTTTCTGTTTGGAAATCTGGGCCAACTTTTGTTCCTTTTCCCATTGGGCTTGCGTCATGGGTTCATTTGGATAGTGTTCCTTTTTTTCCGGTAATCCCTCTAAAGTATTCTTTTTTTCTCTTCTTAAAATCTGCGCGTAGCCTTCCGCTTTATGGTACATGTTTTGTTTTACAAATGACAACCCTTTTTCAACATCTCTGGATAGACGCTGAAAGTCACTTTGTGTTCCAAGGAGCAGGTGCATAAAGTAGTCTGAGATGGTCCAAATATCCTGCAGGTTGTTTTCAACGGGGGTTCCAGTGAGTGCAATTTTATAGTTACTTTTAAGTCCCCTCACACACCGAGAAACTAAAGAATCTGGATTTTTGATTTCCTGAGCCTCATCCACCACCGTCACGCTCCAATTCACCTTTAGGAGTTGGTGGGAATGGCGAGCAAAGGTATCATAAGTGGTGATCACCAATTTAAAATAAGATAGCTGCTCCACATCAATTCTCTTATTTTTATCATAAAAACGTTTTAGATTTGGACCATGGAGTTCAAGAGGCGCCTGTTTCCAAAAATGATTCTTAACAAATTTATCTATCTCATCTATCCAGTTCCGTACTAAAATGAGGGGTGCCAGGATTAACACGGGCTGTCCAGCCAAAAGCATTCCCCGTAGTTCCATCTCACATAGAAAGGAGATGACCTGCAAGGTCTTTCCCAGTCCCATGTCGTCTGCTAATAGAGAGCCGGCGGTTCCATTCAAGGCACGGCCATATAGCCACTTTACACCCTCCTCTTGATGAGGTTTTAAAGATATCTCTGGGCAAAGGTAACTTTCAGGCTGGAGCTTGAAATCCTCTCCCCATTTTTTTTCACCTTCCACCTCTAAGTGGACGTCCTTCAGTTTAGGAATGCAGATCAGCCTCTTTTTTTTAACCGCAGATTGGTCTTTTTGATGGAAGCGATCAACATGATCCTTAACCTGGGAAACCAGATTGGGATTTAGCTTCACTTCCACTTCACTAGGCTCGTCTTTAAAATCTGATTTTGGAAGTGCCCACGTGACTTTTTCCTGATTTTTCTCTATGGCTGCTGATACTTTGTCAATAAAGTCTTCCACGTGGTTTTCATCATCCAAAGATATAGTTATAGGCTGCCCTTCCAGTGATTCAGCAATCACCTGAAAAAGTGGAAGTTTTTCATCAACGGCCTCAATCCATTTCAAGTCACTGCCGCTTGAGGTCAAGGAAGTGAGTTTCAGAGCAGGTATCTCCTCAAATCCAGCTACTCTTTCGCTAAAATCAGCCAGATTAATAGATGAGAGGTCAATTCCCTCATTAAAAATGCGATTTGGTTCTTTCTTAATTTCGGCCTGTCTTTTTGGAGTGATTTTTCCCTCTTTTTGTATGGACCTCAGGGCATCGGCTTGATCTAGGCTGAAAATCATAACCTCTTTTTGGCCGCCGGCCGACTTGGAGTCCCATTTTTGAATCCGTCCATCTTTGGAAATCTGATGCGCAAGGACGGGAACAGCGCGCCCCTGGTCATCAATCGCATTTGGTTTTAAACTGGCCACTCTAGGGGTTTCTTTTTTAAGTTCCAAATTTATTTTTTCCACTTCTACAATTCTTATTTTCTTAAGATGTTCGTGAAGTGTTACTTTGTCTGATCCATAGCTTGGAAATACCTCGTTTGCTTTTTCGGAAATACTTTGGATGAACTTCAAATAAGTGTATTGAATTCCCTCTGTTTTTTCCGACAATTCATTAAATTCTGCTGTCAACGCGCAGACGGCCATTTGAAGTGGACCTAACGTTTCCAGAAGGACAGCCCACTCTCCCAGGTTGTTTTTGGAAAGTTTCGTGGGTTTAGAATGGGAAACAGAAACCAAAAAATAGAAATTTTCATGGCCTAAATAAGTCTCTGAAGAAACTAAAACATCTTTGGTAGTAGGACTATAAATCAAGTGCAATACTCCCAATTCATTTTCTGCGAGATCTCTCATTTCGCCAGATGAAATCAAAAGTCTATCTACCAGATAAAACACAAGATCTAGCCCAAAGGAAATGGATCCACCAGGATTAAGTTCGATCAGTCCCTGCTCTTGCCAGTCTTCCAATGCGAGCTCTCCGCTGGGCGTGAGCTTAATAGGATGCCGGATGCCAAATCTGATTTCCTTCAACCAGGGGGGACAGCTTATTTTCATCTCAAACCTTTATTTTCAAAAAATTCAGATTTAGGAATCACAGCAAAAGGAATCGGAATGCAAAATTCTACTCTGAAGGACAAATTTCAGACATACAACGCGTTGTTTTACAATATGAAAACGGCGCTTATCCATTTTGCTTTTATAGATTTAAACCATTGTTATCATTTAAATAAATCATTAACCGAACGACGAAATAGGGGGTGTCTTCTAGATCTCTGTTCTAAAGATTCCCTTGGTTGTGCCCAGAAGGCACATTAACGAGTTGCCACTCCCGTGGACCCAGGGGAAGATTTTCCCAATTCTTTGACATCCATAGAGCTTGCAAGAACATCTCCCAGGGAATGATCTCAATTCCGGAATCATGAGTTGCATATCTTGGGGCCTGGCAAACGAGACATCGGCGTTTAAACGCAGCTTCTTCTTCAATGGCTCGAAGGCCTTTTAGGTCTTGAGATGTGGGATGGGCGCATGCCTTAACTTCAATCGCTGTATGATCATCTAAAATAAAATCCACTTCTAGACCACTTTCACTCCTCCAGTATTTAAGATCGGTTCCATATCCATAAGAGAGTGAGGCTTGCAATTCTTGGAAAATCAGTTGTTCAAAAAGATGGCCAAACTCCGAGGTACCCTGTATTACGTTTTTGCGTCCCTGAAGATATCTTGTGACGCCAACATCAAAAAGATAAATTTTAGAAGACGACGTTGCTTTTCGTTTTAGACCCATTTTCCATGGACCTAATTCATGTGCAATTAGAGTGCTTTTAAGAATTTCAAAATACTCTTGAACCGTTGTTCTTGCCACCTGAGCATCGTTACCTATTTTGGTGGCATTGATTTGCTGCCCCGAAGACAGGGCTGCTATGTGTAAAAAGCGGCTAAAAGCGGGAATATTGCGTGAAGCTCCTTCCGAAATAATCTCTTCACGAAGGTAATCCGTGCCGTAAGCACTTAAATCAGCCTCCGGTGAATCGGAAAAAAAAATCGAAGGAATGAGTCCTGAGTGCATCACCTTTGCCAGATCGTAACCCCCCAGTTCCCCCCACACAAAGGGGTGTAGACTTTTCGATCGAGCTCGCCCTCCCAACAAATTTACGCCACCACGCCTAAGCTTTCGTGCGTTGGAACCCGTTAGAATAAAACGGGTGCCTGAGCTTTCAATGAGCGCATGAACTTCGTTTAGGAGGTCTGGCACGCGTTGAATTTCGTCTATGATAACGAGGTCATGATAGCCCGTGAGCTCCCTTCGCAGCAAGCCTGGGTCCTGGTTTAGCCGCAAAAACTCTTCCCCATAGAGAAGATTATAGTAACGCACCCCGGGAAAAAGGTATGCTAAAAGGGAGCTTTTTCCCGTTTGTCGAGGTCCCCACAAAAAACACGACTTTTTAGAAACGGTTTCTTGAAGAGTAAGAATGCGATTTATATACATTTTTTCCACCTCACTCCTCAAATAACGATTTTTGCCGGCTCTGTCGGCAATTTCGGTCCAATTTTGCCGGTACTGGCGGCGATTGTTAAAATAACCTGTTTTTGTTGGGGTTTCAAGGGTGGAGGAGTAAAACCCCAAAAAAACTGCCATTGGCAATTGTGCTTTTTAGATAAGTTAGACCCATGGGGCTCCAAAAATCAGTGATTCCTTTTTCTATTTTCTAACTTGGATGAGATAGGAAAGGCAAGGCGGTCTCGGAGCATGGCACACGTGTTTTTGGTTAAATTGCCATTGGAGGGTTGGGTGGAGACTCTCATTCCCATGACAAATCTGGTTTTTGTCTCTACAATCAGGCCTATGGCTAGTGGTTTGAGTTTGGTGTGTTCAAAGGTCTGGAGATTATCGAATGGCACGTTGGAGAACTTTTTGTGTTCCTTTAATAACTTAACCTGCGCCTTTCTGGCAATCATAACAATAGCCGCGTGGCACAAGCCTTTTGTCGCTAGGGCGGCGGTAAGTGCCCTTGCGGATGGTGTGATGAGATTGTGGATTTTGGTGGACTCTTTTTTGCCAATTTGTTATTTTCAAAAATGTATGCAAAGTCAATTGGATTTTTGTTTAATAATATTAGATCCTTAAATCACAAAAAGCGCAACTGACAGGCGCAGTTTAAAGGGGTTGCGTATAAGTCTTCAAAGCCCCATCTTTAGCCAACCCCGCGTGCAGCAGATTAAAAGACGAAGGTATCTCGGCAACCTCCGTTTCCACGCCCAATAATGGATTGAGATGTCCTGCTAAGATGGCATTGATTTCGGAGGCGGAAATGGCGGCGCTGGTGGGAAAAGCCACATGGGTGCTGGGCTGATAGGAATTCAGCCGATAAACAATGGCTGATTTGTCGTAGCCCCGTTTTCCGGAAAACCTCATGCGCAGTGTGAGTTTCGTTGTGGGATCGGGCATGATCCCGTCTAGTCCCAAAAACTCGGCTTTGTACTTGATGGTGGCCGTCACAACCGCGGTTCTTTCCAAAGCTCCTCTGCCTGGACCCCTGACGTAGTCTTCCACGGCTGCAATGCGAACGGCGCCTTCGATGCGGGCTTCAACGCCGGAGCTGGCCAAAAATTGGGAAATGGTTTTTTGGAGTTCCGCTTCCATTTGGTCGGCGCTGCGCGACAAGAAGGGATTGGCTGCCAAATCGTAAACTTTTCCCTTATCGGCCATAAAGTAAAGCACGCCATTTTCAAACTTTTGGACCTGGTTTGGGCTTCCGGGAAAGGGAACGAATTCTTCGCTGGTGGGATATCCTAGGTCGGCGTTACGTTCCCAACCCAAGCTGGCCCAAAATTGACGAATGGCACCTTTCACCACAAGTGGGCCAAGATTGGGCTTCCAATAGATGGACCCGCCTTCAAAGTGATTAAAGCGTCCCACTCCATCGGGCGTGGTGGTTTCGTCGGTGATGGGATATCCCAACTCACCGGTCTCCCAGCCTTCTTGGGACCAGCGATGGCGGATATCACCATGGACTTCCACAGCGGGTGTGCGTTGGGACCAATAGATGGAGCCCCCGGCGTAGTGCACGAAACAACCGTCACGTCTGGGCACTAGAGTTGCGGGAATTTGGGCCGCACCCAAAAAATCTCTGGGGCCAGTGAAAGTGTTTCTTTTGATCTGGATGGATTCCGTGCCTCCCGGTAGGGAGCAGGTTTCTGCCAACGCTGTTAAAGCCGTTTGTGTTGAAAAAAATGCCATGCCTAATTTTAGAAAAATCAATGTCCGTTGTTTCATAATTTACTCTCCTTCGTAGGTTCCGTTAGGGGAGAACTCTCCCGGTTCCCAACATAAGTTCAGGCGGGTTTGGCTTCAATGGCCACCTTGGCCCAAAAAGCCTCCAAAGGGATAGGGGACTTAAAAATACTAATGATTCTAGCTGCTTTTCAAATGTCCCATCGGGTGAGTTTTTCATCAATAGGGCCAGGTAGAGCCTCGGCTGGGTTGATCACTAAAAAGATCCCCTTGCCTCATGGTGGAAAGGAGAAAACCTTCTCCGCCGATTTTTAGAATGAGCGCATTAAAATACTGCTCATCTTCTTTCCACAAGCGCGGTGCGCGATCTTCAAAATAAGGTAACTCTAGCTCCATGCCACCTTGAGGCAGTATCGCCTCGGTCAAAGTTTTCCAGTTGGTTCTTGTGTTTTCCAAAGGATTTGCCGTTACACTTCCCAACGTGATGGTTTGCCCAAAGGCGGCTGGCAGAAAAACCCCCACGGAATTGACCACCGTGTGACCAAAAACACTTGGGTCTTGACCCTGGGCTGGGCCAATATCACTAAGAGAAATCTGTATAAAACCTTGTCCAAAGGAACGCGAGACAAGGGGAATGCTTCGTGTGTAGGTGCCCTGCTGCCTGCTTGCGACCTCTGGGTTTGCTAAGGAAACAAACTCCACACCCGGTTGTTCCTCCAATCGAAAGCGGCTAGCTCCTTCCCATCCGGCGATCACACTTGGGACTTCGTCTCTGAAAAACGCCTCTTGATTTGGTTTGCTTTGGAAAATGCGCCGCAGATGCCTTTGATCTTTATCTTCAAAACGGTTGTCTTGAAAAAAAAGGGTGAGGGACTCACCTTCTCTCACGCCTCCCTGGGACGCCAGCAAACCCGAAACATCAAAGGCCGAAGTGGGTGAGCTGCCTAAGGTAACAGAAGGTGCCACCACAAGTGCAGAGCCGTTGACCACACTTCCTCGAAGGCCCCTCAGAGATCGGGGTCGCCATTGGGTTCCCGGGCGCGCGTCTGAGCGATCGGACCATAGAAAAAGCTCGCCCGAGAGGGAGCTAAGCCCCGAGCTGGGATGAAGACTCAGATTGACTTTGAAGTCGTTGGGCGCAAACACTTCTTTTGCTCCTGCGATCAGGTCGATAGAAATTCCAACCCCAGCCACCAGGTCATAGGCATCAAAGCTCCCCGGAGTGGATTGAAAAAACACTTTGGTGGCCATCGTGCCCATCCAAGGGCCCGAAAGGATATTCAGATCGGGATGGGAGCGGAATTGGGGAAACCCTCTTTGGGAGATGAGTCCATTTATCTCGAAGCGACTTTGATTTTTTTTGAAATCCACTTTGGGTTGAGCTTGGGTGGCAGAGACGGCGCTCAAAAAAATTAGGGCCCCAATGAACACCCCGATTGGCCTAAAAAAATTTAATCTCATCTCGTCACTCCTGTGGTAAATCGATCCATAAAACGCCTAAGTATAAAGCAAAACCATCCGTTGAGGCTTGAACCACCTGGAGTTCCACCAGCTGTAAAAACAGCCGCGCGGCTGCCTTACGTGCTGTCTCGTAGTCAAATTCCTCACTGACTGCGTTCAGGAGATGGCTTCTCTTCCAGGAAAAATGGCCTAGCCTCATCTGGCTCAACATATACTGAACCAGTCGGCCGGCACAAGCGTTTTTATAGAACGATAGGAGCTTTACATCCGGAATTCCTGGGTGGAGTCTACACACCCACAGTTTGGAGCCCTCCCACACACATTGCACGGTGGGGCGATGGGAGGGAGATTCGCCTCCCCTAAAGGTTTTTGATTGGGAGATTCGGTTCTGCAGCCACACCAAAGATTCACGGGCGGAGTGATAAGAGGCGAGAGCGGCGGGGCTGGGACCCACTCCCTCTGCGGGAGTTTCACAAATCAAAGGCCGTTTTAGTCCTAATTCTGGCAGATACACAGCCTGATAAAGCTTCAGTGCCCATATCTCGCACTCCAGGCGATCGTGTGGATCGATCTCTTTGAGCCGATTGGCGTCTAGATCTGCCAGTGTGGCAAAGGCTTCTGTGTGCTTTTGTAACTTCAAATAGGCCTTGAGGATGTCCACCTGGCAGCCAAAGCGGGCGCAGGGGTCTGTGACGCGCTGCAGTTCGCAGGAGCGAGTGAGCCATTTGAGGGCCTCGGAGGTGCGTCCTTCTTCCAGCAAACCCGTTCCGTACTGATAATAGCAATAGGCTTGAGAGTTTCCCGGGGGCAATTGTTTTGCCAATCTCACTGCACTTTCCAAATACTTTAAGGATTCTTTGTTTCGGCCCAATTCTCGCAGCAGGGATCCACCACTAGAGAGCAGAACCCCTTCATCTACAGGACGACCTTGAAAAGCGGGTTCTTGGAGACTTTGTTGACAAAGTAACAGAGCTTCCTCTGTCCGGCCTGCAAGCCGAGTGGCCATCATGCGACGGATTCGCACCTTAACCACGCCCCGAGTGTTGCCAATGCCGCTAAAAGCCTCTTCCGACGCTAAAAAACAGGGGATGGCTTTTTCTAGGTTTTGCTCAAAAACGGCAATCATGCCCATCCCAGAATGGGATTGACCTAGGATCCAGCCTTTGGTCTGTGGGTCGAAATGATTCAAATCAAGATGGGATTTATGAGACTCATTCAATAAAGATTGAAAAAAAAGGTGCCAAGATTCGACCTTTCTTTTGCGCGTGAGATCGGCTTGAGCCAGGAACACTTGACAAATGACGCGTTGTTCTGCCCATGCGCCATCATCGGCCCCACTGATTCCCCCAGGGTTCTTCTTCAAAACACCCTCGCAGATGGCTTCTACTTCAGCCATTTTACCCTGGTCCAGCCATTCTTCTAAGGATTGAATCGTGATTTTCATAGTCCCTTCGTGAGTCTTTTTACCTTTTGGTTTTGCCTAGCTGGCCACTCCCTGCTAACGTATCGGATTTGGAGTCATTGGGGAACCACAAGGGGAAAAGAGATGAGAATTCTGCACACTTCTGACTGGCATTTGGGTCAGACGTTTCATCATTTTGATCGCACCTTTGAGCATCAAGCGTTTTTAGGCTGGCTACTAGACACCATTCAAGCCCAAGAGATTGATGTTTTGGTGGTGGCGGGAGATGTCTTTGATTCGGGCAATCCACCCATGGAAGCGCAAAAACTTTATTATGAATTTCTCTACAAAATCTCCCAAAGATTTCCCTCTTTAAATGTGGTGATCACGGCCGGAAATCACGATTCTCCGGGCAGACTAGAGGCCCCCAAAGAGCTCCTCAGTGCCTTTCGGGTTCATGTGGTGGGAAGTCCCAAAACGGACTCCCAGGGGAGGCTGGATCCGGAGTCGGTGGTGGTGCCTCTCCAGTGCCCTGGAAAGGGGCTTTTGGGCTGGTGCATCGCCATGCCATTTTTGAGAGGGATTCACAATGAAGATCTCTTTAATTCCCATTATGATCAGGCGATTCATTATGCCCAAAGTAAAAGCGCCACGGCTCTTCCGATCTTGGCCATGGGTCATGCCCACTTTTCGGGAAGCCAGCTTTCCGACACGGAGCGGAAGGTTTTGATTGGCGGCATGGACACCCTTCCCACAGGTGTGTTTGAAAATCCCGCTCTTTCCTATGTGGCTCTTGGACATCTTCACCGCTCGCAACGAGTCAGGGGCCGGGAAAACTGGCGCTACTGCGGAAGCCCCATCCCCCTTTCCTTTTCGGAGACCCATTATCAACACGGCGTGGTGGTGGCCCATCTCACTCCAGGGGGCTGCACGCAGATCCAAGAAATTCCCATTCCCCGATCGGTGGAATTGATACGGGTGCCAAGTCAAGAGGCTGGGGCTGAAGAGATGGTGTTGGCCCAGCTGAAATCCTTGAACCTCGCCGCTCTCACCCGGGAGGAACGACCTTATTTAGAGGTGCGAGTAAGTTTAAAGGAACCTAGCCCCCATCTTCGGGCCCGTGTGGAGGAGGCTCTGCAAAATCAGCCTGTCCGCTTGGCGAAACTGGAGGTGTCTTACCCCAAAGACGCCCTTTCCTCGGCCGATTCCGATCAGACATCACCTCTTACAAGCGTGGCGTCCCTTCAGCCTGAACAGGTTTTAGAGCGCCTTTACTACGAAAAGTACAAGACTTCAACACCTTCTTCCATTGCTGCCGCTTATTCACAACTCCTGGCCGATGTTTACTTGGAGAAATCCACATGAGAATTGTATCCATTCGAGGCAAAAACTTGGCCTCTTTTGCAAAGGAATTTGAAATTTCTTTGGACTCTGAACCCCTCAAATCTTCAGGATTGTATCATATTTACGGGCCCACGGGAGCAGGCAAAAGCACCATCCTGGATGCTCTCTCCATTGCCCTTTATGGGGAGGTTCCCAGGCACAAATCCGCGGAGGGAGGCAGGGCCGGAAGCGATGATCTCAGCGTGTCTGATTCCCGCAACCTCATGCGGCGAGGCACGTCCGAGGCCTTTGCCGAGGTGGAGTTTGTGGGTGGAGATCAGAAGCACTACATTGCCCGATGGTCGGTGCGAAGGGCGCGTCACCAGGCGAAAGGAGCCTTACAGGCGGCGGAGCACACCCTCACGGACGTGGCCACTCAACAGGTCTTTCCAGGGAAAAAGGGTGAAATTCTCCACCAGATTGAGGAACGCATTGGACTTTCCTACCCACAGTTTTGCAGGTCTGTGCTCCTCGCCCAAAATGACTTTTCCGCTTTTTTAAAGGCTAAAGACGACGAACGCTCCCTTTTGCTGGAGGCCCTCACGGGAAGCGAGATTTACACCAAGGTTTCCGCAGCGGCCTTTGCCCGTAAAAAAGAATTAGAACGAAATTTAGACTCATTCGAGTCCCTCCTCATGGGAGTTCCCCTTCTCCCACCCGAAGAAATCGAAACCCTTCAAAGGGAACATCAAGAGATCCTAGCGGTACTTGCGCCCCTAGAGAATGAAGAAAGGCACCTTAATCTGGCCCAACAATGGTTCCAATCCGATAGAGAAATCGTTCATCTCCTGAATGAGGCCCAAAAAAGTGTGGAGCTTGCCTGGAAGGAAAAGGAGAGGTCGTTGCCTCGGGCTCAAAAGCGGGAACTGGTGGAAAAAGCCCAATCGGCCCGTTCCCTTCGCGATCAACTGAAGTCGGTTCAAGAGGAGTGCCACAAAGGGAAATGGGAAGTGGATGCCCAAACCACTCAACTCCTTCTATGGGAACAAGCCCAAAACGAGGCTCAAAATCGCTTAGAGGCAGCTCAAAATCAGATGAAAGCCCTAGAGGAAAACTTCCACCGCCTGCAGCCTCTCCTGGAGGGGGCCAGTAGGCTGGATGGGCAATTGGAGGCCCAAAAGAAGAATCTTCAAAGCACTTTGGGTGCCTTTCAGGAATGCCAAAAAATCCACAGCGATTCCATTGATATCTTAAAAAAGGTGAGTAAAGAAGCGCTTTCTAAGGGATTTTCCCAGCACGACCTTCTTTCAGAGGAAACCCTTTCGGCGGCCCTAACTGCCATCACCCAGGATTTGGAATCCACGGCTAAAACGGTGGAAAAAATCAGAGGTGAATTGGGAAAAACCAACGAAGAAAACCTTAAAAAAACAGAAGAGTCGTTGGCCTCCAAAAGGCTTTTACTCCACACGTTAGACAATTGTATTACAAATAAAACGAATCTTGAAAACGACTTAAAACAAACCCAGGCGGCCTTAGACGATCTGGAGTCTCAAGCCACAGAAGCCATCCCCCAAAAGGCTTCCTTGGAATCAACCCTTGCTGCAGAGACCACAGAGCTCAAACGTCTTCAAGAAAAGGTTTTACTAGTTACTTTAAGCTCCTCGGAAACCGCGCAGAAGTTGCGAGAACGGCTTAAACCCCAGGAAGAATGCCCGGTGTGCGGCTCCACCCATCACCCCCACGCCAGTGGCTTCCCTTTCGAGCCTCAAATCTTGCAGCAACTCAAAAAAGAGGAAAAGACCCTGCAGGATAGGGTCATAAAGCTTCAAAACGAAATCGCAACCCTCACGGAACGCATGCACTCCTTCCACAAAGGAATCGAAGGCAAACGGGCTGAAAAATCAAAACAGGAAACGGGACTTAAGGAAACAAACCAAAAGATTGATGGGATCTTTAAAGAATTTTCCCTCCCTGAATCGTCCCACCCATTGGACCCAAAGGAGTGGCTAGAAACTCAAAAAGTGGAGCTTTCGGCCCTTTGGGAAAGGACCAAAAAAAGTCTAAATGACTTTTCCAAATGGAGAACGGATTTGCAAAAAGAGAGCGACCAATTTTCCAAACTCCAAAATAAACTGGGAATTGGGGAAAAATTTAAACAGGCTTTTTTAATGGAGATGGAAAAATCCGCTGCCTTGCAAAAAGCCACGTTGGAACGTGAAAGACAAGAGGCACAAATTCACTCCCTCCAAGAGCAACGAAAGGCCCTTTTGGGAGGTGAAAGCATTACAAATGTCAAACAAAAACATAATGCGTCTGTGGTTCAGGCGCAAAAGGAAAACGAAAAAGCTCAATTAGACTTCCAGTCCTCTGGAAAAAATCACGCACAGGCCTTGGGGAGGCGGGATTCGGCCCAAAATCTGTTAAGTGAAAAAGAAAAGCAGAGCCAGGATCTCAAAATGGAATTAGACCTTTGGATGGAAAACTTTAACCTTCAAACGGGGTTCACTGTGAATGCATCGGAACTGGATGAGCTTCTTTTCTTTAGCCCGTCTTGGCTTTTAAAGGAACGAGAAGCGCTTCAAGCCCTGGACACCCACCTCACCATGGAGCTTTCTAAAAAAAAGGAGCGGGAGAATCGGCTCCAGGAGCATCGCAGGCAATTGCCCACGCCTCTAACCGAGCCGGAGGTGATTTCCGCTCTAGAATCCCTGAAAAAGACGCGGGCTGAATTCAGCGCCAAAGGGTCTGAAATTAAGGTTCGCCTGGCCACACAGGAGCAAAACCAAAAGCAGCGGCAGGAGTGGGAAAGGGAGAGGGATGACCTGAAAAAAAACGCCGATCCTTGGTTTCAGTTGTCTGATCTGATTGGCAGCCAAGATGGCAAACGATTTCGAAAATACGCCCAACAGCTCACACTAGAACTTCTCATTGCCCATGCCAATCAGCATCTTCGGTCACTCACTCCCCGTTATGAGTTACGTAAAGACAAAGCAGACACCCTGGCCCTTCAGATGATCGACCGTCACATGGGCAACGAGGTGCGCTCCGTGTATAGCTTATCGGGGGGAGAAACCTTTCTGGTGTCCCTTGCCATGGCACTGGCTTTGGCCTCCCTTTCCAGTGACAAAGTACAAGTGGAGTCTTTATTCATTGACGAAGGGTTTGGATCCTTGGATGCCCATGCCCTAGACGTGGCCATGAACGCTTTGGAATCCCTGCAAGCCCAAGGTCGAAAGGTGGGAGTCATCTCCCATGTGGAAGCCATGCGCGAGCGCATCACCGCGAAGATCGAGGTTCGGCCTCGGGGGGATGGGTCTAGTGAAATTGTGGTGGGGGGGTGAAAACGGCACCCATCAATTGTGCTTTTTGTCTAGAGGGATGCCGTTTTTAGAGTTACCGGTCCTAATTCAACAGTTCCTTTTAGGTTCCACTCCTTTCGGGTTTTTATCATTTGATTTTCCCAATAAAATGAGTTTGAGGCAAAATGAGTGCGCATGGTGTTTCTATAATCCTGGAGGGAGATAAAGGGTATATTTAGACCTTGGTCCAATCCAAATTGCAATTCAATGTTTTTGTTTAACTCTTCAGCAAAGCGCCCAAATTCCACCTGAAAGTACTTTTCATCCACTGTAATGATTTGAATGTCATTAAGTCCCAATACGGCATTCGAAATGTCTTGATTTGACAGCCCAGAATCAACAAATAGTGTTTTTCCAGTTACCTCAATTGCTTGGATTAGGCTTTTGGTTGGGGAGTATTTCAGAATCAGATCACATATAGACCGTTTGTATTGGTCTATATTTAAACATGCCCCATTTGAAAAAAGGTCTTGCGTGGCAAATTGGTCAATGTCGCGTTTTGAAAAAACAGAGAGAGCGTGTCCAAGAAACGCCTGATTTTTGTACTGATTTAGAGTTAAAAAAGGTGATAAATATTGCTGGTAATCCGATGAATGACCCATTCTAAACTGGTTGGTTACCGGAACATTTTTTAACGTTTGATTGCAATACCGATGGTACGTTGACGACGTGCATGTGATTTTTCCTTGTGTTGTACCATAAACTATGTTAAACCTTAAAAGCTGCAAAAAATCACTTTGTGTCATTGAAGAACTCGCCGTAATTTCTACTTTGATCAGATTTGAAAAGTATTCCTTTTTAATATCTTTGACCACAACTCTGTTTTCAATGGCTTTTGAAAGAAAACGAAAAGTTTCCGGTTCTGTTGGTAACTCTACAATCTGAAGTTGGTCGATTTTGTCGGCATATTGCTGATAAAGCATGTATTCCGTATCTTGATAAGAAGCTTTGAAAATCATGTTTGCTTTGTATCCACCATCCATGGCTACCACGCTAAACATGGGATTGCCAGCGATCGTCTGAATCTCAAATCGATCTGGCAAGATATAAAAGGTATCAGCAAAAACGCTAAAAAATCTTAATAAATAAACTATAATTATTAATTTAAAAAACATTCCTGAACCCTTTTTTCCAAAGCCTCTGGGTTGCTGGCGTTTAAAAACAGAGCGACCCCAAGAGAGGTTTTTTCAGACACATCTGATTCCTTTCTGAGGTCTTCACTGGTTTTTTGGACCGCCGTTCGGTCTGGGCAATGGGTGCCATTCTCCGGGTTTGAATTACGGCCAGGACTGGCTTTGGGTTTTTTGGTGCATTGCATAAAGAAAACAAGGAAAATCAAATAAATTCTCATATTAAATCTCATCTGGTAAATAGAGTTCTTCGCCATTAGGCAGAACATTAATGGGTACGTTATGTTTTCGGTAGGTGTTAAAGCCGTGAGGTCTAGCCTGAATCAGGACACGTCTAAACACTCTATTTTAATTTAACAAAGTCGTCAAAAAATACACCACTACCTCTAAGAACCCGGACCACACCAAACTTTTCCGACAGATTGCCGGAATGGCAAACCGCCAAACTAAATTTTCCTTGTTCAGAGCAACTTTGAAACAAAAACTGGGATGCCCTTACATAAGAATTCATAGTATTTTTGTCTTTTAAAGACGCGGTAAAAGTGGGGTCCACTTTTTGAGCGGAAAGCATAAACCGGAATGCAAATTCCTCTTCCGAAATCCCGTCTTTTTCATCCAATGTGAGTTCACTTATCAGGCTTTCCATCAGATCAGGGTTTGCGGAGATGTATTTGGTTTGGATGTTGCCAAGCCAATTTTTGAGAGTCTCCATTAATTCCTGACTGATTTGAATAAATTGACTGTTATAGGTTGGTGAAATAATAGAATCGTAGTTATAAAATCTAAAGGCGGTGTTATCATCAGGATCGGGTGTCAAAGACCAATTTTTGATGGTAAGATAACTTGGAAAATGAAATCCAATGTGAGGCGGATTAGTTATATAATCTGAATTTTCGCACCTAGAATATTCAGCTTGGGTAAATTGCAGGAATTCTTGCTTATACGCCCGAATTTGTTCATCAGACAAAGGCTGTGCATAAGGGGAATATACAAAAAATCCGGCCAGATCAATTGATTCTTTACTAAAAGGTTTTCCATTGGTTTTTCCATTAAACCACTCCGTAAAACATCCAGCGATTCGATTTTGAAATCTGTCAGAAAAACTCTCTCCTCTGACTCGAATCGAAAAAGGATCATTATCAACTCTCTCTATTTCTGATTGTCCATCTGCATATTGAGTGGCCCAAGAGTTAAATATCAAGGTATCGCGCTCTGAAAAAGATCCCTCCAATTTGGAAAATTGAATATGAGCAGGTTTTCTTTCCTTAAAGCTGCCGGACAAGATTGGAAATGAATGTGCCTGTGCAATGGAACCAACGGATAAAGAAATCATAAGACAAAATTTTTTCATTTTGAATCCTTTAATAAAGAGCCCCCACATGTGAAGGCTCCCCATCCATTAAAATGTTTTTTTAGAGAGATAGATTTCCAACTATGTTTCCATCAGGGTTGGTCGGAGCTTCGTTCTGACGCCGTTCTCCGCATTCATTGGCATCAGTGACACCCATGCAGGCAACTTTTGATCACTCATAAATCTCGCTACATAGGCTCATATTAACTGTCAATGGGCCAAATTTAAAAGAAACTTTTTTGTCCGCGCTGAACAAATTTTGATCACGTGGAGTTACCTTTGCAAAATATAGACAAATCGAATTTGTTTCCATTTTTACGGAAGTGAATGGTAAAAAGGAGGCCGCGGCATGCAACTTGGAGACGGAGGAGTTTGCTGGCGATTGTGGCAAAGGAAAGGTGAAAACGCTAGGTGCTCTACGGAGCGCGGAAAATAAACGCCCCCGCATTTAAATTTTTCAAGCAAGCCACAGTTTCATTATCCGTGTTTCAATTGGGAGGAAGCATTTCCCGGTTGGCCACGGCCCTAATAGACGCCCAGGTGGAATTGAAAAAGTCGGATGGTGAAGTGGGCAGCCCCTAAGCCCTTACCTTGTGCCATTTGCATCAGCTAGATGCCTGCACCCAAGCCACGAACGCCTTTTTAATATATGGAACCGATGACTTTCCATTCCAGCCGAAAGTAAAGGACACATGGGAAGAGGCTGCAATCCCCGCCATGGAGCCTTGCGTGACAGCCTATGCCCAATATTGTGATTTGGCCAAGATTCCCGCCCAGCTACGGTTCGTCCATAAAAATCTTTCTTCAAGGTAACAAAGCTTTTTGAAGGCCTATTTGCCATGGGTGAATCCAAGTGTTAAAAACTGCGCTTGTTAATTGTGCTTTTTGCAGGTAAGTGCCTATTATAAATAAGAAATTTGCAAGACAGGACCACAACACAACTCAATGCTGAAATCAAGTTGGCCTAAGTGGCTTATTTTTAAGGAAAAGCACAATTGATGGATGCAGTTTACAGTTCCCACCTCCCCCGTTTTGATATACCCTTACCAATGTCTTTTTACCCTAAATCTAAGGAGTCATGCCCGTGAGAAAATCCTATTGCCTCATATCCCGACCTGAAAAGCGAGTGTCTTTGTCTCACTTTAACATCACCTCCCAGCCCATTCCCACCCTAGGCCAAAATCAGGTACGGGTTAAAGTAACTCATATCTCCATAGACCCCACAAATCGCATTTGGATGAGCGATAAACCCCAATACATGCCTCCCGTGGCCCTAGGCGAAGTGATGAGGGCCATTGGAATAGGCGTGGTAGAAGAAAGCACGGATCCCCAGTTTGAAAAAGGAGATCTCGTGTCAGGATTACTGGGCTGGACCACCCATGCCATTTGCCAAGGAAGGGAGATCACGAAACTTCCCAAACTCAACGTACCACCTTCCACTTTCTTAAGCGTACTGGGAATGACCTCCTTTTCTGCTTATTTTGGACTCTTAGACATTGGCCAGCCCAAACCCGGAGAAACCGTGGTCATCTCCGCCGCGGCAGGAGCGGTTGGTTCCATCGCCTGCCAGATCGCAAAATTAAAAGGAACTCACGTGGTGGGTGTGGCCGGGACTCCTGAAAAATGCGCGTGGCTCAAAGACTCCATTGGGGTGGATGCTACCATAAATTACAAAGAGGGAAACCTTTTAAAACAGCTCCAGGCTGTGGCGCCCAACGGAATTGATGTTTACTTTGAGAATGTGGGTGGTCCCCTTTTTGAGGCCGTGCTTCAACATCTCAATCTTTTTGCAAGAATCCCTCTGTGCGGACTCATTTCTGGCTACAACGAGACAGGCCCCACACAAACACCCCAAAATTTTGAGCAAATTCTGATGAAAAGAGCCAAAATTCAGGGTTTTATCATCTTAGACTATCAAGCTCGATTTTCCGAAGCCATCTCCGATTTATTGGCCTGGTATCAAGCCGGGCATCTTACCAAAAATGAAACGATCCTAAAAGGATTCGATTCGTTGGTGGATGCCGTAAACATGCTTTTTGACGGGAAAAATCAGGGAAAACTCATCGTTGAGGTCTAAAACTGCACTAATTAATTGTGCTTTTTTCAGGTAAGCGCATGTTATAAATAAGAAAATAACAAGACCATACCACAACACAACTCAATGTTAAAATCATGTTGGCCTAAGTGGCCTATTTTTAAGGAAAAGCACAATTAATGGATGCAGTTTATAAGTTAACCCCTTGATTAAAAGATACCTTAAAGGTATTTTAAAAAAGTGTCGATAAGCCTAGCTGGTGGGACGGAGGTTTAATGGTATTGAAAGAGGCTACGCCGTCCGTTTTACAGTGGTTGCGGGAGATTTGGTCGGGTGAATTTGATTGGGACCACCAAAATCTAAGCAAGCTACCAAAACATGGCTTCACGCAGGGAGAAGTGGAAAGCTGTTTTACAGGAGACATTGTCCTTGCTGGGGAATCAATAGGTGATTTTGGAGAACCAAGGCTAGTTTCCTACGGTCAGCTGCCAGACGGGCGTTATATGACGATTGCATGGACGGCAAGACAAAACGCTATCCGGCCTATCAGTTGCAGAAAATCAAGAGATGGAGAGAAAAAAGTCTATGAAAAAACAAAACGAAACCTTTGAACAGGAATTTGAAGAAAGCGATTTTGGAGAAGGACCCAGCGTCCCCACAGCCATTCTGATTTCTTCTTCAATAAGAAAGGGTAGACCTCGGGTAGGGAGAAAATTGAACGTAACCATGCCTGAAGAACTAATCGCTTTGCTGCAAAAGGCAGGTGAAAAACGCGGTGTTGGATATCAAACAATGATCCGAATGATCTGCACCGAGCAGATCCAATCTTACCTTAATCCAGGCTCAGAGTCCAAATCATAGCTCGGCCATCCCAAACCCCCACTCATTCATCCACCCCCCTACCCTAGAACTCCCATTTTTCGGCCTTGGACTCCCCCGCCTCACTTTTTTTCAAAATTCCCCTAAATGTTTTTTTTTTTTGCGATTAGGCCATTAGAAGGCTAAAAATTCACGAAGGAGTGTGTTATGAAGCGTTCACATGGGCATTCGAGCAAATGGATTTCTGGTTTGGGACTTTTTTTCACTTGGACGGTCACCTCCACTTGTGGAAATTCCGGGGGTTCCAGCGGTCCCACAGTCCGGGCAACGGATAGTGGGCCTACCACTTTGCCCAAGTCCGTAAGCTTTTCCGGATTTGTGCAACGGGCCTTTGAGCTCACGTTGACATCCTCCCGCCACCTAAACATTCCTTACGTCATGTTTTGAGGTGGGGGATTCCCTAGATAGCACGAAAGAACTTTGAGATCGCTTCGCACTACGAGTCGGCGCATGATGCCCCATGCGGGA
>JBIIVH010000102.1:0-6273 GCA_044339525.1 Silvanigrellaceae bacterium | reverse complement strand
CCAGAACCGAAACACCAAAGGTTGAGAGGCTATAGTCCCCAATAACAGGAAAAATCCGCCGAGGGAGCGTCAAATGGACAGAAATAGGTTAACCTCACTCGGTAACAGTCTTGGTTGTCTCAAAACGCGAGTTGCTGCTAAAAGCCTTTTCACACGCAACACCTAAAGTGGAGTAAACCAACCTATGAAAACCCAGTCCATTGAAAAAATCTTCTTTTTTTCCATCAAATCCCTTATTTTGGTTGGTTGTACTACTGAGGTCCACTCTAAAAAACAGAGCGAATCCTTTCCTTTGGCAAAAGGGCAAATCCCCGTCCGTTCCTACGCTCAACCATTTGAAAGAACAAACCAAAAGGACTGGGAAGCCCTACTTGATGCGGGCCAAAACAGGGACGAATCCAACCCCATCCTGGTGGCTTCACTTAAAAGCTCAGACTCAAAAATGGCTCAAAAAGCCGCCTATTTGGCCTCAGAAATGCCCGGATCCGTTCCCGACGCCATTTTGATAGAATCCTTAAGTCATCCAGAACCTGAAGTAAGAGCAGCGAGTGGTCTGGCCCTTTCCCAAAACCTCCACTCAAGCAAGGCTAGGTCTGGTATGCTGCAGGCCTTGATGCAGGAAAGCTCAGCCAGAGTTTTGGCCAGTCATTGGGAAAATTTGGGTAGACTGGCTTTGGGGGAAGATATTTCCTTTTTTGTGGAGAGCTTAAAACACTCCAAGAACCCCATGGTAAGCGAGGGCATTGCAAAAGGACTAGCCCTGTTTTTTAGAACACAAAGAACCGTAAAAAAACCACCCATGCCCTTCTCATTCACAAAAGAACAATCGGACTTTCTTTTGGAGTCCCTCCGATCCCCAGCCGATCTGGCAAAAGAGGAAATCGCCATGGCCCTGGTGGGGGGCACTCCCTCCCTTGACGCCGGCCAACTTCTCCTGGTGAAGCAAATGATTTTGGATTCCATTCAGGCCACTTGGAGTAGAAGACTCGTTGTATTCTTGAAACGAAACCCTTCTCAAGATTCCATTCCAACACTCGGACAGATTTTAATGGAATCAAAGTCTCCCGCCATGCGCATGGATGCCTTGGAGGCACTCCACGTACAAGATCCAAGCTCCCAGGTCTGGCAGATTTACGAGTTGATGCTGAAAGAAGGATCCGTTAATGAAAAGCTCTCCATTTTATCTCAACTGGAAAAACGGGGAACATATCCTGATTCTTTAAACGAAACCCTTAATGAAGTTCTTCAATCCGGCGTTCCTGCTTTGCAAGGAGCAGCCTTAAAAACACTTGTATCCAGCCGTTTCCCTGGGATTGAAAGTGGTGCACAACGTTTGTTGCATTCCCCTTTCCCCACCGTGATTTCCGACGCATTATCCGTCCTTCCCAAACTTCTCCTACCAGAAGCCACCAAGGTGAAGTGGATTTTAGACAAGTTAACCCATGACAACCCCATGATTCGCACAGCTGCCCTAAACTCTGTCTCCCAACTGAAACCCTCCACGCCAGATGTTTTCATCCCCTTGCTAATTCAATTGCTCAATAAAGACGATGAGCGAACACTGTGTGCGGCGATTCAAGCCATAGGAGCACTTGGACTTCGTGAATTTGAGGAACGCATTAAATTCATCTCTCAAAATTCTCCCTTTCATTTTTCCAGACAATGCGCCTTAGACCTTTTTGACAAATGGGGTGCTCAAAACTACATTAATCAATTAGAAAGTCTGGTTACCTACCCCATGATTCCCATCGCCCAACAAGCCTACGATATATTGAAAAAGCTAAGTTCATCGAACCCGGCCGGAAAGGTCCCTAGATACAATGGATTCATTAAAGAAACTCCACCCTGGAATGAAGTGGACCAGGCACATCTTCAAAAGGTAAAATTCACCACTACCCAAGGACCATTTTGGATTCAATTTTTCGAATCTGATGTGGCACCTTATTTTGTGGAAAACTTTGTTTCTTTAGTAAAACAAAAGTATTACAACAACAACCGCATTTTTAGAGTAGAACCCAGTTTCGTGGTCCAATTCGGTGATCCTATCGGAGATGGAGCTAGCTCCCTTGGCTATCTTCTCAGGGATTCGTTTTCTAAACACACCCATAAAAGGGGGAGCGTGGGAGTTGCCACCTTTGGACGGGATGGAGGTGATGCACAGATCTTTATAAACACTCAAAACAATCCCGGACTCAATGGATCCTATACTGTATTCGCTGAAGTCACAGAAGGTATGGAGACGATTGAAAAATTATCGCCCAATGACTTTATCCTGGAGGCGAGCACGTATAATCCATGAGAAAATTAGACCCCAAATCCGGTCCAGCTGACCCACTTTCACAAATCTACAATGGATTTTATGCCTTATTTATTGCCTATTTTTTATCATTTACCATCGTTAGAATTTGGGGAGAATCGGATTTAGGGCTCTATTTGTTACCTTCCCTCACGCAAAGAAATCAAGCCCGATTGGTGGGTTTCTTTGGGGATATTTGGATTGCATTTATTCTGGCTTTTATTGGATTTCTATTGGTTTTGATGTGTCGCAAATTGAGCCAAAAGATTCCCATCCTTTTGCTTTGGGGGTGGTTGGTGATTTGGGTCGTTCCACTGGCCTTTTTACCCCACTACTATAGTTTTTTCAGAACCACAGTAGGAATTCATCACCTGGAGTACCTCACCGACCTGTCTTTTTTAAAATCCAATACAGACTCGCTGATGAAAGCCTCTTTTCTGACGTCCAGTCTCATCCCCATCACCATTTTTGCTATCTCCCATCACCTTTTAAGAAAACGTTTCCGCACTATCCCGCCCAAAACCATGGTGTTTACTCTTCTCATCACCGCCTTGGGTGCCGGGGGAAGCCAAGTATTTAAGAATTTAGCAAACACCAAACACATCGGATGGAGAGTGCCCACCCTTTTTTCCGTTAACCCCGTTGAAATTTCCGTTTTGCAGCTAGCGGTACTTGGAAATCAGCCTCCCTACTCACCAGACCAATTTGGATTCCCCACTGATATGCCCAAATCTAAGTGGGGCTTGCTATTAAAACAAAACTTAGAGAAACCAAATTTGGTTTCCCCAACTCCCCTGGGAAAAACGTTCCAAGATATCATAAGTGAACATCGACACACTCAGAAGCCCCTTTTTGTTTTTCTATTAATGTTGGAAAGCCTCCGTCCTCTGGAAAGCAAATTTTATCACCCAGATCTAAAAGAGTCCCATATGCCCTTTCTTGATGAAATCTTGGCCGGAGGAATCACTTTCACCAACGCCTACACTTCTGGTGGGGTCACTCGAGCGGGCCAGGAAGCGGCTCTTTGTGGAAATTTGGTGGGAGAATTTACGTCTGCCATGCGAAATCAAGCCCACCTCCGCCCTTATTGTCTATCCTCTATTTGGAAAGACCAAAATCTAGGTTCCAGTCACTGGTGGCATGGGGGAGACTTTAGCTTTGATGGACAGGGCTCCTTTTGGAAACGACAGGAATTCTCTCAGGTTATCACAAACCGTGATTTCCCGGCAAGCCCTTTTAGCACCTACTGGGGGCTCCCCGATCACACACTTTTTCGCCGAATTTTAAAGGATTTACCTACCACCCTTCCGGAAAATCAGGTCCAACTGCATTTTGTTTTGACCGTAACCCACCATCCCAACTGGGAAGTGCCCATCAATCATACGGATTTGGAGCGACAAAGCCCGGAGCAAAACAGCGCTGCCTTTCCACATCTGCCTACCCTGAGATACTCCGACGCCGCCGTGGAAGAGTTTTTAAAGGGGTTAAAGAAGATCCCCTGCGCAACTCCTTGTGAGCCTGGTGAAACCATTTGGGACCATTCCCTTGTGATTTTAAACAACGACCATGGCCATCTCATGCCAGGCCCCCTGGAACCCCAGGGCATGAACTGGTCGCCAGACCCGGCCAGCCTCCGCAAGGCGGCAGAAGCCCAAAGCAAAGCCCTTCTTACGATCCAAGGGGGTCTGACGGAAAAGGTACTCAAAAAGCTTAAAATTCCATCTTATGTGGATCATCAATACAGAAGCCAGCAGGATATTTTCGCTACCATCATCCAATTGCTCCAACTTGACTCCGCAGAATCCACGGGTGATTCCCTTTTTTCCACCCAAAGGAGGTGGCCTGTGGTGGTTGACTTAGGAAAATATGTTTTCTTCCCAGAAAATCCCTTTGGCCAACAGCTCTGGATCCGGTCTGAGGTTCCAAGGCAACCAGATCACAATGGTTACTATTTATTCCATGGCACGCAAGCGCTCATCCAAATGGGTCTGATTGGGCATCCAGGACGAGATTAAGAGCCTCCCAAAACAGGCAAACCAAAAATTTCAGACGCACCCCCAACAAAAGTATTGCATTTTTTAGGACGGTGAAGCACATAGGAATTGGTACTCACGGGGAAAGGGGTAGGTGTGACCGCACGAGAATCCTGGGAAAGAAGTGTCCGCTTTTTAACAGACTGGCTAAAAGACGAACAAAAACCGGAGCTTGCTATAGTGTTAGGATCTGGACTGGGATCCGTCATCCCCCAACTCCATCACTCGAAACGAATTTCTTACCAACAAATTCCAGGCTTTAAAGCAACCCATGTGGCAGGCCATGGCGGAGAACTCGTTTATGGAGTTCATGAAAAGGACGGTAGGTCCAAGGCTATCCTACTTTTAAGCGGCCGAAATCACGGTTATGAAGGGCATTCCGTGCACCAAGTGGTGCATAATGTGAGGTCTGTCATTGGTTTAGGGGTCAAGGGAATTGTGCTAACAAACGCGGCAGGATGCTTGGCTCCCCAATTCAAAATTGGGACTCCTATGCTGATTACAGATCAAATCAATCTTACGGGAAAAACACCCATTGAGGGCTCCGAATTTCAAGATTTGGGCCCTCTTTTTTTAGATATGACCTGCGCCTACCACAAAGAATGGCAAACCATCATTAGGGACCATTTTAAACAAGAGAATAAAATATTGTTTGAAGGCGTTTACGCTGGATTAATGGGACCTACCTATGAAACTCCTGCAGAGGTTCGCATGCTACAAGGCTTTGGAGCCCAAAGTGTGGGAATGAGCACGGTTTGGGAGTGCATCGCTGCCAAACACATGGGGGCTAAAGTGGCGGGAATCAGTTGCCTCACAAACTTTGGAGCGGGTTTGATTCCCAGCGAACTGGTAAGCCACGACGATGTTTTAGCCAACGGGAAAAATTTTGCAAATGAATTCGGTGATGCTTTGTTTGGTGCTTTTCTCAAATTAAATTAAAGTCTACACCATTAAGGTCACCTCTAATCAAAGTGAGACACCTCTTATGTTGATCGAACACAATCAGAAAACGTACCAAACCAAGGTTTTATTCACAGAGCAAAGCATAAAGGAACGAGTCTGGGCCATCAGCGGGCAAATCAACCGTGATTACGCCGACTGTGGGTCCCTCGTTGTGTTGATCGTGCTGAATGGAGCCATATTATTTGGCTCCGATCTCATCCGCTTTTTGAGTTTGCCCACGGAAATTGAAAGCATCAGACTCAGAAGTTACCATGGCACCGCCTCTTCCGGTAAAGTGGAGGTGTTGTCTCAAGTGCCTGCCTTGGCCGGAAGACATGTGCTGGTGGTGGAAGACATTGTGGATTCTGGTAGGTCTCTGGAGTTACTCAAATCCGTGATCAAAGAACAATCTCCCGCCAGTTTAAAGACGGTTTCCCTTTTGGATAAGCCCACTTGCCACGAAAACGCCTCCAAACCTGATTATGTGGGATTTGAAATTGGGCCCGAGTTTGTGGTGGGATATGGACTGGATTTGGATGGCAAGTATCGAAACCTCCCCTACATCGTCTCCCTACATCAGGTGGAACAGGGTTAGAAGGCTCAGGCGGCCTGTAGATTGTAGATACGGAAGGTGTCAATGGTTTGAGACATCGCCAGGACAAAGTTTAACCTAACCAACCATAGCACACGTTTCCCGCCAAATTCACATTTACGTAACGAGATGGTTTTTTCTTAATAAAACAATTTCGCATAATTAGGTTTCCGCAATGGTGGAGACTTTTGAAAATATGGGTATCACCTTTGTGATTCAGCTTAAATCAAGCAGACGACCTAAAACAAATCCCAGTCCCAGGAATCCCAAAAAGTTCTTAGTTGACATTTTTTCTGCTGTGAAGAGAGTATCCTGCAGAACAACCACTAGAGAAAATAAGCTTCCATCGAAATTAGGCCTGCATGGAGTGAAGTTCGTGGCAGGCTCAGACTTCTGGATCTCTGGCAGCG
>JBIIVH010000101.1:0-6274 GCA_044339525.1 Silvanigrellaceae bacterium | reverse complement strand
TGGCCTACCAAAATTTGGGAGTCTCCCTTAAAACAACAGAGGGTAAACCGGGCTTGGTGGATATGGTATTTTGCGCCAATCAGACCCTTCCCTTCAAAACGCAAAAGGGATGTAATGCTGTTTTATTGTCTAATATGGAGAATGATGTAAGGCATAAAGAAGTGGAATTTATTGCTTCTTTTTTTCAATCGGAAGGCTATCAGCTTTGCCGTCCTCCCGATAGGACTCCTGAAACCAAATTCGAAGGCATGGGAGATATTCTTTGGTGGCCTGGCAAACGATTGTTGTTGGGGGGATTTGGCCCACGGACCCGCAAAAGTAGCTATCATTTCATTTCAGAAATCGTAGAATCAGATGTGGTTTTGTTGGAGTTGATTCACCCAAAATTTTATCATTTAGATACGTGTCTGGCCATCTTAAACTCCCAGGCTGCACTGGCGTGTCGTACGGCCTTTACGGAGGAAGGTTGGAAGATTTTAAACACATTATTTCCTCAGTTGATTGAAGTGGACCTGGACGAAGCAGACGCTCCCTATTTTGCCTGTAACGCCCACTGTCCCGATCAAAAGCATGTTTTGTTGCAAAAAGGTTCCCTTAAAGTGGAAGCCTCTCTTAGAAAAGCCGGGTTTGTCCCCGTTCCTTTAGATACCTCCGAGTTTATCAAGTCTGGAGGGAGTGTGTTCTGTATGAAAATGATGTATTTTTGAATTTACCTTGATTTTCAATCTGATTTGTCCATCCTGTAGAATATTTCTTTAAAAGTCGAATATCAAAAAACAATGTAAAATAAAATAATATTAGTTAGTTAAAATAGAAATTATGTTTTTTTATAAATTATTCTAAAGTTTTTTAGAATACCGTCGATAAGTGAAATAAGAGCAGATGCTGAAAAAGGATTTCAGCGCATCTTTTGCTCCCAAAACCTTTTTTAACTAATTGGAGTACTCTATGTTTACTTATGGAAAAAATGTAGCGCTTCTTGTCATCGCAGGATCTCTTGTGGCTTCTTGTGGGGGTAAAAAGAAAAATAATAAGGAAAATCCTCCCCAAGTGCCCGGAGCATCAGAGAACGTAATCGAAGACGCTCCGCCTCCGCCTTCCCAAGTGCCTGAAACTGAAACCCAGGAGCAGGAAGAAACCTCTTTAGCCTCAGATCATATTGATGAGGCAGCCGACGCATTAAGTGATGTGGATTCTGGGTCCAGTGGGGCCGCACTTTCCTTGGCGGGTGCATTGGTGGTGAGTAAAGACACACGGTCTTGTTCTGCAGATCCTTCAGGATCCATCATCTTAAAACGTGATTTCAGCGCGCTGTTAGAGGGATTTAAGACCCGTTGGCTTTCACTAGCCACCATTAAAGTAACCTATGATTTGATGCAGACCTTAACATGGAAGAAAGAAGGATCCCTTTTGGAATGTAACCCTGCTGGGGTAGGGGCAAAATTGGATTGGAATGATCCAAACCTCATTTCGGGATTGAAGGGTGAATACCAATTCAGCCGAAATCGAACTCAGGTCATTGAAAAAGAACAATTGTTATTGTCTAAGAATTTTGAAGCCTCTGGAATTCGTAATGTTTCCTTTGTGTCACAAGTAAACCTTCCTGAAAGTGGTTTGGTGGTGAGGTCTAAAGAAATTGTGATGGATGCAAGTCGGGTGGGGCAAAGAACGCTTAAGTTAGGTAGTAGGGAAAAGAACTTTGCCTTTGACCACAAAATTCTAACCTTGGAGGGTCATCCCCTAAAGGTACAGGTGACACGTGACGCCACAACTGGGGCTTGGACTCAAAAACTCATCGAGAGTGGAAAAGTTCAGACGGAGAAAGTGGGGATTCGCAAAGTGATTTCGGAATTTAATCAGGTGCTATTCAAAAAAGGAGAGGAAAGCTGCACTCCTGTGAGCGGCAAGATTCTTAGCACGATTTTCAATCCTGACGGAAGTTTTTTACACCGATATGAAATTGTCTTCAAAGAAGGAGCTGAATCCAACTCAGCCACCATTAGTAAGTGTGTTTCCGAGTCGGATGATTCCAGTTGTAGCTTGCCTGTGGAGTATACTGAAGGTAACATAAGAGGATGTAGCTTAGAAGCCCAGTAAAGTAAATTAAACTCGAATCCAACGTAATGTATCCTGAGACATAACTCGCTGGCAGAACTGCGAAAAGGCATGTTCTGCTTTTTTTTGTTCATTTTATATATTCGAATATGTGGTTTGTAAAAAACATTATATAAAACAGATAGAAGCGCTAATTTTGTTTAAAAAAATAAAAAAAAATTAAAGAATTTCGAATATCATCCGAAGAGTAAAATAGAACCAGTGGAGCGCACCGCTCTGGGTTTGGAATTTAACAGACACCAAAATGGAGAAAATGTATCATGAAAATCAAATCATCCTCAACTAAAACTCTCGCTACGCTGGTTGGTTTAGGTGTTTTTGCAGTATCCTGCGGATCAAAGCTAGAAAAGAACAAAGAGGGGTCAAACTCGGAACAGGTGGACCCCGTAGACAACAATGGCTCTAGCCCTGGTTCCGTCTTAAAAGCCGACAGCGAAGAAACCGCCCTGACAGCCGATCACTTGGATGAGGCTGCCGACTCATTGGGTGATGGGGAGTCGGGAGGTACAGCGCTGTCTTTAGATGGAAAAGGACCCTTTAAAAATGCGGGGAAGTGTACTGCAAATCCAGATGGAACGGTCTTGTTAGAAAGAGACTATGCTCATAGTTTGGAAGCCTCCAAGAGTCGATTCCAAAAATCCCGCAGCCTATCTGCCAGTGTGGAGTCTAATTTTGATTTGGTCTGGAAAAAAGAGGGAACCACTTTGGCTTGTCACTCTTCAGGTAAGCATGCATTAATTGATTGGAATGATTCGGCATTAATTTCGGGACTGCAGGGAGATATCACATTTTCCCGAAAAATGGAAAGAGAAATGTCAAATGGGGTTCAATCATTAAAGCACTCGTTTGAAGCCTCTGGAAAAAGAAACATTAAGTTCATTAGTCAGGAAAATAAGCCAGATAGCACAGATATCGTTCGAGTTAAAGAGGTCACAAGTGATGTGATTAGAAAAGGATCTAGAGACCATATTGTAAAAGGCGAGATCAAAAGTAAAAGCATGGAACATTCCGTAAAAATTGAAGCGGCCGCGCCGTTAAAAGTAAAAGTAACACGTGATTCTGCTTCGAGAGCTTGGAAAGAAAAATTGATCGAGAGTGGGATTGTAAAATCCGAGTTGGTAGGTGTTAGAAAAGTATCAACCGAGTTTTCTAATCTTTTGTTTAAGAAGTCCAGTGAGAGCTGTACCCCAGTGTCTGGAAAATTAACGAGCACGGTGTCTGACTCTGCAGGCGTCTTTAAACACAAACTGATAGTAGAGTTTAAAGAAACAGAAGGTGTTTCCAGTGCCACGTTGTCCAAGTGTTTGATGGTGGACGGTGCCGAGAAGTGCAGTGAACCTGCAGACTTCCCTGAAGCTCAAGTGAGGGGATGTAGCTTGGAATCCGAATAACGCTGCTTAACGTGGGGAGCCTCCGGCTCGATTTTTAGGGTAGTTTTGGAGAGGTCATGCGCTCACCATAAGAATATAAGGAGTTATGTTAACGCGAAGGATTTTGGAATAACGTGCCATTTTTCGAAAGTCGAGTTTACCTTGGCTTGCAAGGCGCTTCAGAGCCTTGATGGTAAAGTTTGGATTTGAGTAAACTCCGTGTCCTAGCCTCACAATGACCCCAGTCTTGGCGTAATAGGACAAGGTGCTAGCCGATACCCCCAGTGCCACCGCTTCTTGGGATGTAAAGGATGGTTTCAGTAAAAGTTGTTTAATTTTAATTAGTTCTACTCTTTTTTTCATGATTTTTATTTTAATAGAAGAACCCAGTTTTAGCCAATGGGTGCTAATATAAAAATATAAGCTTGGATTTCGTAAAAGATCTTTGTAGGTACCGCAACCGGTTGTGGTTTGCTCTCTGGAAGTACAGTCAACATTTTGAATATACTTTGTTAATCCGGATTAGCGCAACCTCAATTTCTTCTCCCTCTGGAGTTGCCTGCGGAGCTTGGGGTGTGATATAAATGAAATTATAGTTTCAGCTAAATTGAATAAAGAGAGGTTTAATTTCCCATATGGCGAAAACTCCGGCAAATTTGCTCCCTTCTCTGGAGCGCCTTTTGGGAGGTCTAGGCGAGCGCATCCGGGCGGCTCGGGTTCGGCGCAACCTGACAGTGATGATGGTGGCCGAACGTGCTGGAGATCTTGAGTTCATAGCGCGCGATGATGATTTGGGGCGCAAGCTCCAAGACCTGAATTTACCCGAACGCGTGCGACCGAAAAAACGGCAAGGTCAACTAAAAGGAGTGAGTGAATGAAGACAAATTCCCGCACGCCCATCTTCGTGACTCTCGATGTGGAGTCTCCCCATCTTTGCGGAACCCTTTGGTGCGATGCGATTCGGGGAAAAGAAGTTTTCTCCTTTGAGTATGCGGACTCTTGGCTGGCGAGCGGCCGACGATTTCTTCTCGACCCCTTGTTGCCTTTGCATCGTGGACCGCAATACGCACAGACATCCAATTTTGGGATATTTCTCGACTCTGCTCCCGACAGGTGGGGGCGTTTTCTTATCAAGCGAAGAGAAGCATTAAAGGCTCGCAAAGAAGAACGCCCGCCGCGCCTTTTGAAAGAAACCGATTATCTCTTGGGGGTCCATGACGTCTATCGGATGGGAGCCCTGCGCTTTCAAAAAAGCACAGATGGGCCATTTCTCGATAATGATCCCCATTTTTCAGCGCCACCCTGGGCAAGTCTGCGCGACTTAGAGTTTGCAAGCCTCGCCATCGAAAAAGAAAATGCCTCCGAGCAAAGCGACTACGAAAAGTGGCTCAAAATGCTGATTGCTCCCGGAGGTTCTTTGGGGGGAGCGAGGCCGAAGGCCAGCGTTGTTGATGAACATGGGGCCTTGTGGCTCGCCAAGTTTCCGGGACGTACAGATGCTTCTGATGTTGGGGCATGGGAAATGGTTGTGCACAGGCTTGCCAGGCAGGCTGGCCTTTGCCTGCCAGAAGCAAGAATTGGCCAGTTTACGAGTGCCCATCACACCTTTATGGTGAAGAGATTCGACAGAACAGAAAAGGGAAAGCGCCTATTTTTTATGTCGGCGATGACGTCTCTAGGACGTTCGGACGGGGACGATGCTTCAAGTGGAGTCAGTTATCTGCATCTTGCAGAGCTGCTCCAAAAATATGGTTCTAAGCCTAAAGAAGATCTACAAGAATTATGGTCGCGCATGCTCTTCCATGTTCTGATTTCCAACACCGATGACCACTTGCGTAACCATGGATTTCTGATTGATGAGCAGGGCTGGCGACTCTCTCCCGCTTATGATCTCAATGCCAACCCTGATGGCGAAGGCCTTAAACTCAACATATCTGAAGATGACAACTCGCAGAGCCAGGAGCTGATCCTTTCTGTGGCGAAGCATTTCCGCTTTAAGAATATTCAGGCTGAAGAACGATATCTGGAGATGAAATCGGTTGTCCGTTCGTGGAGAACAGTTGCCGCGGAGCATGGCCTATCGCGTAGTGAAATGGAAACCATGGCGCCAGCTTTTCGTCTGGCTCAAGTTTAAGGAGAAGAAATGAGCGTGCAACAAACACAACGCGACAGCGAAGTCATCAGCCTGCGCACCACATCTGAATTCAAAAATCGCCTTCGGGAGTGGGCCGATGGCCGCGGCATTCCCATGAGTAGGCTCCTGGAAGAGATGGGCGAACTCTACGCCCGCGCCGAGGAGGGCACTCACCACCTCCCTCTCGGAGGCTCTCAAGCGCAGCGATGATGCCCACCGCCGGGAAATCCAAGCCCTGGAGCGGGAGTTTGAAGCCCGCCTGGCCAAGGCACAGCTGGACGCGGAGCGCAGGCACCTGCAAAAGTTCCATGAGCTAGAAAGGCAGATCCAGACCCTTCATGGGCAGGTGAGCCGTCTTCCAGTTGAGGGAGCCAACCCATGAGCGACGCCTTAATCCCCCAGATTTTGACTGCCCAGAGTCTGACCGAGGTGAGCGAGGCCATCAGCCTAAGTGCGGCCGATCGCAGACTTCAGGATTTGGTGGCCGCCTGGCTTTTGACTTGTGGGGGCACGGAAACCCGGAAAGCCTACGGGGGAGATTTTCGGGAGTTTGGGGCGTTTGTGGAGAAGGGCTTTGGGCGCATCACTTGGGACGCAGTGACCGGAATGGGTGCCTCTGCCTATGCGGCCTGGATTAAAAACCGTTTAGAAAGGC
>JBIIVH010000052.1:0-30157 GCA_044339525.1 Silvanigrellaceae bacterium | reverse complement strand
TATAACCGATGGGCGATGGGAACAGTTTTGGAAAAAAGTAGACCGATTTGGAATCGCAGCAGCATAGGTGTCAATAATTTGGCCAGATGGTCAAGACATCAATCCGCGGATGCACCCAAAAAAGATTCGGTTTCTGTTGACATTCAGGAGCGTCAATCCGGCACAGATTCCAATTCCTGGCAAAACGAAGCCTTGGTAAACCGCACCCTGGGGGCTTCGCGAGCCGTTCGTGTGAACGCCCGAACCAATATGGTAACCTATTTTGAAAACGGCGTGCCCAAAAGCAAATGGAAAGTAGCCACGGCCCGGGCAGGAAAAGCCACTCCCAAAGGTGTATTCGCCATCCACCAAAAGGAAGTCTGCCCCCCTTGGAACAATGGGGAAGGAAAGTCAGCGGCCGCCTGCGCAGCCAATAATCCCCTAGGCAAAAAAGCATTGTGGTTCCACGAGGCACGGATTTTTGGGCTCCATGGCGTGGATATGGCACATGTTTCTAGCGTGACAGATTCCAACCCTAGAAACCGGGATCAAAGTTCCGGATGTGTTCGTAACCACCCCAGCAATATCGAGTGGTTGTTTGAAAGAGTGCAAACGGGAACTCCTGTGGTGGTCGGCCTTTGGGACCAAGACCCTGCCGTTGTGGATTGCTCTGGAGATTCCAGCAAATGCTCTGGCTCCAACCAACCAGGCCAAGGCGGTGGGGGCACTCTGCTTCCTAAAGCACTTCCTGACACTTGTAACTTAAATGTGTCTCAAGGTGTGGGCCGGGCCCGCGTGCGATCGGAAGCCAACACCACATCCGCCCTCGTGGATGAATTGGTTCGTGAAAACCAAATTAAATTGGTAAAGGAGCAAAAAGGTCAAACCGTAAGCGGAAGCGACATTTGGTATGCCGTAGAATACACCCTAAACGGACCAAAGAAGGGCTTTGTCCATTCTTCCCTAGTGGACTGTAGCCGCTAAATCTGGTTTTTCAGATCCGAAATGCAGACACTCGTAAGCCACCCCATTCCAGGCTTACGGGTGTTTTTGTTTCATCTCAGGTAGTTAGATTGTTATCAAAAATGATTTGAGAAATCCAGCACGACTGGTACTTTGCATTTATGGGAAACTAATTCCCATTAAGCAAAAAAAAGGAGTGAAAAATGAAACTTAATTTAGGATTTGCAATCAGTGTGTGCATGAGTTTAGTGGCCTGTGGTACCCAATCATCTTCTCAAGACTCGGAAACTCAAGCCAGAAAGCAAGGTACCGACTCTAACTCTTGGCAAAACGAAGCCTTGGTGACGCGCACCTTGGGTGCCTCCCGAGCCATTCGCATCAATGCCCGCACAAACATGATCACTTACTTTGAGAATGGCACCCCCAAAAGCAAATGGAAGGTAGCCACGGCGCGCGCGGGTAAAGCCACTCCTAAAGGGATCTTTTCCATTCACCAAAAGGAGGTTTGCCCTCCCTGGAACAACGGTCAAGGGAAATCCGCTGCCGCTTGTGCTGCTAATAATCCCCTAGGGAAAAAAGCTCTGTGGTTTCAGGAAGGTCGCATCTATGGATTGCACGGCGTAGACGCAGGACATCTTTCCAGCGTTACCGATCCCAACCCCCGCAAACGAGACCAAAGCTCCGGCTGCGTCCGCAATCACCCCAGCAACATTGAGTGGCTCTTTGAGCGAGCTCAGGTGGGTACTCCTGTCGTGGTGGGGTTGTGGGACACCGACCCTGCAGTGGTGGATTGCTCAGGCAACTCCAGCAAGTGCGTGGGTTCTAAATAGTGCGGTTCGCTAAGACTGGGCAAAAAAAGGTTCAACATTGATAGGCACTGCCACACCTTTTTTTAAGGTACTTACACTCCGGCCGATACTCCCCAAAGGAGCCATTGCCGGAGTGAATTTATGTTGTCCTCAAAAATATTGAAACGGATCTTATGGCGCCTAAGGTGCCATTCTAAAGAAGGAAACCCCTGTCCCTTCCAAAGACAAAGGGGCCAAAGCTCCCTTTCATTGGTGCTTTTTAGCTTGATGATTGCCATTGCCGTGACCGAGGTGGGAAAACGCATCGCCCGCAAGTCAAAAGAATTCAGTGCGGCTCGTACCAACGATGTTCATGCAAACATCAGAAACTATGTGCAAATTAAACTGGACCAGTTTGTGGAAAAGGGTATTTTGTATTGCTCCACCACCCCATGCGATCCCCTAGACTCCGATACCAAATTCAAGTCCCATTGGCCTTCCGATCCGGACAGGGACTGGGACCACGATGCTCCGACTTCAGGTGCCAATGCCCATGTGTTTACTTACATTAACTTCTATGTATGCGTTCAAAAAGCCATAGAGCCTGCCAACACCTTAATGCCTGCCACCCGATCCCTAGCCAATTGCCCCAATCAGGTGGTGGTGAAGGCCAATTTTCTTCGATTCCAAAAAGAAACCAACAACGCTGTATTTGCACTTTTTAGTGCTAAACACTTCGCTCTTGGAAAAAATGAGACTTACATGCTCCGAACCCTGGTGGCCGCTCCAGGAGGGGCCCTTTTGGGCAGCAAAGGCTATCGGGAACCTAATTTCTGCTTTTTCATGCAGCCCATGGGTGAAAGTTACGACACCTCCAATCCCTATGATCCCGGATCTGGACTCAATCCGGCAACGGTAAGCGCTTTATTGGCCATCACCACACCTCCTCCCAATCGTTCCACCGATGTGGATGGCAGATACCAATATGTGTTTCCAAAATTACTCCAAGGCACCGGACCCAACGAATTCATTCAGAGTGTGGACGTGGGGGTGAGTGGGAGTGTTTATGATCCGGGAGGATCTTATGATCTCACCACCAATAAATATCCCGCTTACAGCGTAATGCAATCAGCCATGAATTATTACTATCAAAATGGGTATCGCTCCGGAAAACAGATGCTTTCCATTGACTCCGTGCAAGATGCCCTCGCCATCCCAGGAAAAGCGGACATGGGCATTGAACCCACCCCCACGGGAAGTAATCCCAATGAAACGCCCAGCATTCAATATTATTTGAGCAAAAATAACTCAAACACAAACAACAACAACTATAACACCAACATTACCAACTGGGAGTTTTATCACGAAGGAGGGTTCAACGGTGCCGTAAAAAAAATGTACAATGCTTGCAAAGTGTTATTTGAAGGAACCGGATTATTTCCCTCTGGGCAAGAACCTGATTTTTGCACCAAAATGAATGTTCCCCATCAACGTGTTTATGTAAAATCCGCAGCTTCGTGTACAGCCGTTATTGACTCAAAAAAGCCTCCTGGCACACCATTGCCTAATGATTTTTCTGGCATAGCTAATGCAATACTTTCCGCTTTTGATCCGAGCTGGATGGCAGTCACACTCAATCGGAGTGATATAGACCTTTGCGATACCTCCTCCGGGGGATGGTTAGAGAAGCAGCACAACAAGATTTCTAACGCCAATCAAAAAGTAGGACAAGATTATACGGGCAACAATCCCGACGAACCCTACCATGATGACCCCATCAATCCTGAGGAAATCAAACTTTCCGATTACTTTAAACTCATGAATGGTGAGACAGTTACTGGATTTGCCAATGACAATAATAATAAAGAGCCGCTCACTTCGGGCACACAAACCTACTCTCCAAGCTGTATTAACACAGGGAGTTTCTTGGGTGTTCCGTTTTGCCGCCAATCTGAGTACTATGTTCCGAGTTATAAGCAAAACACAGGTTCCGTAAATTTAAATAGCTTTGTCACCAGCAAGTGTGTGTACACAGGCTATGCCAAAGTTTTTGATCCTGAATTTTGCACCACCAAAACCATTCTCCTCAAAGTCGGAGGCCCAAATAATGGAGCCTTTCAATGTCGAAACATCGATGGCTGTTTCATGCACAACACCCTCGTTACCTTGGCCGATGGGAGTTCCAAGATGTTTCGAGATCTCAAAGAAACCGATCTCTTGTGGAATCCAAAACTTAAAAAACCGGCCAAAATCAAACGTCTCACCATTGGACCTGAAAAAAAACCCCTCTACCGAGTGAGAGTGGGGGCAAGTTTTGTGGATGTTACCGAAGTCCACCCCTTTCGCACGCCCAAAGGGTGGTTCCGGATCAAAGATTTAAAAGAAGGGGATTTGGTGCTGCACAGCAACGATCAATTTGAACCCATCTCAAAATTAGAACTGCTTTTCGCATACGATGAGCACATGGTGGCCAATGTGGAAATCGATGCGGAGTCTAATCTTTTAGATGAGCATTATTTATTAGCCGACGGAATTGTCACAGGAGACCTTTTCATCCAAGAAATCCTAGAGCAAAAAGGAACTTCCTGGGAGTTTTAGACGAGAATAATAGGCTTTTTAAGTCCCATTCTATTCTTTGGAAACGGTCCGATCATACAACTCCCGTCCACCCAGTCCAATCATCTTTAAGCTCGCACGCTGAGCCGATAACTTTAGCATGGAAAATCCAAAGGTGCTCGAGCTAAACAAGGAATTAGGACCTGAATTTACAGGACGAAGCGCACTGGAGGCACCGGAAACTGCCAAAGTGACTGAACAACCCGACTGGAGCACCTGAAGGTCATGATCGTGCCCGCTCAAATAAAAGGGAATCTGATTCTGACAAAGAATAGGCAGAAGTTTAGCCTCCAACCCAGGGGTGTTGCCATGCACTCCGTAGGAATAAATGGGATGATGCCCAAAAACAATTTTCCAAGTGGCTTTAGAGTAGCGCAGAGCATTTCCTAGCCAAGTTTGTTGCTCAGTGTCCCCCGCAAACGTGTTGGTGTCTAAAGCAAACACTTCAATTAGGCCATCGCGGCCTAGAGAACTCTGATAATACTTGGCCGGCATTTTCCAAAAGGGAGAGCGTTGAGAATAGTCAATCTGAGCTTGAGTGTTACCTCCCCCCAATGGGAGGCCTGGAATGCTTCCCAATTTGGGAATCCGCATTCCATAGTCGTGGTTGCCCAAGGCCACGTAGAAGGGAATTCCCAAGGGGCCATAGGGATCCTCAAAGTAGGTTTTAAATTTAGGATCATTTACACTTGTGACCCCGTTTTGGTAAAAGTTATCACCTAGTAGCAAGCCAAAGTCGCAGCGTTCCAGCAGACAATAGGATTTCATGCTCGCTGCCAACTGAAACTGCTCCTGAGTGCCTTTTCCACTATCCCCAAAAAAGAGGACCCGAACTTCGGAATGGGTGGATGTGGGGGGGGTGGGTGTCATGGATGGCTGGGGAAGTGGGAGGGGAGGTTTCAAGCTTCCACAAGATTGAAGAGTCTGCAAAACGGTTTCCGCCAACACACCACATTTTTCCACTAATTTAGGCACTTCCTGAGAGCATGCCCATGCGGATGTGTAGCTACTGCATTTTGGTGCAGCCTGAAGAATGGCCACTCCACACGGCACCCAGACACTTAATGGAGATTTACCTAACCCTTTAAGAGTACAAGTAAAAAAGGAATTTTGAAAGGACTCTTCCTTCGTTTCCACAAAATAATCTGCCGGCCGAGATTCTTGAATATCCACAGGACCAGGCTTGGGAGTGGCCACTATATCTTCATTGGGAAGGGACTTCACCAAAATGTCCGGATTCCACGTCACAACGGGTGACACCTCATCTTTTGGTCCCTGAGGCACATCAGGTGTTTTAGACCCTCTATCACCCGGGTCCTGAGATTTGGGATGGTCTTTGGAACACGCCAAGACTAAAGTCCCCACACAACCCAACGCCACCATCATGACAAATTTTGAGGCGTTTTGTGCGAAAAGGTGGCAACGGTCGTTTTTTAAAATCAATGGAACCTCCCCTCTTACTGGAAAAACGTTTTCTGGCCATTTGGCCAAAGATTGTATAATCCAGTAAGATATGGGAAGTCAAATGCATTTTGCACTAGCTTGCAAAAAAATCAAGAAAAGGGGAACGAGGGATGGATAGAATAGACTAAATTCCTTGTTTTTCCAGAAGCTTGGATGGCATTTTTATCCATTAACTTACGGATCCATGGATTTAAACTTTGCCGGGTGATTCCCGTCTTTTCCTGAAGCTCTTGCATGCTGGACGGGCCGTTGTCTCTTATCGTACGCAAGATTTCCATTTCCCGAGAGGAAAGCGGAACGTCTGTGGTTTCAGAAGGGTCCGCCACGAGCTGAGAATCCAGCCTATGGATCCCATCACCAAAGTGCACGGAATAGAGTTTGGTTTTAGCGTCAAAAATCAATTCCATCCCAAATGGCTCCAAGCGCTTTCGGGTACGAGAAATCAGCATTCGAACCCGTGCACCGTGTTTTTCTTGCTGGAAGCCGATATTTGGGTAGAGAAGGCGATGGATCTCAGAGGTGTCAATGCCCGATGAGTCTGAGGCCGTTTTCACATTCAAAAGCAATTCCAGCAAAAGATCCGTATCGGAATTAGGGTCCAGTTCAATGGTCTGTATTTTTGATTCAGAAAAGAGGGTAAAAAACTGCTCTTTGGGCACCCAATAGAGCCCCCTAAGCCTTCGACACTGAGCTAAAAACAGGTCCAAAGGCCGCATCTCAATGCACGCACCTTCTTTATAAATCTGGAGCTGTTTTCTCTGAAACAAACGATAGTTCCGAAGATAATAAAAAATTTCCACAAAGGTAGCCACACTTCCCATGGCTTTAAAAAAAGGCAATAAAGAAAATTTCTGTTCAAAAAGCAAACTTTTTGCCACTTCCGCGCAGATGCTCTGAATGGGAAGACCCATGGCCTTGGAAAGGTTTGTGGTTTGTTGGAGATAGTCTTTTGAGACCTTCTTATCTCCCAATCGCAAGTAAACAGCGGAGAGATAAAACCCTAAACGAACCAAACACTTTCCATATCCGTGTTGCTTCGAAATTTGAAAGCCCTCCAAAAAACAGTCCCGGGCTTGCTCCAATTGGTCCTCCTCCAAATGAGCCCGGCCTAAATACAAAAGCGCCACCGCCAGACCGGAAAGCTCTTGCCTGGCCCTCGATGCCACCACTTGATCGCTAATGGCTAGCTTTGCTTTGGCCCCGAGACCCGCACGAAGAGCCATTTCGCATCTTTCCTCCACCAGGGTCAAAAGATGGGTCTGAAGGCCTGTTTCCTGCACCATATGCTCCAGCTGTCTCAAAGTTAAGTCGATCTGAAGATGATTATCTTCCATCAAATGCATTCTGAGCTTTTCTTGCAAAATAAGAGCTTTTTCCATCCAAAACTGGTTTTCTTCTGCAATTTTCAGGGCGCTTTCCAACAGGCTTTGGGATTCGGTGTAGTGTTCCGATTCCAAAGAAAGGGAAAGTTCACGTCTTAAAAGTGAAAGTTGAAGAGGCAAAGAGGGGTAGGATTTCAATAGTTGTTGGGCTTTTCGTATGGAAAACTGGCAATCGATAAAGCTTCCAGAGGCTTGGTAGATGGTGGCCAGGATAAGCTCGGCTCGAATGCACCAAAAAGCACTATACTCACTCAAGGCTCGGATTTTGGAACGAAGCGGAAAAAGGAGCTCCCGGTACATTCCAAAGCCCACCTTCTGACTCAATGTCTCTAATGCTAAAATTTCCGGGATCCAAGGGCTTTGTTTGAGCTCCGTTTCCTCAGGCATTTTCCATTTCTGCGCCAAGTTTTCTGCTTGGGCACTGGGCTGCCTACCCAGTAAATACTTTAACATCAGCGCTCGTTCCAGATCGATCCAATGGGGCGGCTCACAGGGATCCGCGGCGCTCCCAAAACTTTCCGTTAGTTTATCCCACTGGGCCCACCTAAAAAAGTAGATTTGTCTGCAAAATAGGCTGATATCTTCACTTGGCATTTTCTGGGAAAACGTTTCTTCCCAAATACCCTGATTTTTGGAAGACACATCCCGCAGCAATACAAATAGCGCTTCAATTTCCGAAGCCTTCCAATTTTCCTGGGTCAAAGTGTTGAAAAAATGGGGCTCAAATGGGTAAAAGGGGACCTTCGTGATCTTCATGAGTTCTCCGTGTCAGAGGCCCTTTGGGAAGGCCCCGCCCCTTTGGAGGGAGTTGGGTTCACTCTTTCCCCAAAAATCAAACTGCCCAACCGAACAATATGGGAACCCCCGTCTAAGGCATCTAAAAAATCGGAAGACATACCAAGAGAAATCGCAGGGTTACCTGATTTACGGAGTCGGTTTTTCCAAAAGAGCTGAGCCTTTTTCACCCATTCCCCATAAAGCTCCACATAAGGTTTCTGGGGAAGTAAAGGTCCTATGCCCATAAATCCCACCCAGCGTTGGTCTTCAAACCATTCCGGCTCCCGCTGCACCAGGAGCTCCAACTCCTCCCAATCAAACCCAGATTTATGGATGTCGAGGGTATCCACCCGCACCTGAAGAAAAAAAAAGGTGTTTTTCAATTGACCGGCGGTTAGGCAGGCTCGCAAAATTTTTGCATTTTGAATGGAATGAATGGCAAAAAGACTCGCCGGAAGCATTTTGATTTTGTTGCTTTGGAGTGGTCCTATCAAATGCCATTTGATATCTTTCAGAGTCTTGGATTCTTCAACCTTTTCTAACAACTCCTGGACGTAATTTTCACCGAAATGCCTTTGGCCTTCCTCATAGAGGGACACCACCTTAGAAAAGGGTTGTCCTTTGCTCACAGCCAAAAGACTGGGGTAAATACGGCCGGATTCCACTTGATCTCGCTGTGTCCAAAGCACTTTTTTTAGATTAGGATCCGTCTCAGCCTGATGGAGATGCTCCCATCGATGGGATGGTTCATTCCGTACAAGGTTTTTCCAAAATCGGTTCATAATTGATTTCTCAGAAAAAACAGCCTCATTTAAAACCCCAATTGGTGCAAAGCAGACAACACCTGACCACCGGGCAGACCCATCACCCCTGAGTGGGAGCCTTCTATCACTTCCACAAACCCACTGGCCACCCCTTGGATACCGTAAGCCCCTGCCTTATCCAGAGGGTCTCCTGAGGCCACGTAAGCCTCCATCTCAGAAGGTAGGAGCACCCTAAATTTAACACGGCTCACCACCAACTGCTGATGCAAAACATGCCCCCCCCTGTCTGCGTCCACCAATGCAAACGCCGTCAAAACCTCATGCCAAACCCCACTCAAACTTTGAAGCATTTGAAGGGCATGGGAAGGTGAATTGGGTTTTTCCAAAAGATTACCCTTAGGACACACCACGATCGTGTCCGCTCCTAAGCACCAAGTACCCTCGGTTTTTTCAGGATAAAGTCCAATTAAATGTTGGGGCTTCTGAATCGAATTGCGAACCACATAGGAAGCCAAATCCTCACCCGACTTAATTTTTTCTTCAAAGCCTATGCCAGCAGGCGCCGTTAAAACCTCATGGGGAACTCCCCACTGATTTAATAGCCAGGTGCGGCGCGGAGACTGACTCGCTAGTATGAGCTTTACTTTACCACCGAAATCTTCCCTTTTTGCTGTGGTGGTGCCTTCCGATGGCGCTGCAGAAAGAGTCATAATGCCTTCCTATTCCTTTATTTTTATTCCCATTGTAGGTAATCTTTTTGCCGGTCGTGTCAACCAATAGAGGAATGAGGCAAAGGTGTAACCACTTTGTGTTTCCGAGTATCCCTAACATCCCTAAAGGTGGTTTTTGGGATAGGAAAGACGGATAAGATGGAAACAAGTGAACTCAGTTCGGAAATGTTGGAAGACCTTAAAATAGAAGCCGCCAATCTCATTGAAAAATTAGGAATCGATTCCGCCAACGTCCACCTTTCTCAAAATCTAACCCAAGGTCTAGACTCAGAGGCGCTGGCTTCCGTTTTCCGCGTGGTGCACAGCCTAAAAGGCCTCGCGATGATGGCTAGAATGGGCGACATCGAAAAAGTATTGCATCTGTTTGAAGATTTGCTGGCCAAGATGAAATCAGGACACAGCGTTGATTTTGATGCTTTTTTTGATGTATTTCTAGACCTTCAAGGGGTCTTAGAGCTCGCTTTTTTTCATCTTCCTGAAAGTCCCCTCCCCCCCCATGCCAGTAATATCGAAAAAATCATGTCTACGGTGCTCCAGCTCGCCTCCGATTCCCAAACGACTCCCGAAAATCCACCCTTGAACGACCCCGGTCCAGAAAACCGAACCAAGGCCAGATACGCCGGGGAATCCGGACCGGTGGTGGTAAAAGTAGACCAATCCCAATGGAGAAAATGGAAAAATCGAGAGGAACCGCTCTTTGCCCTTATCACAGATGACACCAGTGCCAGTCTGGAATCCTTCCAGGGCAGCGAGTTAGGGATTTCCCTGGGTGCAGTGGGGGAAATCCTTTCGTTTCAAGCCATGGTGTCTAAAGTAATGTTGGTTTTTGCCACTGATTTACCTTTGGAGCTTCTCAATCAACTGGGCACATTTGAGATTTTTCCCTTAAAAAAAACAGATGGACTTGTGGCCATTAATGGTCAGTTTTCCGTGATGCTAGGTGAGGAAGAGGGTGCCAGCCAATCTCCTCACCACACACCTGATCCCACCCAAGCCGCCACCCACGTGAATCCCAAACCACAGCCGTCTCCTCACGAATCTCACACAGGGAGCGCAGGCTCCCCATCCATTGCCTTTGAAGATTTCGACGGCAAAAACAAAAATCACACGGAATTACCCGATTTAGATCCTGAGATGCTGCAAGATTTCTTGATCAATGCCGATGAACTCATAGAAGCCATCAATCAAAGCATGCTGCAATTGGAAACGGACCCTTCCAATGATGAAGCCATCGAAAGCATTTTCAGAAGCGCACACACCATAAAAGGAACCGCAGGCATGTTTGGGCTACACGCCATTGAGCGCGTCACCCACGAGTGCGAAAACATTTTTGACCGCGTGCGCAAAAAATCCATTAAAGTCACTTCCCATCTCATGGACGGACTTTTTGGAGCGTTCGATGTGGTGAAACAGTGTTTCGAAAATTTAAAGAGAGGAAAATCAGCTGAGATCAAGATCAACGACTGCCTTCATCGGCTCAAAATGAGTGCCGCAGGCTTGCCACCTACAACACCTTCTGAAGTTCCAGTACTTGCCAGCTCTCCTTCCACCTCCCATCAGGGTTCACCCATTACATCTTCTCCTTCCCCGAACCCATCTGCCTCTAAATTCTCACCAAAATCAGAGGGAGCTCCAGGGAAAGATCACAATCAAAATCCACCTCCCGCAGCCCCTTCTGCAGCCCAGCCGGAAGGAGCCGCCACCATCCGTGTGGATTTAAAACGCCTGGATAGTTTGGTGAATTTAGTGGGCGAGCTGGTGATAGACCGAACACGGTTCTCCCGCATTGAAGAAGAGCTTCGAAACGAAAATGCCAATAGTGAATTATGTCATCGTATGACTGAAAGTGTCATTCTATTTTCTAGACACATGAACGAAGTTCAAAGCATTATCATGAAAGTTCGAATGGTTCCTGTGGGCAATGCGCTCTACAAATTCACCCGTGTAGTAAGAGATTTATCCAGACAACTAAACAAAGAGATGGATCTCATCATTGAAGGGGGCGAAACGGAACTAGACAAAACCCTAGTAGAGGAAATTGCGGACCCATTGGTGCATTTGGTGCGCAACAGCGTGGATCACGGCATAGAACTACCTGCCGACCGTATTGCCAAAGGAAAGCCTGGAAAAGGCACGATTCGCCTAAGAGCCTATCAAGATGGCAACGTGATTGTGATCTCCGTGAGTGACGATGGAAAAGGTTTACAGATAGAAAAAATCCGAAAAAAGGCCATCACTCAGGGACTTATTAAAGAATCGGAAGCCATTTCCAATAAAGAAATCTTTAACCTCATTTTTGAACCCGGGTTTTCCACCGCCGACCAAGTGACCAATATTTCGGGCCGAGGGGTTGGGATGGATGTGGTCAAAAAGAACATCGTTAAGCTAAGAGGACTCATTGAGCTTGATTCCGAAGTGGATAAAGGAACAACAGTTACCATTAAACTCCCCCTCACGTTAGCCATTATACCAAGCTTAATGATTGATGTTTGCGGAGAAAATTACGCCATTCCCATTGTGAACGTAATCGAAAGCATTCGCATAGACCCTAAAGAAATCCAAAAAATTGGTCGTGCCAATTTCGTAAAGCTCCGAGACCAAGTTCTGCCTTTGGTGGATCTGGCCGGTGTGTTTAAGCTTAATACATTGGAAGATCGGGTTTGGTATAAGGAAAATCAAGCGTCTACCGTAGGAGCCGAGCAGAATCTTCAAGCCCAAAAACGCACCCAAAAGCAAAGAGTGATATTTGTTGTGGTTGGAGTGGGAGAAAAGCGTGTCGGAATCGTTGTAAATCAACTTCAAGGTCAACAAGAAATTGTAATCAAAAACCTTGGATCTTTAATTGGAAGGCAAAAAGGAATTGCAGGAGCGTGCGTGTTGGGAAACGGCAGAGTAGCGTTGGTATTGGACATTGGAGAGGTTATCGATTCCTTTTCCATTAGTCGATTTCAGATGAGTCGGGCTGCATAAAGGAACAGGAAATGACACAAACTAGGTTAAAATCCCTGAATACACTGGATACACCTGAAATCAAACAAGGTCATTTATCCGAAGAATCTCAATATCTTGGTTTTAAAATTGAACAAGATGAATTTTTACTCAGCGTAGAATTGGTGCGAGAAATCGTCACTCTACCTTTAATCACCTGCATTCCCAATAGTCATATCGCCATTGAAGGAGTCATTGCCCTCCGAGGCGAAATCATGCCCGTTATCAATTTACGTCGCATCTTAAGATTTGAAAAAGGAGATTCCCGAGCCACCGCAAGAATCATCGTGATCCAACTGGAAGAAAAGGGGTGTTACGGACTCATTGTGGATGAAATCACTGATTTTTTATGGTTGAATCAAAAAGAAATCGAACCCATCTCCAACAACTTTTTCTCCGAAGAATATCATATTCTTTCAGGAGTGGCCAAAATTCAGCAAAAAGTGAAAGGCATCGTGGATGCTAGATTAGTCACCCGCGTTTGGGACCAAGCGGGGGCTGCATGAACGGCTTTACCAAAGGGAAAATTTTGTTTTTCACACTAGGTTTGCTATTTTGCTTATGGGGATGTCATTATCTTCACCCCTCTTCCATCCCAACCATCCAAACCAAAGTTTTCCTCCTGGAAAGCGATTCACTCTCAAAAAAGTTCGTGCGAGTGGAAGGGAAAATAAGCTCTTCCTTTCCCGGAAACTATCTCCATTTATTAGAAGATTCCACCGGAAAAATCGTTGTGGGAATGGAACAACTGTCCTCCCCGCTCCCCACTTGCCCCGCAACGGACGTCCTCTGGCTAGAAGGAGTCTGGATTAGCTTTAAATCACTCACGCAGAGTGTTCCAGGCTATTTGAGTTTAACAAAGTCTTTGGGTTGTAAGAAGGCGACCTAACGGTATCTGAAAGAGGCAAATGGACTCTAGTGTCATCGTTTTCAAGCAACATGCCGAGAAATCATCTCTTCATCCTCAGAATCCTCTTCTGGGGAAGCCCTATCAGCGGAGTCCAAGGGGGTCTCCTCTTCCAATCTCCCACTTTGCTGAGTCCGGTCTTTGCGATTTCGATTTTCCTTTTGGCCTTTCAAAAGTTTTTCCAGGGATTGCACGGAAAATCCAAGATTTTCACTATATTCCACCAATTTTTGAGAGATGGTTTTGGTTTTATCGGAGGCAGCAACATTCACCAAATTGCCTTTTTCCAGTTCCTGTACGGCGGAATTGATTTCTAACACGCCTTGGGTTTGATCGGAAGTGCAGCGGCTGAGCTCCTCTGAAGACCCATTAATATTACTAATACTAGACTGAATCTTTTGGATCTCTTCTAAGCAGGTCTGAGTAGAGCGCTGACACTCTGTGACTTTGGCTCGGGCGTTAGACATGGAAGAATCCACTTTTTGTTGGCTTTCCACCACCATTTTTCTCACCTTTTCTGCGCTTTTTAGCAATAGTGAGGAAATTTCTTGACTGGCACTGCCACTCATTTGAGCCAGATTTCCCACTTCCTCAGCCACGACCGCAAATCCTTTGCCCTGATCTCCCGCTCGAGCGGCTTCAATGCTGGCATTAAACGAAAGCAATTTTGTTTGGAACACAATGTCATTGATCACGCGGGTTTTGGCTTCGATTTCCCCCACTACCGCCACGATGGATTCCATTTCTCGGTGACTATGATTCACTTCCTGCATGAGTTTTTCACTGGAGTCAGCGATGGCGCTCACCGCCTGAGTGAGTTTTTGAAGGGCAAGAGCCCCTTGTTGAGCCTCCAAAACGGAGGCTTGGCTTCTTTCCTTGGAGTTAACCGCAAGCTGGGACGTTTGCTGCACCTGGGCCGAAATTTCATAGGTGGCACTGGCCGTTTGCTGCAAGGAACTGGCTTGTTGCTGATTGGAGGCTGAAAGCTTTACGGCGGTGTCTAGCAACTCCCGAGAGGCAAAGGACACCTCGCTCTGAGTTTTGTGCACTTGAGAGATCACTTTTTTCATTTGGACAGCAAGTCGATTGGCAAAAAGCAAACCTAAAACAATGGATACAACGGCAGTTACCATTAAAAAGGCACCAATCATCCACGTCAATCGCACTAAATCATAAAACACCTCAGATTTATGAACACTCACCACCACTCGCCAACCCAGATCCTCCACAAATTTGCTGCCTGAAACTCGTTTTATATAGGAAATTTCTTCATGATTACCTTCTTTATGAAAGCTGGCAAAAAATCGGTCCTCTTGCCCTTTTAGAATATCCATTGACATATCCAAGGATTCCAAATTGTATTTATCGAAATTTTCCTTGGTGTAAGGCCGTTTGTCTACAGAACCCATACCTTCGGCGTCCAAGGCCAATAAAACCTTTCCGGAAGGGTCCACCAAATTATAACTGGTGCTAGGATATCCTTCTGATTTTTCCCCCTGATAAAAGTTTTTTAGGGCATCCAAAATCCATTGTTCATTGGCGCGGGTGGCCAAATATCCCAAAAGTTTGTGGTCGGCATCTCTGATCTCGGTGGCAAAGCCATTGCCAAACCTTTCCCCACCGTAGGCTGCTTGGCTAAAACGGTCAAACTGAAAGGTGTCCACCACCACACCCGTTAACCCAGAGGAAGGATTTTCGTTGAATTGCTTTTTTGTTAATTTTTGAAACCAAGTCTCGCCGGATAAGCTCATATTAATCAAATTTTGAGATTGGATGGATTTTCCTTTGGCGTCTTGTGTATTGGAACGAATCACCTTGCCCTCGGGATCCAACATGAGAATTAGGTCATAAGTTCCATACTGGACTACCCACTCATTAAATAAACTTACGATTTCTTCTGATGTGAGTGATTTGAGTTTGCCAATATTGGCTGCAAAAACCTTTACATCGCCATAGCGTTCATAAAACAAGGAGGTTATGACCTCATTGATCCCTCTCACGTTTGATTGCAAGATGTTTTCAATTTTCTTTTGGGCTAAACTTTTGGCCATATTACTGATAAAATAGCTGCTCAAAGTGCTCACCAATACAATTCCCATCACCATCGTGATGATTCTACCTCTGAGTCCAAGTCCCTTAATATTCATCTTTTTTTTATCCTTCCGCCCAGCTTACCCCTCTGGGATAACCCGATTTCAACTCTCCAGACACCCGATTCGACACAAACCCCAATAGATTAAACCTAACTCCTCTGTAACCGCCAAAACTCCGGCAGGATCCATGGCTCGAAAAGCCCCCCTCCCCTTCTGTAAATGTTGCTAGACACCACCGAGGTTAGGTTGTACACCATGACCCATTGGACGGAGGGATCACCACCTGATTCCGACCCCTTTGGCCTCATTTCTTTCTATTTAACCTTTAATTGGGAATCTTAACGTGAACTCTCCCTTCCCCACTGCCCCTGTGTCCCTTCCCAAGGAACAGCCGCCCAGGCCTGTTTTTGTGAGCTGCCCCGGCGGGCTAGAAGACCTCCTTCTTGAGGAAATACACGAAATCATTAAACTTTTTAAACTCGAAACCCCCAGGGAGATGGAAATCGCACCGGGTGGGGTGCATCTGGTTAACTCCAGTCTGGATCTCACCATGGCACTCATTTTGGGTAGTGGGTTGGCCCATCGGGTGTTTTGGTCAGTGGGCCAAACCGAACTCCACTCCTTAGAAAACGTGGTAGAATATGTGAAGTCCGTCCCTTGGCACCACCACTTTGGGGTGGGGGCTACCTTTCGGGTGCACGCCATCACGAACTCCAGTTTGCTTCAAAATCCCCAAATATTGGCACTAAAAGTGAAAGATGGCATTGCCGACTGCTTTAGAGCTAAGTTTGGAATGAGGCCCAATGTGGACACCAAAGACCCCCAGGTGACCATTCAGGCTTATTTACAGCAAAACACTTTGCATTTAAGCATCGACCTAGTGGGCAGAAGTCTCCACCAGCGCCACGGAGAAACCCGCGAATCGGAAGCCCCTCTCAGAGAAACCTTGGCCCATGCCATGCTTCGTCTGGCGGGATACCATGCTTTGAGTCGGCAGCTTTGGGAAGAAGCTCCCTTGCCTGTGTATTACAATCGCATTACAAACACCTCTCCAACCCCTCCCGAAACCCCAGCCAAGCGCCGCATCCCGGAAAAGGTTCTCATTCTGCCCTTTCTCATGGATCCATTTATGGGATCAGGAACCATCCTTTTGGAAGCGGCCTTTATGTTGCTCAATCGAAAGCCCAACTGTGCCAGGGAAGATTTCTCATTTGTCCATCTGACAGGAGGGGAATTGTTCTCTAAAGTAAAAGACAAGTGGGTGCGAAAATGGATTGCCCAAGAAAAAAACCCCTTTGAATTGCAAGCGGCTGTGGAACGTTACTTAGTAGCAGCAGGCTTTAGCGAAGAACAAAGGGAAGCATTCCCCCTAACTCTATTGCATGGTTCCGATAAAGAGCTGAAGTCGGTTCATCAATTTCAAAATAAGATGAGAAATTTAGGTTTAACAAGCTTTGTTAAGGTTTCGCAATGTCAATTGGAAGATGTGAAGGCTCCTGCCGCGCAAGGCATCTGTTTGACCAATCCCCCTTACGGAGAAAGGCTCATGCAGGACCAGGAGGTGGGTGCGCTATACCAACAACTCGGAAATTTATGGAAGCACCATTTTAAGGGTTGGACGGGCTGGCTACTTTCCAGCAACGAAGACGCCATCAAAAAGGTGGGCCTTAGACATACGCGCCAATTCGGATTGTTTAATGGAAACTTAAAAGTCAAACTCATGCAATACATCATCTATTAAGCCCAAGTTCCTAAGCCACCACAGCCTCAGCTGGCTCAGGATTTTCTTTAGTGGCCTCTGTTTCAGGATCCACATCGGATTTAGAGAAGGACTTCCAGGCAGACCACCCGCACACCCCTGCAAACAAACAAAACAAAACAAAAAATCCAGCGTTCACAAAGACGGCAAAGGCCAAACTGATCAGGGCCATAAGCCCCGTTAAAAACACGTTCACCATCACCCGTTCTTCCCGTTCCATGGGAAGCTGGGCCTCCATCACCTTGTGGGTGAAGCCGTGCACAATCATCTTTTTTTCCCTAGGAGCCGTAAAAAAACGTAAAAATCCCCCGGGGGCATAAGAGTATCTGAGGATCCAGATGGGCATGTGGATCAAATGGATACCCACGATTTCGATTTCCGTGCGATACTCCGTTAAAGTACCAACCTTCGTTTTGGAAATGCGGCGATGAAATTCTCCAATGTGATCTTTTGTTTTGGCGATGGCCGTGTGTTCCTTAAGCTGAATCCCAGATACGGTGAGACCATTGGAAGATTCAAACTTAAAGGTTTGTTTGAGCTCGTAAATAGAACTTTTCATGTCTTTGGCCACGCCCACCGTTTCATCTAAGGGAAATCCATCCCAATCCACAGAAACGGTCTCTTTAGGGGTGTGAAGTCGTTCCAGGCCCCAATACTCTTTCGTGCTATTTCTAGCACAGATGCACCACCTGTATCGTTTGGAAAAGCGACCCTCTTCTTTTACAAAACGGGAGCCAAAATCCTTGGCAGCACCACTGTATTGATGGGCTTTGGAAGAGTAACCCGACCAAAACGTGTGGGCTTCCGTAGAGACCACCCAAAACGGATAACAAACCCCACCTACACCCAAAACTTTAAACCGCTTTTGAATTTCGTCGGCACGGTGATGACGGTGTTTGATCCACTCGTAAAACGTTTGTATGACTTGCTCCCGGTCGAGTCGATTGGGGATGATAAAGTGATCCCCCACAATATCCTTGGCCCCTTCCTCAAAATCAATGACAAACCCGGTAGAACAAACAGGACACAAATGGATGTAGTCGTCGGTATTGTATTCGAAGGTTGAGGAACAGGCCGCACACGCCACCTGAAACATGGAGTTTCCCTTTATGATTGCTTTAGGACTGGATCCATCAAAAGCCATTGCTAGAGTGACACGGGAAACTCAAAAGGCGGGAGGAACTAGGGGGAGGGGTGTCAGGGGGACCACTCCTACCCTCCAAAATTTCCCTGCAGCGTGATAGGGTTTTTACTTGGGGATGACACTATCTAAATACTTGATCAAAGCCGTTTTTTCCGCTTCGGATAGAGGGTCTGCATAGGTGGGGGGCATGACCTCCACCCCTTTTCGACCCAATCCCAAAATGGTAGACCTGTTGCTTTTGGCCAGGGAATCAAATTCACTCTTGTTCCGAAAATCTAGTACCAAGGCGCCCGTGCCTCTGGGTGCCACACTGCTGGGGGTAGGAGAATGGCATGTGGCACAGCGTTCTTTCACCAAGGCTCCCATTCCATTTTCCCACGTGGGATTTTCCGCATTAAAAGCAACGACGGGAGGTTGAAGGTTATGTAAGGTTTCCGCTTTTGAACAAGAAACCAGGAATGGGGGTAAAGTAAGGGCCGCCATCAGGCCAAACACATTCGTTTTCATGGGTTTCCTCCAAATTCGTATTGATAACCCAGGTGGATTCGAGTCAAGGTGATGCGCTTAGGGATGAAGATCTGGGCCAAGCCCGTCTGCACGCCCGGATAAGGACTCCAACCTAAGGCCCATTGAGAGGCTGGTTGTTCGTCTTTAATCTTGATGGTATTATTATCTTCTACAATATAAAACTCGGAATCAATATCTCTAGAATAGAAGGTAAAGACTCCCGTGAGTTTATATTCCACATATCCCACGCCAAAATCAATACCTCGCAAGCTAGATTTCACCTTGAAGGTATCTTCTGCTTCTTTAGACGAAATCTTGGACTCAAGCTCACTTTCGCCCATTTGATACCAAGGTCGGAGGGTGAGGCGCCAGGGCTTTTGCATAAAAGGAACTTGAACGGAAAGAGGAAGCCCAACTCCCATTAAGTTCTGAGTAAACGTTCCATTTTTGAGTCCTCCTACTTTGGAAAAAGCACTGGGAAGGTACCCAGCCCAAATTTGAGCTCCCAAACAACTGCTTCCCCAGGAAAGCACACACGCTCCCGCTGCTAACTTAGGCACCGCATGTACAGGGGGCTGGGGGACACTTTCTTTTTTGGTCCCAACCTTCGGATTTACCTTAGGTAAAATCGATAAATCCACATTCAAACCCAAGTGGTACTTTTGGGAGGTAAAAGGGAAAATGGCTGGAGCACCATCCAGCAGCGCGGCGTTAACCACCTGAAGGCGTTCCGTTTGATCGTCCCACACTTCTGCCTGAGCGTATTCCACGGGAGACAGGGCAAACGCCCCAAGCAGCATCCCCATTCCTGAATTGATTGCCTTAGAGCTCTTCATGGGCCATCCTTTAGTTTGGTGCATAGGCAAGCACACCCTTTCGTTAAATCGACACGATTTCTTTTACTAATAGTAGATGTTTTTGTAAATCTTGAATGAGGTTCCAGAGGGGTTTTCCATCTTGCCAGGTGGCCAATTCTTGGGCCTCTGGCTTCAGAAGGGCCGTTTGCAAGCTATCCCCCTGGCACAGCGATTTTAATACGGGTCCCAGGGGTTCCTCATAAGAAAGCAGGGAAATGGTGTAGGGATGTGTCAGAGGGCACACCTTGCCGCGTTGCCAATTCTACCTCAACGCATTTGATTTAGTTTCAAAAAAATCGATACCACACATACAACAAGGTGGTATCAAATGTTTCTCTATAAAAATCCTTTTCTTTTGATTTGGGTGCTGATGGTCACATGCGCCACTTGGCTGGGGGTGGTGACTTGTTCCGGCTTAGGAAACTGGCCCCTTATGGAAGATCAATCTAGCGTTTTTTCAACCTTTTCTGGCAAGAAATGCGCAGTCCAAGACGCCCAGCGAAACACATTGTTTTCCATTGAATGCTCACGACTAAGTGAATACCTCCACTTTGATTCTCCTTTATGCTCCACCTCCCAGCCTAGGCCGTGGCTGGCTGTGTTTCCTTCTCAAATCGACCGACCCATGTTTTTGTGCCAGAAGAATCCAGATCCAGAGTGGGCCAAAAAAGATCATTTTAGAGTGGTTGTTTTTGGCGATTCCGGCGTGGGCGAGTTTCCTCAAAAAGACCGAAGGCAAGGATCGGTGGCAAAACTCATTCACCAAACCTGCGCCTCTGGAAGCCCCTGTGACTTTGGTTTGCACGTGGGTGATGTCATTTATCCTGAAGGGATTTCTGATGTTTTTGATCAGAATTTTTACGGTTTTTTTGAACATTATTATTCCAGCCTTGGATTTCCCATTTTTGGCGCTCTGGGCAATCATGATTATCATAAAAACACCACGGCGTTTCTTGAGGTAAGCCATTTTTCAAAAACCTGGCGTGCTCCAGATCGCTTTTTTAAGGTAACAGGTCTGCCCTCGTGGCTTGAGATACAAGTGGTAGACACCACCCCCTTGGAAAAGGGAACCGATGAAATCTCCAAATGGGCGCAACTCAAGGATTCCCTTTGCGCTAGCCCAGCCACCTGGAAATGGGTGGTGGGTCATCACCCTGCCCACTCCGCTGGGAAACACGGACCTTCACTCAAAGTGAGGGAAAAGCTGGAAGATCTGGTAAGGGAATGCAAAGTTAACTTTTATTTTTCCGGGCATGAGCATCACCTGCAGTGGACCTACCACAATTCTGCTCACTACCTCATCAGCGGGGGTGGTGGGGCTAGCCGACGACTTTTAGAGTCTCGAAAAAATGCCACAGAGGCCGTGTTTAACCACCATGGATTTTTGGAAATTCAAGTAAATCCGGAATGGCTAAACTTAAAATTCCACAAACTAACTGACTCCACTGATTCCCAATCCGTCGTTTTTGATTGTAAAATACCGCCAACTCCCTTAAAAGATAACCCGAATCAGGGTCCTTGTCTGTAATCTTATCATCCAAGAGAAATGCCCATGAAAAATGCACTTAAGCTATCCATTACTCTCATGACTTGTCTAATGGGGCACCCCGTGGTCTTTGCCCAATCTTCATCTGAAAAGATCCAATTGCTATTAAAAAATAAAGATGAACCTGAGTTTCAAACCAAGTTAAAAAAGGTTTTAGATGAGTATCAAGCGAATCCCCCCACCGATGCCGCCACTTTATCCCAACTTTCTGCCGCGGCCGCTGTTTACGCCAACTATTTTTATCATGGGGTGGATAAAGAAAAACTCATGGAGATGCATTACAGAGGTATGACATATGCCGAACGTTCCTGGACAAAAGAACCCCAACGGGTAGATCCCTATTTTTGGTATGTTTTAAATTTGGGTTATTATGCGTTGGCAAAGGGGATTTTTAGTGCATTAAATCATGCAAAAAAAATGCTAGAAGTGTGCAATTTAGCCATAGAAAAGGACCCTTCCTTTGAATCTGGCGGCCCCTACCGGGTGAGAGCAGCCCTTTACTATGATGTTCCTAGTGTGATTTCTTTTGGGGATAAAAAACAAGCTTTAAAAGACATCCAAACCGCGATGACATTTGGCCCTCAGTTTCCGTGGAATCTCCTTTATTTGGCCAAAATTCAGAGAACGGAAGTGGGAAAGGAACAAGCTCGGAAAACCTTTGAAAAAGCGTCCCAAATTCCTGCCGAGATGTCCAATATTGAAAAAACTCGGTTTCAAAAGGAACTCTCGGAGCTCAAAAAGGACCTTTATTAAAATTTTGAATTCTCTGAAGGCAATTTTTGCAGCTAAGCCCAAACTTTACACCATTGGACATTAAATCTATTTTTATTAAATACTTAACCCAAATTAATGTAAGCTTTTTTAAGTTACTTTTCATCGACACCCATCAAAATTTGCCCACTTCAAGTGCAAAAAATAGACGATAAAATAGAATCCTAGATCTCTAGTGTAACCAGGCCGATTGGAGAAATTTCTCAAATGGATGATGCCTTCAACGAAATCATTGATATGTTCTTTGCAGAAACCCGTCAAAACATAGAGGATCTTGAGGCACTCATTCTGCTCATCTCAGAGATGCCAAATTCGGCTCATTTTAGAACGATGTTTCGATTGGCACACAACCTCAAGGGAAGTTCAAAATCGGTGGGTTTTGCCCGGGTCGGCAAGATCACCCACGAATTGGAAACCATTCTTTTAAAACTCGGAGATGGTACCTATTTCCTTACACCCGGGCTCCTGCAACTCTTTTTAAAATCGATTGATTCTCTAAAACTTCTTTTAGATCATGCTATTGCCCATCGAAACGACCACGTGGATTGTAGCCTCATTCTGGAAGAACTTCAAAAATGGGTTCCCGAAACCTTACCTTCAGACATTCCTCTGGGCGGGAGTTCCAAAGGAGTGTCTTCTAAGGAAACACCATCCCTGGATGCCAAACCCGCACACCACTCCGTGTCCAAAGCGGAAGACTTTGTCCGCGTGGGAGTAGGTCGTATCGACAAATTGCAAAATCATGTGGGGGAGCTACTGATGATTGGTTCTGCCCTTAACGAACAACTTCGCACCGTTCCTTCTTCCCAGGTTAAGTCCAGCTTAAGACACCTTTTCAAAGCCACCAAAGAAATCCAGGATGAGGCCATGGGACTCCGAATGGTATCTTTAAAGTCTCTGATTTCCCGTCTAAAAAGAAGCGTTCAGGATGCCGCCACGGAACTCAAAAAGGAAGTGGAGTTTAGGGTGGAGGGAGAGTCCCTGGAAGTGGATAAAATGATAGCGGAAGGATTGGCAGATCCTCTTGTGCATATGGTGCGCAACTCGGTGGACCATGGACTGGAGTCCATGGCAGATCGAAGAAAGCAGGGAAAACCTGGAAAGGGTCTCATCGAATTAAAGGCCAAGATTGAAGGTGGGGGAATTGAAATCACACTTAAAGACGATGGTAAGGGACTCAATCCTAAAATCATTTTAGAAAAAGCCATCGAAAAAGGAATTGTGAGTTCGCATCATCCCCTAACTGAGAGTCAGATTTTCGAGCTCATCTTTAAGCCAGGTTTTTCCACCAAGGAGCAAATTTCAGAAATATCTGGAAGGGGCGTTGGCATGGATGTGGTTAAAACCAATCTAGATGAGTTGCGCGGAAAGATAAAAATCGAAAGTAAATTGGGAGAGGGAACCCAGTTTACCATAAACATTCCACTTTCTTTAAGTATCATTTCAGGCCTGATAGTTAAGTGTAAATCTCAGACGTTTGTGATCCCCACAGAAAATATTCTTTATGTAACGCAAGTAAGTACAAGCAAACTCAGCGAGCGTCTTTTACCATTTGAGGGTGGGTTGATCATGTCCTATGGGGAATCTTATGTTCCTGTTGTAAATTTGGACGAGGTCCTTCAGCTGAACGGCCCCACGTTATCCACCGCCCCGTCAACCGTCTCACTGGTGGTGGTAAGGGCAGCCCACATGACTTATGCACTTTTGGTAGATACCATTATAGACAGTGAAGATATCGTTGTAAAACCCCTATGTAAACATTTGTCTCACCTAAAAGTATACAGTGGTTCCACCTTTTTGGGTGAAGGTGAGATCTGCATGATTTTGGATTTACGGGGCATTTCACAACACAACGGCGTTGCCAACTCACCTTTTTCCATAGAAAACGCCACCAAAGCGAATGGCGCTCCTACAACCCTTAAATCCTCTTCCACTCAATCCCCATTTGTGGTTACTTTTAGTTTGGGCGAAGACATCAAATACGCTCTGCCCCAAGATAAGGTTTTTCGATTAGAGGTCTTCGACTCCTCCAAACTGCAATTCACACAAAAACACTTGCTGGTGCGCTACCGGGACCGATCTGTTCCGCTTATCAATTTAAAGGAACTCCTGGGACTCTCCGCACCAGAGAGCTTTCGAAAAGCCATGATTCAAGCCCATCGTTCTGGGGGGAAGTTGACTTTTACTTTCATCATTACGTCCCATCAAGATAAGTGGCTTGCATTAATGGTAGACAAAATCTTAGACATCGCCTCGTGGGACGGGAATCTAAAGCTTCATCAGCAGCAAAACCCCTATTGTCTGGGAGTGAGCCTCATTGCAGGTGAGGCCTACACCCTCATCCATTTGGAGAAAATGTTTTTGGGAGAGGACCTATTTAAGGGTTCCAAACCAATCCCCCATTCACCCCTCACTGTGGCGGCAGGAGCTTAGCGGCGTCCCTTTTCCAGTTCTTCCTGGTATCTAAGGCTATACAAAGCCCAAGGCTGGAGCTCCAGCCTCCGATAAAGAATGGGCTCACCTGTTCCTTCACAAAGTCCATAGGTTCCATCACCCGCTTCAATTTTCTTGAGCGCACGATCCACCAAAGACAATTTTTGAAGGTCTTGCTCTGCCAATTTCATTCCCACATCTTGGGCGGTTTCCACGGAAGCCAAATCCGCTTCATCGGCGAGATCGTCCCGGCTAATCTCATACATTCCTTCTGCACGACGATTTTTAGCTTTATTGGCAAGTTCATTTCTTTCTTTAAGTAAGAGTTCTTTAAGCTTTTGAACTTCATCTGGAGTCAGTTCCTGGGCTTGTTGTTCTTTGCGAATGGCCACCCCAATCTCCTTCTAACGTCTCGTGATTAGCAAGCCACGCAGTATTATGGATTTTTTTAAAAAAGTAAAGCTAGACGATTAACTTCCCCCTAATTCCGTTTTTTTTCAATGATATTGCCAAAAAAACGACGGCCCTAACAACTTTTGCCACCTAGCCGATAGGGATCTCGTAACCAGGAGGATACGGACCGTGAACCCATCACCCTTTCAAAAGAATTTTTCCCCTCAACTGGCCTGGGCTGCCTTTCCCTTGGTATCCTGCGCCCTTGCCCTTGGCATTGCTCTTTCGTGTGGCACACAAGACACACAGATCAATAACAAAACCTCAGCTAAAGACAGCAGCAAGGTGAGCCCCAAGCCCTCTGGGTCTGCGGGCACCGGAACGGGAGGGGTAACCGCTTTTACCTTTGCAGAAGCGAAGGCCACGTGTGGCTCCTGCCATGGGCCTTCCAGCGGCTACCACTGGAACGGAGCCGATAATGAAAATGGATGGGTTACAAAACTCACCAACATTCGTGCCCGAGTGGAAAAGAACGACATGCCCCCCAAAACCAATACGGCAGCCGCTGGCATTAGCGCCGAAGCCCGGGCCAAAATGCTAGCCTTTTTGGACACACTGAAGTCCAAGACGCCCACCCCAACTCCCACACCCGGCGCCTCGGCTTCACCTACGGCAAGTCCCGCTCCCGCCACGGCCTTCACTCTCACGGAAGCGGAGGCCAAATGCTCGGGATGCCATGCCAGTGGAGCCAACAATGCAGCAGCCAAAAACGCTTGGACGTTCACCATAGGAACCATTGGCACGTGGTCAGGACAAAAGAACAACATAGCCAGCGAGGCGGCAAACGGTAACATGCCCCCAGGTGCTCCTTTAAATGCCACCGACAAAGCGAGATTTGCCTCCTTTCTTCTTACCGTTCCCTGATGGCTGCGCTAAATTCCATCCATTATCGGCCACTTGATTAATTGATTTTTGTGTCCTACGATCCTCTAACTTGTTTCTTTACAAATTTAGAGGAGTGGAAAGTTGACTCTTTTAGAATCCAACCCTGTCAAAATCCTTTTTGTTACCTTTATCCTGTCTGGAGGTGCGTTTTCCTGCAACACCCGGGATTCCGCAGGCCCCTACGGTGACGACCCCCAGGCACGGACTTCCGAAACCGGTTATACCTTTGAATCCACTGATGTTTCCTGTGGCGGTTTTCCGGCTCTCAAGGTGGGAATGGCCCCTGGGACATGCCTTGGACTCGTGGTTACGGGAGCAAAATCTTTTGCACCTAGGGTAATACTAGAAATTCCGGGCCGAAAAAATGATTTTTTGGTGAGTGATTTTGCCAATTGGAGCACGACGTCTGGAAAGATCTGGCGTTTAACCAATACAAATGGTAGCAAATCAGGTGTTAAGTTAAGAGTGGCCCTATCGGGATTGTCTCTGGTCCATCAACTCATTGCAGGACCCAACGATTCCATTTATTTTTCCCTAGACCATTCTATTAAAAGCATCTCTTTAAATGACATTCCAGGTGATGGTTCTCCCATCGATCCCAAAAAAGTCAAAACCATTCTTTCAGGACTTCCACCCATGGACATCAATGGTGCCCGCAACTCCATGCATCCTTTAAAGCATTTTGCCTTTGACTCCAATAAAAACCTATTTGTAAACGTGGGCGCTTATACGGATGCCTGCTCTCCCTTTAAGGGCAAAGATTGTCAAGAGGTGTCTAAGGGAGCGGATCGCACCTTTAAAAACCACGGGGCGGTGATTCGAAGATACAAATTTGATAAAGACAAAGGCAACTGGAATGCCAATTACGACGTGGTGGCCCAAGGGCTACGTAACTCCATGGGGCTCCTTTTCACTCGAGGAGGTGATCTCATTCAGGTGGAAAACTCCAGGGATTTTACGGAAAGCACCAGGCCCTTTGAAGAGATGAATTTAATCCCGAAGGCTGCTTTAGACGCTCCCAGCCCCACTGCCGCAACGGCACCTCATTATGGTTGGCCCTATTGCTATGACCATCAATCTACGAGTGATGAATGGAAATCCCATTCGTTTGCTTGTAACAACAAAAACGCCCAATACCACTCTCCTTTTGTTTTGTTACCTCCCCATGGAGCCCCATTGGGTTTGTTGCATTACACAGGAGGATTGTTACCTCAATTTCAAAACAAACTTTTGGTGGCTTTGCATGGGTATCGCCCCACGGGGCATCGGATACTTGCCTATGCACTTGACGCCAATGGCATACCGCTTCGAGAGCCAAATGCCTCTTTCCTTGAAGACAAACCCAACGGTACTTTTGGGGAAGTGAATTATCCGGGAGGCGCGGGCCAGGCTCAAGCCGTGGAACTGGTTGCGAGGTGGAATGAAGTGCCCGCAAACAGACCAAAGGGAGCTCCCGTGGCCCTATCCCAAGCACAAGATGGCAGCATCTGGGTGGCAGACGACAAAAATCACGCCATTTATCGCATTGCCTCCACCCGAAATGTGGTCCCCGATACCCCAGCCGTATCCTTAGATATGCCTAAAATATTAGCGGAGATAGTTTCGGATGTCCCCAGTTATGAGCAAAGCTACCAAACAGCCGTTGCCACTGTGTTTAGATCGCAGCATTGCCAAGGATGCCATGATGATTTCACACTGAATGGAGACTCCAAAGAGTCTCCCGTATCGGCTTTGCGTTATGTGGCCTCCCTGGGGAACTGGGTGCGCGCCCAAGATCCAGACAATAGCGTGCTTCTAAGTAAAATCTCACCCGGAGAAGGAGGGAGCACCCCATCCATGCCTCCCATGGATCGCCCTCTCACCGATGCCGCCATTAGAGCCAAATACATCGACAGCGTAAAAAAATGGATCCAAAACACCCCTAAATCAGATATGATTTTAAAGGTAAATTCAAAAACCGTACTCCATTCCACCGCTCCAGGCCAAGGAAGTCCCGACTGTGCCGAGATTCCCGCCGGCAGCCATCTCGTGGCCCTAAGTAAACAGGCCCTTACTTTAGGAGGAAAATCAGTCCTTCCCGTGGCACATCACGCCAATGGCCGTTTTGTAAAGGGAACTGAGTGCGTTAACAAGGCGGAAAAATTCTGGGTAGAAAAATCGGCTGTAGGGTTCATTCTTCCTTAATCCCATGGGGAACTTTTGCTTCCCCACTTTTTTTTCATCTTTCCTTTTTAGCATTTACAGGGATTTCTTCAATTTTCACTGCGTTTTGCCGATTCCTAGATCGTAGAATGCAACGCGAAACAGCGAATTATGGCTAGGTGATTTGGGGAGTATGGCATGGCGGGTGTTTCTAAATCCATTAGGCAGTGCATCCCCCTCATTTCATTCCAGATTTTTTGGAGCTTAGGAAACTGCGCCCAGCCTCCCCAGCCCAAATCATCTCCGGAAGAAGAGGATTCCGCAGAGGTGGAGGCAACTCCCGATACTCCCAAACCAACCACCGCTCCCAGCACCAGGGAGGATTCTGCAGATGCCAAACCGGAGGAACCGAAGCCCTCTGGCGGGCCCAAGGAGGCCGCAGGCGTAAAGCCAGAGCTGACTTTAACTCCCGTCCCTCCCACACCCACGGCCACTCCCATCACCACGCAAATGGTGAAGTTCACCATCGTTCGAGTTTCTAAGGACACCGACAAAAAAGTGTGCCTGCAGGTGGCCACCGGAACCGGCACCAGCTTGGAAAATCTGTCGGCTTACCAGCAAAGCATTTGTAACGAAGGTGACCCGGCCACTAAAGAATTGATGCTATCTGTAAATATGTCTCAAAAAACCAATGTAGGACTAAAATTTACCATTGAAAAATCAGGAATGGACCCGGTGGTGTTTGTGCCCACTAATACCGAATTTGTGCGCATCACCAAAAACCCTCAAGCCACACCTCCCCATGTTTCCTTTGACATGGAAGACGATACCTCTGCTAATTCCAACAAAGACATGAATGATTTCAAGTTTCGCATCAACTTTGAAACCTTTCCCACCCAATTGCGCTGGCCCGGGGACCCTTAGTGTGTTAAGCTCTTTTGTGTTATGGCGCAAAAAATCAGCGGCTGGATCTTGCCCGATGGAAAATTTGAACCCTGCGAACCGTGGTGCCACGTGCAAGTGGCAAAATCTCTGCCATGGTTAAGAGATCTTTACACACAAAAACCTTTTTTGTTTCCCAACTGGGACACCCAGAACGATGAGGAACTGCGCCAAGAAATTGCACAATCCGGACTGTGTAAGGTTTGTTACTTTAGTATCGATACAAACTATCTCACTCCATCCCAACTCGTCACCTTACAAGAGCTTTATGGCGGTTATTGCCCAGCGCAAGAATTACTCTTTGTGGGTGGAATAAACCTCACTCTTGAAATCCGCCTATTACTTAAGCTTCGTAGTCCGGATAGAATCAACCAACTTTAGCTTCTTTTAGCTACTTCAATTTACCGATTTTTTTTCCGCATTGACCAAAGGGCCACTTTTACATATGTTGTCTGTCGTGACAGCAACCCACAGGACTGAATCTTGTATTGGGAAATTTCACCTGGAGAGCAAAAATGTCTTTTACTGCTTGGAGTTTTCGGTTTCTTACGACCACTGTACTTTTGAACGGCACTCAATTCGCCTGGGCTATTGATGACAATTGGAGTGGAAACTGGCTTGGCACTTGCTCGGGCTCCCGAAGTTTTGAAGTTTCATTGCGAATAGGCGATACGAAAGCAGCCCAATTCGATTGGGTTCTAACTTATCAAGGACAACCTAGTCGCAACTATAACATGTTCCGAAGCGAAAGCCCGCGCGTCTTTAAGCTGAACGAAAATAACGGTATCATTATCACAAATTTTATGTTCGACAACTGCCTTATTAATCAATTTACCGGCCAAGGCACTCGCATAGACACTCGATCCTGCCTTGTTTCGAAAAACACACTTACCTTTGAGGTCGTCTCCTCTTCTGTGAAGCCTTTCAGCGAAAGTGGTGGGGTTGGTACCTTTGTGGTTCAAGACTTTGAGGTATTCGACAGGTACCTTTGCCGTCTGACAAAGTGAGCATTCGTTTCACAGGAGTTCTCCTCCTGCCACTCCGGGTGCATCCGCGGATTGATGTCTTGACCATCTGGCCAAATTATTGACACCTATGCTGCTGCGATTCCAAATCGGTCTACTTTTTTCCAAAACGGGTCCCATCGCCCATCGGTTATAGCTAAACTGCGTAACTGTAATATATCATGACAACCATCAAGGCTCCAGCGCATCCCTGAACCACAAAGGCGTTCCTTTACCAAAACCTTACATCCTGCCTCAACAA
>JBIIVH010000100.1:0-6301 GCA_044339525.1 Silvanigrellaceae bacterium | reverse complement strand
TATTTTGGCGAAGCGTTAGCCTCGCCATTCCACAAAAGCGTCTCCTCGGTTTCCCAAGGGGGCTGGTCAACCGCTTTCGGAGTCTTCACTCCTCAAGCTCGCTCCTTTAGGGGCGAGTGTGGTTGACGAGGGTTCCTGTTTATTTAATCCTTAGTGTTGTAACCAATTAATTCTTTTGTTAATATAAAAGAATTTCTTCCAGCCTACGAACGGCTTCTTCTCTTTTTTTGAAGTTCAACTTTTCTAGGTTTCTTTGTTTCCAAATGATGCCAGGAAAATTCTGAACATCAGGATTAAAAAAATCGTTCCAATCTTGCACCCCTCTCTTAAAGGTAATTAAAAAATTACGTTCATGATTTGTGAGACCATTCTTGATGGTATGAATGAGCCGTTCGCCAGCACTTTTTAGCTCCTGCGTTGTGAGTAAAACTTCTGACATACCCAAAAATTCAGAGTTGTATGTTTTTGTTATATCGTGCCAATTTGGATTTAATAGCTCTGTCATTGGGCGATTGTGGCTCATAAGATAAACCAAAAAAGTCTGTCTGACTTTATCTGTTACACCTTCATTTTCCAATAGAAAGTAAATGTCAAAGAGATCTCTTGGGTGTTGCCTATCAAGGGCTGCACACATTTTTCCTGCATATAAATCTTCAAAGCTCATTAATCTTGAAGTGAATGAGACTTTAAAATGTTCTTCACACTTCTTAGAAAGAGGCATTTCTATTGGTGGAAATACACACCCACGTAAGATGTAATTAGGCTCAATTTTTACTGTATAAACATCTAATTCAACTATTAATTTAACTTCTTTACCCGAGTTAAACGGCTTATTTGGACGCACAGTGGAATGAGGAATGGCACGTTGTATGTTTGCAGCGATTTCACTCAGAGCGTAGTTCATCTCTATGAGCATTTCTGCACGGGGTTTTAGGGGAAGATAAGTTAAATCGATATCAACAGATAAACGAGGCAAATCACGCACAAATAAATTAAGGGCAGTACCACCCTTTAAAGCAAAAATCTCACTTTGCATGACAATGGGCAAAACTTCTAAGAGTAACCTTACCTGAGATCTAAAAACGTGATTGAACTCACTAGACATCAGACTCCCTCTCTTCGCGTGGAACCGTAATTAGGTAACGTGGGTCTAGCATCCCATTCTTTACAATCTCCCGCTTACCTTGCCCTAGAGCGATGCGGGATTCATCTAGTTTGTGTACCCACGGAAGATCGTACTTGTGTGCTAAATATAAAAATATTCTGCAAACTCGAATCGATGAGCACCCCTCTAAAAGAGTCTGGAGGAGGGTTGGACTCAGTGAATGCAAGTTCTCAAACAACTCATCAATTTCTTCAAACCTATGAATTTTATCAATAAGATATATCGCTTCCAGTATGGCACGCTCTCGGCAAGACACACTCACTTTAAAGCCATCAATGGTTAACAGATCTATCGTATTGCCTAAACCTGAGTCTAAAAATTGCGTTTGGATGAGAGTTGGCTTTACGCTCCATTGCGTAGAGCAAAACCAATGGGGAAGTTTCGTTTTCTGTGTAGCAACAATGCAAGCAATTTGTCCATCTGTCAATGTAAGATACTGGGAAACACCTAGGAGATTTAAGGCTGTACGTCCTCCAAGATGTATTGGCAAATGTAGCTGGATGATAATGGCCTCTAATGCCGAGGTAAAATGAGGAATCTCTTTTCCCCGTACATAAGCGCCTCTGCCAAGAGAACTCAAAACCCCGCGTTCTATTAGATAATTCGCAAGCCTTTGAGATACACCAAGTGAACGCAAGCGCTGTGAGGTAAGGACTTCACGAGGACGCAAAGTCAATAGAAGCTGCGTTGTTTTAGAGGCGTGTTTTTGGTGATTATGATTCCATTTTTCTTCCATAAATTACATATTACGTTACTAATTGGAAAAAAGTCAAACCAAAGGTTTATTTTTTACTCTTTAAAGAACATAATAGGTAATTTGAAGAATAAAAGTAAAACCAACTTCCGATGTTTTTCCAGTGGAGCGTAAAATCCCAGCCTAATCCTTCAAAAGATTTTAAATTTTACCTCTCACTGTTTTTTTCGGACGCACGCGTTCGGGCAAGTTTAGGTCTTGGAGCTTGCGCCCCAAATCATCATCGCGCGCTATGAACTCAAGATCTCCAGCAAGGTTGAGGGCGAGCAGAACTTGCGCATAAGCCCCGAGGCTTGCCGAAGCACTCCCTCGTTCCACCATGCGTAGAGTGGGCAAAGAGATTCCAGCACGTTCGGCCACCATCATCACCGTCAGGTTGCGCCGAACCCGAGCCGCCCGGATGCGCTCGCCTAGATCTCCCAAAAGGCGCTCCAGAGAAGGGAGCAAATTTGCCGGAGTTTTCGCCATATAAGAAATTAAACCTCTCTTTATTCAATTTAGCTGAAACTATAATTTCATTTATACCACACCCCAAGCTCCGCAGGCAACTCCCCCCTTTTTCAGGAAACGGAGTTTTTGCCCTTCCCAAAAGGACTCGTTTGGGCAAAACGTCGATCCTATCAACTACATAGTACTATAGGTAAACACGTAAACACAACAGTCATGTATTACCAAATCGTCATACACTATCGGATAACGTCCATTATGGGAAACTTTGGCGAGATTTTAGTGAGAAAAAAGAGAGGGAGGAGAACTTAAGGTCGCCTGATGTCGTAATTTTCATGAAACTCCGGTAAGTTGACTCTAGTAAGAGCCGCCAAAGGACAACAGCGTTGTCATCCCCTAGGGGAAATTTCACGTCTACATATTGCAAATTCCATTCACAAGAAATATACTTTATGTATACATGGAATAAGGAGCCCGCAAACCCATGAAAACTCTCCCAGAGGAAAGCATGGCATTCATCGCCGAAGCCTTCGGCCCAGATAGCGTGCGCCTCGAAGGGCGCCGTCCGCTCCCGTCCGGCCTTTCTCTTCAGACGCAGACCACCGTGGAAGCCTACGGTTTCCGTTTCCTCGGAGCCCCAGCCACCTTGCTTGTCGTGGCAGGGGCTCCCAAAGGGCAACAGATTCTCGCCCTCGCCGAGAAACTGAAGGAGCTTCCCGCTCCACTCGTGTTTGCCTTCCACGCCACAGATAAAGAACTGCCGGGACTTCTCGTCACCCGCGACATCGCGCACATCATTCCAGGGCAAAAACTCTTCGCCCCCTCCCTTGGTCTTCTCTACAAGAGTGCACCGAAGCGCCAAGAGCGGTGGCGCACACGAAACGCCGCGCAGCTCTCCGCCACAGGGCGACAAGTTGTGAGCTGTGCCCTCCTCAAAGGAACCGAGCCGTGGCAGCAACACTGGAAGCCGATGGAGCTCCGGCTGCTCCTCCAGAAGCACCTTCCAGGAGCCAGTCTTTCCCCTGCAAGTCACACGCGCCTGCTGGCCGAGCTTGTAGACCTGGGGTTTGGAGAATCCGAGGGCGGCGGTCCCCAGAAGCGATTTGCTTTTGTGGAAAGAGAAGAACTTTGGCAGCGGCTCCTCCTCGTCGAAACGGAAACCGTGCTGCGCCGCTCCCGGCTGGCCGAGATTCCCCCAAACCCCATCTACGCAGGGAACCAGGCACTTTCCCGGCTGGGGCACCTCCGTCTGAATGAAGATGAAACCATCGAGCTAGCCATGTCGCAGAAGGACTTTGACTCTCTTCCGAGCATCGATGGTCGCACCCTTACTCCCCGAATTCTCGTGCAAGTTTGGCGCAATGCACCCGCGTTACTCGCCGAGAAGAACGGTGAGCGGTGCCTCAACGTCATCGATCTTGCCCTCACGAAACGACACTCGCCCGACGCACGCGAACGCGAGGTTTTGTATGAGCTTCTACAAGAAAACAACCTCTCCCCCGCTCTTCTGATGGAGGCTTCATGACCAATATTCCACCCAATGCTTGGAAGCTCTTTGCTGCCTTGTCCGCGTTTCAAAAGGATTATGCCGTCATTGGCGGGACCGCCACCGTTTTCCATCTTGAAGAGCGCAACGCTCAGAGCCAACGAGCCACGGTGGATCTCGATATGGCCATTTTGGAACTCACCACGGCTCCAGGTGCTCAAGGGATTTGGGATTCTCTGCGAGAATTCTTTACCACCAACAACTACAATAGCCAGTGCCTGCAAAGCGGAAAGAGCCAGTCGTTTCGCTTCGAGGCTCCCAATGGACGCAGAGATATCCCTGCCATCATCGAAATATTCTCCGAAGAAGTCGTACCCGACTCAGATCGTTGGGTGCACCGCATCCCAAATGCTGAGATGTCAGCCATTGTGCTGCCGCAACCCGCTATCGATCTCGTTGCAAAACACAAAATTGTGCGTGAAGTCGAAGGAGGAAGCGTCTCAATCGCATCCCTATCCAGTCTCATTGTCCTCAAAGCCATTGCGTGTCAGAACCTCTTGCAACATCCAAACCCAATCGAAAAATCCAAGCACAGAAAGCATATTTCAGACATCATTCGTCTTGCCTATGTCATGCGAACGGGTGACGAAGTTGAGGTTCCCTCCCCACTCTGGCCGTTTCTGGAAGCTTTCATGAGCGACCCTGCGAGCTACTTTGTCCCGCAACGCATCCGCGACTCACTCTGGGCAGATTACCCGGACACAGCGACGAGAAAAACCATCAAGGGATTCACGTCGGAGACATTCGCAAATATCATGCGCACTTACTTCCGAAATGGTGTTGTATGAACAAATCACTCCACCCCTTAGACTTTGCCAAACAGCTCTCTGAGCAGGGTTTTCGAGGATTGTCACAGTCGAATCTCTCGCCGCGGACGCTCAGAAAATACCTCTGGATCGGCTCCATTCCTCAGGATCTCCAAAAGATCATGAAGCAGTATGACGATCTTTTTACCGCCCGCGTTCTTGTCAATGCCTTTGCATCGCGACAAAAGCATTTTGAGAAAGAGAATTGGAAGTATCTTCGTGCTGAAATTGCCCGGTACCTCAAACAGGGAAAGGGGCATCGCCCTCGAAAAGCTCTCAACTATCCCAAGAACAGAGCGGGCGGATCTCTCGCACAGCAGCGAAAACGACAAGAAGAAAAGGGCAGTTCATCTCCAGAACAGATCACCATAAACGCTCAACCTGCCGGATTCATGCAAGAGTTGTGCTCACAGGAAAAGCTCAGAGAACGACTCGCCACTTGGGTTGAAGTGAGCAATGGAGAGATCCGAATTAAATACTTTGGCACCGATGATCTGGAGCGTTTGACTGAAATCATCGAAGGACCACGAGAAGATCTCGATAACCTGCTCTTTGGACGCAGAGCCCCAGAGCAGGATGCGCGGTTGTAAATGGGAGGAGTGATGGCGCGAGAAACCAAGAACAGAGCAGAAATCGCCCAGAAATGTCGAGCTTTGCGCAGACCCATCACATCCATCTATGTCTCAATCTACCTCGTGTTCGGGCACGACACGTTTCTCAAATGGATCGAGCGAAGCAAAAGTTTTCCCGAACTACTGCGGATCATGGCACAGGAACACTTTGGCGAGGTCGAAGACGTTTCCGAGGAATGGGAACGCGGCATCTGCCAGGTGATCACCGATATTTCCGACAAAGCAATGTCGAAAAACGAAGCGAAATCTAGAGATATTTCTAGGCCAGCGCTCATCATCGATTGGTTTGCAGACTATCTGGAGCGCATCTTTCCCAAGAAGGAGATCTCCTGGGAATCAAAGTTGTTCGCAAAAGAAGCCATCAATCCAGTGCTCGATGAGATCGAAAGACTCAAAAAGGCGCACCTTGGACCAAAACGAGATCCTGAGGGAGATGCATATGCACCAATATGATTAAGACGATGGAGATCGCCGCTCAGGTTACGGAGGCGCAATCATTTTTGGGATATTTTTGTTCCTGATTCTATAGGAAGCATGGATTGTGCTGCGCTTAGGCTTTCGTCTGGGACGAGCCGCTTTGAGGATAACACCATGGCCAAACCTCAATGGCTGCATCGCATCTTTGCTCTCTATTATCATGGCAGGTTCCACCTGCATTACGGCATCAATGGTCTGGACCATGGTTCCAGCTCTTAACATTTTTCACTGGCCACATCACACGGCAACAACGCTATTTCCCGCATTCCGCACTAGCTCTAAAAAATATCTGAATAAATTTTTTAGCGAAACTTTTCTATAATTTGAAGCAAATCTGGTGGCACTAAGTTGATTTTTCAACTTCTGCAGAGTACCTTTTCTCAAATTTTCTTCAAGGGCTCGTTATGCAGGGAAAAACTTTACAAATTGAACATCTAGGCATTGTAGCTCAGGTGATGAAGGACATAAAACTCA
>JBIIVH010000099.1:0-6375 GCA_044339525.1 Silvanigrellaceae bacterium | reverse complement strand
TAACTACTTTTGTCATGTCTAACTCCTGAGGCAAAACGCTATTTCTGAATTAACACCTCATTCGTCCATTGGCAATACTGGCTGTACAGCCAACATCAATCCGCGGATGCACCCAAATTTCGTTCTACTGCGTTTTTGTTTTGATTCGAGATCCTATATATTAATTTCTAGTGCTTTTTTTGGGTAGAAATAAGGGGTGAAGGATGGTGATGAAAGTGATCTGTGTTGCAAACCAAAAAGGTGGAGTTGCAAAAACGACTTTATCCGTAAATTTGGCCACTGCTTTTGCTTTGGCAGGACAATCAACTCTTTTGATTGATACGGACCCTCAAGGGGGGGCGAGTGATTCTTTGGGTTATCAATCCCACCGAGACACAACCCAAACCCTAGCTCAATGGTATCGAAATCCTGAACCACTTCAGGCTCATAAGCATGTTTTTGAAACCAGACAAGAAAATTTGTTTTTATTGCCTAATAATTTGGATGCAATGGAGGCTGCCATCTCCATTTCAAGAGATCCTACTCCATCCACTTTTATTCAGAGATTTTTACGATGTAATTCTATTAAAGATAGGTTTAGTACCGTCATTATTGATACTCCTCCTAACCTTGATGTGCATTTTAACAATGCTGTGATGGCATCTGATTTTGTGATCATTCCGATCACTCCTGAGCTTAAGAGTGTGCGTGGAATCATGAACATTCAGGATGCCTTAGACAAACTAGCACAGGCTTGTTCCATGCGAATGTTGGGGATCGTACTGACAAAGGTTCAGCCCCAACTCAATACTCATAAAAGGGTGATTGACTTCATTCGAACCACTTATTCCGAGCTCGTTTTTGAAAATTTTATGAGCCAATCTAAATTCTACCCGGAGACGGATGAGCATTCCGGTATTAGCGTTTTGATGCATGCGGCCGCCTCAAAGGCCAGCGAGGAAGTTTCTGGGCTGTTTGAAGAGGTCATGGCACGAATTAATGAAGTTGGTGCTGGGAGGCGATCCAAACCAAAACTTTGGGATGGAAAAATTAAGCGCGCTTATGATGCCCTCGTTGAAACCATGTGAGGGAAAATGATATGCAGAAGGTTTCCAAAGAAGAAAAGGCAAGGAGGGAGCTTCAAGAGCGGCTTAAAAAGTCGGCTCAGAAGCATGCTGGTTCACCCCTTGACTCAAACCCACTGATTGCTCAGGCAAGGGCAATGCTCAAACCAAATTTTGGGATAGGCTCGTCGTCAGACGAGGTGAGAGAGGGCGGGGTCCAGTGGGGTGAAAGCTCACGTCGAGAGAGCCATGAGCGAGAGGTTCAAGGGGCTCAGAGCCGACCACTCGATGGTCTTATGGGGGATGATTCAGATTATCGAGAAGTGCCAGGTGCTAAAACGGAGCTGGCTCCCAACGAGCTGGCTCCCAATGAGCTGGCTCCCAATGAGCTGGCTCCCAATGAGCTGGCTCCCAATGAGCTGGCTCCCAACAAGCTGGCTCCCAATGAGCTGGCTCCCAACGAGCTGGCTCCCAACAAGCTGGCTCCCAATGAGCTGGCTCCCAACAAGCTGGCTCCCAATGAGCTGGCTCCCAACGAGCTGGCTCCCCAGCATGTTGGCTCATTGACCAAAGCTTCGACCCTTGGAGATGTAAATTGGTTTGCAGCTGCAAATGCACTTTTTTTTGGGCCAAAAGTTTCAGCCGATTTTTCAAAGTCAGAGGAGTGGCTACATGGATATTTGATTAAAACATTTGGTATGAAAAGATATCTACCAATAAAATTGTATCTTGAGATCTACAAAAAGGCGCAAAGTGGACAGATGGAAATTGTGTGCTTGAACCGTCACGAGCTAGCGAAAGCTCTTGAAACGGGATCAAATAGTTCTGTAACCAGAGCCATTAAATGGGGAGTTGAAATGGGTTTATTTGAAAGCGTTTCCTTAACTTGCCGCAAGGGTAATTTGAGTCCTGGAACGCATTTTAAGTTGAATTTCCCATGGATGCCCTAAAAGTAATTTCTCATTTGGTTCACTAAATGACTTACTGAGAACCATTTGGTACTCTAAGAGACTTTTTGAATTTTCCAAGCCAACTGTTTATTAAGCTTCTCCTCAGAGGCTTGTGTGCGTTCCAAGGGATGCGATAGAGAGTACCGGCTTTCGAATTTCATTCCCAATTCAGTTAAAAGCTTTTTGGCAGCTTCAAATTCAGCTCTGGTTTCCTCGGAAATCAATTTGCTGTCCTCAAGTATCTTATCTGCTGCTGTTTTGTTTTTCATTTTAACTCCTAGAAGTAAAATCGTGAGTGAATGAAAGATGAAAAACCTTTTTGAGTCACATAATTTGCCAATAGATCAAAATAATTTTTCACATTCCTTTTGAGAACCTCGTTTTCATCAAAGTCTTCAATCTTTAGCTTAATCTCGTTTCTAAGAGTGTCCATGTTTATTCCACGACTATGGCTATGCCATTTCTTTATGTCGTTTAGCTGATTCGCTACTTCCTTTGCACGCACTTTTTTCATCTCAAGAGTCACTGGTAATTTCTTGGTTTCTGTTTCAGTCCAATCTTTAAATTTGTACTGCGATAGCCACTTTTCCAATAATGTATTTGAGATTTCTCGGGCCTGCTCAAATGTATGCAGCTCAGCCAGATCCATTTTTTGCAATAACGTCAATTCTGCAATAGTCAAAGGCTGAGAGCTCGAGCGCTGAACAAGTTCTTCAAATTTTTCCAGATATGAAAGTGCAGGAATCCATTTCCCGTCCTTTTGCACTTGGGGGTCAATAGGGCCTAGGACCGAATAGTAATTCATCATAATACGGTCACCCGACATCACAAAAACAGTTCCTGCAGACATTGCCTTATCTGGGATTAAAAATACAACTTCTTTGTAAAAATTTCGGATGCAATCGACCATGCGATCTACGACTTCGACGCTTCCCCCTGTTGTATCAAGGACTACGACAAGTTTGTCTTTTCTAGAGGTAAAACCATGTAAAGCATTGTCAACTGCCTTCTCTAAGCCTGGAACAATAGGGCTATAAATGGTAACGAGGTCAGCCTCAAGATTTTTTTCTACCTCCTCTGCAAAATAATCAAGCCCAAACTTTACATGTGCATCCAGTGCAGCAATTACCATAATTGCAAACCTCCGCTGGCTTTGTATCATGAACCCGAATCGTCCGCATTTACTCCAATTGTCACCCCGTTAAGCATGATCGACAACGTACGTTATCATAACTGCAGGAGTCATCAAACATTCATGGTGCCAAAAGGAAAACATTGATTCTTTTTTCTTGTGTTTCTTTGGACACATCCTATAAGGCACCGGGTCTGATTCAGCATATTCCTTCGGTGATTGGGCTAAATAGGCCCCATGGGTTCTGCTTTTTTATTTTCACTAAGCTTTGTTCTGGCCCGTGGCTCCCAACGAGCTGGCTCCCGGCCGGAGGGGAGGGTGACCCCATTGGTCCTCCGATTTAAAAAAGGACAATTAAAGAGCAAAATCTTCGTCCTGTTCCATGGACCCCTCCCCAAAACACCCAGTTTCCAAATCCACAACCAACCGTTGTGATTGTGATAATCGTATCACATAACCCTTTTTATGTGATACTTACGGGTGTGCGCCTTCACTAAAACCTCCCCTTGATTAAAAGATACCCTAAAGATATATTATAACTTGCCGATGTACCGTATAAAGGAGGCGGCCCCTTGGTTTTGAAAGATGTGAGTGGCTCTCTCTTGCTTTGGCTGCGAGAAGTTTGGACTGGAGAGTTTGATTGGGACGAACAAAACACTCAAAAACTTTCTAAACATGGATTTACGCAGGAAGAAGTCGAGAGATGGAGAAAAAAGAGTTTATGAAAACGCAAAACGCTGATTTTGAAAAAGAGTTTGAAGAAAGTGACTTTGGTGAGGGCTCGGATGTTCCAAATGCTGTGGTTGTTTCGGCTGGCCAGCGTAAGGGAAGACCTCGAGTTGGTAGAAAGTTTAACGTAACGATGCCAGAAGATCTCATTGCCATGCTTCAAAAAGCTGGAGAACAAAGAGGTGTAGGATATCAAACAATGATCAGGCTTATTTGCACTGAAAAAATACGTGAATATATCAAGACAGGTGTGACTTCATCGAAGTGATTTCCTGGGTTTTTCAACTGTAATAGAGAAAAAGAAACTATCACGAAGAGGATTCCCAGTCAAAAAGATTGTCCTTTGTTACTTTAATTTTAGGCATCTAGGTATCGGGTTGTTTTTGGTGTTTTTTCTCGTTGAATGGGCTGATCCGAAAGGCTTTCAGGTAACATGCTGAGTCAGCTCAATTCATTATCTCAATGTTTGCATGCTGCATCGTCTTATGTCGATTTTACTTTCAAGACTTTGTTTGAAGTTGCGACAGATTCAAGATTCTGTCATATCCATCACTGCAACTTGCAGTTCCGGTAGCCTTCAGGAGTTCAACATGACAAAAGTGGTTAAACAGGAGCCCAAAATTGGAATGCTTGGATGAAGATCTATTGTGTTGAGCCCTGAAAGAGAGGCTCAATCCGTTTCGAATCCAATTTTTACCTTGAGACCATTCTTGGAAGCCACACTTGCCAAAGTTGCAAGTGTGATGTTTCCGCTGCCTTTGATGATTTTTGTGGCCATAGAAAGGCTGAGCTCATTTTCTTTAGCAAATGCCCTAAAACTAAGATTCTTTTTTTGCATGAGTTGTACAACCATGTTGGACACATCTTCTAGCATCGCAAATAGAACTTTTGACTCCGCCTCTGCCTCGGCGTCCGCTGTTTCAATCTCTTCACGGCTCAAATATTTTTCAAAAGCATCATCTACTTTAACAAGTTCAATGGAGTTCTTTTTCATAGCTTCACCTCGCCGCTCTTTAGCTTGTTACGTCTTGATCGGGCTTTTTTGATGTCTGAATCCTGCGACGATTTGTCTCCACCAAGCAGCAAAACCGCGACAGTGTGCTCGTAAAAACAGTAATAGAGCCGCAAGCCACGTGCTCTGTCCCGGAGTTCAAAAAGTCCATCCCCAAGATTTTTTGAAACGGGCATGCCCAAATCAAATCCCATGATTTCCAGGAGCCGAATAAGTTTGCGAACCTTTTGAATGTCGTTTTTGTCTTTGAGCGACTCCAAAAACTGTTCCAAAGCATTCTTTTTTCCTTCTTCCCTGTAGGCTCTGACTTCCAAGCCATACCTCCCTATCGGCACAATTGTACCTTTATATAGTAACGTACTTTAAAAAAGATACAATCACAAGGATGAATATTTAAGTATATGAGAATAAAAGAATAATTGTTTCCATATCCCATAAAATGAGTTATGGGGTGTGTGGTGAGAGTGCTTTACCTAAAAGTAGTACTATAGTATAAAATAGTATTTGTCGATAGAGGGGTAAGGAGGCTGTGTTTGGTTAAATCTCAGTTTTCAGTGTTGTTTTGGGTGAATGCAAATGGGCAGAAACCAGTGTCTGAGTGGCTTAAGGTATTGTCGCCGAAGGACAAACAGTAATTGGCTGGACTGTTTCGGGATTTAGCAAATGACGGACCCGGGAGCCGACCAAAAGTTTTTAAGCATTTGGACCGAGAACTTTGGGAAATACGAGATCTGCGAAGTCCTGGCCCCGGTTTTCGAGTCTACTTTGGCTTTGATGGCAAAGTTATCGTGGTGGTGGTTGCGGCAGGAACTAAAGATTCACAGCAAAGAGATATCTTAACAGCAAAAGAACGATTGAAGGAGTGCAGACTATGAAATTTGATGCAACGAAATTGAATCAATTTCAGACTCTAGAAGACCTTGAAAAAGAAGTTTTTAGTGATGATGAAGTTAAAAAAATACATGCCCAGGCAGAAGCGCGTTCGATAAGGCGTCGTGCATTGGCAGAGGACGTCTCGAAAGAAATTGCAGCTTATATGGCTCGCGAAGGAATTGGCTACAACGAGTTGACAAGAAGGCTGAACGTGAGCCCTGCTACCACCTCCAAGTTACTCAAAGGTAGTGGCAATTTGACGTCCTCTCCACCCTAAAGGACGGAGATTCCCTAAGGTGTGCTACGCACACTGGCTCAGCGCACGACGTCCCGTGCGGAGAATGTTGATGGCGGCATTGGTGTCGCGATCGTGGTGTGATCCGCAACTTTCACATCTCCATTCTCTTACCCCTAGCCCAATCCGCCTCTCCTTGGGATGCTTCCATCCACAAGAAGAACACGTCTGAGTAGAATTCCTTTCTGAAACTTCCAGATACATTGAACCAGCTCTAACGGCTTTTTGACATCCTCCCGCCACCTAAACATTCCTTACGTCATGTTTTGAGGTGGGGGATTCCCTAGATAGCACGAAAGAACTTTGAGATCGCTTCGCACTACGAGTCGGCGCATGATGCC
>JBIIVH010000051.1:0-31263 GCA_044339525.1 Silvanigrellaceae bacterium | reverse complement strand
TTTCAGCATCAGTTCGAGGTGACTGCAGCATGGAATGAGACCTCACTTCGTGATCAATTTTTAAGGAGGCAGAATGTCCCATTTCTTTAGTTATGTCAAATTGTTGACGTTAAACTAGTGCCATTGGTTGCCTCAGTTTGCAAAAATGGATAAGATCTTGGCAAATTCTCATCAGGAGATGAAAAATGACGCAACTCCGAATGGAAAAACTTTCTCCATCCCATGCCGCCAGCTGGGCTGAGATGGTAAAGAGCATGCCACAGCAGTATGAAATCGGTTTTGCTCGATTTGGAACAACGGTGGATGAAGTGACCGCCAGCCCTCAAGCGGCTCAAAATCACCTGGAGTTTAGGCTCCGTCATTCCTTGCAGCGCAAAGCCCATTTTCTCCCTCAAATGGAGTTTGTGGCTCTGGAAAAGGATGCCATCGTAGGCAATCTGAGTTTAAGACTAGAACTCAACTCCTTTTTAGCAACCATGGGCGGCCACATTGGTTATTCTGTGCACCCAGAACATCGAAACAAAGGAGTGGCTTCTTTTTTATTAAATTCCACTGTAAAGGATCTTCCTGAATTTGGTTTGAAGCGGGTTTTGATCACAGCCAATCACGACAACTTGGCATCGTTAAAAGTGATGGAAAAGGCCGGAGCGGTGTATGTGGATGACTTTAGAACTGGCAAGGATCATAAAAAGCGGGTTTGGATCTCGGCCTTAGAGACCGATTCAGCGCTTTTTGAATACTCTGGACTTAAAGATGCGTTGGCTTGGACCAAACATTACCTTAGCTCGGAAGAAGCCTGGAAAATGGGTGAGAGGGATCCCTATTGGCCTAAATGGAAAACTCCTTGGTGGCAGCTTTGTTTTTTGATGGAGCTGGGATTGATTCATCACATTCCCACTTTCATCCTCAAACGTTTTTCCCAAAGTTTAGACACCCATTATCAAACCTTCTATCTCAATTCCATGGAGCAGTGTCCCACCGGATGTGACCCCCACTTGGATTTTTACTGTCACTGTTCCTTGGCTACGGCCATGAATATCCTTTGGGAAGGAGGATTAGATCCCTTAGAAGGCCGGGATTGGCTAAAAGACTGGTTAGAAAAAGAAAGTTTGGAGGCAGGAGGTTACAACTGTGCCGAAGGCAACAAAAACCGTTCTCCTAGTTTTGCCAGTACTGCAGCAATGCTAGAACTTCTGAACCGTCTGGGAGCTATGGGGTGCGGAAGTTGGATCAATCCCCTGCAATTAAAGGCAAGTCAATGGCTGGTGGAACGAAACTTTATCAATCAAAAATCCACGGGAAAGCCAGCATCTGAGGATTTTTTAAATCCTGTTTTCCCCAGGGCCTACTTTTACGATCCTTTGCGAGGAAAATTGGCTTGCCTAGAGGCACTGGCCCAAAGCTTTCAAGTGGAAGAAGATTGGGCAAAGCTTCGAAATCAACTCATTTCAGAGGTTTTAGATCAAAGTAACGTGTTACTTAATATGGATTTTGAAAAAAGCATTTTACAAGAAAATACCCTCTTTCCATCAGAAAATAAAGGAACGCCGCTCCAAAGAGGCCCTTCCTTGACCACTCCTCTTCTGGAAGCAGCCCTTTCCCAAAAAGTGGCTTTAAAAATTTTGGAAGCGGAAAGGGGCAGGGTGGCGATGCTGTTAGGGGAATTGGGAGGTTGAATGGAGGGTACCTCTGCCCACTTTATGTTTTCCTCCCATCGATGGTTGTGAGATGGACAAGACTGGCAACAGATGAGTGTAGCCCCGAAAATGGGCACTGCTCTTGCAAAATGAGGGTTCTGGCTATATTCTACATGTAAAATTTTCTTGGCTTAGCTAGGAACTTTAAGGGTGATACTGTGGAGCGTGCCACTATGATAAAGAAAAAAAACAAAAGTGTAAAACAAAGCGGCACGGGTCAAAGGTTGAAAGCCATTCGGCTAAGTGAGAAGTCAAAAAGTAAGATTCATATTGAGTCTATTCGAATTCAAAATTTCAGGGCATTTAAAGATTTTGAAATCAAGGATCTGCCCAATTTGTGTGTTTTTATTGGGAGCAACGGCAGCGGAAAATCGACGCTATTCAAAGCCTTATCATTTCTTAAATCCTGTCTCAAAGACAACGTTCGAGCGGCTCTTGAGAAGGAAGGCGGTTTCAAGCAGGTTTGCACCCGAAACGAAAAGGGACCAATCTGCTTCGAGCTCTGTTTTCGTCACAATGGCGGCCCCAAAACCACCTATGAGCTTAAAATTGGGTTGAATAGAGCTGGTCGACCTACTGTGGAACTGGAGATCCTTCGTTATCGCCGCGGAAAAAGCGGTGCACCATGGAATTTCTTAAAGTACGAAAATGGCAAAGGTTTTGCTGTTAGCAATGAAAAAGATTCCAACGTAACAAACGAAAAAGATCTTAATAAAATTTTACAGCCTTTGGAATCCCATGATATTTTAGCTATTAAGGGGCTTGGTCAATTCTCGAACTTCCCAGCAATTGCTGAATTCAGAAAGCTGATTGAAAATTGGCACCTTAGCGATATTCACGTTAATGAGACTAGGAACTCTAGTGAAGCTGGCTATGCGGAGCATGTTTCTCAATCAGGAGATAACATTGCTTTGGTCTCGCAGTTTATGAAAGATAATTTTCCAAATGTTTTTAAATCCATTTTGGATAGGTTTCAACAGCGGATTCCCGGAGCAGAGAGGGTAGAAGCAAGGTCTACTGAGGAAGGTAAAGTTGTGCTTCTTTTTAAAGACAAAGCATTTTCAGAACCTTTTATTGGAAGATATGTTTCCGATGGTACTATGAAAATGTTCGCCTTTTTGTTGCTTTTAAATGACCCGAATCCACACCCACTTCTGTGTATTGAGGAGCCTGAGAACCAGCTCCATCACCAATTAATTCCATATCTGGTTGAAGAACTCAGAGAGTACGCTGAACAAGGGGGACAGGTTTTCGTAACTTCACACTCAACGGAACTAGCGAACGAACTCAAAATGGATGAGGTTTTTTGGTTTACAAAGGTTGACGGATTTACAAAAGCACACTCATTTGCAGAATTTGACGATATCAAGACACTTGTCGAAGCGGGCGACAAAATGGGTGAACTGTGGCGGCAAAAGCTTTTGAAAGGAGCTGGGCCGTTTTGATGCAGAAACCACAGCTCGTCATTTTAACGGAGGAACCTTCATGCGCAGAATTCTTGTTACATTTTTTACCTAGGCTTGCGACGGAAAAATTCAAGATAAGCTTTTTCCCACATGATCACTTTGTAGTGATTCCCCATCAAGGAAAGTCAGACCTAGTTAATTCGATTCCTAAAAAATTGAAAGGCTGGGCACGTTTTAGTGAGTTTATTGTTTTACATGACCAGGATTCAAACGATTGCGTGGAGCTCAAAGCAAAACTCCTTAATTTGAATGCTATAACTCGAAAAGAAAAATATTTAGTCAGGATAGTATGCAGAGAATTGGAGGCTTGGTATCTTGGCTGCCACGAGGAAATGTCGCATTTCTTTTCAAAGAATTCAAATGTGAGACAGCAAGCCTCTAAGTTACGTAATCCAGATGTCATTGTAAACCCATTTCTTTTGATGCAGAAGATGTTTCCGAAGTATCAAAAACTCAGTGGCTCTCAAAGGTTGGGTAAAGAGGTTGATGTTTTGAATTTTTGTCAAAACAATAAATCCAAAAGCTTCAAAGTTTTTATCCAAGCAATCGAAAATTTTATGATCCGAATGAAAGGGTCATGCGAAGACCCGCGCATCCTATGAATTTATCTTTAACCTAGATGTCCGGAATTGACGGGACAACTACATCTAAATCTGAGTCTGTGAAATCAGACACTGTTGGAACCAATTTGTGGAACGACTTGTTGAAAACCGGTGGTTTTTCTTTGGGCTATGACACTCGGAATGTGGATGGACCTGCGGTCACTTTGACGTTTTTTCGTTCAGAAGCTAGCACCTATTCCCTGAATCTCAATCATATTTTAAGTGGACAGTTTGGAGTGGATCCTAAAGAAACAAATCGTACACTTGGAGAGGATTTGAATTGAAAAAGCACACAGGAAGAGTTGATCTGTGAATCTGATGCTCGTTTAGTTGATGGAGTTTTAACTAAAATTATTGTGTCTTCCGATGGTGATTCCACTTTTCATGCGGTCAAACGGATAGCAGGAATGCATTTAGATGGCATCAAATTCGATTTTGTAACAGATGAGTTTTCACTTTTAAAGTTACTCCAATAAGCGTTTTTTAAAAAATTTGAAATTAAAAAATTAAAATATTAAAAGGATAAAAATGATGTTTTCGCTAAAAAAATGGATGCCCTCTTTGAGTTTGATTTTCGCTTTAGCCCATGCCAACGCCAGTGCCACTTTAGCAAAAATAAGTAAACAAAAGCCTGTATTTGTATTGGTACACGGGGCTTTATTTTCAAGTTCTGGGTGGTCAAAGGTGCAATCACTCTTGCAAAATCGAGGTTTTAATGTTGTTACGCTAGATGTGCCTGGCCGTGGGAATGATGGTATCGATCCTATATCAATTCAGATTCAGTCGGCCGCCGAAAAGGTTTGTAAAGTGGTGCAACTTCAGGATAGACCTGTCGTTTTAGTGGGCCATAGTCAAGGAGGAGCCTTGATCACCCAGGCCACTGAATCGTGCCGAAGTAAAATTCAGTCACTTGTTTATATGGCTGCAGTGGTTCCTCTCAGTGGAGAGATTGCGTTTGAAGGTTTGCATCCAGAGAGGGATAATACTTTTCCTAAGTGTGTTGAGAATCAGCCAGAAACTGGGATTTTTAAGCTCAAAAAAGAGGGGCCTTTAGAAGAATCTTTTTTTCAAGATCTGAGAGCTATCGATCCTATCCAAGCAGACGCTGCATTGGCAACCATGGTGTCTGAACCCATGGGCATTGGAACGACTCCCTTATCTTACAATCAGAAGTTGTTTCAAAAAATTCCAAAATTTTACATTGAAGCTGCGGAAGATCGGATTTTGTCCCTGGAAACTCAACGCCGTTTTCAGGTCAGTACTCCCATGAAAAAAGTGTATTCCATCAAATCTGGTCACTCCCCTTTTCTTTCTCAGCCTAAAGCGGTAGTAGATGCTTTGGTGGATTTGGCCAGCAAATAAGAAAGAAGTATTCCGAAATAATGAAGCATGGAAGTGGCTCCCAAAAACCCCCTTCTGCCAAGAGACAGGCCCTTTTGGAAACAGCTTTTAAGCAGTTCTATTCCCAGGGGATCACGGCCACGGGTATTGATGGAGTGATTGCAGAAGCGGGTGTTGCTAAAATGACTCTTTACAAACATTTCTCCAGTAAAGAAACAATGATAGAAGCTACTTTAGATTACTTTGAAAAGATGAGCTTTGAGTCACTTCAGGCGAGACTGGAAGCGGTGAATGGCTCGCCAGTGCAGAAAATCCTTTTGGTTTTTAGTCACTTTGCAGACTGGTGCACTTCGCCTGGTTTCAAAGGGTGTTTTATGGTTCGAGCTGCTGCTGAGCATACCGATCCCCAATCTGCTATTCGACTTAAATGCGCTCAGATTAAAAAGCGTGTGGAAAAATTTTTGGAAGTGCTATGCCTCCAAGCCTGTTTTCCGCAGCCAGACATTGTGGCCTCCCAGCTGCATTTGATACTTGAGGGGCTCATTAGTGTATCGTTTGTGTCGCAAACGGAGGTATCTCAACAGGCTTTTGATTTGGCAAAGCTGGTTCTGGTGTCTTCCCATCCCCAAGGATTGGCATTATTTAAATAATGTGATAATAATGAAAAAATTGTCGTGCCGCCCCTTCATTATTGTCAAATCCTCTGGAGAGTACCTATGAGATCAATTGGTTGGAGTGTGTTAGGAGTGGTTGCTTTGGCACAAGTTGCTTGTTCAAAGGGCAGTGAGAAGGCATCTCAGCCAGCTCCTGGCCCAAATTCCTCTCCTGCTTTGCAAGAATTTAATGTGGCGCAAATGGAGCATTCCAGAAACTCTTTGCTATCCAATGAACCCCAGCAGGCGGAGGCCACGGCGCCCTTTGATGTTCAGCATTACCGCCTGGAGGGAAGATTTGATTGGGAAACCCATCGGATGGTTGCTACGCAAACCATTACTCTTTTGGTCCAAGACTCTAAAGCTTCCCAAATCGAATTCAATGCGGGTAAGGACATCGAGGTCTTTACTCGGGTGCAATGGAACGGCAAATCGGCAAACTACACCCGCAAAGGCGACACCTTGATTGTTACCTTACCTCCTGCCGATGAGTTGGAAAAAGGCAAGAAGCATCAATTGGTGCTGGATTATAGCGTGGATGCGGTGCAGTCTGGAAATCTTCATCACGTGGGAGCGCGCGTGGGCGATCCTGTGGGTGCAAAGGTCTTTTACACCACTTCTGAGCCCCAAGGGGCCCGCAATTGGATGCCTTGCTTGGATGCCCCCCACGATCGAGCTACTTTTGAAGTGCATTGGGTGTTGCCAGCATCAGAAAATTTCGTGGCCAATGGCGCTTCTTTGTATAATAAAGTAGAGGGAAATTGGCGTAAAGTGGGCTATCAAATTCAAAACCCCATTCCCACCTATCTCATGGCGTTTGCCGGGGGTGAAATGGAAAGCGTTACTCGGATTCGGGATGGAAAACCCTTGGAGCTGTGGTACCGTAGGGGATTAGATGTAGACACCAAAGGGGTTTTAGATAGGCTTGACACCATGATGTCCACCACGGAAAGCCTTCTGTTGCCTTATCCCTTTGAAAAATACGCGTTGGTGATGCTACCTGAGTTCCCAGCTGGGGGAATTGAACATGCCAGTGTTACCTTTCAGGCGGAAACTCGTTCTTCCTTAGGTAACAGTGCGGCGGACAATGGGTTGTCGGCTCATGAGTTGGCCCACCAATGGTTTGGAGATTTTGCCACTGTAGAAACCTGGGATGATCTATGGATCAAGGAAGGCATGGCCACTTTAATTGCGGCAGAAGTGTCCCGAAAATTTGACTCTCCTATATCTGGGGCGAGTTTGATGGGGCCTAGCTTTTTTGTAAATCCCGCGGATGCCATCGTGGATCCTTCTCTTAAGCCCGGGGAAAAATACACGAGCGGACCCTATGCCCGTTCCGCATGGTGGTTTACTCAGGTGAGAAGTGTGGTGGGAGAGTCGGATTTTTGGGGCACGATGGCTTCATTATTGAAGCAAAATGCATTTGGTACTTTGAATCGAGAAAAGGTTTTGACTGCCTTTAAAGAAAAGTTGGATAAAGAAACCTTTCTCAAGATGGAAAAGTCCTTGTTTTTAAAAGGTGTTCCAAAGGTTGTGGTGGCTCAAGGGGAAGACGAAAGTTTAAAGATCAGCCTGGAAGACCCTTCCGAGCTTGTCTTTTCACCAGTTCAGGTTTCATCCCTTTCGGAAACAGAGATATCCACATTTAACCTCACCCAAGGAAATGTAACCTTAAATGCGAAGTTAAATCCTTTGGTGTCTATCAACGATTTGGGAAATCAAACCCAAAGTCTGGAGATCGAAGTGAAGCCAGAAGCCGCTTCGGCCTGGCAGAAAACTCAAATTATGGATCAATCGCATAAGTGGGAAAAGGTGAATCTTTTCTCTCCCTTTAATCAGATTCAATTTGTTTCCAAAATATTGAAATCAGATTTAAAGTTAGTTTCCTTGGCTCCTACCATTCAAAAGGCATTGGATCTTTCTCCCAGTGCCAATATGAGCTTATGGCGCGCGGAATGGGCTTGTGCCCAGTGGCTTCAGGAGCCATCGGCTGGCACCCAGAAAACAATGGTTCAGCAGCTGGCGGTGGTGGATCCCAATGGATTAAGCCGATCGTTTGAGTTTGAGTCTTGCTCGGCGGCGCTGCAAAAAGAGGGACTTCCTGGCGTGGCATGGCAATTGGATGCCTTGAGGCAAAATCCCTCCCGTTTGGCTCAAATGAGCCAAGATAGTTTGCGTATTTTAAGGGCGTTTTCCCTACCGGCTTCCCGTTCCTTTGAAGTTTGGAGCCCTGTGGTGATGTCTGCGGGGAGCCACCGAATGAAACTGCTGGGTTTAGAAAAACTATCTTCCCACGTGGCCGAAGGGTCCAAATACCCGGTTTTGGCAGGGGATAAAAATCGTTGGCTTACGTTTTTTGCGGGGTTGGAAGCTCGGCTTCAAACCAAAGAGGCTAAGCGTTCCATAGAATCGGCATTGAAGGCTTTAAGTGCCGAGACAAACCACAATCAGTGAGTGCCGTTTTGAGTTAGGGGGCCTGCAGGGGGAACTCCAAAAGGTATGAGTTCATCTGTTCAATTCGGGTTGGCGAGGAGTTCTGCTTTGGAAAGAACCGAATGTTTAGCCGACAAAAGGTCGGTTTTTGAAACACACTCCGTAACGGGCTCTCCCGTCCACGGAGCCATAGTCTTGGCTAATTGGCCAATTTCTGATTTTCCAGGTTGCTGGGCTTTCCTTTAATAAGGAAGATGGGGGGGTAGCACTGAGATGGGTTTTGTGATATGGGGGTTCATTCGCTGGTGTGATCCCAAACCCTTGCCCCAATTTCTGGGAGCTTTGCGGTGGCACTACCAACGGGTAATGAAAGGTTTTACTGCATGACAACAACTCAGCCCCATGTTACAAAGAAAAAGCTCACGTACGACGCCCTGGAGTGGCTAGATGCCGATGAAGACTTTGCCAATCCCAACAAAGATTCATCTGATTTTGCCAAACTCTTTGGAGATGCCACACAATCACCTGAAGGCTCCAATATCAAAGAAGGTATGGTGGTTCAAGGAAAAGTGGTGGAAATTAAAGACGACACTGTAGTCGTTGATATTGGCCACAAATCCGCCGGTGAAGTGGCTAAGTCGGAGTTCTTTTCTGTGTTGGGCACGTTTGATCTCAAAGTAGGTCAAATGGTAGACGTCTACGTGGATCTTTTTGAAGACGACGATGGCGAGCTTGTTTTATCTAAAGATAAAGCGGATATGTTGAAGGCTTGGGACCGCATTTCCGTTGCCTTTGAAAATAACGAATTGGTAGAAGGTAAAGTGATTGGCCGCGTAAAAGGTGGCTTGAGCGTGGACATTGGCGTGAAAGCCTTTTTGCCTGGCTCCCAAGTGGATCTGCGCCCTGTGCGCAACCTGGAAAAACTCCTGGGCCAAAGCATGCAGTTTAAGATCATCAAATTCAACAAAAAACGTGGTAACATCGTTCTATCTAGACGTGTGTTGTTGGAACAAGATAGGGATCGTCAAAGAACCGAAACCCTCAAGAATCTGGAAGTGGGCGCTAGCCTCACCGGATCCGTTAAAAACATCACCGACTACGGTGCGTTTATTGACCTGGGTGGAATCGATGGATTGCTGCACATCACGGATATGTCTTGGGGGCGCTTAAACTCTCCTTCTGAAATCCTGAATGTGGGCGATGAAATTCAAGTGAAAGTCCTTTCCTTTGATGCAGGATCTCAAAGGGTTTCTTTGGGCCTAAAACAATTGCAAGCTGACCCTTGGGTGAGTGTGGCGGAACGCTACGTTTCAGAACAACGCCTTAAAGGTAAAGTGGTGAGCATCACCGATTACGGCGCTTTTGTGGAATTGGAACCTGGAGTGGAAGGTTTGATCCACGTGACTGAAATGACTTGGAACCGCCGCGTGAAACACCCGTCCAAAGTGGTGAACATCGGCGATGAAGTGGAAGTCATTGTGTTGGCCGTGGACCTGGAAAATCACCGCATCTCCTTGGGTATGAAGCAAACCGAACCTAATCCTTGGGAATTGGTCACTGAAAAATACCAAGTGGGCGATGTGATTCGTGGTAAAATCCGCAACATCACGGATTTTGGTGTGTTTGTAGGGATTGAAGAAGGTGTGGATGGATTGATTCACATTTCTGATATTTCCTGGACAGAACGCGTTAAACACCCTCAAGATGTGTTCAAAAAAGGCGACGAAGTGGAAGCTAAAGTTCTGCAAATTGATGTGGAAAACATGCGCTTCTCTTTAGGAATTAAGCAATTGGCGGAAGATCCTTACGATGCCGCTGCCCGATTGTTTGTACCAGGGACTCGTGCCCGGGGCCGAATCAAACGCACCGTTGATTTTGGTGCCTTTGTGGAGATTCAGCCTGGTGTGGAAGGTTTGATTCACGTGAGTGAATTGGATAGTGGCTTGCCAGAAGTGGATGCGGAAGTGGAATTCATTGTTCTGCGCACCGACGCGGAAGAGCGTCGATTTGAGTTGTCTCAAAAAGCGGCCACCCGTGGATTGGATGAGACTCACAATCGAACCATTGCGGAAGCTTCCTCGGTCTCTCCTGCTACGGATATGGCAGAAGCTTTTGCTAGGGCTCAACGTAAAACACGAGACACCCAAGAAGGATAAATCAAATGGCCGATACGTCTCCCTATCGTCGGCCAAATCCCATCACATCAGCGTTGGCCATCGTGGGCGGAATCACCGTCTTGATGTTCACGCTGGTGTTTGTTTTTGTGGGTTTGGCGGTTTTTAAGTTTTCCGATGGAATGAGTGAATTGAAGGCGGGTTTGGCTGGAGGATCGGCCAAAGACTTTAAATACCTAGCAATAGACTACAAAACTCCCTTGATAGCAGGCATTAAGCTAGAAGAAGAGATCACCTCAGAGCTGGCCACCAATGTGATTAAAAAAATCGATGAGGCCGTGGAGCATGCTTCTGTAAAAGGTATTTTTTTGGAGGTGAATAGCCCCGGGGGCTCTGTGGTGGCGAGCCAGGAAATGTACGATGCCATTAAGGTGGCCAAAACCTCCAAGCCCGTCGTGGCTTATTACCGTGAGGTGTCTGCTAGTGGCGCTTATTATTCTACCGTGTCTTCCAGTAAAATTGTGGCCAATCGCGGAACAATGGTGGGTTCCATTGGGGTGATTTTAAGCACCATGGACGCCAGTGAACTCTTGGGATGGGCCAAATTAAAGCCAGTGGCCCTAAAAACAGGAGAACTCAAAGACACAGGGAGTCCCACTCGCCCTTGGAGTGAAAAGGACAAAGCCTATTTGCAAGATCTCATCAATCAAACCCGGGAGCAGTTTGTGGCGGACGTCACCTCCCAAAGAAACCTCACTCCCGCCGCCGTTGAGACCATGTCCGATGGAAGAGTGGTGTTGGGGCCAAAGGCCTTGGAACTCCAATTGGTGGATGCCTTGGGTAGCCAGGCGGATGCCCTAAACCAGTTTAAAGACCTTTTGGGCTTGGACAAGGTGCCTGAGCTGGAGTGGATGGAAGAACCTGAAGAAATGCCTTCTTTATTGCGCCATTTGTTGGAGTCTGCATCATCTCAATTGGGGTCGGCCATGGGGCGTGAGGTGGTGGAGCAATTGGAACGTGCCACGGTGCAAGAGTCCCAAAGAAAGCCAATTCCCGTGGCAAAATAAATTTTGCTTGGAAAGGACTTGACCTTCGAAAAAGTCGGTGGTACATACCCTTTACTCTTAAGCGGGAGTAGCTCAGTTGGCTAGAGCATCGCCTTGCCATGGCGAGGGTCGAGGGTTCGAGTCCCTTTTCCCGCTCCAAATCACCTGGTAGAAATACCAGGTTTTTTTTGTCTAAAAATCAATTTTCCCATTCTTTTGACAAATCCAATCCCAACCTGATATCATTCGCAAAACCTGCCACATCCATAAAGGAATTCCCCATGTCTTACTTGGACTTTTTTTGCTTGCCGCTCGCTAAAGGAAAAGAAGAAGAATATCGAAAAATGGCCGCACTCTTTTCCACTGTGATGAAAGATTATGGACTCATTAGCTTTTGCGAAGCCATTGCCCACGACGTACCTAAAGGTGAGGTAACTGACTTTTATAGGGCTGTAAAAGCAACTGAAAACGAAACGGTGGTGGCGTGCTACTACATCTGGCCAGACAAAGCCACCCGAGATAGAGCCTGGGATTTGGGCATGAAAGACCCTAGAATTGACCACACTCCTAAACCCGATATATTTGACGGCATGAGGATGTTTTGGGGTGGGTTTACCCCATTGGTTCAAGGGTAATCTGCTTTGTTGTACCAGCCCCAAGAACTCGGCTTCCCTAAGTTAGATTATTTGTTTTTTAATGCAGCCGACTTTTCGGGATTTGGATATGGTCACAAAAATTATATCTGCGGTTAGAGCCACTTGCCCACATCATGTAATAAATGCTTTCCAGTAGAAGAAAAACACGATAGAACTCCGTGAAGTTTCATCTCGAGTTGGCTAGGAGTTCCAAAATGCCATTTGCACATAGCACTATCATCAGCCTTTTTTTTGCCACTATAGGTTGCGCGAGGCTTCAAACAACTGGCAGTAAATCTTCCATAACCGAGGATGTAAATGAGTATTGAAAAGAGCTTGACATTGTCAAGTCATCTCAAAATCCATTGGATGCCAATCCGGGCGCTCCAATAGAGATCAAGTATCGCTTCATTCGTGCCTTATCTCAGAACGCGAATAAAATGGTTGTCTACTTTTCAGGCGGGCCTGGCGGAACACTAACGAATCCACAAGCGGTTGAAAGCGATTTATTCTCCCTAAAAAAGAGGATGTTAAAATGATCTTAGGGACTTCCCTTGGTGGTGTTCCCTACGGGATTTAGTCTCACGGAGCCGGCGGCGTAATTTCTCACCTCAAAATGAAGGTGGGATCCCCTAGAGGCGGAACCTGTATTGCCCACTTTGCCAATAAACTGCTTGGGTTTTACCCACTGACTTCCCGCCACGTCCACATGGGACAAATGGGCATAAAACGATAAATAACGTAAATTGGCCCGGCAAGCTGGGTGCAAAAGGCGAATGAGTTTACCATAAGCACCATCCCAATGTCCAGGTAAAATGGCGGCTTGAGCCGTGGCGTACATGGGAGTGCCTGTTTTGGCTGTGTAGTCTTGGCCATTGTGACCGCCCGGATATTTTCGTGGGGCTCCAAACATTCCCCCTTTGATAAACGTGTAGGTTCCCTTGCGCATGGGAGCATACAATCCACAAACCGCCCCTTGGCTGGGAGTAGAGGGCGCTTGGGGGTTTGGAGGATTGGGCGCGGAGGGAGGGGGTTTTTCCGCTACGGGCTCAGAAGGTTTGTAGGGTGGCTCGGTGGCCACAAATTCTGGGCGTTCTGGCTGTGGATAGGGTTGTGCAGGTGCTGGATTGTATTCAGGAACCCCAGGATTAGGATTAGGATTAGGATTAGGATAGGGATTGGCATTGGGATCTGGATTGGGGTTAGGGTCGGGAATGGCTATCTGGGGTGGGGGAGTTTTTTGACTCACCTGGTTTTCCACGGCTTGCTTATTGATCACCTCCACATTTGCTTTTTTCAAGTAGTAGCTCACGGATGGTTTAAGTTGAAAGTCTTTGCAAGGTTCTAAAACGGCTTCTTGAGAGTGTTGCCAGGCGCGAGTCACGTTTTTGATGTCTTGCAATTGCCATTCATCGCCCATGTCATTAAGAACTAGGCTTTCCAGCTGGGATCCTTTACCAAAGAAACACACACGGCTGTTATCATTTCCCAATGTGAGTTTTAAATATTGTTCTGCTTTTGACTCAATTAAAAAGGTTTTGGTCTCTGTGGAGTCCGAGGTCCCTTCCGACCACATCACATCAGCCTCAGCGCCTTCCTCGGGGGGTTTGCACTGGGAGCTAAGTAGGGAGCCTAAATAAATCCATGAAATTCTTTTAATCAAAAGGTTCTCCTGAATTTAGAGAAAGACAGTTGCAGAGTAATGAATCGTTGGCAAGGCAAGTCAGAGGTGTTCCCCTATTGGGGGTGAATTCCCACTCCGTAAGCACTTGATTGGTGTATTCCACGGAAAGGAGTTCTTCGGGGCTTTGGCTTGCCGCAGGGCGGATTCCATACCGGGATTTTCGACTTCCAATAGTCGCTCCTAGGTTTTTGTATTTTACTAAAGTGGAGGAAAACACCTGAAAAGCCTGAGTCAATGGCAAAACAGTGCTTTTGGAGGTGTCTAGGAACACCTCACTCATCTCACCTTGGGCTTCAGGGGAGTTAGATTTCAACAAGGAAACGTTGTAAGTGGTTTGTGATTCTTCCACTTGCACAGAGAGTTGGTAAAATTGACCATCTAAAGTCAAAAATTGCACCAGGGAAAGGGCCTTCATGGAGGGATTTTGGCTCTTTAAAAAGAGCTCTGGGTTTTGAGGTGAGAGAGTTTCCTGATTCCAAAAACCAATTTTATCTTCCATTTCCATTTTTATGTCCCGCGACAATGTATTGCAACTGTATGACCATGTGATGTCTTTTTTAAGAAAACCGGTTTGAGAGGGAGGTCGAAAAAGGTCTAGAAAAGCTTCGGTGAATTCAGAAGAATTTTGGTTGTTTGATAAGACCCCAGAAGGGTGCTTTGATTTCGATTTAAGTAAAACCTCTTTAACATTCTTTTTCACTTCCAACCCACTGGAAAGACGAGTTTCCATGGATGGACTTTCCTTGACAGTCGATGAAGTTTGGGTGGATGGATGGCCGTTGAATTCATGGAAGTAAAGAACGAGTAACACAGTTCCCACAACTCCCAATGCCATGACTTTCCAGATTTTTTTCATGCCCAATACCCAACACTAGGCGACACTGCTTTTGCGGTCGCTCTCAAGGCTAGGCTATCGGCATCCTATTGCTGGACCTTTAGAAAAAATGGAACCATCGAATCACTATGGTGAAGTCACGGATCCTGGTTCCTTGTTAAAGGCTCACATAAACTGGTTTCCTGTATTTGGAAACTCCAATGCAAGGGGCTGCAATGTTTGTTTACCTTTTTCGCCTAAAATGGCAAATGCTGCGGTCGCCCTTTCTAAGGTCATTTGAAATACCTGTCGCAGTTCTAAATGAATTTGGCCAAATGGATACCTAGTGCGGTAAAAGAAATGCCTCCTCCCACAGATGCTAAAACATAAATCCCCAGAGAAAGGTACCTCTCGGTGGAAAAGTAGGACAACGAATCTAAACTAAAAGCACTAAAAGTGGTAAATCCCCCTAAAAATCCAGTCATCAACGGGGTAACTAAACTTTCGGGAATGATTTGTCTTTCTCTACTTAGGGCATAGGTGATACCGAATAAAAATGAACCAACCATATTAATTCCTGCCGTAGCCAGGGGTGAATGGGATCCTGTTATTTTTAAAACCGTCAGCTGGATTCCATATCTTGTAAAAACACCCGCCAATCCCAGTGCCGCCAACAGAAGGTGATTCAAATGGAAATATTCCTTTCCAATAAGGGGCCATCTTCTGATGGTCCAAGATACATTTGCAAATCAAAAGCAAATCAGATAAACTTCAGGTTTATAAGAATATGATTGAATTTCTTTCTAAAGTAAAGGGGCCAATGGATGAGTCAAATTTTATTTGAACAATTACTTGACGAAGAGACCTCCACCTACACCTATTTGATTGCAGACCAAATTTCAAAAGAATGTGCTTTGGTGGATACCGTTAAAGAGCAGATTTCCGTTTACACATCTAAAATCTCTAGTTTAGGGTTTCATTTAAAATATCTGTTAGAAACCCATGTTCATGCGGATCATGTAACAGCAAATGGATTATTAAAGGAAAACTTTCCTTCGGCTCAGATTGCGGTAGCGCACTCCGGTGTAAAATGTGAGCACGTACTGCTTAAAGATGGACAAATCCTTTTGGTGGGCAACATTGAAATTCAAGTGATCTTTACCCCTGGTCACACCAGTGACTCTGTTTCGTTTTTGGTGGACAAAAATCGCTTGCTCACGGGAGATACCCTTTTCATCAACTCCTGCGGGCGCACCGATTTTCAGGCAGGAGACTCCAAGGCCATGTTTCATAGTCTAAAAAAGCTTAGCTCCTTTTCTCCAGACACGCTCATTTACCCTGGTCACGACTACAACGGCCGGTGGGTGAGTACGGTAAGAGAACAGTTAGGTTCTAACCCCCTGCTCAGAATGAATGAGCACGAACTGCAGGCGGAGCTTGCCAGTTGGAAACTCCCCCCTCCTAAAAAAATTCGGGAATCCGTTCCTGCTAACCTAAACTGCGGGATAGAGAAAAATTAATGATTGTTTTTGGTTTTTTTCTAAGTATTTTTGTGGGGGTTTTGCTGGGACTTCTGGGAGGTGGGGGCAGCATCCTCACAGTGCCTCTGCTTCACTATATTTTTCAGTTTAGTGCCACCGTGTCTGTTCAATTGTCACTGTTTATTGTGGGCACGGTTTCGTTGGTGGGTGCCTTAATCTCCCACTCTAAAGGGAGAGTACGCTTTAAAAGCGCCGCCGTTTTTGCCTTGACTTCCCTATCCTCTGTGCTTCTCACGCGAAAATGGGTCCTGCCACTTATCCCTTCTGAAGTGAAGGTAGGTGAACTTTCCGTTTTAAAAGATACTCTTATGATAACATGTTTTGCAATTGTAATGCTTCTTGCAGGCGGCGCCATGTTGAGAAAGACAAAGCTAAAGCATACTAAAATTCCTGAAAGCGATTCTCATGGGATACCCAAGATTAAAATTGCCATGCGAGGTCTTCAGGTGGGCATCGTCACTGGATTTGTGGGCTCTGGCGGCGGGTTTTTGATTGTTCCCGCGCTTTCCATTCTGCTCAAAATGGACATGAGGGATGCGGTGGGAACCTCCCTAGCCATCATTGCCTTTAACTCTTTAGGAGGATTTTTTGCGGATGTAATACAAATGTATTTCAAAGGCACTGGTGACGGTAGCAAATTAGAAACGGGACTCACTTTATCGGATATTCCGTGGGAAATTTTATTCACCATTACGGGTCTGGCTCTGGTGGGGATGTTGTTAGGTTCGAAACTATCCTCTAAAATTCCCAGTCATCGCCTCAAACCCATTTTTGGGTATTTCGTTCTGATTTCAGCCACACTTATCATTGTGAAGGAGATTTTTCTATCGTGAACTTTTTATCAAGCGATTTAACTGCAGCTATAGTAGGTGGGGCGATCATCGGCCTAGCCACCTCCATGATGTTGCTTGCCAATGGTCGAATTACAGGAATCAGTGGCATTGTGGCCACAGCCCTTCATTTGGTGATGAGTCCCTCGGCCGTTCAACACGGAGGACCCACGGGCCATCATGAACGAAGTTGGCGTTTGTTGTTTATATTGGGACTTTTGATAGGTGGTGCCTTGATAGCCTCCTTTAGCCAAATTTTTCAGAATGTCCAGTACCCAAATCAACCCATTTGGGTCACTGCGTTGGGTGGATTGTTGGTAGGGGTGGGCACGCGCCTGGGGTTGGGGTGCACCAGCGGCCATGGGGTTTGCGGAATTTCGCGATTTTCCCTAAGGAGTGTATTGGCCACGGTCCTATTTATAAGCTTTGGGATTCTTGCGGTAGCTCTAATGAAGTGGGTGCTATAAGGAAACGAACAGATGAAAAATGCCTTACAAATGAATGTCATTTCATTGGTCTCGGGGATCTTGTTTGGTCTAGGATTGGGTTTAGGGGGGATGTTGAATCCCGCCAATGTGATTGGGTTTTTGGATGTGTTTGGCTCCTGGAATGGTGCCTTAATGGGTGTGATGGCAGGGGGAATTATAGTCATGACTTTGGCCAACCAAATCGCCATTCGGAAGGCGAAACCTCTGTTTGCCTTGGATTGGTCCCATCTTCCCAACATTGGGTCCGATCTGAGTGGAAGCGCCCGGGTGGGCTCGGCCTTATTTGGCGTGGGCTGGGGCATTACCGGATTTTGCCCCGGACCAGCCTTAGTTTCGTTAGTGAGCCTGAATCGACAAGTGATTGTATTTACAGTGGCCATGTTGGTGGGTTTTGTGTTGCATGATCGCGTGATTCGCCGTGTCTTACAAAAGCATCACTAATTACGGAATAAACGACATCACAAGATAACTCATCAGAATGATCAGGTGCACGGCTCCGTGTAAAGTGGTGGTTCGACCCGATCCAAATGTATAGTTTCCTGCGATAAAGGTCAAAGCCAAAAACACTGTGCTTTTCTGATCCAATCCCAGAAGAAGTGGTTGCTCTGTAAAGATTGAATAAGCGGAAACCGTCGGGATGGTGAGAGCCACACTGGCCGCACCTGACCCTAAAGCTAAATTTAAGCTAGTTTGGAGTTGATTGGCCTTAGCTGCTTTGAGTGAAGCAAAGGTCTCTGGAGCCAAAACCAATAGAGCCATAAGAATCCCCACCACAGACGGGGGGGCCCCCAGATGGTTCACAAGTGTCCCTAGGGAAGGGCTCAATACTTTCGCTAGCCCTACCACCACTCCCAGGGAAATCAACAGGCCAAAAAAGCTCCATATCGCCTTAGATCTAGAGGGAATAAACTGGCTTTCGAGCAGTTTTTTATAGGTGGCCGGAGACAGAGGCTCAAAGTAGTTCTTGTGCGATTTGGTCTGGGCCCAAACCAGCAGGATGTAAATGATTAAGGAGGCGATGGAAACAAAAATAAGTTGTGAGTTATTGTAGGTAGGTCCCAAAGTGCTAGAAGTGTAGTTGGGAAGAACCATGGTAATCATGGATAGGGAAACAAGTGCTGCCATTAAGGAACTCGTGCCTAGGGGTTGAAAACCAAGCTCTTTATGACGAAAGCCTCCTAACAAGATGGAAATCCCAGCAATGCCGTTGGTCCCAATCATAATGGCTGCAAATACCGTGTCTCTGGCGATGCCTCCCGCCGTATTTGGGTTGGTGCTCATTAAACTGACGATCAGTGCCACCTCAATCACGGTAACTGATAAAGCCAAAACCAAGGTTCCTAAGGAGGGCCCAATGCGTTTGGCAATCACAGCAGCATAATGCACGGATGAAGAGATTCCTAATGCCAAAAAAAGACTACAAAGCAGCACCACACCTAAGCTGAGCCGAGCTAAAGAGATAGTGAACATTAAAACACAAAAGCCCAGTAAAGTCTGGATATCACCGACATTAAAAATATAACCTAATCTGTTTTTCAAAGATCTGTTCCTCATCCTTCCCTTTGTAAGCGAAGGTCTTAGAAGATTACCCTAGGTTTGGCAACGTGATGGAGATCTTTTTCTCCCAATCTCGGTGTAAGTTCCTAATAAAACAAGGTTAGGTACATGTCCTCAAGTTTTCCGTCAAATTTCCGACAAGCTTCCTTGTCAGTTGTGTGTATCGGGTAATTAAATGAGGAGTTTAAATGAATCGTTTTCTTTTTGTTTCCTTTTTGACTTTAGGTGCTTGCAGACAAGCTCAACAACCGTCCTCTGGTGTGCAGTCGGTTTCTCAAAGGGATTTTGATGTGATGACCACATCCACTCAATTTAAACTGGATCGCAAAGACCAAATGTGCAAAGGGTCCCCTGCACTTCTTACCGGATGTACAGTAGTTCAGGGCACAAACCAGGTAAACTGCACTTCGGAAGGTCCCTCTACAGTGGACAACCGGGGTTCTGAAACGGATCCGAGTCAAAATCCAGGTAAAGAAATTAAAAGACAGCCTCAAAATCCAGGTAAAGAAATTAAAACACAGCCTCAAAAGGCGGGCGGATTTTTAGCAGATTCTTCTGGTTGGGGAACCAGCACCCTACCTGATATGGGAGGTAATCCTCCTAGTCGTGGAAACCCTTCGATGCCGCCACCTTCTTCCGAGGGAGAAAAAGTTTCCATTGAGGCTCCCAAATTAAAGGCTTGTTATTCCGTGGTGGCTGGATCCCAATCCTCCAGGAGCCTCTTTCCTAAGGGTTCTACTGAAGAGCCTGCCCAGTACAGTTTACCTTCCAAAGGGGATACGGGGTATTCCTCCATCATCACAAACGGCCCCTTTAAAGGAGCCAAATATAATCCGAGCACGTGTGTGCTTGAACCAGAAAGTGCCGAACGAGTGGGACTGGAAAAAGGCGAACTTTCCGTTTACTTTCCCTGTATTCTAGCCAGAGCCCCTTTAGAACCCAATCCAGGAAATTCCAATCCAGGGATGGCACTCCATGGAAACGACTCCCATTAAGGCACAAAGTTCTTCATTCGTTTGACAGGGCAATCCTTCTTCTGCTTTTCCTTCACAAAAGTCCTCTATAACCGTTGCAGAACGGTTTTAAAAACTAGGGACTTATTGTATTTTAAGGGAGGGTAAGAATGTACTTTAGACTCGGTCTGATTTCAGCGATGGGCCTTTTGTCGGTGACCTGTTCCAAAAAGTCGGGGGGAGGTAAAAAGTCAGAGGACCCTCCCTCCCAAGAGGGACCAAAAGATAAAGGGGGTGATCCCGGCACACCAGGTAACGGATCCTCCGGGTTTTCGGGAGCCCTAAACTTGAATTTTGGCGAGCCTGATGTGGCCCCACCCGCGCTTTTGACCTCCAATACAGCTACGATTACCGGAGTCCCCACCCAGGACGTGAACACCAGAACCGAGTTTGATAACTCTCTCCCAGGACCCATGAAAAAAAGTGTGACGTCTACCTTTCAGTGGTCGCAATGGCTCAACTCTGCGGGATTTGCCACAGACGCTGCCACGGGCTGTAACGTGAGCGGCACGGTCACACACGCCGCTCCCGCCGGGTGGCCCGATGGCAATACAGGCACCTGTGCGGACTACGAAGAAGCCTGGTTTCGTTTCTTTAAAGGAAGCGGGCCCACAGATGTTTTAGATAAGGTGACACCGAAAGCGGGAAATAATCAACCCTTTGTCTCTTATATGTTAGACAAATTAGAAGAAACGGGATCGAGGTGCTTGAGCATGCCCGCCTCTGAATTTGCGGGCCTTAAAATCCCGGGCACCAGCACCTCCCTTTCGTTTCCTGTAAAATTTAGCTGTTTGGATAGTAGCACCGACGATGGGATTCGCAGATTGTATGGATTTTCCAATAACGTGTACTATTATGCCGATCTCACCGCCGAAGTAGGAAGCTCCAAGCCTGGAAATGCCAATGTCTTAAAAATCAACGCCGACGGATCGGGCTTGGAACTTTATTATAATGTGGGCCGCAAAGACGAAACGAACCAAACCCAGCTATTTGGCCATCTTTTGGCTGATTCCGCCACGGGAGATTTTGAATTTACGGGAAGCGGAAGTGGATCGGGACCAGACTGTGGGTTTCATCTCAAGTCCAAGCGCAACGTGGGCGGATTTGACTATCTCTACTTGGATCTGAATTATCCGAGCCCCGGAGGAAGTCCCTCCTGTACCACGGGTAACAATCATACCTACACCTGCTTTAAGTCCACCACGGGAGATCTTAATGGATCCTTTACCTTAGTAACAGGCGATGCCACCTGTGGAGGAGCTGCAACGTTTACCTTAACTTCCCTCTCCCGTACCAACTTCCCAGACCACACCAGAGCCTACGAATTTGGACAGGAACTACTGGCGGAAAGTTATCTAAGTAAACTCAGCCCCATGAGCACTCAGGATCCCGTGCGCGTCATGCGAGAGAGGGTGTTTAAACGCAGTGGACCCACCGACGCCGTGGGATTTTTAGAAAAGGCCAAATCCCTCATGGCGGATAAGGCCAAAGCCAAATTAAAGGCTAGCCCTGCCCCGGAATGTTTGTTTCAAAAGCCCGCCCTCTGGAGTTTGGCATTAGACGGGGGTGTGACTATTGGCAGGGATTCTTTGCTTTCCTGTGTGGGAGACGCCAATAAAAAATCAGGTTACGGCCAAGGAGCCAAAACCGACTATTATTACGGAGCCGTGGACGACAGCGATCAAAATTTGTGGTCTATTAAAGAAACAGATGATGGTGCTTTAGAAGGATTTCGGGCACGGTTGGGTTCTGGGACCGCCGGATCCACTTGGCAAGAAAATCAAGTTTTATTCCAGTTTTTTGTGGACCCTAAAAACAGCGACACAGAATACTCCCTCTTGGGCGGGTATGGGATAGGAGTGGGGTGTGGGGTAAAACTCAAAACGGATAACACCCACTTTTATGTGGCGGGAAAATTCGATGACCCCTCCACTCAAAATCAAAGTTGTGCTCTTACCGCTTATGATCAAGACTGCATTAAGTTAGGGGCCAACGTGAGCTACGAGCGCGTTCCCATGGCTCAATGTCATGAGAAAAATCTAACGGGATTCAAGTCCAAAACCTTGGAACGAAGCCAGGTAACGCCTGAGGCATTGGCCAAGTTAAAATCTTCTTTGTTGGGTGAATTGGGCAAACTGGGGACCGATTCAGCTCCTTTTGGAGCCGATAAGGCCACCGCGGAAAACCCACCCGCCTCCCTTCCTGGAGCTCCCGTGGGGGAGGGGGAAAATGCAGCGCCCCCCTTGCGGGAATCCACTGTGGCCTTAGACGACTCCGCCAAGCCTTCCTTTACGGATTCCCTGGCCCCTTCCTTTGGCCTATTGCCTAGCCCCTCTTACGACATGTTTGGAGCCGTGGCCAATTGCCTCCACACCAATGGCGCCGATAAGGTAAAAGCTCTTTCCGCCGTCTACACCTTTCCCTTTTCCAAAATGACCGACAAATCCTTTGAGGCACTCGTGGCAGCGGCCAAAGCCAAAAAAGCCTTTGCCAGTTTAAATTATGGTTATTCCACGTTTGCCTTGGCCCTACCCGGCAAACCCCAAGCCACCCCCAGCCACTCTCTTAAAGGAACATGGTCCCTTTTTGATGAGGCTGGCAATGAGGTGAAAAAAGGCTCCGAAGTGAATTTTGGAACAAAACCGGGATATTACACCTTTCAAGACGTGTTTAACGATGTGGAACTCAAAAAAAGTATGACATTAGTATTACAAGCCCAAGGTCAAGCCAAAGTGGCCTGCGAATCCGATCCCGCCAATTCACGCCAGGCTAATGTGCTTTTGGGATTTCGAGGAGTGAAGTTGCAGTTTTGAAAGGGTGTTGATGGATATTACCTTAAATCTCTTCCACCGGTACTAGCCACTCATCGTTCCAGAGTCTGCGCAAAAATTCTTGATAAGGTAAAATGAGAAATTTATCATCCACCAATCTGGCCTTTTCCTCCAGGGAAACCAAGATATACTGGCTCAGAATTTGTTCTTCTTCACAGGCTCGCAGTCCGTTGAGATCTTTATCTCCCACCACCTCTTTGGCTTTTACCTCAATGGCCATTTGCTTTCCGAAAATAAAATCCACCTCAAAACCACTTGTGGTGCGCCAGTAAAGAATGGAGGCATCTGGTCTTTTGTAATCTCGGTAGGATTTAAGCTCATGATAGATATATGTTTCAAATAAATCTCCAAAATCTTTGGACTTCTCTTTAGTGGGGGGCAAATCAAGGATGGCTCGCAGCACGCCCGTGTCGAAAAAATAGAATTTAGACGTTTCAATGGGTTTTCGCTTTAGGGATTTTTTCCAGGCAGGGACTTCCGAAGCAAGCATGGAATCAAATAAGATTTGAAAGTATTCCATGACCACTTTACGGTTCACCTGGGCATCGCTGGCAACGGCTGAGTAATTTATGATTTGACCATTGCAAAGGGCTGCCGTGCTGAGAAATCGAGAAAAGGCTGGTAAATTTCGAATGGAGGCTTCTTTAGCGATTTCATTTTCTAAATAGGTTCCAATGTATGAGCCCAAATCCGCCCGGGGATTTTGTGAAAGATAAATGGATGGAAGTAGTCCTCTGTTTAAAGCTTTTCGAAGGTCAAAAAGTTTTTCACCTAACTCCACAAAATTCAGAGGATTCAGACGCAGTAGTCGTGCTCGCCCTCCCAGTAGATTAACACCTTTTTCCTTTAGTCTTCTGGCGCTTGAACCGGTGAGTAAAAAGCGGAGATTTTCACTTTCAATCAGCAGATGAACTTCATCCAAAAGGTCTGGTAGGAGTTGAACCTCGTCGATCACCACCACCCCACTTTTGGGTCTATGGGCCGCCAGCTGTTTTCTCATCAGAGAGGGAGAGTGGGAAAGTCTAAAAAAAAGTTCCTTATCCAGAAGATTGTAAATGGCAGCATCGTCTCCCAGGGTTTGCTTGATCAGCATAGACTTGCCCGTTTGCCGGGGACCGATTAATAAAAGAGATTTTTCTTCTAACATTCCAATTAAATTAGGTATTCTATTGATATACATGACATTTACTCGGATGAAAATGGGTCCATATTCAGCCTAAAAACATAAATGATTGGCAGGGATTTTGCAATGGTCATGAACTTTCAATGAAAAAAGACTTTTTGAAAAACTTGTTTTTGTGATATGCCTAAAATACTGTAATTTAAGTTTTTGGCGCACATAAAAAAGGAGTGAAAAATCATGAGCTTAAAATTTTTAAAAGGCGTGGGTTGGGCGCTTTCGTTGATTTGGTTTAACGGATCCTGTGGGGATTCTCAAAGGACTGCTCGGATTTTGGATGTTGAGGGATCGCCTAGCTTAGGCCACTTGGATGTCGTCCGCTTGGAAGGAAGTATTTTGAAATACCAGAAATCATTAGAAAAAAATTGGAAGGCGGGCAAATGTGGGTGTTTGCCGGGTCCCAAGGGCGGCGAGGACGTGCCATGGCCCCCCCGACCCGACTACGAAGTTCAAACCCTTCCCCAAGCCCAACAACCCATCCAAATCCCTTCTTCTAAGCCAGCAGGGCTTTAAGCCAGGTCAAGATGTGACGGTCCAGGCCGGTACGGAACTGCTTTTAGATCAGAGTGCTGCCCTTGGGAAAATTACCGTTTTTGGTAAACTTTCCTGCGATTTGCAGAAAGAAGTGGAGATAATGAGTACGGGAATTCATGTGATGGGAACAGGCTCCGCATTTTCCTGCGGAACGCCCTCTCGACCCCACCTAGGCAAACTCCACCTTAAACTCAAGGGAGATTCCCGATTGGCCCAGTCCCATGGCGGGGAGCGAGTGATTATGGCCATGCAGGGAGGTCAGCTGGAATGGCATGGGACTCCTAAGACCCCCTACGCACGACTGAACTCCACCATCACCAAAGGCACAAAAGAACTAAACCTGACTTCCTTCGAAAATTGGAAGGTGGGCGATGTTTTGGCCATCTCCACCACGTCCTTTAATCGACTGGAAACGGAACGGGTAAAAATCGCCTCAGTCCAAGGCACACGCGTGACCCTGGCTGAACCCGTGGCGTTTTCCCATTGGGGAGAGATTCAATCCTACAAGCACCCGCACCGAGGCTTTCAAACCTATGATGCCCGAGCGGTGGTGGCAAACCTAACGCGGAGCATTCACATTCAGCCCCAGGAAGCGGATACGGCATCCCTGAACGAAATTGGGGTTCATATCATGGTGATGGCTAACAGTGCGGCTTTCATTCAAAACGTGGAAATTTCCCGGGCAGGCCAAGCTGGAATCCTGGGACGATATCCGTTTCACTGGCACCTTGCCAACAACGTGGACGGACAGTACTTTGATAATAATTCCCTCTACGACAGCTTTCAGCGCTGTGTGACCATCCACGGTACCCACGGCGCCCGTGTGCAAAACAACGTGTGTGTGGAGCATAAGGGCCATGGTTATTTTCTAGAAAATGGGAACGAAACCCGCAATATTTTAAAGGGAAATGTGTCCATGACGGCCACGCGCCCAGAATCCTCAAAAGCACTTTTGCAATCGGATATTGATGTTTCTACCCTGGAACGGTTTCCGGGTCCCAGCTCCTTTTGGATTAGCCACCCTTCCAACACCGTCGAGAACAACTTTGCGATTGGATCCCAGGGCACGGGATTTTGGATGGCTTTTGTGAATGCACTGAAGTGTCAGGAAGACCAAAGCTGTACCGTTGTTACCGATTCCGCCCAAGGCAACGTGTTTCCCACAAAATCCAATACAACGGCCTTTCATCAAAATGTGGCCTTCTCCAATGTGGTGGGCATGAACTGGGATGGCGCTCCCCTAGGAGCTCCCACCCAAAACCCCCGACAGCCCGAAGACCGCTTGCTGGGTAATGCCCATTATTGGCCTAATGTCGTTCCTGTGTTTAAAGGCCTCCAAAACTTTAAAAATCTTTCCACGGGAATCTATTTTAGGGGCCAAAGGGCTGACTTTGTGGATGGATTTTTTGGGGATAATGCCCGTGTAGGCGCTTTTTTCGCGTACAATCAAATTTTGGTTCGAAACCTAATTGTGGGTAAATCCAAATTTGTAAGAGAGGAAGACGTGGTTTTTGCCGCCCGAAATTTTGGGTTTGACACCTGGACCGGAGTGCGCAACTACGATGGAGCAACGGAGCTTCGGCAGGTTCATTTTGCCGATTACCCAAGTGCTCCCTTGGTGTTTGAAGGCACTGACTACACCCCTACTCCCATTTATCATGTGGGAGGCAACGAAAAATTCCCTTTGACCATCACTCAGGCTAGCTTTGCCACTCCCCCTTACCGATTGGCCTATCATCGGGGCAAACACTCCCACTTTTTGTCCAGCGCCATTTATGACCTCGATGGCAGTTTTGCGGGAAAGGCCAAGTCTTACCTAATTCCCTCCCATCCCTTTACCACCATGGCCTCTAAGTGTTCCCCTCTTCAGACCGACACTCAGCATCACTCCTGTCAGGTCAATTTGGGTTTGTTTCAGATTTGGTATCGGGAGCCTGACGTGTTTTGGAACTTTAAATACCGTGTGGTCCGCAGTGATGGCGCTCAAATCAACAATCCAGTGGAAGAGGTTTTTGATAGAAAGTTTAACTTGATCTATGATCAAGGATTTCAGTATAAAATCATCTTTGAACCCAACCAGGATTTGGGCCAGAGGTCCCGTTTTCGAACCCAATCGGTAAACCCTAACCAAGTGTCACCCATCATCCAAATCGAGGGACTTAATGATTGTATTTTACAGGCCAATGGGGCCAAAGAGGTCTCAAATCTCTCTGATCTCTCTGGCTTAAAAGAGTCGGTTTACAAACCCGGACCGGCGGGCAGCATTGAAATTGTATTTGTCACGCGCCATGCCAGTGGCCTACAGTCCTCTGAAAACGTGGCCAAATGGGACTCGGGGTTTGTTGACGTGTCGTGTAAGTGATGAACGTTGCCGAGATTTACTGAGAAGAAAGCCGGTAGCTTCCAGGAAAGATGTCCGACGTAAATAAAAAAGAAAATATCACGAAGGGGTTTCCTTGTCAAAAATTTGTCACGTGTTACCTTAAATCTATTTATCTATGTATTGGGTTGGCTTTGGTGTTTTTTTAGCTGAATATGCTGAACCTTCATTGTTCTAAACAATGATTTTAAAAGGGAGTTATCATCCGAAACGCCCGGCCTAGAATAGGGCCCTTTTACGCCAAGGGCGCTCATCGTGCTCATAAAAACAGAACCCCTCATCACAGCACCATTGTCTTGATGTAAAGTAAGTTCATCGTATCCAACGTTTTCTTCATTGCAAGATTTAATCAAGAGATCTGATGCCAATTTGCCACACTCTATCAATGGATTTGGAGGAGGTTCCTAAATAAAAAGCTGCATCTGCAATTGGAATTCCCTCTTTCCGAAGCGAACTCACTGGCTCTATCAACCTAGCTCTTTCATCTGGAGTGGTGACTCGTCCTGGTCTTTTATGGAAGGTATAATTAATGGAATCGGTTCATAAAATAATTGACACTAAGGGTTTTTATCACCCAGTAAATAGTGTAGTCTTATTAGATGAAATTGAATTTCAAAATACGCAGTTAGCCATTCAGGGAGTTTAGAAGATGAAAATCAAATTTAGCCAAGAATTTATGTTGTCAACTCTTTTATTTTGTGTGTCGAGCTGTACAAAAAAACGTTCAGAAGACAACTCAAAAACGAAAGATATTGTTTCCTTTAAACAAGATGGAACCGGAAATCTGCTTTGGAGCAAGATTGAATTTGATATGGACAAGTTAAAAGCGGAGGGGTTTGGAGGAGCTTCGCAGGATCCTGCAAACTACAATGCATCACTGCTAATTCACAATTTAAAAGTGGGTGGTTCAGATTCAATATCAGTCTGTTACTATAAAAAAGAGCTCGCTAACCGTGATGAAACCACATTGACACTTGAATCATTAAGAAAGGACTCGGTTCCGTTGTTCTCCAACGCGTTGACACTAAAACAAGTAATGGAATCATTGTCTAAAGCACCGGGATCACAACTAAAAAAAGACATCTTTAAGATTTGGTCGGGATTTACGGTTAAAGGGTTGGGATCAGCTGCATTCACAGCGGCTGGTTGTGGGGTTGCAGGTCCTCTGGGGCTTCTGATTGGAGTTGTCGTAGCTCCGCCAATTGCTTTCACCACAATGGGTGTGTGTGCATTTGCGGGGGCAATGGCAGGTGCTATGGTAGGGGGCGCCGAAGCTGGAGAGGCGGTGATATCAAAAAATAACGAACAAAAGCAGAAAACAGAAGCAACTGTGTTACAGGAGATCATATTGCCGACCTCCTTGAAGGAGATCGACTCCATAGAATACGAAGCGCTTATAAGTCGTTTGGAGAATGGCTTTAAGTCTCTAAAGGATAAAGTGAGTTCACAGAGGACGTGTGAGTGATTTCAATTCCATGACTTAATGAATTCGATGATTTGAGATTTTTGTTCGCTATCTAGTTTACATAAGTCAATATGTATTCCTGTAGTGAGTGGATCTTTTATGTCCCCTGCATTTCTTTGGTTTTGAGTACAAAAGAGGTCCTCTAGGCTTTTGACCTGTCCGTTACGTGTGAAAAGCGTTCGACTCCATATTCCAGAAATCTTTCTAGATTGCACTCCTTGCATGGTTGTGGGAAAGTTTGCTACCTTTTGGAGAGATTCAAATGTTTCCTTACTTCGCTTGTTCGCTGGGTTAAAATTCTTGAAGGGCGAAAATAGGAAGGTTGGTAGACCGAGTTCTCCTTCCGCTGAATAATTAGCACCGGCGCCGCCTTCACCGCTATGACATGTCAAGCAGTTTTTTTCAAAATGTGATTTCCCTTTGGACACAAGCTCTGAATTTGTTGTGATGGGACTTGGAGGAGTGTTCAATTGTTCCATATAGGCTTTTAGAGGGATGATGACCTGTGGTTTTGCAAAATCTGGATTTAGAGTTACAAAAATGAGTGCGTGTTTTATAAACTTTTCAAAACTATCAACAGGGGTTAATGTTCCATAAGTCCTCTTCTGGGCAGAGTCTGATTTAAAAGGATCCTGGTTTGGAGCCCAAATCTGAGGCATTGTCATGTAACTTTCTGGTCCATTTACCACTGAGAGCATCGGAGACATCGGATTGAAAACTCCTTTTCCTCCTCGAACGTAGGAACGAAGATCGTTAGGAGGCGGAGGTACTTCTCCAATGATAGAATAGAAAAGATCTGTGACTTTTAAGCAAGAAAAAATTCGAACTCTTTCAAAAATGTTCCCCTTTGCATTTGCTAAGGTCGCGCTCATAGAGCAATCGATTTTTTCGGTTTTTGCACCAAGTTTTTCGTAATATTCTATGACCTCTTTTGGCCAATGAGATTCATCTTTTGATCGATGGTCGGCAAGCCAAAGCGGGTACATTGTTAGTAGGTTAAACTTGCCAATATCTAAATTCTCATTTGGATATCCTATCGAATATCTGCCGTCTTGTAATTTCCCCATGTGACAAGCAGCACATGTAATCATGCGTGATTTTCCATTTACGGAAGGAAGCACATGATTATACGAATCAGAATGTTTAGATAGCCCAACTGGGTAGCCAGGATCATTTGGGTCTGGTATAAATCCTAGATTTTCGAAAGATTGACCAGTTTCTGATGGCATCGTTTCCAACAATGGCTTTATAAGCAATTCAGGAACACCAATTTTGGTCTTTATGGGACCACCATATATAAATAATAGTTTACCACAACGAATTTGCTCATCTTTTGATGCTTTGTCATTGGAGTGGGCTGGCCGTAGCTCTCCGGTAGAGGGGTCAGAAATTTTAAAGTAATTTTTACAAGAATCTTTTATTTTATCAAACTCCAAAACCTCTGACAAATTGCGATTCGTGTCTACAGTAGCTCGACCTTGGTAAAAGGATTTTGTGGCGGCCTCCAGATCAATGGTTGGGTTAGTTGAGAACTCCTTGGTTTTTGACTGTTTTTTATCAGTTAGAAATTTACAACCTGTAAATGAAACAGACTCAATGAGTAAAAATGCAAAAAGTCCTTTGTTTATAAAATATTTCAAAGTTTACTCCTATTAAAAAAATTTGATGAAGCTTCGTTAGTCTTGAGAAACATCGGTAATCTTCAGAAGCCAATTTAGATTTTAATTATCGGTAATATGACGCAGCCGGAATTTTGACTTTAGATGGTTTTTAGATTACTTTGAGAGATTTTCCCTTTTAGGAATGTTAGAGCTAGCCGGTGTTCCTAATGCAGTACCTTTTTGCATTGATCACAATTAAACCAGGATGGAGTGATGTCTGAAATTCTTTATTGAGAAGAAAGCCCAATTTCCTTAAAAAAAGCTGCGATAGAAGCAAGTTTTTTGACTTCCTGATTTGACGTTTCCTTACTGGCTTTAAAGTAGGAATGGTACATGGCATCCCATTCTGTACGACACTGTTTTTGTTGACCATAGGCTTTTCGAGCAGAACTTACAAACCCAATGGTCCAGGGAATTCCGCGGGTTCGGCAGGGATCCCTTTTGTCTAATTTTGAGCAATTGGACCCGCTAGAGCTTGGGTAGCCACCATCCACCCACCACCAAAGTCCGGCGCAGAAGTCTGGTCCTCCTTCGAGCTTCCAGATATCCGCTCCACCTGATTGGCACCACGAATTCCAGTCCCCATCGTTGGTCCTTATCTGAAACACGGTTTTACAAAGAATCCCTTGCCCACAGTTGGTTCCTGGGATTCCTGTGGGAGATTTCCCAGGGGGGGTCCAGGGAAATCCGTCCGTTCCTTTACCTCTGTACATATAGGTTTCATAGTCTGCGATCGTAACAAAAAATAAAAGGGGGTGAATGTTTCCCTTTTTCATATTTTGCAACATGGTAATGACCCGTCCCACATTTTGGTTTTTCCCTCCTGGTGCGGTGGAAACTTTGTCGGCATTGTATTTTTGCGCAATCGACTTAAAAACAGGAAGGGCGACTTTTACGAATTCAGGTAGGGCTTTATTTTTTCGCAGGTCGTATCCCTTTCCCACTTCGGGGCACCCTGTGGTTTGAGTGTCAGAGTTGGTGTTGGGGGCAGCTGGCTTGCAGTTCAAGGGCAGTAATCCAAAAACGGCCATCGGAATGGAGAGGGGTAATTTCATTTGAAACCCTGCAAGTGTTTATTTAGATCCCGCATTCCGCACTAGCTCTAAAAAATATCTGAATAAATTTTTTAGCGAAACTTTTCTATAATTTGAAGCAAATCTGGTGGCGCTAGGTTGATTTTTCAACTTCTGCAGAGTACCTTTTCTCAAATTTTCTTCAAGGGCTCGTTATGCAGGGAAAAACTTTACAAATTGAACATCTAGGCATTGTAGCTCAGGTGATGAAGGACATAAAACTCA
>JBIIVH010000098.1:0-6712 GCA_044339525.1 Silvanigrellaceae bacterium | reverse complement strand
TTTTCAGCATCAGTTCGAGGTGACTGCAGCATGGAATGAGACCTCACTTCGTGATCAATTTTTAAGGAGGCAGAATGTCCCATTTCTTTAGTTATGTCAAATTGTTGACGTTAAACTAGTGCCATTGAATTTTAGATAGGTAAATTTAAAACGATTTTTTCCCATGAACTCAACGCCAATTTTGATTCCAAACTTCAATGCGATTTCCGACTTATGACTTTGGACCGCCAATTCAGGAAACTGATTTTGGGTGATTTCGGGAGAAACAGGACTTAATTTGGTATCAGAGCAAGCTTTATTTGTAATACATTTACTTTTGTCATTTATAACATTTAGTTCTCTAAATTTCGGAGATCTAATCGGTTGATCGGATTTCCAGCGATACAAGGTGTTACCGACTTTCCTTTTTCTTTGTCCATCAAAATTAGTTTTTCGAGATTTTCTAAACACAGACCGACTGGAGGATTTACCCTTTTCATTCCTGGCTCCTGAAACTTGGGTTACCAGAGAGAGGAAATCAGAAAAAGGTTACATTTTCAAAAAGTGCTCAAGCAATGCCTACTTTAGAACCGTCATCCCCAGCACCAAAGACAGAAGGCTAGGTGGGAGGTGTGATGGGTGGACAGGCATTTAAACAATATCTTTCCAGGGACATTTATAAAAAATTTAAAATTACACTTTCTGGATTACCACACTCATGCTATGAATCCATTTATCAAGGAGAAATTAGGATGCCAACACTCAGAAAAATTAGTCTCGGTAGAAGAACCTTTATTTTATTATTTGTCCTTTGTTTTACAAATTTAAATCTTCCTTATTTTGAGGCCTTTGGTCGGGCAGGTGGAGGCCGTTCTAGCGGCAAAACCTCTTCACCCTCTCGGGCTGCACCCAGTGACAGGTCCAACTCCCAGCAATACAGAAGCTATCAAGATCAAAATTCAAGCAATTCCTATAGGCCAGAACGCCCCCTACAAGCCTCTCCTTATCAGGCCTCTCCTTATCAGGCCTCTCCTTATAAACCATCTCCGTACCAGCCCGCTCCCTATCAGCCTGCCCCGTATCAACCCGCTCCCTCCCAAGGAGGATTTTTGCGAGGGCTAGCCGGAGGGGTAGCCGGAGGATTTTTGGGGAGTATGCTTTTTAGATCCTTTGGAAATGCATCGGGTCCCGTTGGAGGTTATGGCGGAGGCATGGGCGGCGGCATGGGCGGAGGGCTAGGAATTTTGGAAATACTGATAATTGGTGCCTTAGCTTTTTTGGCCTTTCGGTGGTGGAAGTCTAAAAAGGCGACAGCCCATGCACCCCTGTCCTACCCAGCACAGCCCCATGATCAAAGCCTATCCCACAACCAAAATTCCTTCACAAATCAGTATTCATCATTGGACGATCACAGACAGGAAAATGATATGCCTCCATCAGGTGGTTATGATCACCATTCCACTCACCAAAACATGACACAAGGAGTCTCCATTCCTACCGAAACCGCTTCTGAGCTGTTTTTCCTAGTGCAAGCCGCTTGGACAAGACGTAACGTCGCTTCCCTTAAAACCCATTTGAGTCCTGAAATTTTGCAGATGCTAGAAACAGACTTGTCTCAGTTGTTAGCAAAAAAGCAGATCAATCGACTTGAGAACATCTCCGTTCGAAAAACCGAAATCATGAACAGCTGGAGAGAACCTGAGGGAGAATTTTCCACCGTGCGCTTTTTGGCTAATTTATTGGATTATAACGTGGATGAGAGCACCAACAAACTCATCTCAGGAAGCGACACCGAGCCCGTTAAATTTGAAGAGGATTGGATCTTTAAAAAATCGTCAGGTGGCCTTGGCTGGCAGCTGGTGGGCATTCAACAGCTAACTTAATGATTTTAATGTTATTGCGCCAATCACAATACCCACTCCAATTTTTACAGATTTGGCACAATAATTGTTATGCAAATTTTAATGCCCTCATTTTGCAATAAAAAGCACAAACCCAATAGCGCCCAAATTGGGCCCTGGCAATTGAAAATGGATCTCTTTAATTCTGCATTCCTTTTAAGATCTGACGTTTAAAAGGAAGTAGGCACTCCCTTCACATCTAAGAGGTAAAGACATGGGAAAACCAAAGGAACCTTCAAAGAAACACCGGCTCCTTGAAGCGATTCGTATCCTGAGCACCATCGTTCAATTTTCAGAAAAAAAAGTAGACTTTTCTGACGAAAATGGAAAAGAAATCATCAAAGAAGCTAAAGAAGCATGCATATTTCTTGAAAATGAAATCGAGAACTTGTTTCCAAAGTAATGAATTCGCGCAAATCAGGTTTAATCTGTACCCTATGCTTACGCGCTCCGAAATGATCTCGCTGTCAATCTTGTCATACACAGATGCGAAAAAATCGCCGTCCTCGCAGATTTGAGTTAGGGTCCTGCAAAAACTTGCCACGGTGCCGCCCCCGATATAGCCATGGGAATTCTTTCCAAAGAGGAGCCTTTTTCTCCAATAAAAAGTACCCCTACCCAAAAAACATATGCCACACTGATGGCGAGATTCCTATCTAAACATTGGCAGATTGATGGTCTGAAAGATGCAGGCCCCGCAAACACGGCTTGTATAAGTGCTGCCTTGCCACTCCAAGTTGATTGGCCATTTTGGTCTTGTTTCCTTTATACCGGATCATGGCGTACTCGACCATCATTTTCCGCAGCAGTTCTTCAGCATCTGCCATATTCCCTGAACGAGCAATTTCATAGAGTTGCAGCCAAGGCGTGATTCCTACTTGGTCGTCGCTGGCAAGGAGAAGTTGGCGCAAATCCTTGGGAACGATTCCCACATTCGGGTCATAAAGATCTTCAAAGCTCTCAAAATCCGAAACCAGCACCAATTCACGCCCCTCGCTGGCAGCCCGGCCACAGGCCAATTCAATTGCATGGGAGAGACTTCGCAAAGTCACCAGAGTGCAGGAAGCCTGAACCCTGTCCATGATTTCCCTCACAAGACCCTTTTCAGGCTTAACGCGCCGCTGACTCTCTCGCGCAAAGAAGAACTCAATGATTTGGCGCGACTCCCGCAGCATTTCGGAAAAGGGAGGAATGCTGATCACAAAGGGTGTGACGGACTTTTGGAAGCCTTTCCAAATGGATGACCCGTCTGTCTGCGAAAGAGAGGTGAAAAGAAAACGCACGCTGGAAGGGGAGATCAGGGCTCCATTATTTGATTTTACTTTCCGGAGCAAGACAAATTTCTTGAGTTTTTCTTGCATTTGCCTCGGTAGATGTTGCGCTTCTTCAATGAGAAGCACTCCATTTTGCGCGGCAGCCACAAGACCTGCATCACCTCCCACCGCTCCAAAGAGAGCTGAATCCACGCTTTCAAAGGTTTCCTCCGGTGAACAGGTGAACGTTAAAATGCTTTTTTGGGTCAAAATTTCGTTGGTGGGTGTGGAGAGTGGCACCCGAAGAAGTTCTTCCCCCAAGGCACGAGCCACCGCGGTTCGGCCCATGCCAGGTTCAGAAATGATGAGCACATTCCCGCCACTACTGCTTACTACGGTCTTAAAATCTCTTTTTAAAGAAGGGGTCATACGAAGGGACAGACGGGAGACTGAGGCCACTTTAGCCCCTCGAAGGGATCGGGCGTGGGCCACAGCGTTACGGACCACTGTTGCAAACGCATCCAGATCGGAAACTTTGGGGATCACTTCGTCGGCGCCCGCTCTGTAAATACTTTCCTCTTTGCCAGCATAACTGGAAACAACGATGATGAGCATCGCCGGAAACTGCTTACGAATGCTGGAAATCAAATTCCGAGAGCTTGTTCCCCTGAGAAAGAAGTCGAGGATACAGACCCCAAACTTGCCTCGTTCCAGAATCTCCTGAGCCTCTGAAACGGTGGAAGTACAGACCGGTTCGATGGCCTCGTCTTGAATCGCCAACACCATGCGTCGTCGATCCGTGGCGCAATCGTCTAAAATGAGCCATTTTTCGCGAACAACTGCTGTCATTTCAAGTCCTCCTCGAATCAAATGGATCAATAGCAAAAAGTGAAAATTCAGTCAACGGAAAGTTTCACCTTTAGGTGACAGTTTGAAGAGGCTATTCCCCAAAATTTTTTGGAAAATCAACTTAAGTATCTGATATTATAACAATAGGTTTTTGCGAGAAATCTTCGCCTGGGTTTGATTCTGGCTCTGGTTTATTCGGATTGTGGAGCCAGAATCATTTAGAAACAGTAGGCTACATCGGAATCTCGCACACATTGGCGAGCGCTGCCGGGCACGACGCCGGATTTTCACTCAGGCCAAGGGTTCGGAGGGCTGGAAGCGATAGAAACACCGCCGGGTCTGAAATCATGTTCCGCGAAACGTCAACCTGTTCGAGTTTATCAAGTGTTCGAATAGGGGAAACATCTACAATTTTATTACTATTCAGTTTGAGGGTCTTGAGAAGGGAAAGGTTCGAGAGCGGTCGTAGGTCGGAGATCCGGTTGTCACCAAGCCAAAGGGTTTCGAGTCCAGCGAGTCCCTTCAGATTGGGAAGACCTTCGAGTCTATTTCCGGCGAGCATGAGGACTTTGAGTCCGCCTAGCTGGGTGATGGGGGCTGCGTCTTCAATCCGATTCGCATTGAGGTTCAGTTCTCTCAGGCCGGTGAGACCCGAAAGCGGTGCAAGGTCAACAATGGTGTTGCGGGCGAGATTGAGTTTCTGGACCATCGTGAGAGTTGCCAGGGGCATGAGACTTTCAATCCCTTTGCCGCTTAAGTCCAGTTCGCGGGTGTCAAAGAGGACCCCCTGCGCTGTACCGCACTTGTCGGGGAAGCGGCTGAGATCGACCTCTGCCGAGGCCACTCCTAAAAGTGCAGCAACGGCACCGCGTGCGGAATTTCGAATAACACCGGAGTCGAGCGCGTCACACCACTGGGAAAACATCTCGGGATAAATGGCAAGAAGGGCATCGTCGAGTATCTTGAGCTTCCTTTTGGTCTCTCCTGCCCTTGCAACACATTTCTCGACGTCTGTATAGCAAACCATGGCACTGTTGAATATTTCTGTGAGATTGTCAGCCACAATCACTTGGGCGGCCTCGGCATTCTCGCTTTGGCGTGGCGAAAGCCGGAAAGGGCCACTGATGAGAGCGTTGACTCGGTTGCGCTTCTTAAGCTGGTCTTCGAAAAGGATGCTCAGGTCCCCGCGAGCAGCCTTCACGGAGTCGGCAATAATGGGAGGGGGGGGGATAGAATGCGAGGTCTGACCAAGGTTTCGTGATGTATGCTAGTTCCGCAGGGTCATCTGGCCGAGCGGGATCGTAGTTGGGCCTGATTTGATTTGGAAAAGACAAGGCATCACTGGTGTCCGTCGCGTAGGTGAGAGCGGAGTCGAGCACGCGCATGCAGGCATCGATGCGATCCATTGAGCAAACTAGAAGAGCATGTACCTGTTTACCATCCGCATCAACCCGAGCATTGCTTCCTTGTCCGAAAATGCCGGACAGACGGGACACGTCGCCTCCGAGCTGATAGGCGCGAATGGAGACAGAAGCACTCCTGCCAAATCGGCGCGATGCCTTGTTAAGCTCACCAGAAGCCGAGAATGCGGGCCCTTTGATTTTGAAATATAACGCTCTGCAAGCGTCGCCAAGGCTTTCTTGAGGAGGTCATTTTGCACATCTGAAAAATCAAAATCCACATGAAGTGCCAGAGCTGCACCTGTTTTGTCATTGACAAATGTTCGAAGATATTTGCCGGAATAGGCAAAGTCATCATACGGATAGTGAGAAACATCTCGAGCCAAAGCCCTATTTGTCATCAAAAAAGTCATTACTGTAAAAAACATACTCTTATTAATAATCACAAAAAATCCCTTCTAAAGCAACGCATCTTAGACGCATCCAACCTTTGGTAATTTCATTTTCCTGGCAGGCCATAAACCAACGCATAGGTGGGTCTAGAGTTTAGAACCATCTTTCCAGAGAGGAGAACTTTACTTGTGTCGCGGGCTCGAAAAAGATACTCCACTACGTATTTGCCGGTTTGCTTCACGATGAATTCGCAGTTATCGCTCTCACGGCAGAAGTGAGGAGAGGCACGCCCTTCGCCGAGCGATCGGCTTTCTGAGTTGTTATCAACAAAAAACTCAGGCTCTCCATTGACCCCAATTTTTGCTTTGAGTTTCGTTTCGAACGTGCCCCAACGCCCAATCTGAACCATGTCCTCAACACATGACGTTTCTGCATCGCTCACAGCAAACTTGACGACATCGCCCTCTACCACAGGGAGCAACGATTTGGCCGACTCCCGACCGAAAGGCTGAATTAGGAAAGCGCCACCAGCTGGTGTTACTTTAAAACCTTCGCGGACGCAGGCAATGGTGGATAGCTGAGAGCGAGTTGCATCGCTGGGATTTCCAGGGACTTCGGTGCTTAGAGCTGAAGGGAGGTTGGTTTTGTTGTCTTGCTGTCCACACGCAGCAAGAGAGAGAAATAAAGCAGAACCTAGCTGAAGAGACGTTTTCATTGAGTTGTTCCTTTAAAGTGGAATAAATTTTTACTTGATCTTTGGATACACGATTTTGCCATTCAGAATATACGGTAGTTCCCCAGTACGGAGCTTTACTTCGCGATCAATGCGATCATTTGCATCTTGAAGAACAAGATCGCCGGATTGTAGGTTGTTGGCAATATAAATGTGATTTTCCATGCGCCGAGTTCCGGATTTCAAGATAAGATTATGAAGAGA
>JBIIVH010000050.1:0-32713 GCA_044339525.1 Silvanigrellaceae bacterium | reverse complement strand
TGATAAATAACATGCACCCGATTTCATCCCACCCCGTGGCCCAAACCCTTTTTTCCAAAAATGTCTCGCAGAAAGAGGATGTTGATAAATTTCACGGCATGTGCCTAAATTGGGAGGGATCGTGCGGTAAACCTCCATCACATGACCCCTGGGGAACCTATTCCACATTTCTTTTTGATCCCGACGGTAATATGTTAGAGATTGTTTGGAACCCTAAGAAAACCGTAACAAGTTGAATTAGAATTTTTCACAAGGAAGTTCCACATAAATAAGGTAAAAAATTGAACTCAAAATTATTTTGGTCCATATTTGCGTTGTGTTTTTTGGTAGGAATGTGCACCCTTTGGAATCTATTGCCAGCGCTTTTTGGCGCCATTTTGTTTGCCTACGTAATGGAACCGGTTCATGAATGGACTTTAACAAAAATCCCCTGGAAAAAGCCAATCATTCCGTTTTTAAGTGCCTGGTTTTGGGTATCTAACTTTTTGGGTCTCTTTTTGGTGCCCCTTTTTTCTTTGGCCGCTGAATCTTTTATGAAAGCAAAAACTTTTCTCACAGATGGTGCATGGCGTTCCCTCCATCCCAGTGTACCAAGGGCTTGGGAATGGACCCAACAATGGGCGGCTAGCTTTGGCTTAGAGCTTGATGTGGAGAGCATGGTAGAAAAGGTCAAATCGATATTGGAACAGCTAGCGTCTCAGGCGGCAGGAACCTTTGGAACCATTGTAGAAAACACTTCCAAAATTGCCTTTGATTTCATCCTGATGTTTGTGCTTACTATCTATTTTTTGATGGAGGGCAAAAAAATTCGCAAAAAATACCTTCCTCTCATAATACCTGACATAGCATTGTTAAATTTGGTTGGAGACACCACCAGTAGAACCATTAAAGCGGTAGTTACTTCAAACATTCTGGTATCACTATTTCAGTCATTTCTGATATTTATCTTTTTTATCATTACAGGTGTTCCCGACCCACTTTTGTGGTCTGGGTTGTCTTTCTTTCTCTCCTTTATTCCAGTGGTGGGCACACTCCCTGTTACTTTTGGAGCCATGTTATACTGTTACTCACAGAACTCCTTATGGAGAGTGGTCATTTTAGCCATCGGGGTGGTTGTGGTTGGAACTTCGGATAATCTTCTTAGACCCTACCTATCAAAAGGAAAAATTCACTTAGGATTTGTTCCGCTCATGTTAGCCTATATTGGAGGTCTCTCTTTTTTCGGATTCTACGGAGTGATACTGGGACCACTCAGCTTTTCCCTTATACTTTCATTTTCAAAAATGCGCTCATCCCCATCTCACGAAAGTGCACCCATTGGCTAAGCCACTTCCGTTACTTCAAGTCTGCGAACCACAGTTACCTTAATTTGTCCTGGAAACTGGACCTCGTTTTCCAGTTTTTTAGCAATCGCTTCCCCGATGTGTTTAGATTTTTGTTCGTCGATTTGTCTGTGATCCACAAAAACATGAACCTCACGCCCGGCAGACATCACAGCGCAATGACTAACGCCTTCCTTTTGAAAACTCTGAATCACTTCATTGATGCCTTCAATTCTTTTTTGGTATCCCTCTTCCATATCCACGCGTGCTCCTGGGCGCGCCCCACTCATGGCATCGGCGGTTTTTAAAAGATAAGCATGGGGCGTTTCCACTACTTTATCGTCATGATGGGACAAAATGGTATCTACCACAGGCTCTGTCTCACCAAATCGAGAAGCAAAATCCCCACTAATTACGGCGTGACTACCTTCAATTTTGTAATCTAATACTTTGCCTATATCATGTAAAAGTCCGGCCCGTTTGGCCAAAACAGGATCTACTCCCAACTCTTCGGCAAGCATCCCCGCTAAGCGGGCAACCTCTAAAGAATGAAAATATTGATTTTGGCGGTGGCTGGTTCGAAAGTTGAGAGCGCCAATCAGGGAACAAATTTCGGGGTGGATGCCGTCTAGACCTAAACTCCTTACCGCCTCCCGACCCATTCTCAAAATTTGATGCTCCACTTGAGATTGGTATCTACTCTTTACTTGGACGGCCCTATCAACGGAAAAATTATTCCTACCAATGAGTTCTTCAATGGTAAGCCTAATCACCTCTTTATCTACGCCCGCTCCACCATTAATTCTCAAAACGGGGGAGTGATCCTCTCCAGTAGCAGCGTCTAACTGCACATCCGTCTCCCCGATTAAAAACTTTAGGAGGTCTGAATCGGGATTAAAGTGTTTTGCAAGCAAAACCTTATCTTGAAAGGTGATGTGAAAGGACGACTTTGGCCAAACGAATCGGGGAGAGTACCTAAAGTAAACATTTTTGAGCACTTGAACCGCAAACTTTTTTGCCTCTGATTTAAGCGAATCCTGTTGATCCAAAATCCAACGGGAATGCTCCAACTTTTCCAAATCAAAAAGTTCCAATTTTAATTGACCGGCAAAATGTTCTTTGGACATATTTAGCTTCTCAGAAAGAGACTGCTCAAATTTAACGCTAATTTCTTTTGCCTGTTCCTCAAAGGAGTTCGCTTGACCCACCATAGCGACAATCTGTGTTTCTTTTTCACCAAGACTTGACTCCACCGACAATAAAGACTTTTCCTGCTCCAATTGACTTTGTTCAGACTGCTGCAGCTCTAATTCATGATCGGTTTGAAGTCGGAGCACCATCTGCCGCTCCTGTTCCAGCTCGGTGTCCTGAGAGCGAATTTTTTCCCGAGCAGCCTCAACAGCTTCCTGTAAGATGATGGCTTTTTGGCGTTCGGTGTTTTTCTTTACGCTTTCCAATAAATCCGTTAAATCAACCGCTTGCAACGAAGAAATGCGATTTGCAAATTTCCAGGCCAAATAGCCCGAGGGAACACAAAAAATAACTGCCATAAATACAAACATTTCAGTGTTCATACATTCTTCCTAATAATAGGCTACCATTCTACCAAGTACCCCAAAACAGAGGGATTCCATCACCATACAAAAGATTTAAGCAAGGAGTTTAGATGAAAGCCAAAAGTCCAGTTCTACCAACACGACAACAACTAGCTATCCTATCAAAAAAAGCGTCAGAAGTCATCCAACGGCTCCTTTCTGACCCATTCCAACTAAATGTTTCCATCAAATCGCAGGAGATGGGGATTGTGACTCAAGCCGACATCGCCTCTGAACAGGCCATCGTTTCCGCCATCAAAGAGCTGGACCCGAGCTGCGTGATCTTGGCGGAAGAAAACCATAATTTTCTATTATCCAGGCATTCGGACCAGGCGGTGTGGGTGATTGATCCCATCGATGGGACCACCAATTTTTCCAAATCCAATGATTATTATTGTATCTCCATCGCCATGTGTCTTTTTAACAAGGAGGGTATATTAGTGCCCCAAGCGGCTAGTATTTACCAACCCAGCACCGACCGGTTCTATTCAGCCGTCAAGTCAGAAGGAACAACCTGCAACGAAACTCCCGTTCGGGTAAGAAATTCTTGCCCTTTAGAACTAGCTTCCGTTGCCACTGGGTTTGCCGGTGCAAAGGGCAAAAAACTAAAGCAGATCACGGACACTATCTATCGATTTCAGAACCAAATTTTAGGTTTGCGTATTAATGGAGCAGCCGCATTAGACCTGGCTCATGTGGCTAAAGGAGTTTTTGAAGGATTTTATGAGAGTGGACTACAACCGTGGGATCTGGCGGCTGGAATATTGCTCGTAGAGGAGGCAGGGGGAGTGGCCATCCAATTTGACGGCAGTCCCGCCCAGGTCCTGGGTGATGGAACCGTGATTGCCGGAAGTAAGGCTTTTGTAGAACAAATTCGGCCCATCATAAATGCGATAGATTAAGTACTAATCTCCACTTCAAAGCCCTCGTGCTTTCTGACGTTAAAACAATATTGTTCTGTCACTACATATTGTCCTTTAAATCCAAGTGGTACTATTTCTAGTTCCGGCGTCTTTAACAAATCAATCGATGTGCTTGGAACCTTAGCGTTCCAGTTTTGTTCATAGAGAATCCTCAAGACGGGAGATTCGGAAAACCACTGAATTTCCTCTGGAGAGGAGTGCCCCTTTGGCCAATCCATCAATCCAACTAATTCAGAAATTCGCGAGCTCAAAACCCGATTCACTTCTTGTTTAGTTTTTAAAATCAAATCCACCTGGCCATCTTCCCATTTCATTTCGAGCATTCTTTTCCAATGACTTTTATCCGGGATGATTTGAGCAATTTCGTTTTCCAATATTCCTGCAGCCCTTCTGGATGGCACGAGAGCCAAGGCCGTACCAAGTGTGGCACCTTGGTCAAACCAACGGGTGGGAAGAATGGATAACCGAGTGATACCAACCTTAACTTTATCCGTAAAAGACAAATAGACCACATGCGGCTCAAAACAGTAAGCCAAGGCCCAGCTTTCATCTCGACAGGTGCCGTTAAAAAAATGACACTTAACTGGATTCAGAACACACAAATCAGCGGCAGGCCTTTTAAGTAAGCATTTATAACAAAAGCCTGAATTCAGCTTCTTTACAGCCGCACTGCACTCGGTGCAAAAGTATTTGCCAGTGGCTTTTAGATGAAGTCTCTCGCCCACATTCCATTTTTTTTGTTGATTTCCAAAGAAATAAGTAGGTTGCACTCGAATCACTTCCTGAGAGTTCTTAAGTAATTGTGAATTGACGACGAAGTCTCCACTATCCAAAAAAGCCACTATTCTCATTTTGTCAATAATTTGAGCATTCATGAGTTCTTCAACCTCTAAAATCTGTTGTGAAAATAAACAGTTAATCAATCAATACCCAGAAAATGGATTTTTGTACATGATTCCGCTGAAACACCGAAACTAAGGGTGGCACCTATGATACAATAAAAGGGTTGAACTTTTTCACAAAGTGGGTTAATCAATCGAGTTTGTACTAAAACCGGTGATTTTTGCGAGATATTTCAGTCCATTATTAAAATAGATCTCGCAAGATTCCAGGGGGAACCATGCGTATTAAAAAGAGAGCCACTCAGATTTACTTATTCTCCTTAATGGCAGGTGCCACGGGCTGTGCCACTAGAAGTGACGAAAATCTTTCGTTAACGATACAGGATGTAAATGAAAGCAAACAGATTTCAAAGCCAATACCCGTTGCCTCCCAAATGGATTCAAAAAAGGTAACAGATAATCCGGTTCCTGTGAAGCCTTATCAAGATTCTAAGGATGAGCTCGTAAAAGTTGAGTACGACCATGGAACTTTGAGTTCGAATGTTACTTCAATAAATAGAGAAATTCCTATCATACTGGAAACAGAAGAGGAGTTGATTCAAAAATCATCAGATGATACCATTATCAGTAGCACCAACGAATCAGAAGAAATCGACACAGGAATAGACTTATCTGAACTAGAAGAGTTTTCCGAACTTTCCAACCTACCTTTGGAGCAGCGATTTCCCTTTTGTGATGGATCCATCTATTTACTTACCTGGGAATCTGAATTTTCCCAAAAATGGAATTCCGAAAACAAGGCTAAATATTCAAACGCAAAACAGAGAGAAGCGGCCTATGAGGAAGCCAAAAATTCTGCACTGGTGAGACTTTTGTCGCCCGTAAGTGACCAAGCTCAATTTGATTTCCCAGTTACCATTACAGAAGATGTCGTCAAGTGGATCACTTATTTTCAAACTAAAGGCCGAAGGCATTTTGTGACTTGGCTTAAACGAGCGGAATTTGTACTTCCTGAAATCCGCGGTACCTTAAAATCTCAAGGACTTCCGGAAGACCTTGCCTATTTGGCTATGATTGAATCTGGCTTTAATAACAGAGCTCTCAGTGTAGCGCGAGCCGCAGGCCCATGGCAGTTTATGAGAGGCACTGCTAAAAATTATGGCCTGAAAATAAATGACTTCGTGGATGAGCGCAGAGATTTGACCAAATCTACAGCAGCTGCAGCAAGATACCTTTCGGACCTTTACGAAATGTTTGGGGATTGGTATTTGGCTACCGCAAGCTACAACGCAGGAGAAGGCCGGGTCAAGAAAGCTCAAAAAAAGGGAAACGGCAAAGACTTTTTCTCCCTTTCTGAGACCAAAAGCATCCCCACTGAAACGCGAAATTATGTTCCCAAGCTAATTGCTGCCATGATTATGGCAAAAAATCCAGAACAGTTTGGTTTTGAAATGCAGCGACTTACAGAGAACGATAGACCTCCCATTTCGCGTGTTGAAATCAAAAAGTTTACAAACCTTTTTTCCATCGCGGATGCCACTGGCACTTCTGTTCAAGAGCTCTCTTATCTGAACCCCGAACTCCGAACACAGGTGATCCCCGCCGGGTACAAGCTAAAAATCAAAGAAAATGATGCAGAAGTTCTGATGAGTAAAATGGATGACCTTCCTAGTGCAAATATGCGTCAAGTGGTGAGGACTTCGGTTCCCAACTCTACAACTTTATCCAAATTTGCGGAAAGGTCTGGAGTCAATGTAAAATCACTGATCGAAATCAACCCTGGACTTACCAAATCTACAAAACTGCAAAAAGGTCAGTCGATTAACCTTCCCATCACGCTTGGGAATGGTTTGCTTGATAAACTAACCGCGTCTGACACAAGGCCAAAACTAAAGAAACACAAAAGCAGCAAACATAGCTTTGCGAAAAGATATAAAAAATCTAAGCGCATTGCCCGTAATTCTAGACGCACCCCTTCCATTTAAAGGTAGACCAACAAAGTACAATCTAAAAGCGAATTAATCTCGATTTCTGAGGTTTCTTTGATGGGCTCCCCCTGTCGATAACACTCGAGAGGGAGACTGCCGAGAAAGTCCAAATAAGATAATTTCTACCAGAGATTCAATGGTAATAGGAAGTAAATGTAGAGAATATCTCAGTCTTTTGATTTGACTTCTCAGAATGTGCAGCTGTCCAGCAATCACTAGCATCTTCACTCTATAGAAAGTGGAAAACGCTAATTTTGTGAATGGAATGTTCCCTAGCTTTTTGCCAACTTGCACAAAATAGGCTTGCTGTGTTTCCTCTTTCCAGTATTCTGTTTGGATTAGCATTTTCCAGAATATTTTTGACCAAAAACTGACTCCAGCATATGGATTTTCGAAGATATTCTTAAACCTCAAAGAAACAAGTTTTCTGGAAGCTACTTTTACCTCTCCGATGAGCTTTAGTTGCTCCACATTTAAGTTTACAGTCTCTTTATTCCAAGCTTCAATAATCCGCCAATAATCATCCAACGAGTTCCTGCGCAATTGCTCAAGACACTCAATTTCAGAAAGATTGCGAGCGATGCTCGAGAGTTTTACAAATTCCTGCCGGTCTCTTAACCAGTTTCGGGTAGGTATCAGTATCTGATATTGAACCGTCACAGGTCTGGTAGCTTCTAGCACGACGATTTTAAGGGAACTTGATATCATCAAACTCGACTCGTCGGAGCTCAATTTAAGAGTCGGATTTTCGTCAGGGGACACACGCATGAGTCTCAAATTACAAACTCCAGCCAATTGCAGGAGTCTCATCTGATTGGAAATGCCTAAGAGATCCCTTTCGTCCAGTACGGGTCCTACGTCGCTATCGTGATTTTCTCTCATCATATTGAAAAGGAGGGTGGAAGCGGTGCGTAAAACTCTTAAAACACCCACATCTAGGGTGGTTTTCAATAAGTAGGTCCAGCCAAAATAATGCCGAATTCTCTGAGCAAACGTGTTTCGGACGGAAATAGAACTACAGGTGAGTGCAAGCTGGGTGAGTCCTCTCATGGCAGCTTGTACTTCAATTTTCAGTTCAAGATTGTTTTCAGCCAAAACTTTAAGAAACTCGCCAATAAACCGAGTGAGGCTGTTGGATTGGTCTGAGTTTTCCAGAAATCGCTGCACTAACGCAAATGTATCGTTTTGTTGAAGTTCATCTCTACGAGATACCAAATCAAACAAAGCAGCATAAACTCCATTTGTGTCTCGCAACATTAGCCTGTAGAGTAGGTTTTTAAAGTGATCAATGGTTTTTGAATCCCAAACAAAACTTGGATTTAGATCAATCATTGAAATTTGATTATGTTTATCATCATACAGAATGTTCCCTGGGTGGGGATCAGCCCAAACCACTCCTTTGTCAAACAACAGACTGAGATAGCTCACAACAATTTTATCTGCGATGTCCACTTTTTTAAGATACTTTGTTTTCACAATTTGAGTGACTTTAACACCTCTCACACGCTCAAGAAGCACACAATCCCTGGTGCTTACAAAGTAACGAGGGATTTTAATTTCGGAGTGCTCCCCCAAAGCTTCGGACACTCGATTGGCATTCACTTCTTCGGTGGTGAAATCTAATTCGTTAAAGGAATGAATAAAATAGTTAGTAATCGCTCGTTTTAAAGCAATCGCAATTCCAACGAGTTCTTGCTTTTCATTTTTTGAAATCTTTTGATTGAGTTCTACCAAATCTATGGTCTGATCACACAATCCGATCAATTGAGTGTGCTGTTTGGCCAACAACTCTTCAATCCCGGGACGTTTGATTTTCACTAAAGCGGTTTCTACAGAAAACTTTTGTTTGCCCAAATCATTTAGGGGGATTTCATAAAGCGTTCCTACGCTCGCACTGGCAAAGTGTTTGATAACACCCGTTGGAATGGATAAATAGTCTCGAATTTCCTTCAAGTTATCTTGGTCAATCGTTTTTAGAAAAAGTTCCCAGGAAGCTTGTACTCCAGGTAAGAGTCCACCAGCATCATCCTGATTTTTCCGGAGCTCTCTCGCTAATCCAGGGGGACACAACTCCGATATGACTTGAGAAAGTTTCACAAACAATCCGCCCAGCTCTTGGATTCCAATCGCAACAATTCGGTATACCGTTAACTCATGAACCGGAGTGGAAATGATATTTAACACCGCATTCAGACAACTCTGACCCGGAATGGACTCTATGGCTCCTTTAAAAATCGGAAGAAGAATATAGCCTTTTATGTCATAAGACAGAGATTTCTCCAGCTTGGGAATCACCAAATTGAGAAAACATTCCCTCATACACTCTTCTGCAAACAGGTTCAGATCTGCTCTTTGTTCAGCTGCCATCTCAAACAGACTTTGAAAAAGCATTTCACGGATTTCTGGAAAAGATTCTGCAACCTGCATGGAAATGGAGGGGATTTGATAGATTAATTTAACGAAGGGTCTAACTCGTTCACCTAACAAAGTTTCAAAAACCTCTGGAAAACTCCAAAGCGCAATGAGCTGGGGCTTCTTTTGCAAAATCCGCGAAAAAACCGTTATGGCGGAAGCTATTTTTTGTTGAGTGGTTTGGGGTGATTTAAAAAATCGATAAGTTAGACCATTTAATACATCTTCAATATTACCAATAAATTCGCTTAATAGCACAGAAGTGGCCGCATTTTCAGGAGAGACAAAGGTCCAGATTTTGGTATAACTATCCAAAAAATCTTGCCAATGACTGCTATTTGAGATGGGGCTCTCCGTTATTTTGACCAAAATTTCCGAAAGAAACAAGCTTAAAGGAACTGCCCTAAGTTCCAATTTTTCCGCTAATGGAACCACCCAAAGATAATTGCTTTCAAGCACTTTTTCGAGACTTCGGTAGCTCTGCTTTTTACGGTTTTGCTTTTTCCTAGAATAGGTCTTCACTATCTTCCCATCAATATGATGCTACAATGGAGAAGTGTGTACCTTCTAGATGGAAATAGGTTAGGTAAGTTTTGCCTATTAAGCCAATAAAAGTTATCTATCTACTATAAAATTCGGAAGGTATGGTTTCCAGATTGCCATCACAGCTGGAAAAATTACTATCATTACAGTGGGCCCATTTGAGTTTCAAAGTACCATCAGAGTTTGAGCTATTAAACTGAGTGATCTCCACATGATTATTGCCAGGATTCATCAAAGTTGATTTGTCTGAATTTTCTTCAAGGTAACCTAGTCTTGTTTTTTCATCTATAACTACCGCACCATTTACCACCACTCGGACACCTTGTTCAGCCTTAATGGCAAAATTTCGATAACTCTGCGAAGTGTTTTTCGTATTTAAATAGGCATTAGCACGAAGAATATAATGTCCTTTTATAAAAGGAAATTCATGCAAACCACCTTCATCACCAACATAGGTTGAGAGAAGCTCAGGACAAACTTCAGTGAGTGGCGGAGTATTAATGCTGGTCAGAGATGGCACATTCGGAGCGGAAAGATTCTCAAAAACTTCGACCCTAATTGCGGAGCCTGGTATATCGGAACATTTTCGACCCAAAAGCCGCGAATCCTGAGCAATTGCGGAACCTTCCATATCCGGTTTCATGGCAACCACCGCAGTGACTACCACACTCGAGCCCCTAAATTTAGCTGAGGTGTGGATGGCTTTGATGTACTTTAGATCGGCAATTTTTACCTTTTTTACTCTGACAACTGTGCCATCCGATTGAACGTAGGGAGCAAAACTAGGATTACTGGAAAAAGTCCCGTCTATCCATTCCAGTTTGGCAGAAACACGTTCAATGGGCTTCCCTTTAAAATAGGATCCTGTTTCATCCACATAACGACAAGAGAAATCGGTTGTTCCATCATCCGGCACCACATCCGTTACGATACAGTCGCTGCCTACCAGATTGGTTCCAGCAATGTTTACAGGAGGCGAAAGTGGCTCCCAGGTCTTAGGCTTGTTGGATTCTGAGCTAGAAACCTTTGTGTCTCCCTCTGCACGTTCTTGTGGTCCTGAGTAGGGCTCTGAACCATTAGAAGCCGGTTCATTTTCTGGTTTGGAGTTACTATTGCTGCCGATTGCTTTTCCGTTGAATTTTTGATTGTCGGTACAGCCAAACACAACGACAACCAAAGGCAACAACACCCTGATGCAGTTCACGGTAGACCTCCAAGTCTTTTTCTTCTCTTATGGGTACCTTCGGACGAGGTTTAGCACATTTGAGTGGTGAGTAAAAAAAGGTTCAAATTCTTCCTATTGAGGCTAAATTTGGGCGTCTCCAAAAAATCATCTAAGTTCTTAAAATAAATCATTTCACTTTGTAGATCTCCCTCTTTGGGCTGTCAAATCAAAATCAGAAATTTAATCTATATAATAGTTGGTTACAAAGATATCCACATGTTATCCACATTCCCTTAAATGGGAGCTAATCATTTTTAATGTGGCTGAAATATTGATTTTTTTGGTGTAGTTTCCGTGACCAAACAAAGTTTGGTGAAAATTTGGTTTGAAAGATCTGGATTCATCTCTGTAGTCTACCAAAAAATTCTGACCAAAGGGGCTTAGTTGGCAGTCCTGATTCAAAAACTGTCGCCAAACTTTAAGGTTTGCTCCGACACCCAAAAGCTGGTCAAGCCATAAATTGGCTTCATTTTCGTGAGGAAGAATACTTCCGAAATCAGACCCTAAGGTACCAAGCTGCTGAATGTAGTCACCGTAACGCGTAAACAAAATTCCGTCCAATGGGATTTTCGAGCCAGCTCTATAGTTTGAGATATGTAAAATCCGTGACTGGAAATCAGCTTGCCACGAGTAACGATGAGGACAACCCAGATTTACAAAAAAATGAAGACGAGATTGAGTACTTAAATCTCGCATCAGCATTTCAGGATGACCAAATTGATTTAATATGTATTCATTTGTCAACAGACTTTGCAGTAATTCACTCTTTTTTGGCATTAAAAGATGGGAAAACAATGCCAACACTTGCCCTCCATGAGAGTGACTTATAAACAACACTTTTTTGTTTCTAAATTGACTGCAAAGCAGTGCTTTAAGTTCAAAAGCTGCCCTCAGACGGGCCAAGTGAAAATTAGAGGAGCTCCAAGAAAATAGAGTGGTAGGAACTTTTGAGATGCGTTGGAATTCTTGACAATACTCTTCTGTGAAGTTACCTAAGTCCGACTGTTTGGAAATGGTCCGCTGTGTGAGATTTTTTATGGCCTTCTGAGCAGAAGTATGAAGAGCAGTGCCATGAAAATAGTAGTCTAATAAAGAAACAATCGCTAAAGGATCGCTACCCACAAAAGTCCCATGAATTAACACTACAGCATCAAACTGTCTTACAACCTGAAAATCTTTGTGTTGTAGAGGCTCTATTGGCAAAGTTAACAAGGAAGTCAGGGGCGTGAAACCATGCGCCGGTAGATAGGATTTAACACACCCCACAGGACCTTTTTCAGGATCATGTTTTGGAGAAGCGGGGGGCTTTAAAATTCGAAAAATCGAACCCAAAATCAAAAAAAGATGGGTGATTCGCTTCCAAATCTCAGTCCAGATACCAACCCAAACCTTGAAGATGGATTTTAGAACAATTCTCATTTGCTTAAGTGAAAGCATTCCTTTTTTGATGTGTTTTAGTCGTTGTCACCGCCCAGAAAGGAACTAAAAATCCCACCCTGTTCCGCTTTGCCGCCAGCGGTCGAGGAGCTTACAATCCGGTCTGCCAGTCGGCTGAAAGGAAGCGTTTGAAGAAAAACCTTTCCTGGACCCCGAAGCGTCGCAAAAAACAACCCTTCCCCCCCAAAAAGTGCATTTTTGAAACCACCTACAAATTGAATATCAAACTCCACGGTGGGTTGAAGTGCCACCACGCAACCAGTGTCCACTCTAAGTGTTTCTCCGGGTTCCAAAACGCGTTCTACAATGGTTCCTCCTGCGTGCACAAAGGCGTAACCATCACCACGAAGTTTTTGAAGAATAAATCCTTCTCCTCCAAACAAACCCGATCCTAACTTTCTTTGGAATGCGATGGACAATTCCGTGCCACGGGCCGCACACAAAAAACCATCCTTTTGGCAGAGCATTTCCCCGCCCATTTCTCCCAAATGCATGGGGATGATTTTTCCGGGGTAGGGCGCCGAAAAACTAACATCACAGCGCTTCTGACCATTATTGGTAAAAGTGGTTACAAAAAACCCTTCTCCTGTAAACATCCGGCCAACAGCCTTTGCAAAATTCCCAAAAAAGCCTTTGTTTTTATCTACTGACATGGAGGTCTGCATATCAATGCCATCTTCCATATAAAAAAACGCTCCAGCTTCAGCCAAAACTTGCTCGCCTGGATCCAAAGTAACTACTACCGCTTGAAGGTCATCCCCGACCAATTTAAAGTCAACAACATCACATTGCGCCATGACAATACTCCATTTATTTAACGGTTAAAACATCAACTACTTAACAGAAGAGTAACAAAAGCCCAACAGATTTTCAAGATTTGCAGGAAGTGTAGGTCTAAGAGTTTTAGGCAAGAGAAAAGTGGAAAGATTAAACAGGTCGTTAAAAACTTTGTACTTATCAACGGTTTGTTTCAGATACTGAAAACCGGATGATCCCCCCGTCCCAACTTTACTACCAATCATGCGATGCACCACACCCGCGTGTTTAGCTCTCCAATCCTGCAAACCTTCATCGATATCTAAAAGTGCAGTGATCAATCTAAACGGGAGTTGTAGAGCAGGATATTCGCGATAAAGATTAATAAACAGCGCCGCGTGGGTCGCTTTGAAGGAAAGTCGGCGGAGTCCCTTTTGCTTCTGCTCCTGATGAAGTTCAGAATTAAAAAGCGCTTCAAAATTCAATCTCGTTTTTTCCAACTCCTGCAGCTGTTTCGACTTCTCATCATCTGAAATAAAAGGTTGAGACTTAAGCAACTCTGCATCTTGTTGAAGGGATTTCACTACGGCTTGCTGATACTCTTTCCAAAAACTGTAGCCTGACACCTCCAAAAACGGAGTACGTTCCAGCCACTGTTCTACTAATTGAAAAAGGGAGGGGAGCTTCAACACCTCCTTTAGTTTTGATCGATCTTGCTCACGCATGGCAGAATGGATGGTATCAATGGACCCAGGAAGCCTCATTTCATGATGCAGTCCCAGACTCAGTTCCAGCACTCTAAACTGAAGGCTCTGAAACCCACTAGCGGGGCTCAGTAGGGACCGAAATTCCAAAAAATCCTGGGGAGTCATGGTTTCCAAAACGTCTAAATGGGACATCAAACACTTCTGAATCACTGTGACACGTTCCAACCCCATGACCACCAAATCCATACTTGAATCTTGGAGCTGGCTACCACTCATCAAACCCATGACTTTGTTGATCTCAAAAAGGATCTGCTTAAACCAAAGCTCATGTGCCTGATGAACAATCACAAAAAGCATTTCATCATGGGCAGGGTGCGTGGTGTTAAAACTAATGGGATGTTGCAAATTTAAGAGAGAATCGATTTCAAGATATCCGGCGTAACCAACCACTTCCTTTGCAGTAGGAGCTTTAGACATGGGGAACCTCTCTACGGTTTAGTGTTAAGAACCCTCGCGTCGCCAAAAGAGAAATAGAAGTTTCACATTAAATTTAAAAAGGACTCTTTACGTTCCCAAGGATTTTTCTACTTTTGAAAACTCCAATTCCACAGGGGTGGGTCTTCCAAAGACGGAAATCAATACACGAAGCTTAGATTTCTCTGCTTTCACTTCGTCCACTTCACCTGTAAAATTGGTGAACGGGCCATCTATCACTTTAACTTTGTCGCCTTTTTCAAACAGTACTTTTGGTTTGGCGGCTTCCACTTTAGCTGCGTGTAAAGCTCGATTTAAGACCTTATCCACTTCTTCTGGCGAAACCGCCGGTGGCTGTTTGGTATTGGTGGCTCCTAAAAAGTTGGAAATTTTAGGGGTGTCTTTCACACAAATGAACGTTTTATCATTCATGTCCATCTCAATAAAAATGTATCCAGGCATAAGCTTGTGCTCCACCTGCTTTTTCTTGCCTTTATCGTCTATTTTTTCAACAAACTGCGTGGGAATGATGATTTTTCCAAAGCTTTCTTCCAGCTTTAATTTTTTGATTCGCTCTTCTAATGTGGACTTAGCCTTTTTTTCCATACCACTTTGGGTAATGATGGTATACCATTTAAAGTTAGGGTTGGTAGGTGTGAAGGTATCTACTCCCTGTATTTCTTGACTTTCGCTCATTTGAGAAACTCCTAAAAAGACGTATACATAATTATGTGGCAGTAGATAAAATCAAATTGATTAGCTTCACAAAGGCAAAATCAATACAAAACAACAAGGCTGCAGAAACAACAACCAGTGCTAATACAACACCGGTGGCTTTTTGCGTCTCCTTAAGGCTGGGCCATGAAACACGCGTGAGTTCATCACCCACGTCTACCACATAGTTTTTTAGCTTTTGGCTAGCAAACATCCCCACCACCACCACTAAGGTCAGTAGGCTCGCTTGAATGGCGTTCCACCACGCAAAATTAGGGTTTACAACACTGAAGCCACTTGGGGACTGGGGGATAAAATGCGTCGCCAAAAACAAGCCAGCGGATCGGAAAACATACCAAAAGTAGCCCGCAAAAAGAGCGTAGATAGAGAGGGCATAACGGTATGCGGTTGGGTGTATCTCGTGCATAAAGCTCACTCCCAGGGGGTTTTAGTCAAAGGTTTGCCCTACCATGGCCCTTATTTAGAGGCAAGCGTCGTTCTAGGTGTCGCAGAGTTCTGAATGCAAAACATCTCCGAAACCCTAAACCCAGCTGGCTTAGTAGAATGGGGACCATCCTATCACTAGCCCATCCAATTCACCATAGAGCGGGAATCAGGAAACCAAACCCACTGGCAAGAATCCGTCCATCTAACCAAATGTATCTTCAAAGTTTTTAAAAATTTTTCACTTCTGTCCAACAAATGGTTAGAAAATAACCATTTCACCTCAGGAGAGGTGGATGGTCGCTTTCATTAGAGTTCAATGTTTTCATTGTGTTAACGATGGACACCCGCTTCAAAAACTTCAACCCACACTTGGCACGTGAATTGCTTTAGTGTCAATGCAACAAAAAGGAGACGCTCTTTAGCAACGAACTGGAGGAGAACTACTACTTATTTTTCCAGAAAGTAAAAAAAAGAGCCGGGCAGCCCTCACGGGACCCGAGTAAGGCACCCTGGATTCCGGGGTGCTTTTTTTATTCCTCAAAACTAAATTGCCACATCTTTGATTAAAACCACTGATGCTCTAAAATTACGCTCTTTAACTTTACTCTAAATCCAAACGAGACGCTGAAAATGCTCTAGAATAGCTCAACTGTCTGGGGGTGGACGTTTGGGACAACGAACTTTCTAAAATCAGCTGAAACAATTTGGCATAGGAGTATCCACCCCGTTCTGCTAGCTTAGGAAGCACACTATAGTAAAAAGACAGACCCGGAAGCGTATTCACCTCCAAAAGGGTCATCCGGCCTAAACCGTCCATCTTCCAATCAAACCGCACCAAGTCCCTGATGCCGGCTCGAGCACAAAATCGCTCACAATCCCGCGCCATCTTCCTTTCCAAGTCAGAAGATATTGTATCAAATAAAAGCTCTTCAGGCATAAAACTTTTGGTCTTGATTTCTTCTCCATAAACCCCGCCTGGCACCCGAACCTGCGCCAAAGGCAATGACGTCAAAGGATTACCCACCAACGCCAACGTAAACTCCGATCCAGGCAGATGTTCTTGAACCAAAACTCCTTCCGGAAATGGAGAGATTTGTTCGCTCAAAACCTCAATGACCTTGCACTCTTCGTTGGGAACAATACTCCGTGCGGAAATTCCTATCCCAGACCCCTCCCCATTGGGCTTCACAAACACAAAACTCGATTTAATTTGACTCAAAAACTGGCGTAATTCCGCTCCATGGACCTCTTCTAAAGTTTGAACCAGAAAAAAAGGAGCCACCGTAATTCCCAAAGACTGCGCCAACAAAAGAGAAAGACTTTTATCCATCCCCAAACTATGACCCCTAGGCTCTGAACCAATGCAACTTATGCCTGAAAGCTGACACAAACTAGGAATCCAAGACTCTCGATCCATGGAACCAAAACCCTCTACTAATGTATGCACCACATCAATTTGCGATGCATAAGCCCTCCACCTTTTCCAAAAACTTTCATTTAGGGGAAACATTTCTACAGTCAACCCCAGGGACTCCCAGGTATCTCGGATTTTAATGATTGTATTAGAACTCTCCCATTCCTGCATGGCACACGCGGGAAAATCAAGATTGTCTAACATATGTGGTACATCAAAAACCAGTCCGATTTTAAGCCCTGAGAACTTTGAGGCGGTTTCTTGATTGATATACATGACGAGCTCCATTTTTTTTAGGGGGAAGTGCTTCACTTTTTGTATGACTGTGATATGGAAGCCCACCTCCGGTATCGACGGTTAATAGTGCTTTTGGTGGATACTGGGAAGAGGTCATTTGAAAGATATTTACGGATGCTTGACGACCCAATTTTTTTTGGTTAAGTGGAAGTCTCAAATTTCAAATGGATTATTTTTTTTACCTAGATAGGTTGTCAAAGGAGTTCTGAATGCTTTCTGAAAAAGTCGTGGTTTCCAAGTCTAAAAAGCCTGCAGCCAAAACCAAAGCGGCAAAGACAATTAAAAGTTCAAAAACCACCTCTGTTAAAGCCGAGAGGAATGTGGATAAAAAACTCAAAGCCAAAGTTTCCACAAAAAAACTTGTCACCACGGCAGCTGAAACAGCCGCCCCTAAACGAAAACGAGGCCGCCCCAATAAATTGGAACTTCTCAGAGAAAGATTCCGAAGAGGTCGTCCTCGAAAAGATGTGGCCATTGCAAGAGCACTGATTGAAGAGAAAAAATCCAAGGCCATTGCAAATCTCACCATTGGCGCCAAAGCAAAATCCTAAACTCACCATGACCCTCACTTCCGATCCCTTCAGCACCCAGATTTTGGAGTGGTACCATATCCACGGAAGGGATTTTTTCTGGAAAAGAAATCCCATTCCTTACCACACCTGGGTCTGCGAAGTGATGAGCCAGCAAACCTCCATCAGCGTGGTGGCTTCTCGGTTGGCTCAGTTTCTAGATGCCTTACCCACTGTGAAGGACCTCGCCCAATGTTCTGAGGCACAATTAAGGTCTTTGTGGACGGGACTGGGTTACTACGCCCGAGCTCGAAATTTAAAAAAGGCAGCTCAGCTCATCATATCCAAAGACCCATTCCAAATGCCCTCAAGCTACGAAGATTGGCTCTCTCTGCCCGGCATTGGCCCTTACACGGCAGCCATGCTGTGCAGCATCCACGCCAACGAACCCAAGGTGAGCATTGATGGAAACGTCATTCGATTCCTAAGCCGCTTTTTGGACCTTAGAGATCTCACCTGGCAAAAGTTGGGTCATGAGAAAATTCTCCATTTTGCCCAATCCAAAATAAGTAAGGAGCGTCCGGGTGATTTCAACCAAGCGCTCATCGACATCGGTTCCCAAATTTGCACCAAATCAAATCCGTTGTGCTGGGATTGTCCGGTTAGAAACGAATGCAAAGCACATCAGCTAAAAAGCATCCCCATGAGCCCAGGGCTCAAGCCTAAACCCGAAAAAATCCAGAAAACCATCTTTTGCCTCGTGGTATATCGAAATGGATTCATTCAATTGCAACAAAGAACTAAAGGTTTACTAAAAAAAACAAGGGGATTTCCCCTTTTGGACCTAGACAACAAAGCCATACATGAAAAATTAGTGGCAAATTCTGCAGGATTTTTCCAACATTCCATCACTAAATTTAAATTGACCATCCACATTGTTCACCTCACGGAAGCAACGCTCAGGAAGATTTTGCCGTCACACCACGAAGAAGTTCTCCAAAACAGTGAATACATTTTAGCGGCTCAAATACCCAGTGAACTCGGCACATCTTTGGATATAAAGGCTCTCAATGTCATTCAAAAAAAGGTTTTTTTGGATTAGACACCCCTACCGGGAAATCCAAAATCCCGTGGACCGGTCCATTGTTTCATGTCAAATAGATACGATTTAATTCAAACGTTTTCTTTAGTATAATTGGGAAGAATTTTATTACATTCTTGGGAGGATGTGATGCTGCCAAATTTGCCGATTATCCCTCCTTATTTTAACGGGGAATTTGTGGAACAGGTTAAACCCGAAAAAACCCACCACATTCTGAATCCATTAATGCCAAACGTTTCCTTAGGTCAGTTACTTTGGTCTAAAGACTGGGCCGATCGAATTGCATTGGGTCTTAACACGGCCCAGCCAGAGGTGTTTGCATCTACGTTTGAAGATCGCCTAAAATCCTGCCAATTATTGTTTCAAAAAATTCTACAAAATGAAGAAAACATCAAAATAGCCCTGATGAATGAATTGGGACGCTCGCGGTTTGACGTGACCCAAGAATGGAAACACTGCACTGATTTTATGGAAAGATTTACAGAATTTTGCACCGAAAAATGCACCCCCCAATCTAACTCACAGGGGATTTGGTATTACGCCCCCGTGGGGAAAGTCATCGTGAGACCAAATGTTTCACTGCCGTTTTTCACTCTTCTCAGTACGGTATCTCTTTCCTTTGTGGGGGGAAATGTGGTTTGTGCTGTGCCCAGCGTGGCGTGCAGCCTTTCCACTCACGAATTCGCAAAAGTCATATCGAGTTTAAATTTTCCCAAAGGATCCGTTCAATTGGTGAATGCGGATCTGGAAGCTTTTAGGCGCATTTTGTTGCGTCAACCTTTTGACACGGTTTATTACGCTGGGGGAGAAGAGAGTATCGAACAGATCCGCAGAGATCTGGGCTCCAATCGAGATGCCAGACTCTGCCTCGTGAGCGGTGGTAAAAACGCCGTTTTTGTGGGCAATAATAGCAATCTAGAATCTGCAGTTAATGCCATTATTAAGGGCGCTTGCTTGGATGCCGGACAAAGAATCGAATCCACAAGTCTTGTGTTTGCCGTCGAATCCGTTTTTGAACCCCTAAAATCGGCCTTGCTGGCCAAAGTAAAGTCTCTACCCATCGGGGTGAAATCAGATCTAGCCCATCCCACAGAACAGGTCATGGGACCTTTGTGTTCCGAAAATGCATTTGAAAGATTTCTAAGGTTTCAGGGCATCGCCGCTCGAGAATCTGAAGAAACCCTCAGGTGGGGAAAAGCCATTGAAAACCCCAAGGATGGTTATTTTGTTTCACCCGGTTTGCATGTGGTTTCTAGCACCCATCTACTCAAAAGCATTTACGCCACCAATCCTTTTTTTGGGCCAGATATAGCACTTATTAATGTAACAGGCGCTGCGGAAATGGTGAATCTCACCAACGCCATGAAAACCAGCAGAATCATAAGCATCTTCGGAGAGTCGAAAGAAGATTTAAGGTCCATATCCAAAAATTCAGAAACACCCTGCATTTTGGAAAATGAACCCACCACCACTTTTAAAGTTCTCATGCCCTGTACCGGCAGACACCACAGCGGAAACAGTGTGGCTGCAGGATTTCACTTTTTCTTTTCCACCGTATTCACCAAAAGCCTCAGTTTTAGCCTCACTTTTTTACTTGCAGTGTGCCTCCAATTCTTATGGGTCAACAACTCCTTTGCCGACTACCGAAGAGCAGTGGAAGGAAATGAAGTGGTAAAAGGAAAAATCTACCCCAGATCGGGACGATTTCAGGCCAATCTGGGCGGGGGAGGGATCCTAAATCAGAGTTTTTTGCGCACCAATTTAGGGGTGGCCAATGCCACTTACCACTTTAGTGAGTGGCATGCCATTTCCTTTGAAGGCGCCTTTGGTTTTAGCAAAGACGCTCCGGAACGGGAATGCATTGAAAATTTCTACTGGAACCCCCAAGAAGCACAAAATAATGGCGCCACAGATTCCTGCGACGTTAATAACGAAACAGACCCAAACCAAGATCCCAATCCCCAGAAAGACAACCTTTCTCCCTTCCGGCGCAAACCCGCCTATATGCCCATACGGCAAATCGACAACCTATTTGGACTGAGCCACCAATGGACCCCTGTGTACGGCAAAGCACTCTACTTTTTAAGTACCGTGGGTTATTTGGATTTTTACACCATTGTGGGACTAGGAGCCGCCATGTCTACTTACTGGCCGCTTAAAAACACCCTCACCAATGGCCAAAACATCCTGGATGCTAAGGGAACAAGCGATGCCAATGAATATGGGAGGGCAGGGAGGCCACCAGAGGAAAAACAAACCAGCCCCACATTTTCACTCGGGATCGGAAATCGATTTTATTTTGCTAAACACTTTATCGTGAACATGGAACTTAAAAATTACACCGTGTTTGGTTCCAATGGAAAAGGTGGAAGCGACTGGATGAACTTTGTGTCCCTGTGGGGTGGTCTAGGGGCCATTTTTTAATGGCATCTCTACTGCTGTTACCTTTACTGGTGATAGGAACAGCACTTGAATCCACCAAGGCTATCACAAGCCAAGCACACACCGAAATCGCCAACTTCACTAAAATTCAAAGCACGACATGGAAAAAGTCTGAGCGATTCCAAGGGGCATGGGAAATCGTTGAACCTAAAGCCAAAAACGATTTATACATCACACCCGTTTTATTTACTCAGTCCAAAAATCAGAGTTTTAAGACACTTATGTATTTGGTGCATTCCCAAAAAAGCTGTGTTTATCTTTCCCACATACCTTCAACACTTTCTTTCCAAACCTCAAGTGAAATCATTGGCTGGAAACCAAATCCCGCCAGCTGGGAAAACGTCTTACAGCAAGATCCTGCCCAGTTATTCCGAATCAAAGTTTCATCCGACCAGCACGCCAGCACACCCGATAAACTTCTCAAAATTCTGATTGAACTGGAGATTTCCAGGTCTTTTGCGGAGCAAAACTACCAAGTCATTTCCCCTTTAGCTCCCCAAATTTGTGCTCATGAGGAAAGCACTTCCAAAGCCACTGCTGGTAACTCCCCAGACTTATTCTTAAAGGCACATCTCATAGTATTTATGAAGGGGCAACTGATCTCAAACTCCGATAGTCTAGCCACTTCTACTCCCGGAAGCGTAACAAAATTTTCCCTAAATCCAGTTACGATTCAACTGCATTCTGCACTTTGGAACCATAAACTGACCGAGTTAAAAATTCCAATGAGCCCGCAACTCCCATTGAACGTTCAAAAAACCGCGTCGGATATGACCCAGGTGGTAAAACCCTACTTAGACCAATTTCAGGAAAAATGGCAGGTGATCTCAAGGGAGGGCAGATTTGTGACCATCAACAAAGGTCGGGCCATTGGCCTAAAAGTGGGAACCAGATTTGTGGGAATCCGGCAGCAAAAACTGCATTTGATTCAATACACAGGACTTCACTCAAAGGTGGACTCAGCGGTGTTACTCATTCGATCAGAAGATCCCTCAAATCCCCTCAAGCCCGGAGATTCCCTTCAACTGGATTTGGAATCCCAGGAACCCGTCTCCCAAAATCCATGAGCTTTACCCTAAAGCGTTTAATCCAATTGGGGTTCTTTTAACGTCGGGCAATTTGTTTCTTTGGCAAGAGGCCTGCACCGCAAATACGGCCACCAGGATCATCACCACAAAACGCCCTTGACGCACAAGTGAATCTATATCAAATTTCATGCAAGCTCCTTCGCTGTTTAGGTAGAAGAAATCACACCTGCTGACTTCAGATGTTCCGTTACATGATGGAACAACCGCGCGATGGGGACTTCTGAAATGAGATGTGGTGGAGTAAGAGCAAGCACATCCCCCTGCATTCCGGAAGGTAAAGTCAAAAACCCCCTTTTCAAAAGGGATTCACTTATCTCAACACCGGACCCAGGGCTATTTGCTCCTAACCAAATTCCTCTCATTAGACCTCGCCCTCTTGCCACTAGGTGGTTGCGTTCGCCCAACATTGTTACCTTAGATACCAACTCGCTTAGGGAACTGTCAAGAACTTTTTCCGCTTTCTGCCTATCTGCATGAATTCGTTTCATTTCCATTAGGGAAGCCACTCCCACGGCACAAGCCAGCGGGTGACCTAAAAAAGTGGAGGTGTGTCTGCTTTCTCCAACCGAATTTCCCCAAATTTCCAGAGGATAGCCGGAACATGCCGAAAGCGGAAATCCACCTCCTAAGGCCTTTCCAGTGCAAATCAAATCCGGCACGACCCCATTCCATTCACAGGCAAATGGAGTTCCCGTGCGCCAAAAGCCGGTAAAAATTTCATCTGCAATCAATAAAGTACCATACTTTTTACAGAGTTGATGGAGCTTTTGCAAAAACAAGGGAGGAAACGAACGTTCTCCGGCACGACCTTGCATAGGCTCCACTAGCAAGCCTGCGTATTTTTTGGTTTTTAGAACCTCTTCTGCCAGCTCAAGCACGATCTCTGGCAATGCCAATGATTTTCCGCTCTCTTGCTTCCATAAAGTTGTTTCCTTAAATTGATCGAGATTTCCATAGTCTGCCGAGTGGACAGGAAACGGCAAAACAAATCGACGCTCACTCAAAAAATCTTCAAATCCATCCGTAAAAAAACCTCTACCATTCACCAGCAATGGACCTAATTGAAGTCCATGATAGCCACCACTAAAGCAAATAAACTGTGATCTTTTTGTGACCAAAAAGGCTGTTTTTAGGGCCGTATCAATGGATTCCCCTCCACCGGAACTCAACACCGTTTTGGCTCCCTCCATGGGAAGAAGCTTTTGCAAGCACTCTAGTAACTGAACTTTGCTCAGGGTGGGGTGAACATCGCCCATGCCGTGGATCAATCGAGATCCCTGCTGGCGCATGGCGGTCAAAGCCACTTTGTGTCTATGTCCAAGGGCCAACACACCAAAACACGATGTGAAGTCCCAATAGGACTTATTCTCAACATCTGTTACTTTGCACCCTTTCGCCTTTTTCATCACGATAGGAAAATCGTTACCCACAAAAGTGACATTGGGGCCTTCCACCTTTTTCAGCCGATTTAGTATCTGAATCGTAGAAGATTCCCGATTTTTTTGACTCATTTTCATCCCATCAATTACAAAGATCGCCGATATTTTCCGCCCAGTTTATACAAATGCTCTGTGATTTCCCCCAGAGTGGCAAAGCGAGTTGTGTGCAACAGTTCCGCAAAAATATTTTGACCTCCTAATACCACGTTGGAAAGCTTCAGAAGGGCCTGCTCCTTTTGAATAGCAAATGCCTCTCTGAATTTTTCCAGCCGGCGCAGCTGGTCCCTCTTTTCATCCTGGCTGGCCCTAGCCAATTCCATTTTTGGCTTTTGTAAATCCTGACCCTTAAGTGGATTCAAGAACGTATTCACTCCCACAATGGGCAAAGAACCATCATGCTTTTTGGTTTCGTAAAACAAGCTTTCTTCCTGAATCTTTCCCCTTTGATACTGAGTTTCCATAGCTCCCAACACTCCGCCCCGGGACGAAATTTTATCAAATTCTTCCAAAACGGCGCTTTCCACCATATCCGTGAGCTCGTCGAAAAAGTAGCTTCCCTGAATGGTGTTTTCATTTTTATTAGGTCCAAATTCCCGATTTAATATGAGTTGAATGGCCATGCTTCGTCGCACACTTTCTTCGGTGGGCGTAGTAATAGCCTCATCATAGGCATTGGTGTGAAGACTATTACAATTGTCTGACAAAGCAATCAAGGCCTGAAGAGTGGTGCGAATGTCATTAAAATCAATTTCCTGAGCATGCAAAGACCTACCGCTGGTTTGAATGTGGTACTTTAACTTCTGTGATCGCTCATTGGCTCCATAAACATCTCTCATGGCAATAGCCCAAATTCGCCGAGCCACTCTACCGATTACAGAATATTCAGGATCCATACCATTAGAAAAGAAAAAGGAAAGGCTAGGAGCAAAATCATCAATTTTCATTCCCCTAGAAAGATAATACTCCACATAGGTAAAACCATTGGCCAGAGTAAATGCCAACTGAGAAATGGGATTGGCTCCCGCTTCTGCAATATGATATCCTGAGATACTCACGCTGTAGTAGTTTTTTACCTCATTCTCAATGAAAAAGCTTTGAATATCACCCATCATTTTTAGTGCAAAATCTGTGTTAAAAATACATGTGTTTTGGGCCTGATCTTCTTTTAAAATATCAGCTTGAACCGTACCACGAATTTGAGTGAGCGTGTATTTATAAACCGATTCTCTCTCTGCCTCTGTAGGCTCCCTGCCATTTTTGGACCGAAATTTATCCAGCTGTTGATCCATGGCACAATTAAAATAGAAGGCTAATAGGATAGGAGCGGGGCCGTTGATGGTCATGCTCACACTGGTATTTGAATCGCAAAGGTCAAACCCTTTGTAGAGATCCTTCATATCTTGTAAAGTGGCTATACTGACACCACTTTCCCCCACTTTACCAAAAATATCTGGACGCAAGTGAGGATCCTCACCATACAATGTAACGCTGTCAAATGCCGTTGATAGCCTCTTGGCCGGATCATCCTTTGTTAAAAAGTGAAAGCGACGATTGGTGCGCTCTGGGCCACCTTCCCCGGCAAATTGACGCTTCGGGTCTTCGTCGGTGCGTCTAAATGGAAACACTCCAGAAGTATAAGGAAACTGACCTGGCAAATTTTCTTTTCTCAAAAAAGAGATGAGCTCGGTTTTAGATTTGTATTTAGGCAAACTGACTCTGGGAATTTTAAGACCAGATAGGCTTGTAACCTTAGTAGGGACATGAAAGGACTTACCCCTCACCTGATACTCAAATTGGTCACCGGAATAATTGGCGCTAATCTTATCCCAATTATTTATCTGCTCCTTCAAGGAAGCGTCACAGAGAGAATCAAATTCACTCTGATAGGCATCACGCTGCTTAGCAGGAAGTTCCACTTGGCAAGAATTTAAAATGTCAAAACTTTCTAAAATCTGAGAAGTACGCTGAAGAAATTGGGTTTTCTCATGATATTGTCTTACACAATCTGAAATTTCACTTAAGTACTGGGTGCGTTTGGGAGGAATGATGGGATTTCCAAAGGTAGACTTTTGTGAACCCGCTAAACGCAAAGAAGGCTTAAATGGAAAGGTTTTGGTTTTGTGATTTATGATGTCACATAATGAATGAAACAAAGCCGTTACACCATTATCTGAAAACTGAGAGGCAATGGTTCCAAAAAGGGGATACTCATGATCTTCTTTCCACTGCCCCGCAAATCGAGTTCTTCTCAATTGATGCTTCACATCTCGAAAAGCATCTTCACTGCCTCTTCGATCAAATTTATTGATGGCTATAGCATCTGCAAAATCCAACATATCTATTTTTTCCAGTTGCGTGGCCGCCCCAAATTCACTGGTCATCACATACAATGATACATCCGAAACGGTAAGAATATCCGTATCTCCCTGGCCAATGCCACTGGTTTCTACGATAATTAAGTCAAAGGGAAGTTGTTTTGTAAATCTAATCACTTCGCTTAAGGATTCCCCTAATTCCGATTTCTGGCCTTTTGTTGCAAAGGATCTCATAAATACATTAGGATGATCAATAGCATTCATACGAATGCGGTCTCCCAAAAGAGCTCCACCCGTCTTCTTTTTGCTCGGATCCACGCTAAAGACAGCTATCTGAATATCCGGAAATTCCAGTAAAAATCGCCGAATCAGCTCATCGGTGAGACTACTTTTACCGGCACCTCCCGTGCCAGTAACTCCCAAAACGGGTGCCACGACCTCTTTTGTTTTTGGGTATGACAAAAGAAAAGGTATGGGAATTTCCTTAAATTTTCCAGCTTCTATTAAGGTGATGGCCCTGGCAAATTGTTTTTTAAAATCCAAAGAACCAAATTTGATAGTTTCTGCTTGATTTTTTTCTTGCCATTGCCATTTGTTGTATCTGCTCTTTTCCAGCATGTCTGAAATAATGCCTTGAAGCCCGAGGGCTAATCCATCATCCGGCGAGTAAATTTTGGTGATTCCATGGGCATGAAGCTCTTTAATTTCATCATCAACAATGACTCCTCCACCACCTCCAAAAATTCTAACCTCTTGCCGCCCACTTTGATCCAACATTTCCCGCATGTATTTAAAAAATTCCATGTGGCCGCCCTGATAGGAGCTAACGGCAATGGCGTGGGCATCTTCCTGTATTGCCGTCTCAACGATCTCCCGGACGCTGCGATTATGGCCCAAATGCACCACTTCCGCTCCACCCGCCTGTAAGAGTCTTCTCATAATATTGATGCTTGCATCGTGTCCGTCAAACAAGGCTGTGGCCGTAATGAATCGCGTATTTAAATTGGACATTTAGTTACCTTCCTTAGGTTTAAATTTGCAATACAGATCCTCACAAATTTGAGCCAATTGAAGATCCTTTTCTGAAATCCTATCTAGATCATGGGTGATGCACCACACTTTTACACGATTGTAAACATTGAGCCACTCAGGATGATGGTCTAGCCGTTCCGCCTCAATCCCTACAGCCACCATCCAAGGTAACACTGATTTAAAATCAGCAAACAAAAATTCACGAAACAATTTTTTGCCATCCCTTGCCCAGGATGGATACTGTTTTAAAAAATGATCGATAGTCTCTTGCTGCGTCATGCGAAACCTCACCTATTAGCAGGGTCTATATGGTAGACAAACTCCCCCTATATCACTATAATGGGTGGTTGTGAAATCTTTCCTTAAATTCTAAAATATAAAAATGATAGTGACTTACTATCTTGGAGTCCCTGTTCCAACGGCTTGCTAACCCTGAGGAGTCCCAATGTGGCCCATTCGCTTAAATGATGTGCTAAGTTCCACTCTAGCCTGGCAAATCAACCACAACCCGTCAGATCTATCTGATAACACTGAGATTATTGGAATTTCCCAAGACTCTAGACACCAACTCCAATCCCAATTTTTCATTTCTATCAAAGGAGAAACCCAAGATGGGCATCAATTTGTACGAGATGCCCTAGCCAATGGTGCCACTAGGGCAATTGTCTGCGAAGACTGGGAAGGATCTCAACGGCTCAGCCCCCAAGACCAATCCAAACTCTGGAAAGTGAAAAATACCTTAGATTTTTTTCGAAACTTTGCCTCATGGTTTAGAGCCCGATTTCCTTTTCCTGTCATTGCCATCGGAGGCAGCAATGGGAAAACCACTACAAAAGAAATGCTCTATGCGCTCCTAGGAGGATCGGAAGGCAAAGTCACCAAAACTCGCGGAAGCGAGAACGGTTATCTAGGGATTTGTTTAAGTCTTTGCCAGCCAGACCACAGCATTTCGTTTGCTCCCCGCGCCTTAGTTCTGGAGATTGGTATCGATGAACCAGGTGCCATGAAACAACACACTCTTCTCGCTAGGCCAGACTTGGCCCTCCTAACCGTCTTGGGACCAGAACACTTGGAGAAATTAGGAACCTGGGAAATGGCCGCCTCTGAAGAACTTAAACTTTTTGAATTTTGCCCCTATCACTGCATTACCATATGGAATACCAATGATCCCTATATTTCAAATAAATTAGACTCAATCCATAAATCAGAATCTCCGCTTGGTAATGCATTTTTCTTGTCTCTCACGGGTGATAATGAATCCCAATCCGGCAATCCAATTCCTAGGAATATCCCATTTTCCTTACACGAAAAAAGTGATGGTTCTCTGAGTGTTAAACCTCTCCAAGCTCTTCCAGGATTTAAAAACGAAGTATCGGGGGATTCACTGTTTGAACTTCGCCAGGAGGGATTGCACAACGGACTTAACCTAGCCCTAGCCTTAATGGCTGCCAGTTTTATCTCCCCAGACTATGAAACTCTAAAGAAACATTTCAAGGGATATCTACCCCCGCCCATGAGATCCAATAAACTCCTATTAACAAATGAGACAACCCTGTTTGAAGACTGCTATAATTCAAGTCCATTGAGCGTAAATGCAGCTATAAAAGTCTTAAACCACCCACAATACTTCCCAAAAAAGAAATTTGTGGTGTTGGCAGACATGCTTGAACTAGGAGAAGAGTCAGAAAAGTGGCATTTGAGTCTGTTTGACGAACTGGTTTCCTTAAGTAAGCTAAATTTGTTTCTTTACGGAAATGAAATGCATTCACTTTATCAAAGATGTTTTGGGGATTCAGCAAGATTTCAAAGTCTTAGTTTTTTGCCACCGGAAACGGACCCTGCGGAATTTACAAAAGGACAGCTCCAAGACGTAGCGGGTGGAGTCATCTTAGTAAAGGGAAGTAGAGGAATGAAACTAGAACGTTTGTCTAACTGGCTGAAAGACAAATATCGAATTTAAATTGGGATTGGTTCATGCGACCTGAGGTGTTGAATTCGGAAATCAAAGAAATACTGAGCCGAATCGTGAAGTACAAGCCAGCAGATCCCAATGCCGGGATTTCTCTCACGGAAGAACAGCGCTTTCGACTGTGGAATGAGCTGGGTGAAGAATTGGGCATTGATCTATCTCTTATACCAACCCCCTTTCGAACTCACCTTCTGGATATTGGATCTGAGGGCCTTACACTTCAGCTGAGTTCCTTTAGCGGTTTGCTTTGGCTTGTTTTCTATTATGATCTCTACACGAAAATTTAATCCTTTATTATTAATAATTTAAACACAATTGATGCGTAAATAAAACTAAACATCTATACAATTCCCCTCGGCTAAAGTAGTGTTCATTTGCAGCCGATAGGTTTAATAAGTATAAAGTTGAATAGAGGGCATTGGAGGCCTACATCGTGGATACGCTTGATCAATCAAAACGTAACACGGTTCAGACGGAAGAAAAACTAGATCCCTATCTTAAAGCGCTCCACTTTGCAATAAAGGAACTCAGGGTAGAGACTTACCTTGACCCAGCTGGGTATTTACTGGATATCTACCATAAATGCCAAGAGCTACAACCAAGCTTTACCTATGAAAAATTTTCCATTATTTTGGGTTTGGGAAAAAACAATGTCAGCTTTTTACTATGTCATCAAAAAAGAACATTAACACCAAACGCCGCCCAAAAAATTGGAACCCATTTGGGGCTTGACAAACTCAGAAAGCGTTACTTTGTTAACCTAGCCATCAAACAAAAAAAAGGGGACTTAAATCAGAAATTAGAAGCTCATCAGGAGCTTGTGGAGATTAGGAAAAAACTTCTTCCAAGAGGTTTAGACAAAGAACAACTGGCTTTCTATTCCAGCTGGAGGCACAGTCTTCTTTTTGAATTGACGGCATTAGATGACTTTAAAATGGACATTCCCTGGATCTCTAAAATGGTTCACTTCAGACTTTCCGCAAAGGAAATCAAAGAAAGTTTGGACCTTTTGCAGTCTTTAAATCTCATTCGATTCGATGTGAATAAACACAGATTTGTGCCCACCAAAAATTTTATGACTTCTGGGCCCTATGTTACGGATATTGGAATCGTGCAATATCACCAAGAGTTCCTGGATTTAGCCAAACAGGCCATAGAAGTGATCCCACAGGAAGAACGTGATATCACTTCACTCACATTAGCAGTAAATAAAGATCTAGCAGATAAAATTACCATGGAACTCGCGGAACTACGCAGAAAATTGATTAAATGGTCTGTGGAGCTACCTCAAAAAGAGTGCGTCTATCAGCTAAATTTACAACTTTTTCCACTTACAAAAAAACAAACCGAATCGAATCAAACCCAGTTGGAAACCACTAAAAATGAATTTGAAAAAACTAACATTGATTAAGGGAATTCTAAATCAGTTAATCCTTTTCTTGGCGGCCTATTGGGTCGTTTCCATGGAGGGATGTGCCGTTGAAGCCGGCAATCCCCCAAGCCAAACCAGCACTGACAAATCAAAGATACAAAAATTTAACCTATACATAGCAGATGCTCCAATAGATGAAGCCGTTTCCCTAAAGCTCAAATTTTTTAAAATTGAGATTATCCGTGAAAACCCTGATGATTTCAGGATTTATTCTAAAAATTTAGAGAAACCAGAAGTGATCGATCTTTTAAAACTCAGCGACGGAAAAACGCAGTTGCTTTTTGGGGGAGATGATGTTCCCGTGGGAGACTATACAAAAATCCTGCTTCATTTGGACCCTGATTTTCCCATTTTTATGGAAACAGCCGACGGTAATAAAATCAATCTTCGGGTTCCGCCCAAGGGCAAGGACCAGCCCGTTAACGTGTTTTCCATCCACGAGAAATTTACGGTAGAGCCCAATAAAACAGCAGATATCCTGGTTCACTTTGAACTCAGACGGTCTGTAAAAAAGACCCCACTCAATGACTATGTGTTCCTGCCCCACATGCAGGTGATCCCCGAACACATAAAAGCTTCCCTTAATGCCAAACTGAGCCTAAAAGACCCTGTTTTGGTGTGCGCTTACATCAGAGCACCCACGCTACCCCCTTTGCCTCCACCCAGTGTGCTAAAAGATGAGTATGGTAAACCCGTAATTGGAGTGCCCGCGCAAGCCCCCCAACCTCCTCCCCCTCCCCAGAAAAAAGTGGAGAAGGACACCACCACGGAATGTGAATCAGCCGATAACGCAGTGCGAGTAAAAGATTCAGAGGTAACGTTCCACCACCTCCATCCTCTCACTTATGATTTTAGGGTGTTTTTAACCGATGGCACCTATCAGGATTTTGATGCCATTTCATTTTTGCCGGCAGAAAAAAAGAAAGTGAGTTGGTAGACACCTACTTAATGAGGTGAGTCCCTGGATCAATGTTCCAATTCACAGTGTTTATTGGAATGAATCTGCCGAGTATGACAAAGGATCACGCCGGACTTCGCAATGGCATTTTGCGCTCTAGAAAAGGTGTATTCAACTGAAACATAACTGTTGGTCGCTTCCCGGCAGTCCACTTTTTCTGGAACTTCTTTAAGAAACTGAGTGGTATCAAGTTTCAGTTTATGAATTTTATTTCCTTTTTTAAACAGGACCTCTGCTGAGTTTCCTGGAACATCTATACCCCAATTCCAATCGGAAGAATCATCATTCAATATGGGAATCGCAATACCGTTTAAAGTAACTGTTCCTGGATTCGTGGTGATACTCATTTTTTGGTCTGCGCTAGAACAGTTAACAGAATAAGTGGCCGCAAAGGCGTTAGAAGACAATAAGGCGATGGACATAATCATAAATCTCTTCATAGGTTTTTCCTTTTTGAGTAAAGCTCTCATGAGCTCGTCTTTTAAATAAGCTTTTTTATTCTGGGAGTCTAACCTTTTTGTTGTAAATGATAACCAGCTGATTATTTGTTCCTTATTCCGATGGACGTGTAAACTCAAGCTCACAGCATATAAGTGCCTAAGTACCATCGACCATCTGCCACTAAAATGGCGGGTTGCCGTAATATTGACGAATTAGGAAACAGCAAAATGAAAGATTTCGTTATATACTCATGTTAGGTATTGAACTCATTTTGGTTCTACCCGAGGGTATTACAATGTATAACATTCGCGTATTTATTCTACTTTTTTTTACAATTTTGTTCTCCTCACAGTGCTCTAGTCGCTCTGGTAGTTCCAAGACCGCTGCCACAAACACAAGGGAATTTCAATGTGATGTGGCCCTGTTGAAACATGGGATTTCGGAAACGGATGTCTTCACGGGAATTGCCGAAACCGCTTCCGAGGCCTGTCGAAAAGCCAAAGGAAAGTGTGAAGCCCAGAGTAACGGATTTTCAGATCAGTGCCAAGTCAAAGGAAAAGCCGTAGAAATCACCTCCGGTGAATCTGATAAACCTTCCGAATTCCAATGCACCGTTGTGCTGCTTAAGCATGGTGTAAGTGAAGTAGATCGATTTACCGAAATCGCTGAATCCGCTTCCAAAGCCTGCAGTGAAGCAAAAAGTCGATGTGAAAGTAGAAGCAACGGATTTTCCGATTCCTGCCGAGTAGAAGGTTCGGCTACGCAAATTTAGAATCCGGATAAAGATAAAATGAATTCCGAAGTGAGTGACGGCATTTAGCCAAAAATGGCGGAGAGACAGGGATTCGAACCCTGGGTAGGGTTTAAGCCTACACACGATTTCCAATCGT
>JBIIVH010000049.1:0-33634 GCA_044339525.1 Silvanigrellaceae bacterium | reverse complement strand
GTCTCCTTTTGCTCATCTGGTAATAAATGTTTCGTTTTAATCTGCTCTCAAAAACTTTTATTGACAGCTAAATTTTAGAACATTAAGAAGGGGTTTGGATTTGAAAAAAGGACTCTTCCCATGAAATGGCACTTTAGCGCTCTCCTATTTGGTTTGGGTTTGGGAGCTTTAACCTCCTGTGGAAGGTCGTCTGGGCGTTCCGGAAAAGAAGCTCCCCCGGAAAAAGAGCTGGACGAGGGCCAAAAGGAAACCGGAGAAAAAGAAAATCCCCCTGTGGATTCCGTAAAAGATCAGCCACCAGCCTCGGCACCAAATTCCATCACCCATGAATTTCAAGTGGAGTCTTTTTCGTCAAATAAGCGTTTTGAAGGAAAGTCGTTTGTAGATCCCAACCATAGTTTCATTAGACCACATTTTCAAATTCTTATGAGTTTTAATCTTGAAAACACGGATCATGCCGATTATGACCACGACTTGATGGGATACCAGCTAGATTTTACGCCAATTTCTAGGGAGGAAGTGAATGGATATTTGGCCCCAGGCATGGGCAAACGGACTACGACAGCAGAAACACTGTATTTCAAAACGCAACAGAAGTTTTCTAGCGGTAAAGACTTGGTCCAATACTCTGGCACTGAAATTCTGCTAAAAACCTCCTCAGGCGAAGTAGCTATTGGCAAATTCAAATTTGAAGTCAATCCCGAAAGCGACCCCTGGAAATCATTTGAAAGCCCCATTCTCTGCGAAGGGGAATATGCTTCCGTGTGCACAATCACTCTGACCAATACCATGTCCAAGGGCGATCCGATTGTGATTGGGGGCTTTGCGACCCATGAATCCCATGGCCAGGTCATTATAAAACTAAAAGATTCTAACAAAGAAGCTGTTTGGCATTATTAAATTACATAACGTATTGGAACATGGCTGCCATTACAAAAGCACAATTGGACCCAGTAGTATATAAATCATCATCTCTTTTTTACTAAAACTGTAAAGGACATCAAAAATGAAAGCTTTTTTATTCGAATTTTGGCAGCCCCATATCTACTGCTAACCCAGTTTTTACAGCGGGACCCGGAACACTTCACTTTGCTGTCGATTTTATTGGGTTGCTTGGAATTCTACCGGAAGCGGGCGAAGAACCTGGATTTCGCCCATTTACTCGAATGGGGGTCAAGATTAATGAAGAAGTAACTAGTACGGATGGAACACAGACTAAGGTTCCCTATCTATGGTCAGAAGTCATAGACCTTCGGACTATTTTAGTCAATTATCCAAGTCAAAACGACAACAAAACGATATTTAATTCAGGGAGAATTGGACTCCGGAAGAGATGGCTAAGCGCAAAGCAGCCTAGTGGGTGGATCCCTTGTCTATACCCAGCGCGGTGGGGGACTTTCATGGGCAATTTGTGGTGGTGCGCAAGCATCCTCCCAAAGAATGAACCGAACTCATTTTACCCAAATTGATTCTTTTTTTCGCTATTTTTGCCTTTCATTTTGGCTTTATTTATTTTTGCTTTGGGGGAGTCATACCCCCACCCCCCCTGAGCTGGTCAAATTCGTGTCAGTGGGTAACAAACCAAGAATCCCTCAAATCCAACCCATTTTAAACCTGAAATGATTTATATTCCTCTGATATTGAATCGATTTTTGTGCTTTTAGAGGCCGCCAACACAAAAAAGTGCGAAGTCGCCTTTAAATTTAATTAACAATTAAATTCCCAAATATTGCTGAATAAAAGTTAAAAAAGCCTCCCCCATTGGACAAATTTTGCTCACCTGATCAAAAATGTTTCGTTTTATTCGTTTTTAATTATTCGCCATTGACATGAATTATGTTGTCATTTAATTGAGCTTTGGCACAAAGAGTAAAGTTATCTAGAATTTTTAAAAATGGCTTTTTTAGCGCGTCCAAAACGTTGGCAAACAATCGGAGATTTAGCATGATGATTAGACCTAATTTTGTATCTAAATGGTTTTTTTGGGGCGCTGGCCTTTTGGTGCTTCTGCTTGGAGTGATTTTCGGGCTTCGCGGGAATCTTTTTTCCATTCCATCTTTAAATAATGCAGCTAAAGAAAAAGAGTTAAATCTTTCCCCCTCACACACTGTTACAAAAAAGGACTTAAAAAAATCAGATTCTGAATCCGTTCAGGCACTGGCGACTTCCGTAACGGGCGGGCAAGTGGATTATACGCAGGATACCCCACTTCCGGCCAACGAAGAAAAGGTGTTTCTTAAAGAAGTGGAAACTTTTTTTACCTCCGGATTTCGTATCATAAATCCCGAAGCCAAAAACAAGTTACTAAGCAAGCTCAATGAAAGAAATCGGCGTGGGGCCAGGTCCATTCTTAATATTCTTCGTCAAGTATCCACAGATGATGAGACAGTGCGGCAAAAGCTGGCTTTGGTGGATTATCTGTCTTACCGGCTTCAGTTTGACCTGTCATTAAGGGAGCAAATTGTAGAGCTTATCTCCGAGGATGTTTCTAAGATCGAAAACATCCGCTATCGGGGCACCCGAATTGCCGAAAATGCAGAGCTCCTGGAAAAGCTGGCAAAGGAAGACCCTGCTAAAGCCCTAGTGGCACTTAAACAAATCTCAGACTCTGTGGCAAAGAAATGGAGTGCGCACTCCGCTTATGACGGCCTTGTAATGGGCGGGAAAACAGACCAGGAGGCATTGGAAGCCATTCGTAGCGTATACAGTGCTTTTAACCGGACTTAACTCTAATTTAATTAAAAAAGAAAGGAGTGATATGCACTTTTGATAGTTCTGTTTTTTGAATTAATTTATTTTCTATCAACTGGAGAAATTTTATGAAAAGCATTTTTGGACTGATTATATCGGCCACCTTTCTTAATTTAGCATGCGGAAATGCCCACAAAAAATCAGGGAATCCATCGGAAACCGAGACTGTCAAACCCTCTTTAAGTGAAGAAAAAGAGCCTGAAAAGACAGAAAATTCTGATGTGATCACCCATGAATTTCAAGTGGAGTCTTTTTCGGAAGGAAAAATTTTCCCAGGATCTTACTTTGTGGATAACTTTGGATCACTCATTAACACGGAACATAGACTTGAAATAGGTGTTCCCGAATCCTATCAGAATACGGAACTAAAAGGCTATGCACTCACATTGATTGAGGAAATAAGAGAAACCGTGAACGGACATCCCCTACCCTGGTTTAGTACGATCTTCTGGAAGGGCAAAGAACAAGAGCACGCCAACGTATTGTTTATTCGAAGTGAAAAGGAGAGGTTAAAATCAATAGACGACATTCTGGAACTATCCGGCCAAGAGATTTTTTTAAAATCAGAAGAGGAAGAGGAGGTGGCTGTTGGAAAATTAATAGTCAATGACGAGCGAAGCAAAGGCTCAACGTTTGACTATACAAACACCATTCTTTGCGAGAAAGAATACGCCCAGGTGTGTTCCATTTCTTTTTCACAAACCATTTCAAAGTCGGAAAGACATGTACTGGGCGGAATCCTAGTACATAAAGTGGACGGGAACGCTAAGTTAACAATCATTAACTCCAAAAAAGTTATCACTTGGCAAAAGTAGCAGAATACAACATTAAAATTGAGGTTCAATATATGAAAATACGATTAATATCCAGCATGGTTTTTTTAACGGTTTTACCTTTGACTGGTTTTGCCCAAGTGTATACTACCTGCACTCAGGGTGTCGATTGGAACCAAGACGTTTGCAGTTTAGACTACATCAATGATACCTCATTCCGGTGTCAGACGGATGCCTTATCAGTAAAGAACATGAAATATTTCTGTGCTCCAGCAGCCTGCCCTCCAGAAATACAAGGCGGATGCTTTGGGACGCTTGGAAGCAATATGTGGCTGGCAACTATGAACACGCATGGACAACTGGTTCGATGCACGTGCGGATGTGTGGGAGAAGAGACCATTTTTAATGGGTTTGAAGGCGATGTATCGGCCGGGCAACTGATTCAGATGAAGAAGGCAGGGTCCACGGAAAGTCTTCGGCTGCTAGGAAGTACAGCCTCCGATTCCCAAGATTATTTTCCCATCAAAGACGTGGTTTACAGCAAAGAGAAAAAGAATGTCTACCGCATCACGTCCGCGGAGGGAGTGGTTATAAATCTGACGGACGTGCATCCCGTGGTGGTTTTGGACAAAGGCACGGGCGAACAGATGATGAAGCAGGCCCGCGAACTTACTCCAGAAGATAGGCTGATAAATCAATGGGGTCAGGCAGTTGGTATCCAAAGCGTGGAAGAAACCAAGTATGATGGCGACGTGGTGAATTTTCAAACCAAAACAAAAGATCACCTTGTGTTTGCCAGTGGGTATAAAATGGGCGACAACGCATTCCAAGACTACTTGGCCCGCCGTGATGCCAGGATGTTATCGCGAAATGATGTCATAGCTGCCATTGCAAAAGCAAAATAACATCAGAGCAAAGGTGTGGAAGACTTCCACGCTTTTTGTACTATTTTTACGAGGGAGAATATAAATGAAATATTTTTTAACTGCATTAGCTTTTTTGGGATGGAATTCCTTGGCAAATGCGGATGAGGACAGACCCCAGGGAAATGTCACTACAATGATTCGTGATGAATTCAACGTGGTTACTGAGCCCGGAGTCTTTATAGTAAGGCCTCCCAATAAATGGCCCAGGGTTAACAGCTACTACCGAGAGGGAAACCCCGTGCCAGGTTGCCCCATTACCACAGCCAAGCCTGTATCTACGGCAGGGCCGAGTACTCTGCATTTTGAGGTCCAATATGTAGGAACCTTTGCCTTCACACCACTGCCCGGTGAATATGCCCCACACCGCACCTTGACGCAGTTGGTGGTGAACTTTATCGAAGAAGTACCAACGGCTGCTGGAACCATTGAAAAAATCCCGCGCACTTGGTATGAAACCGTCAATTTAAGCAGCGTTCCTGAAAAAACACCGAGGGACGGCAAGCGTATTTTTGACACCCCCGGTTATGCAAATCTGGATATTCGTGGTTTAAACGGAATGAAAAAAATTCCCAACCCCATTTCCGATCTCTATGTGTCATTTTGTGACATTGCTCCCGGGGACCTTTACGTTGGCAAAGTAACCATCACCGACACCCAGGATCTCTGAGCAGGCCGCTCTTAGGAGTGGTCCATTCATAAACCATTAAACCCTATAAAATAACAAACCTTTTAAAGGACTTCATGATGAACATTTACAAATGGAAGTGTGTTGTGTCTTTTGGGGTGGTTGCGGGGCAGTGCGAGATCGCAAGGGCCGAACCCCAGATGATAGAGCCAAGCTGCACTTTGTCTGCCAATTCCCTGAAAAGATGCGTTTTTCCAGAAATCAATCTGGCTGCCCCTATCCCAGATCCCTTCCTCTCCTCCCAAAATAGCCAAAGTCTTAGAACGGATTTTGATCTTTCTTACCAATTTGACTGCAAGGGACATCCCTTGGGGATTCATTTTGTTTCGGGAACTTCTTCTGTTCCCGTGAAATATTCGGCACCCGGAGAGGCCTTTTATGTCACCCTAAGCGAAGGGTATGGAGCACTGCGCCTGGCGGATCTGGAGCTTTCTCAAAAAACCACCTATCGCGCCACAATAGTGGGAGACTGCAAGATTCGAATCCTTCAAATCAATGCCTATCCCTCCTTCTCCACCTTGGAAAATTGGGGTGAGCGGGCTTCGCTTTTGGCATCCCACATCAAAGATAATTTGGCGGGGTATTTGGAAGCTAAATCTTCAGAACATTTGCATAAATTGACTCTGGAAGAGATGGCCAGGTTTCAAAGCAATGTGGTGGAGCTCATGATCGATCCCGTGCTCGCAGGGATAGGGGGTCCGACTTTAAAAACCTTTGTGGGAGATGTCTTACAAAATGGAGTCCTTCCCGATGTGGCCCTGCAGCCCGAGTGGTTCCAACGGGCCAAATGGGAACACCCCATGTTAAGCGATGCCGTGGCTCTGTGGCAGGGCGTGGACGACGTTCGACGCGGTCTGCAGCCCGAACTTAATCCCCATCAAAAAAATGCCCTGGGCCAGCTGCAAAGCAGCCTAGTGGGTGGAGCGCGGGCTAGGCTGGAAAAAAGCGTGGAACAAGGGGCCACCATGGCCGCTGTGCTGAATCAGTGGCGGGACAAACTCAAGGGCGAGCAGGAGTCCGTTTTGAGGCTCGTGCGCCAAGAAATTTTAACGTCCTGCGAAAAGGCAAAGGAAGCAGGAGGTGAGGCATGCTCCAAGTTCACTCTTTAATTCATTGTGTTGCATTTGTTACTTTAAATTTGGGGTTTTCTGCCCAGGCTTGGGCCAACGAAAAGCCTTCCAACTCTTTAAAAACGACCCAAAGCTCCATCGAAAAACCCACGGAAGGAAACGCAGCAGACGAAGCCCTCAAGCTTGATGAAAAACAAGCAGAAGCCTTGGGAAGATTGTCTAAAACCAGCGCGGTGGGGGACTTTCATGGGCGATTTGTGGTGGTGCGCGACACCTACTTTTATGGTCCTCAGGGCGTAAAAGTCCTGGCCGAAAACTGGTTTCAACGCACTTCGACTTGGTTAAACGCCTGGGACGCCGTGGTGGCAAAGGCCACCCAATCTACCCAGATTGCCCATCCCCAGGTGCGGGAGGCCATCCGGGAGGCCATCCACCAACAGCAAAATGAGTGGGCGGCCATTGGAAGGCTAGGTCAGCAGGTTTCTCATCGGGCTGAGGAAGGGGTCAAATGGCTAAACCAAATGGGCCAGCTCAACCCCACGCTATTGCCCGCCTACGCCCCCTATTTGGAGTCTCTAAACCACAACACCCATCAATTGCGCCAGGCTTTGCAAAAATCGGCTCGGGTGTTTGGGGAGGAAAGCCTCCAAAAATACGCCCAGGTGATAGAACCCGCCCTAAGGGGGATTTTGGCCCAGTTGCGCCGGGCTGTGTTGAATTCCCCAGAACTCACCGAGGCTTTAGGGATGGTGGAAGAGGCTTTTAAGGCCGAACGATACTTGGAGCCCGCCCTAAGGGACGTAAAAATCGCCTATGAAGCCTTCATGGAGCACCTTAGAATGCGCCGCGTGTTCCATGGGGAGGCTGCCCTGGCGGATCTGGAAAAAAGGGTGGCAGTGGCCGCTCAAAAGCAAATTAGGGATTCCCAGGTGGATCCTTTGTACCAGCAACCCATTTTGGACAAAATCCAAAAGATGGTGACCCTGGCCTCCCAAAGTTACTCAAATGCCCTGCGCACGTCTACGAAAGCGGAAAGCGTGAACGCCCTTTTGCAGCGGGAATTAAAGGGGCTTACGGCTCAGTGCCGCCAAGCAGAAACCATCAAACACGTGAACTGTGAGGTGGTGCGCCTGCTTTTGCCCCTAACCCCCCAGGTGGTGATGGGGATGAGTGAAGAGGAGCTCAAATCCACAGAGTATCTTCTGGATAAAGCCAAGGAAGGGCCTTTAGCGGCCCAAGGAGAGCAAAAATGAAGTGGCCAACGTTTTACATCATCCCGGCGCTTTTAGCCGCAGGAGCCGCGATTTCAGCCACGGGAGACGAGGTCCAAAATCCCGATGGCACGGTCACCACGGTGATCACAGCGCCGGCCCTACCCTATCAGCCGTTTCGTTTGAGTGATTTGCTCCACCCCCACACGGGCCAGCCCGTGAAGCCCGGGGAACCTCTGTCCATATCCATAGAGGGAAAGTTGACATTTCAAGGTCATGCCGAGGAGCTTTTGGCCCTTTTGAACGATACGGAAAAGTACCTGACTTCCATTGGCCAAACCCTGCGCCAAGACGGAAACATGGACATCTTTAAGATTTTGGCCAATAAAGACGGAGCCCTCCACGCCCAGATGGCCCGCGGCCTTAAATTGCGTTATGAAGTGCTGCAGGACAAAATCAAAACCGCCCTCAAAGACTGCACCCTTCTCCAGGTGAGCCAGCTGGGAATCCATGTCAAAACCCAGCTTCCCTTTCGCCCCGAAGACAAAGTGGAGCTGGAAGGGGAAATTTCCCTCACCGCCCAGCAGCTGGTGGACCGATTTAACGAACAGCAGCAGCTTCTTTGTTCCCTGGGATATTCCCTTTACGCGGATCTCTCCCAGTGGGGCAATGATGTGGTGGGTGGGATTTTGAGTCAGCGAAGCCACCTCATGAGTCATTTGGGCATTTCCAAATTCCACCCGGCCTTTTCCCTGCAGTCCATTGGCAAACTGAAAGACTACGCCCAAATGGGATATGAAGTGGGTCAGATCTTGGCTGCTGGCAAGGTTCCTGGGCCTCAGACGGTGTTTCGGCTCACCCGCCAGATCAATACCCAATTGCCCCCCGATCTGCAAATTCCCGAGATCCCCAATATCCCAAGCCCCTCCTTGAAAAGGCGCACCGATCTCAAGCTCAAAAAGCGCAAAGAATGGCCCGGCATCAACGAAGGCAATCGAAGTTTGTTTAACGTTTATGCCAACGCTTGGGCGGAAGTGCGGGGCGATAAAGTGAGGCAGTGGGCAGGTGCCGAAGGCAAAGGGGGATTTTTCCTTTTGGGTAGAGAGCTTAACGTTCTTACCGGCATTGCAGAGTTATCGGCAGAGCCAGAGGAAGTGAAAGGAAGACTCTTACTGACGTTTGTAGGGCAAAACATCTCCGATAAATCTTTTTCTAAAGTGCTTTCCTATACCATTGGCAACCCCAAAGCCCTCTCAAAATCCGTAAATTACGATTATTCAAAAACGTTTATGGTGGGGCCCGTGCCTGTGGCCGTTTCCGTGGGAGCCCTGGGTGAAGTGAATTTGGGCTGGAATGTGGGACTAACCACCTTAAGCATTTCAGCGGGCGTAACCCCCAGCCTAGATGTGCGGGCCTACGCCCGGGGCGGCGTGGGTGTGGGAGGCTTTATCAGCGCCGGAGCCGAGGGTAAGTTGCTTCTTATCCGGGACGAAATCCCCTTGGAAGGCAATGCGGCCGTGCGTTTTGACGACGCCGGGGTGCCCTTTTTGAGCTTAGCCATCAACGCGGAAAACCGCTACGAAACCCTAAGCGGCAATATCAGCGCCTATGCGGAATTCGTTGTGCCCGCGCCTAGAATTCCCCCTTGGAAAACGAAAAGGGCCACTTACGAACTCTTTGCCTGGGAAGGCTTTAGGGGCAAAACCAAAATCATGAACTGGGGAATGGATCTTTCGCCCTTTGGCGCTAAAATGAAGGGTGACTTGGTGGACCAAGCCGATGTGCAGCAAGCGGAAATTCTACAAAATGCCATTCTATTGGATGAGCGCAGGGTAGCCGTGGCACAGCTGGAAAATCAAGCGGCCCAAGAGGAACACCGAGTGTTTACGGCCATTGCCACCGACCTCAATCACGAATCCAACGCACAAGTGCCTGCTTTGGCAAGCGCCCTGGAAAGCGCCGAGCAGGGGTCTAACGCCGCGCGCATTGGCTTTTTAAATCGGTTGGCGGTGGAATAATGGCTCAAAGATCCCCTAAAAATGCTTCAAAAAGCACACCTAAGGGAGCGTTTGCCTGGTGGGTGTGGGTGGTGGCCCTGGCTGGGGTGGTAGGAATAGGGTTTTGCCTCACCTCTTTTGGGTTTCGCCCCGCCGCCAAACTGGCCTTTGTGTGGCCGTCGGGCGAGCGATTAACCTATGAAATTCGGGGTAATGCCACCACCTCCACCAGTGTGGAGGCCTTGATGCCAGGCCAAACCTCGGCGCCCCAGTGGCAATCCCAGTCCCATTCCCTGGATGCTCTTTTGCATCTGGAGGTGGGAGAAGGCTCTGCCCAGGGGTCGACGGTGCTTTTGGCCACTTTGGAACCCCAACCCCAGGTGGGCACCCCTTGGCGCGCCCGCGTGCATCTGGGGGAAGATGGTACCGTGGAAGGGGTGGAATTTTTAAACGAGTTATCCCCAAACCAAAAAGCACAGGCTTTGTCGTGGGTGGGACTTTTCCAAGTGAAGTGGCCCCCCTCAGGCGCCGAAAGGTGGACCTCCACAGAGGTGGACATGAATGGCACCTATCAGGCGGACTATCAGCTGAAAAAGGAGAAGGGCTCGTTGGTTTTCATCCGCAAGCAGAACGTGCGCTATCTTCCTCCTGCTGAGGAAGGGTTGTCCCAAAGCCCCTTCCAAACGGCTGAAGCCAAAAAGCGTTTGGCCACCAAAGGCACCGCCGAAGGCCGTTTTGACGTCCAGCTGGGCCGATTGTTGGATTGGGGCGGGCATCGCCAGAGCGAGATTTGGATGGGAGGAAAAGAGGTGGGGCGCAGCCAAACCCAGTTTCAAATGAAGTTTTTGGAAGCGAAGCCACTCAAGAAAGGTGTAAAGGGTCAATGGCCAGGAGGAGAGTCCGAGGAGCTGGCGAACCCCGAGGAACTGGCCCGGTCCTCGGGGCGCAACCTGGAAAAATTAAGTGGGGAAAGTGTTTATGAAGACATACGAAGGGAGCTTTTAAAAAAGAATTTGGGATCTGAAACCGCAGATTCTCTGCTAGAAGGCCTAAAAACCCTGGGTGAAGCGCGACTATCCGATCTCACTACCCAAGCCTCCCAGCTGGAAGCCTTGATCGTGCTTAGGCCCGAGGAGGCTCTGCGTTTGGGAAGATCCCTAGCTGATCTCTCCCCAGAGGGAAGTGCCTTTAAGCTCATAGCCTCTGTGCTGGGGAAAGTGGGGCATGCCCAGGCTCAACAGGCCCTTCGAGAAGCCATTTCCCAGGCCCAAGGCGTGGAGATGCTAACCATTGAACTGGCCTCCGTGCCGTACCCGGAGCAGGCCAGTGAAGATCTGCTGCGCACCCTAGCCAACGGCGAAACCAGCCACCCCACCTTTTCGGCGGCCACCTATGGGTTGGGGAGAATGGCCCATCGACTCAAATCCCAGGCCCCAGAGCGCGCTCAAAAGGTGATGTCAGAATTAGGAGATCTTCTTCAGGAAAGCGAACAAATGGAAGAAAAGGTGTTTTACCTTAATGCCTTGGCCAACATTGGACTCCCCCAGCAGCTGCCCCTGCTTCGGCCTCACCTTTCCCATGCCGATGGGAACGTGCGCAAAAGCGCCTATGCCGCCCTAAGGTTTATTCCCGGGGAAGAAAGTGAAAATCTGCTGGTGGCGGCCATCCAAAAGGACGCCGAACCCGAGGTACGCTCCCAAGCCGCCTGGGCCCTGGGCTTTAGGCCTTGGTCGGAAACTCAGAGCGATTTGACGGAAGAACGGCTGCGCCAGGAAAAATCCCCTTTGGTGCTGCGCGCGCTGCTGGAAAATTTGGCCCGCGCCGCCGCGGAAGATCCTAAAGCTCAAAAAACACTGCGGTGGTTTGCCTCCGTGTGCGCCGAGCCGGATCTGTTACGTTATACAAATGGTCTGGTGGCGTCGCTTCCGAATAACCTCTAGGGCGGGTTCTGCCCCGAAAAGAGTGGGGATTTGATTCCGGGATTAATTCTTTTCCCGAGACTCCAAAAACTCCGCACGAGCTTTAACCCCTGTATCGGTAAAATCCGTAAAAAATCCATCTACTCGTAAAGCAAGAAACAATTTGATCTCCGATTTTGGATCCAATTTTGGTTAGGTTTTTAAAAAGGGGCTCTCGTTTCTAAAGGTCCAAGGATGAACCTTTAACCCAACCCGGTGTGCATCTGGGATGAAGGAGGTGGCCTTCAAGGTGTCGTCGAATATTATCATCTTTTTATTGGGACCCACCCCGTAGGCATAGGTTTTAATAAATTCCAACCCTTGTGGCGAGCTCAGTTCGGCATACGTTTTTGGGTTAGGCCCACTGGTTAAATCAAAGGGAGAGCCCGTTGCATCCAACAATTGAATGAGTCTTACTTTTGATTTTTGGCTTAAGCTCTTCAAATTCCCCACTTCAAATGACTGAATGAATTTCGAATCTGTGTGAACATGGTCATGGTACCCTTTCTTACAAGCTAAATGCCTGGGAACTTAAATTTTACAGGTTTCCAAGTCAATCTGTATTTCAAGTTTCCTATTCATTTCACAGAACCTCCACCAAAAATTTGCATTTAAAAAAGCAATGGATTAGGATCCCGAAAGTTTCCCTAAACCCTCATATGGAGAAGATTGATATGGAAAAGACCCTTTTTGAAAAAATAGGTGGTGAAAAGGCCGTAGATGCAGCCGTTACGTTGTTTTACCAAAAGGTTCTCGCCGATAAGCACATCTCCCATTTTTTTGAAGGTGTGGATATGCAAAAACAATCCAGCCACCAAAAAGCCTTTCTTACGTTTGCCTTTGGCGGTCCAAACCATTATTCAGGGCGGTCCATGAGGGCGGCTCATTCCAAATTAGGGGAAAAAGGACTCACCCATTCCCACTTTGATGCCGTATTGGGCCATCTGGGTGCCACGCTCAAAGAACTGGGAGTCCCTGCCGATCTCATTGCCCAAGCCGCGGCCATTGCGGAAAGCACGCGCAAGGATGTTTTGGGGCTTTAGAGAGTGGCCGTTTCCACCTAGGGAAGTGCCACGTTCCAGCTTAGGGCGGGAACCACATTGAGCGATTCCCAGGACCCGAAAGGAGCCCGTGGGGAGTTTTGCCCTTTGCTCATAAACGTGAGCCTTGGCCTCCACCCGCCAGGAGAACGTTGGGTGTGTTTTACGCGGGAGGGATCGGAGCAGTCCCTAAGTCCCACCTCCAATCCTCCCAGCACGATTCCCGCCCCAAGGCCAATGGCGGCGCCCGTTGCAACGCGCTTGTCCCAGTCATCATGATGATCCCTTGTGGCCTCCAGCACGCCTGCCACCAGAAGGCCCGTGCCCGTGCCATAGATGGCATCCCAAAAAACCACGCTGCCTGCCACTCCCGCACAGCCAAAGCCTAATCCATGAGCATTTGGTGACCACCCCCATCCCAGACTCAAAAAAGGCAAAACCCAAAGAAATTTAGGAGCTTTTAAGTTCTTAAAGGTATGCTTAAAGGTACGCTTAAAGGTAAGAGACTCGGCTAAAGATGGACTCGACATGGAAAAATCCTCCCAAATAGTCAACGGGATTTGGGTAAAAACCCAATGAACCAAGTTATTTATATACACACGATAGCCCTAAGTGAAAAGCCAATTTGCCACTTTATTTTCAAAAACAGTTGTTTTTTTGCGAAACACCATATACTCACAGGTGCGATTTTTAACTTTAAACCCAAAATGCACTGGGGGGTGATACTCATGCTCAAAAATCTCAGAATTTGGTCGGCTGCATTTGTTTGTATGGCATTTGCATCACATGGATGTGCCTTGGAAAAACCGGTTTCTACTGAAAAATCAGACACCTTTAGTTCTTCTAACCTCACGGAAGCCATAGGACTTGACCCCTCCAAGTGTGAGGTGATCATCAATGGGGGCACCACAGCTGCCCTTTCTGCGGCACTGGCTGCCGCCCGGTCTGTGGGTGCGGCCAAGGATCTATCCAAGCCTCCCCATGCCGTACAAAATCCTCGTCCCGGAACTTCCCCACAAGTTTGCCTTCTGGAACCCACGGATTGGCCGGGAGGGCAACTCACCTCCGCCGGTGTGAGTGCCATTGATTTTGCTTGGCATAAGTACAGAAGAGAAATGCGTTCGGTACACAACAACAACAAAGTGTTTTTTGACTTGATGAAGGAAAGCATCCAATCCAGTCACGTCTTGGAAAATGCCAATCCGGGAGGGTGTTGGGTGTCTGCCTATTGTGATACGCCACGTTACTTTTTGCAAAAAATCCAAGAAAAGCTGAATTCCGTTGGGAATCTTCAGATTTTTTACAACACAGTCGTATCTCAGGTCAAAACGCAGTCTAAAACCATAAATTCCCTAGTGGCCATTCAGCGCTCGCCCCTAAATCAAAACGGATGGGAACGGCCTTTGTCTGAAATGTGGAAGGATTGGTATAGCCCAACGCCTTCCCCGCGGTTTCAGAAGAAGATTTGGACTTTCGAACCCAAACCAAACTCCCATGTGATTTATATTGATGCTTCCGATACCGGGGATTTTTTAGTGCTTTCCGGTGCTTCATATGTGCAGGGTCCTGAGGTTCAAAGAAACAAAATCCGTGAATCCACGGATACCTGTGGTCAGTCTTTTGTGTTCCCTTTTGCCCAGACTCTTTCAGCATCTGGGGAAAGCAATTCTTATCCCATTCCCACCCCTTCTGCATCCTTTTACGGATTTGGAAGGCATGCGCCGGAAAAAATCTGGACCTATCGACAAATCACCCGGGGACCCTCACCTGTTACCTTACAAAACTGGAACCCCGGAAATGACTATCCATTTCAATACTACTTTGTTTCCAAATCCGAGGCTCAAGAGGAGGCCAAGAGCCGCTGGCAGGGGGGAGTTCAAATTTCCGCTTTAAAAGAAGCTGAAGCACATAGCTTAGGATGGCATCAATATTATAAAAGTAACGCACCCAATGGCTCCAAAGTTACTTTAAATAAGGATATCATGGGCACCCAAAATGGACTTTCTAAGGTTCCATACCTCAGGGACATCAGAAGAAGCATTGGGCAGGGAGGATTTTTTATTAAAGATGAAGACATTTGGCCACAGCCCAATCAAAAGACCGGAAAAATGTTTGATGATTCGCTGGCCATTGGACTTTACACCGCTGATTTTCACCCAGGTAAAACCTGCAAGTTTCCCAGACACTTGCGGGAGCGTCAGGAAGACATTGCTCCTTTTAGCTTTCCTTTTAGGGCTTTTACCAATGAATCCATCGGCAATCTTTTGGTGGCCGGTAAAAGCATGGCCCAAACTTATTACGTCAATGCCGCCACCCGAGTTCAGCCCGGAGAGTGGACCAGCGGTTGGGCAGCCGGTACGGCTGCGGCACACTTGTGGAGAAGCCGCGCCCACACAGCGGAAATGGCCTTTGCCTTTGATCCACAAGCACATCTGAATCCCCGAGGCACCCCGGAAAACCCGCAAAGCCTTTGGGAGCGAAGTGTTCAATTTGTGAAGGGGGTTCAGTATGAAGTGGTAGACACCCAACCCATTTGGTACTGCGACGCCATAGGTCGAAAGGCAGAATGTCTAGATGCCACAGGAAGATTTCAACTCAAAAAACCCAATTGAGAAATCTTCATAATTTCCACTTGGAATCCAGTTTCCATTGGGATTTAGGGATTTCGCAGGAATCCAATTTATAGTCTTTGCGATGCTTAAGCACACTCTGAGCATACTCCGTGTGAACCGCCCAGGACTTTCCAATGCAAACCATAAAGCTTTCCACATTGTCCCGACCAGGCAAACACTTCACATAGGGCAAACTGGAAATTAAAAACCGCTCTGCCACCGAATAAAACGAAAAATCGGGATGGGAAAATTTCATAAAGGAGCTTACCACGTTGTTTCCGCTCCCTGTGGTGCTTTCTGTGGAAGACTTTTTCATGCTGGATCCATCCCAAAAGGTAAATTGACTTCTTGTTACTTTGTCCGACTTCATCCCGTGAAAATTGAAAGCCTCTTTTGCCAGTACACTGGTGCAAAACCCCGTTTCTTGAACGGCCTGCCCAATTAAAGTGCCAGCGGGTACACCCGATATTAAATTCACATAAATAGCAGGTAACTTTAATCCTTCCACACATTGATCTTTAGTGGAAAATGAAAAAGAACTCACGGGGGCGCTGCCAGGTTTGTATTGACTCAAGCCCTCAATGGCTTTTTTTTGCTGGGGTGAATCGGGGGGATTTCCACAGATGTGTTTGATCATCCCTTTAAAGAGGGAAATATCTGGATTGGTTTCAGGGTTTGGATTAGGCGTGGATTTTTTCTCCTCTGGAACGGCAGAGGAGGTAGCGGTAGGTTTGGGGTATAAATTCCCAGAAGCAAAATTTTCATTTTTGCAACCCCAAACAAACAAAAGGTAGCAAGCACGATTCATGTTAACTCCGGGGGAGTTTTAAAAACATAAATCTGCGCCGTATCACTCTCATGACAGGAAGAGCATCTCCAAAAAAAATGATCAAACAAGCTGGAACATTTGCCACACTCATGCCAACTCAATCCTCCCGTGCTGGGGCTTCCCGTTTCTGCCAAAGGGGAATAAAACTTTAATTCCTGGAAAATAGATTCCAGCAGGTCCGGCCAGGGACTTTCTCCCAAAGTACGATGTCGCTTTAAATTTTCTTTTAACAAAAACCAAATTTGTGTTAACACCATTAATTTATGGGATTTGGAGGTGGACAAAGTGGCGGAATTTGCCCAATCCTTCAAGGAAGACCAACTGAATTTTGCAAAGGTTTCTGGGTCGAGGGTTTCTAAAAATTCCGTTAAAGAATCCACCGCCCATGCGGGAGAAACCTGAGCCGCAAGACTAATGCGCATGGCATTTTCCAGGGCCACCTTCCAGGCTTCACATCGGAATTGGGTCTGAGAATATTCGGGAGATTGAAACACTTTTTTGGTCTGGTCATACCAAAACCAAGCCGCCAAACTTCCTGACTCTGGTGCCACCAACCGGGCCCGAAGGAGAAGCTGTTTAAAGCTTTTTTGACTGCCGGATTCCATGGTTCCTTCCGACCGCTTTGCGATTTCCAGGGCCACGTTTGATATTTCTTTTTTATGATGGGAACTCCAGGATCCCTTGTAAGTGTCTAGCAAAAAACTCAGCCAGGGAGCGTGGGGGTTTTTGTGAAGGAGGCTTAAAATGAGTTGGAGACACTCTTCACTCTTTGGCTTTCGCAAACAGAGTTCCTTTGCCACTTCGAAACTTTTGTCAAACATTTGCAATTTAAGATAACAATATGCCAACTCTAAAAAACTCTGATTGGACTGGGTTTTAGAAACTTGCTCATGGGAAAGAATGTCTATGTATTTTTGCACGGCGTCTCTGAGCTGACCCGTTTGAAAATAAAAGCGAGCATTGATAAAAAGCTCTTGCAAAGACACACTGGTACTTTCCCTACCGGTATGGGTGGCCCAGGACGCGGGAGAATTGGCAAAATAGGAAGGAGAATAGGTGTGTTCCTGATATTTACCCACTTTCCGGAATCCTCTCCTAAAGGAACGCCACAAAGATGGAAACAAAAGCCCCAAGACCAGTCCCAGGTTAAACCCAGCCACCACAAAAAAAACGGCTTCGAAGCTGTCCCACACCAAGACATTCTGAGGCATTAGAAATCCGTTCTCCCTATGTGTTAAATCTTAAACGAGTTCCTAGATTCCCTATAATAGTTCGTATTTAAAATTTCACTAGAGTCCCAAGGGCTCTGTCTAAATTGTGGCAGTCCAAACAGGGGCATTGGACTCAACATCTGAGGGCAAAGCGTTTCTTTAAGACGATCCAATTCTTGGGAAAATTGGGAATCTAACCAGCCTTTTTGTTGAGTTTCCGAAAGACTAAAAAAAGAGGGATCCACCAACAATCCCAAGGAAGAAGCATGCACGGTTTGTTTGCCTTTTAGAACATCCTCAAACAAAGCATGGCCAAGCACCACTCCAAAAAAATGAGTTTCCAGCTGATTTCTTTGGTCTAAAAAACATTCCTTCCAGTTTCCCTCTTTCAAGGATCGGTAAAGGGCGGGGCAGCTGGTGACCCAAAGCAACCCCCCTTCATCCAGCAGAGTGAGGGCATCCTGAGCCAAGCTGCGCTTTGGAAAGGAGGCTTTATTCCAGGGGAAAGAGGCTCTTTTTTCATACTCCCAAAAATGAGCACGATTTAAAGTGGCTTTTGTTTGAGGTAACAGGCACCAAGTGATAAAATTGAAAAAATCATGCCAGTTACGCGTTCTGGTATGAATTTCTCCCTTCAGGGCGATGCGAAGCTGGTAGTTAAAATCCAATTCCTTCGATTCCCAAGGTAAAAAGGGGTCAGGGACGCTGGCGCGGGTGGAGGGCTGGGGGACACACTTAAGGGGAATACCCATGCCGCCCATCACCAGAGGGTAGTGTGTTTTCAAAAACAAATTTAAATCATCTAGAAGAGGCCAATCTAAAAAGGACTTAAAATACAAAAGTTCTTGGTAAATCGTACTAAAAATGCCAGGTGCTTCAAAAAGTTTAGGAATCCAGGTATGGTAGCTTGGGTATCTCGTGCTCACAGTTTGTACTTTCACCTAACCCTCAACATCGGGTCTTTTTTTATGTATCTTGCCATTATCACGGTATTTTTAGAACTTGAGTCTGAGGTTACTAGCACAGATCGCCAAAAAGTCTTGCGTAGCATTAGAGATAGGGTGCGTTCTCACTTTGGATCCCGAGTCACCACTCGTACCGACGAAGACTCTGCCATTGCCATTGCTACCTTTGATGATGGCTACCATCGGCTTCAAGCTCGCATTGCCGAGATCACCGATACCATTGAAGATAGCCAGCAGGCAAGAATTTCCAGCACGGAGATTCAAAATTTTTCCCTCTACGAAGGTCGATTTGAAGAGACCCCCACGGATTCCCCGGAAGACGAACCCCCACCCAACTCCAGGTTAGCGTTTGGAAACCTCCAAGCCAAAACGATGGTGTATGACCGAACGGGAGACGATTCCTCTCCCGGTGAAGTTGGAAAAAATGAATTTGTGGGCAAATTTAACCGTAAAAAGTTTCGACTTCCGATCCGAAAGCCCTAGGGGCAATGGGTCTGAAGGTAACAGCATTAAAGGATACTTCATGAAAAATCGAAAAACCTCCTTCATTCTTGCGGGATTTGGCGTTCTCATCGTAGTGGGAATTCAGCTCGTTCTGCTTCCTGGACTTCATCTTTCCATGAAGTCTTTGCACCGGCAGCCGGCGGAGACGAGCCAGGAAAACTTGGCCACCATGGAGGAAGTGCACCATAGCGCCAAACCCTCTTTCCTCACGTGTCATGCCGTAAGGGCTCGCACCCGAGACTTTTTGAAAGCCCACTACTCCATCAAGGCTTTTGACCAAACCATCTCGGAAAGAAGTTTTCAAAAGTTCTTTCAAATCCTGGACCCCGGGAAGAATTTTTTTCTGCAGGAAGACCTGAAATCTTTTGAGAGTCTATCCCCATTTATTCACGAACACATCCAAAAAGCGGATTGTAGGTTTATTTTTCAAATTTACAACATCTTTTTAAAGCGCGTGAAGGAAAGTGAAACGCTTATTCAACAGGTCCTAGCACAAGGCTTTGATTTTACCGTGGAAGAGAAAATGGAAACGGACCGGAAAAAAATCTCCTGGGCCAATTCCCTTGCGGAGCAGCATGAAAGGTGGAGAAAACTCATCAAATGGCAGGCTATGGGAATGTATAACTCAAAAGCTTCCCTTCCCGACATCTCTCAACGGCTCAATAAAAGGTATGCCCTGCTCCGAAAGTCTCTGGTGGATAGAAGTTCCGATGAAATTAATGGAATTTTTCTAAACGCCTTTGCCCTAAGTTTAGACCCCCATTCCCTGTACCTCATGCCGGAAGATCAAGAAGAATTTAAAGTCGCCTTCAGCTTGCAGTTGGTGGGAATTGGTGCTTCTTTAAGTCAACAAGATGGCTACACTGTGGTGGAATCCGTCATTCCCGGAGGTGCCGCTTTTAGGGACGGAAGACTTCAGAAGAACGATAAAATTGTGGCCGTGGATTCTGGCGATGGCATGGGATTCCAAGATGTGATTGATATGGAACTGGCAAAGGTGGTTTCCCTCATTCGAGGAAAAAAAGACACTAAAGTAAAATTGAATGTCTTACGCCAAACCGGGAGTCAGATGGATAAACTTCAATTCGAACTCATTCGGGATGTGGTCAAACTAGAAGATCAGGCCGCCAAAAGTGCCGTGGTGGAAAAGAGAGGCAAAAAAGTGGGAGTGATTCATCTTCCCAGTTTTTATATAGATTACGCCGGATCACGAAAAAATAAAGATAACTTCCGCTCCAGTGCCAATGATATCTCTAAAGAAATAAATAACTTAAAATCTTCTGGAGTAGACGGAATCGTATTGGACCTACGAAACAACGGCGGTGGCGACTTAATGGAATGCATCAAAATCACGGGATTGTTCATTGACAATGGTTCTGTAGTACAAGTGCAAGACAGAGATGCCGACGTGGATAGCCATGACGATCCTTCTTCCGGTGCTCTCTACGACGGACCATTGGCCGTGTTGATCAGTAAAAGCAGCGCTTCTGCTTCGGAGATCTTAGCAGGAGCCATTCAAGATTACGGACGGGGATTGGTACTAGGCAACAGCAGAACTTATGGAAAAGCCACCGTCCAAAACGTGGTAGATGTGCCAGGGAGTCGAAATCGCGACACAGATGGATCGATTAAAGTAACCATCCAAAAATTCTTCCGACCCTCCGGAAAAACGAATCAAGGACAGGGCGTGGAATCGGATATTTTGATCCCAAGCCTCATGGAAATTGCCGACATTTCAGAATCCCAAAATGAATACGTGCTCCCCGCCACCACCATACCCCCTCACCGCCACTTCAAACCCATCTTTGATTTTGGAAACTTTCTCACTGAGTTACGCGAAAGGTCCAAATCCAGAATTCAAAAATCGGCGGAGTTTCAGAAACTGGATACTCTCATTCAAAAAGCATTGAAAGATAAAGAAGACACCACCATTTCACTTAAAATAGCAAATACTTCAGCCACTTCCAAACCAAAGTCCGCCAAAGATATCCCGGATGCAAAGGCAACTGGCACCCCTTCTGCTAAAACAGTAGACAATTTAAAAGTTTTAGACACCCAAGACTTAGAAATCCAAGAAGCCAGCGAGATCTTGTTGGACACCATGGAACTCACTGGAAAGACACATTTTTAGGAAACTTAACCTCCAGTTTCAGTTGCACTAAAATCATTTATTCAGATAAGTTCCCATTACACTTTTATTTTGGTTCAAAGTTTGCTAGGTATGGCTCATGCTTGGATAGCCAAGCTCAATAGGAGACTCCCATGAAACTTTCTACCTCACTCGTTTTATCTTTCGCTCTTTCCACTTCACTTTACGTAGTTGGTTGTACCTCTAAGGCAGAGCAGGCCGCTCCCGCTGCGGAATCCGCGGCAGCACCTGTTGCCGAAACTAAAAAAGAGGAAACGGCTGTAAGCGCGCCCACTTCTGAACCTGCGGCTCAAGCCCCTGTGACCACGGATGCCTTGGCGGCTTCTTTGGCTAATGTTTACTTTGAATACGACAGCTCCGTTCTTACCGAAAAATCCAAACAACAGTTGGACATCATCGCTGCTGCATTGAAAGCTCAACCTAGCACCAAGATTGTTGTAGAAGGCCATACCGATAGCCGCGGTAGCGAAGAGTACAACCTGGCCCTGAGCGAGCGTCGCGCCCAAGCCATCTCTGAATACCTAAGTGCCGCTGGTGTGAGCAGCAGCCAATTAGTTGCTGAACCAAAAGGCGAAAACTTCCCTGTGGCACAAGGCGAAGATGAATCCGCTTACTCTCAAAACCGTCGCGGTGAGTTCAAAAAGTTCTAATTCTTGGGCAAAACCAGACGCGTCTTGACTTTTTGCCCATTTGTAGTTAATTGAGTCCCAACCTGGATTGGCAAGGTAGCTCAGGTGGTTAGAGCGGAGGTCTCATAATCCTCAGGTCGGCGGTTCAAATCCGCCTCTTGTCACCAATTTTTGTCTTTTTTTCCTTTTTTAAAACCAGTGACTCCGTGACGTCTCCGAGATCTTAAAGATCATCGGAGATGTATCGAAAAATTTCGATGTCGGATTTAAAAGAAAACTTAGATACCTCAATCACACACCGATTAAATCCGTCTTCCAATAAGGCCTCAAAAGAAACCGCAAGCTCAACATCTTTGCCCACATTTTTTACGGATTCAATTTTGCATACCGCGTCCGATTGTTCTGAAATCGAAGCTACAATGGATTGAACACTTTCATTTTTGATTTTCAATTTAACCGTAAAATCATTCTGAAATGGATTATTTTTATCTTTCAATTCAAAGCTGTAATCTTGATCAAGAGTGGTTACATTAAACGCCACGGCAGGAAACTGGGAACTTGCGAAAGCAGGAACACAAAAAAAGTGAAGACAAGAAAAATAAAGATTTCATGGTGTACACCTCAAGTTATTAACAAATTGGACATCGGGCCCAATTCCTGGCCACCTTATCTGAAAATTCCCACGCTTCAATAAAATTTTTTTAACAACAACTATAAAATCCAGGGATATAAGTAATTTCTGATCCTAGAGGGAAATTCCACATCAACCTTTTGCAAGCACCTATTTTTTGATTTCCGATTTGAGGCACTTTCGAGAGTTTGGCTTGATGAGTTGGGTCAATTTTTTTCCTGAAATCGCGATTTGAATGCCAACCTCCATCTCCCCCACTTCTTGAAAGATCAGTACACTTCCCTCCTCAGCATTCCAACCTATGGCGGCTGTGGTGTTGGGTATCCAGGGCACCGGTGCCCCAGAGAGCTCATTGCCCAAAAGCATCCCATGTTTTGGCCCGTTACGCACACTGTATTCCAACGTTTTCAGAAATTTAAGTTTAAAAAAATGGGGTCCAACCACCTTTAATCCCAATATCGCATCTCCCCCCTCAAAAGTAATGCCACCGGCTAACGAAGCCGCGATTCCCCTCACCAACTGATTAGGAAACAAACCTGCTAAAGCCCCCGGTACCGTGTTCCAAACACTTTCCACTGGCACCACTCGAAACCTTCCCGCCGCCTCCAATACCCGCTCCAATCCCAAATGTTCTGTGGCGGCAAAAACATAGAGAGCCCGAATGGGAGAACTGCAATTTAGACTATTGTAAAGCCCTTTCATCAACCCATTTAAGGTTTTCTTTTTTTGAACTGGCTTTTCCTCTGCTAAGGAGAGGGTTGAAAGAGTTTTTTGGAATTGTTCCAGCTCCTGAGGATCTTCGGGAACGGGTATAGGGGCAACCGAGTCCGCTTGGTTAAAGTCTTGAATGGGATCCCAGAGTTCTTCGTCCGCCAAAGAGGCAGAGGACTTGGGATCTTGGGCAAAGGAACGGTAGGGATTTCTTTCGATGATTCCTAGGATGTGCCTCTGGGCCAATTGGTGATTTTCCTGCATCCACTTTAAAACGGCTTCCAGGCCCTTTTTTGCCTCTTCCTTCTTGCTTGCTGAAGGTTCCTCCTCGCTTTCAGACTGAGAATGGGTGCGTCCTTTTGATTCTGAAGGTTTTTTCACACAAAATACCAATGAAAATAAACATAGTAAACACATAACACCTGAGTTTAAACTCCTATTCCGGGTTTTCAAAACGATTTTCCTCCGATAAAAAAACTTTCCAGTTGATTCCTCCAAGCGTTTCGGTGTTGGTTGGAGTTACTTAAACAAACGTCGAGATTAACTCCGCACCACCGCTAACTTGCCATGGCCTAAACAGCTTAATCCAGGTAGGATAATTTTGGGATAGTGATATTTCACAAAGGAAATGAGATGAGCCAAGTTAAAAAAAGAGTGCTGCTTTTGGGAGGAACCGGATTTGTGGGTCGGGAACTAGGCGTTCACTTGGTGAGATTGGGCTATGAACTGGTCCTATTAACGAGAGACCCAACTAAAACAACTGGAAGCCTCCCCTTCCCTGCGGAAATACACCCCTGGAAGGGAAGTCCATCTGAAATTCCCTCTAATGCGATGGAAAACATTTATGCCGTGGTCAATTTAGTAGGCGAGAGCATTGCTGGAAAAGCCTGGTCCAATAAACAAAAGAAGCTCATTCTAGAATCCAGAGTTTCTGCGGTTACAAGTTTAACAAAAGCCATGGCGCTCAATTCCCAGAAACCTCAAGTGGTGATTCAAGCCTCGGCCGTGGGATTTTATGGAGATAGATCAGAAGAAACCCTTACCGAAAAAAGTGCTCCCGGTTCAAATTTCCTGGCGCAAACCTGCCAGGCTTGGGAACAAGAATCGGGTTCCCTGGCCCTGTCTGGCACTAGACTTGTTATTTTAAGACTTGGGATGGTGCTTGGATTATCTGGGGGAGCACTCCCCGAATTGGTAGGTGTGTACACAAAAGGGCTGGGAGCCACACTAGGATCCGGCAAACAATGGATGAGTTGGATTCACATACAGGATTTGGTGAGTATGATTTCCACTGCCCTCTCTGACCCCACTTGGAAAGGAACCTTTAACGCCACTGCTCCCGCGCCCTGCCGAAACGAAGACTTTAACACGTGCTTAGGCAAGCAGGGTAAGTATCATTTTAAAAAACGAGTCCCTAAATCGATGCTCGTTCTCGCATTGGGAGAGAAGGCCGCTCTGGTTTTAGACAGCACCAAAGCCATGCCGGAAGCGGCTATGAATTTAGGTTTTGTTTTTAAATACCCTACCCTTGAATCTGCATTTGGGGATATCTTCAAGGATGTCCGTGGGAAAAATGTGAGTTACTTTCAGGCCGCCCAGTGGATCCCCGCCCCCATATCCTTAGTCTGGGAATTTTTTTCCAATGCCCACAATCTGGAAAAGATTACCCCTTCCTGGCTATCCTTCCAGGTCAAGTCAGTCAGCACCGAAAAAATCACCCAAGGCACCCAAATTTTATACGAGCTCAGACTCCATGGCATTCCATTGGGTTGGAAATCGGTCATTTCCCAATGGGAGCCCAACTCTCTTTTTGTGGATGAACAACTTTCCGGACCCTATGCCCTCTGGCACCATACCCATCGATTTGAATCTCTTGCGGGAGGAACCTTAATTTCGGATTCGGTGCAATATCAACTGCCCCTTGGGACATTAGGAATGCTACTGGGAGGCTGGTATGTGAATTGGGATGTTCAAAAAATATTTGAGCACCGGCGCCGAGCCATTCCTAAGCTTTTTCCATAGGCTAAATGTTTCATGTCTTTACCTCCCGCAATGAATTACTATTTATTTATGCATAAAATGAATACATTTTCATAGGTTGACACTCCCTTTTCCATGTCCTATTCCTTTCGGAAAATTCCGAATGGATTATGACGTCTTTCGGAAGGAGAATCCCGAATGATTCATGGAACGGTCTTTGGTAAAAATAGATGCTACTGCGTTAAACACGAAACATTGAATCGGTTTAATTCTGTTGTTTCTGAGCTCTAAAAACGTCCTTTTGATTGCAATTCGATTGATGAAAGAAGAATCCCATGAAAGCTCTTTCCTTTTTAGATCGTTACCTTACGCTTTGGATTTTCATGGCTATTCTTGCGGGAGTGGGGATAGGTCACATTTTTCCAAACTTTTCAAATATCTTAGATAGTTACTCCATAGGCGCCGTGTCCGCACCCATTGCCATTGGGCTCATTTTAATGATGTTTCCGCCACTAGCCAAAGTGAGATACGAACAGATCCCCAGAATTTTTCGCAAACCAAAGATTCTCCTATTGTCTTTGATTCAAAACTGGGTGCTTGGACCCCTACTCATGTTTTTCTTAGCGGTTGCTTTTTTATCGGGTACACCCGCTTACATGACCGGGCTCATCTTAATCGGTTTAGCCAGATGCATTGCCATGGTGATCATTTGGAATGATTTGGCGGAGGGAGACACGGAATTCTGCGCCTCCCTGGTGGCACTGAATAGTCTATCCCAGATCTTGTTGTTCCCAGCCTACGCGTGGCTCTTTTTAGAGATTTTTCCTCCTTTATTCAAATTGGAAAGTGTTTCCTTAAATATTTCTGTGTTAGAAATCGCCAAATCCGTCGCCATTTATCTTGGAATACCTTTTTTACTTGGAGTGATGTGTTACTTTTATCTTTCCAAGATCAAAGGCAAAGACTGGTATTTTAAAAGATTTATCCCTATCATTAGCCCCATTACCTTAGTGTCTTTACTTTTTACCATTGTCGTCATGTTTTCATTAAAAGGCGAGCAAATGCTCCAGCTACCCTGGGATGTATTAACGGTGGGCGTGCCTCTCGTGCTTTACTTTGTGATCATGTACTTTGTTTCTTTTCTGATGAGCTGGAAATGGGGAGCCAATTATTCTCAAGCCGTAACTCTTTCCTTCACCTCCGCCTCTAATAACTTTGAACTGGCCATCGCCGTTGCCATTGCCACATTTGGAGTAGGCTCCCAAGAGGCTTTTGCTTGTGTCATTGGTCCACTCATTGAAGTCCCCGTAATGTTGGGATTGGTAAAAGTCGCAAAGTGGGCTCAAATATCCCTTTTTAAGGAGAAATCATGAAGAAGATTTTGTTTCTGTGTGTGGCCAATTCCGCTAGGAGTCAATTGGCAGAAGGATTGGCCCGATTCCATTGGGCAGGATTAGCGCAAGTTTATAGTGCGGGATCAAAACCCACCAAGGTAAATCCCTTGGCCATTCAGGCCTTAAAAGAGTGGGATCTGGATATTTCCCATCACTCTTCTAAAACCGTGGATGACCTTAGTCACATAGATTTTGACTATGTGATCACCCTCTGCGCCGAAGAAGTTTGCCCGGTGGCCTTAAATGCAAGGCAAAAACTACACTGGGGCTTTCCAGACCCCGCCGACCCCATTCCCACTGCAGACACCCTTTTAAAATTTAGAAAGGTTCGAGAGGGAATCTTAGAAAAAATTCTGGAATTTAAAGAAACGGATCTTAAAGAGAAACTCTAAATCGATGGAAGGCTCTCGTGCTATTTACAAGCTGAAATCCCTCAGATTTTCGGTACTTCTTGCAATTTATCCAGGCTCTGTAATTTCCGGGTTTTAGATGGGACTCCCCCTCTCCCCCTTCCGTTACGCCCAGTTGCACACGAGTTACCGAGTCTAACAACCCATTCACTCCCCACCGACTTTCCCATGGAGTGGATTCTCCTTTAAATTCATAAAATCGCACAGAAGAAGTCTTCCTTGTAAATCCTGAATCCGCGGCTGGGCATTTATCCCATTCCATAACAGGCTGAGACTCATAAACCGCAGAACCATCTGCAGGCTTCAAAATCGTAGGGAATTCATATTCCAACATATCCACCAATGGTAAATAAAGGGTCTGGGGGGCTTCGTTTTTGATTTGGATGGTGAGTTTATAGAGGCCGTCTCCAGGGAAGTCTCCTTTTCTGATTGAAAATGAAGGCTGATTTTCCAAGGATTTCTATCGGGAGCGAGCTGATTCATGTTTCGAATTTCAATCCCCACATTACGAACTTGATTCCCTTTAATCTGTTGATTGGAAGGCAAACTTCCCCCATTTTGACGGTAGGAGGCCAAAAAAAGTTCATTCATATTTTTAATCACATCCGCATTACTTCGCTCTGCTAGATAACATAAAATGCCCTTTTCAGACATCTTTTCAAAATTCTTTACCCTAAAGGCGCTCTGGGCTTCATGACAGTCTGCGGAAATTTGATCTTGAGCCAGTGCCACATTTTGGATAAGGTCCAAAGCAGAAAGGGAGGCTGATTTTTTTCGCAAGAGACAGGGATAACCAAACCTAAAGTTACAAATTTCAGAAATCGTTTCATACTCAAAATCCTTATAGGATAACAAGACCACAATTGGTCATCCCAAAGTTAATACAGGTCACTCCTAGGGAGTGCTAGGCATTCGTAATTTTATTGTAAGCCATTTGTAATGACATCTGAAATCCCATCTGAAATCCCATCTGAAAGCCCATCTGAAAGCCCATCTGAAAGCCCTTAAAAGGCGCCTTTCCTCCCGGGCAACCTGGTCCCAAATTGCAAAAGGTATTCACCTTCATGATTGAAACCGGTACCCTCTTCCATGGAGAGTCTCTATGCACTCTTTTTTTAACTTTTGTCTGAGCTGGGCCACATGCAGGTCCAAAGTCCTGGTAGAGTGAAATCGAATTCCCCAAACCACCTGAAGGATTTTTTCCCTAGCGAGGGGTTTTCCCTCATTTTCCATAAAGTATTTTAGGAGTCGCCATTCCATTTGAGTGAGCAAAATCTTTTGCAAATTAAAGTCACAAACAAAATCTCCAAGAGCCAGCTTGAACGTGCCACGCTCTAAAACCTCAGAACCCAAACTGGAATTGTCCCGATTCACATGAGTTCTCTGAACCAGCCTCCGGATTCGAGCCACCAGCTCCCGAGGCTCGAAAAAAGTAAACCACCAAATCCCAAAAGGCCACGATCTTCCTTCTTCAGCCAAGTGACTTCAAATAGTCTTCAAAAACAGAATATTTTTCCATTTCCGGAATTTTATCCGTCATTTTGTGAACACGAGGCAATGTGGAATCGTACTGAATCAACTCTTCCGACTGAACTCCCAAAAGAGTCTGGCTAAAATTTAAGTACAGAGTTCCTTGGGATTTTTTCAATTGCCCAAAGAGGATCTCTTCCACGGGCACTTTTTCAGAGGCTGTAAGCATGGCGGTTTGTGAAGAGGGACTAGTTTCCCCATTGAAACCAAAAGAAATCCAGACTCCCGCACCCGTCAGGAATAAAAGGAGGACTATGACAAAAATTCTCAGCACAAATCTCCAAATGACTTAACTCTTCAATGGGCGGCTATCACATGTTCCATGATTTGTCAATCCATTAACCCTAAGAAAATTAAAGATGTCTATAAATCATTCCCTTGGCGAGAAAACCAGTAGAAATACGCTTGCTTATAGACCCCTTTCCCTATACAATCCCCTTCACCCACAGCGCTTCACACAAAAGGAAAACCATGAGAATCACCCTCTCCATTTTAATCGCCAATCTATCTGGCTTCTCCTGCAAACAGAAACCCACCCAAAACGATGAAACATCTGCCAATAGCAATACATATGTTAAACATGTTCTTCAAGTGGAAGGACAATCCCGGTTTACGTTTCCTCTCAACGAAATTTCAACCATTTGGTGGTCTCTGGGAAATCCATCTAAAACCGGACCCCTACTTACGGCATTTAGCGATATTGAATTTAAATTCATTAGTGGCACCTTGGATGAATCCCCTAAACAGGAAAGACCCAAATTCAACTTTGCCTCACCTCTAACCCTAAACCTGAAACCCTTAAACTTAATAGACAATACAACCACAGGCGCAGCCCCCGAACCCAAGCCCAAAAAGCCAGAGGGGCCTCAAGTGGAAGCGGCAGCTCAAGACGCTAAGGGAAACTGGATCGTTCAGTCGGAGGCCTCCGGAAAGTTGTTCCTTATTCCAAATGACAACGGAACCGCCATCAAAGAAGTAACACTCGACGTGACATCCTTTGCAGAATTAAAGGAACTTTGGGAAAAAGACAGCAATTCTAGAGGTGAGGGGATGTTGCTGCTCCAAAACGGGCACGTAGTGATCTTAAAGGAGAAGAAGCCCTCCCTGCTCATTGAATTTGGACCAAAAGATGCGACAGCCCAAGGCTGGAATCCGGATCTTTTTTTAAAGAAAGACTCCGTGTTTCCCCAAGAAGATAAACTAAAATCCACTCCCGAAACGCTTGTGGCACTGCATTACTGGGCGTTCGATGAAAGCGTTGAAAAGTCCATGAGCGATATGAGTGAGATCGCGATAGGCCCCGATGGCTATGTCTACATCCTAAGCGAAGCCTCCAAGGTCATTGCCAGAATCCATCACACGCTTCCCGTTCAACAAGAAAAAGGAAAAGGCTTAAACAAAACAAAAGTAAGCTTTCAATATCTGTGGCAACTGCCAGTTGAATTGAATCAAAAGGAACAAAAAGCAGAAGGGCTTTCTTTTGATGCTAATGGAAACCCATGGATCGGACTGGATCTGGAAAATCAAAACGCTCCAAACGTTTTCAAACTTCAAAAACTAGATCCCTGTAAGTCTTGGATGATAGGACCTAATGAAGAAACTCCCAAGAACTGCAAAACGACCTATTAAAGAAACCGTTTTTTTTGGAGTTTACTAAGGTGCGATGAGCTGTCCAGGCAACTCCCCATTGGGATCATCCACAAAATATTCTGGTGCAGCTGCTAGAACAAGAAAAAGGCGTTTTGCCAAGGCAATGTTTTTGGCCTTTTGAGTGGAATCCGTTTTAAAGGTCAATTCTCCATCAACCAAGGAAGCAAAATTTGGATTTTCCACAAAGTCTTTAGCCAGCTTTTCCGTCTCAAAGGACAAATCAAGATTGATTTCAACCACCTCCCCGTCCGCTTCTGCGAAAACTCCTTTTACTCGACTTGAATGCTCTATTTCTTTGGTGGTACGCAATGCGGAGAAGGGAGCCAGTCGATCCATAGATCCCGTTACGTACTTCTTTACTTCCTCCATTTCCAATCTTTTTTTGGGAGAGGCATTTAAAGAAACCGTTATTTTTGTTTTAGAACGTCTAAAATCCTGCTCTATTTTGACTTCTTCCCACTTGGATTTATCCACTTTTACTGAAAGTGCATCCAATAAGAGGGGTGTTGCAAATTTTAGTGTCAGGGTGTGTTCATCCAAATCTTTCTTTTTATCTCCCGGAAAAGTGCGCATTCTTATCCCAATAAATTGATTTTCACCGGTGGCTCCGTCAATTCTATAATTGGTTTTAAAAAAGTAACGAACTTCTGGTTCTTTATGTTTGAGATTGATTTGAGACTGATTCATTTTGGCGTCTAAAGAAGACCAAAATTTATCCAAAGAGCCCAATTGTTTCAGGAATGTAGGATTTAAATTATACTGAAACTCCGTGCTATAAATTTGACCGGCCATCTCAGCCGCTTTTTCCGTCTCGGGCTTAGGTTCGTCTTTTTTAGATGCCGCAGTGGAATTTGTTTTGTTACATTGCAAAAAAACGAGTAAACTAGATAGAACAAAGATCTTTAACATGAAAACTCTCCCTCCAATATAGTAATAAGGCCAGCAACTTGATTCTCAGATTTTTACCCCAGTAAAGGTCAAGTGTAGCGAATCATATCATCAATAGCAATTTTAGATCAAAACTCAAAAGGGGATTGTTTGTTCATAAATGGTTTTTGTAGCCCTCTTTTTGCCAAGTCTATTTGGTCTTAGATACACGCAAACCAAAACGATAGTTCGTAAATCGCCAAAACATTGAATATACTGAAAAGTCTAGGAGGAACCCGAATGACCCCAAAAAGATACCTGGAAATTGAGAGGCTTCGAGCCATTGCTGTCATCTGGGTGATTTTACATCACTCCGTCGCATTTAGTCCTTATGTAAATCAACTCTTCAAGCAGGGGTGGACGGGTGTTGATCTTTTTTTCGTAATTTCCGGATTCGTGGTTGCAAAAAGTTTTGACTCAAAACTGCCTACACAGGACTCTTCATCCAACCTTATGGACAAGCTTAAATTTTATGGCCCTCATCTCAAGACATTTTGGGGGCGAAGAATCATGCGAATCGTGCCATTAGCCCTCGGTTGGATTTTAATTTCCAGTGCCCTGTGGCAATGGGTTCCAGATTGGCAGGCCTTTGCTCCTTATGAGAAAGGATACAGCAGAGAAATCATCAGCTTTTTAACGCTACAGATCAATTTCATCAATTTACACCAGGCCTCTAAATTTTTCCACTACTGGAGTCTAGCGGTAGAGGAGCATTTCTACCTCCTATTGCCATTCCTATTCGTCTCAACACGAAATCGCAGTTATCCTTGTTTACGCTGCTCAAATAAACCAAGGATTAGTGGCCAATTTTTACTTTCTAAATCCTATTTTTCATTGGATAGGAAAAAGGTCTTATGGACTTTACGTCACTCATATGCCCGCCCAGTGGCTTCACACTTCCCTAAACATTCACCTGCAATCCTTGCAAACACATTTCCCCTCGTTTTCAGCGGAAGGCTGGAATGCAGCTGCCTATCTCATTCTGCTTTTTAGCCTCACAGAGCTATCTTGGTGGCTGATGGAGAAACCAGGAATTTATCTAGGTAACCAGTGGTTTGCAAAAAACAGCAGATTGAATTAAAATCAAGCCGTCAGATCTTTTGAACTTTGTTTTTTTATTTAGATAAGGCCCAATTACTATGAAGGCAAGTGAAATTATCAAACAAATTCAGGATTCCTTTGCGAATGTGTCCTTAAAAAAAACGTATGGAGAAACTACATTTTTTTACAACCCGGACCACCGATTTGCAAACGGAAGCTATTTTTGTACCATTAAAGAGGCCGATGGACCAAATGACAAAGCTTCTCAACTCAACAGATCCGACTACTACCGACTTTCCTTCAAGCCTAACCCAGAAACATTTAAAAAATTCTTTGGAGATAAACCCAAACGCCCGTCCAAAGGAAGTCATATTATAACCTCCTTTGATTTAGCAAAACCTAATGAATGGATGCCACACGCAATCTATGGATGGATGGGTTGGACCATGATCCTGAGTCCCGATGCCTCAACCATGGAAAAGTTGTGGCCTTATTTGCACGATGCTTACCTTGTGGCACAACAAAATTATTTTTTTAAACTTAATAAAATGAGATAAAGAAAAGTATATCTACAAATGAAAAAATCAACCCCTAAAACTCAATTACAATCCTATTTGCTGGAAATAGAGAAGGCTCTATCCCTTTTTCCCAAAAGAACTTCTTCTCAAAACCCAGAGGCTTACATTGGCGGGGGGCAGTCCCAGCTTCGTTACCTTGGATTGCGGGTGCCTCACTTAAACCAAACCATGCGCCAAGGATTTTCTTTTTCTCACCAAGACCCAGCGGAGTTAGCGGGAATCTGGGATTATGTCTGGTGGCATTCCGACTGCTATGAGGTGATGTCCTTAGCTCTGGCCTGGTTTTATGACCCCAAAAGAAGATCTCTTTTGGCCCAAAATTGGCCAAAGCTCAAGGAGTGGTCTAACCGAATTGATAACTGGGCCCATGCGGATACCCTTTCCGGAATTTACGCTCGACTCCATGAAGACCTTGGTTTGGAAGTGTTTAGTACTTTCAAAGTATGGAATTCATCCCAAAACCCTTGGCTAAGAAGACTATCACTGGTAAGTCTGTTTTATTATAGTTCAATGAGGAAAAAATACCCCTCTTTTAATAAGGTGATTTCTCTTATAAAACCTCAGCTAGAATATGATCATTATTACGTGCAAAAAGCCGTGGGATGGACTTTGCGAGAAACTGGAAACGTCTATCCCGGCCAAACTTACGAGTTTTTAGTAGAGAATGTCCTGACGCTCAGCTCCACCGCTTTTTCCGCCGCCACGGAAAAGTTAACTCCCACTCAAAAAGAACACCTAAAAAAATGCGTAAAAAATAGTTAAATAAGGCTGTTGAGTCGATAAAAGGAGAAAGGATGTCAAACCAATTCAATAGCACCACAAGCAATGAAAATTCTGAAGAGTCGTGGTTGAGCTTGGAAAAAGAAGGCTCCTACCTCTTGCACGTTCATGCCAAACCCCGTTCTTCCCGCAATCGCATCGTGGGAGTTTCTCCGTGCGGAAAGTGGCTAGACATCGCCATAGCCGCTCCCCCTGTGGAGGGGGAGGCCAACACGGCCTTATTGGCTTTTTTAGGCAAACAACTAAAAATCCGTCAGTCCCACATTTCGCTGATCCGAGGAGATTCAGCGCGGTTTAAAACCTTTCGAATTCAAGGTTTAAAAATAGAAGAGATTCGCTCAAAACTAAATTTGGATCAATAACCAAGCCTGCAAAATCTTCCCATCTAAAAAGAAGTATCGTTCCGATAACGAAACAATTATCTAACCCACATTCCGCACTGAGCCTAAACTTTCCGGGGATTATCTCATCAAAGACTTTTTTGGGTCCCAGATGGTTCTCAAAAAATCCAATTTTATTCTCTGGGCTTCGTAACTTTCCATTTTTTTACAAATCATTCGTGTAACCTTTTATTCTACTAAAAGGTAACTTACTCATGGCCTTAATAAGAATTTAATTTCTTAAACAGCATACATTGACTCATATGGAGGGCCCAATAGCCTAAGTATTTTTCTCTGCAAATCACTAAGATT
>JBIIVH010000097.1:0-6955 GCA_044339525.1 Silvanigrellaceae bacterium | reverse complement strand
GACAAAAAGATAAACTTCCCGTTTTCCAGCGCATTTTCCACTGCCCGCAAGCAGATGTCTTCAGATACAAAAACGGGGAGTATCATCTGAGGGAATATGACGATGTCCTTCAAAGGAAGTAGCGGTAAGCGCTTAGGAAAGTTTTCTGAAGTCGGTGCCATTCTACATCTGCTCCTTTACTTTCTGCTCTTCAAAAATCTATTTCCATTGTGACTTAGTCTTGTGGCAGGTAGTGAGTCGCAAAAATGGCATCGGGAAAATTTGATTCTGTTTGGTTTTCTTGTCCGATTTTGAAAGGACCAAAAAAAAAGGAGGTTACCCTCCTTTTTTACCCCCAGTTCCAGGCTTTTGGCCTAGTCCTTTTGAAGCGATTCCAGAACTTTCAAAAGGAGCGGGCTCATGGGTACCCACCACTTTTTGCGCTCTTTCCGAAATTTCTTTATCGGTGAGGGAAATGATTTTGGGCATAGCTCCGTCGCGGATGCAGGTGGCATCCACAATTAATTCTTTTACGTGATTCATCCCGGGAAGTTCATACATGGTTTCTAACATCACATCTTCCAAGATGGCCCGCAAACCTCGGGCTCCTGTTTTTCGCTTGATGGCTTCTTGAGCCACTGCGGCAAGGGCGTCTTCTGAAAAGGTCAGTTGAACCCGCTCATAGGCAAAGAGTCGCTGGTATTGCTTGGATAGGGCATTTTTAGGTTCTTTAAGCACGCGCACCAGCGCCGCTTCGTCCAGCTCAGATAAAGTAACAAGCACGGGCAAACGGCCTAAAAATTCTGGAATCATCCCAAATTTAAGGAGGTCTTCCACTCGAACTTTGGCAAAAAGATCGCTCACATTCATCTGGTTACGACTTCGGGCTTCCGTGCCAAATCCCATCACGGCTGCATCCATCCTCATTCGAATGATCTCTTCCAGTCCCGCGAAGGCACCACCACAAACAAATAGGATGTTGGTGGTGTCCACTTGTAAAAATTCCTGTTGGGGGTGTTTTCGTCCTCCACGGGGGGGAACATTGGCCACGGTGCCTTCCAGAAGTTTTAGTAAGGCCTGCTGCACCCCTTCCCCGGACACGTCCCGAGTGATGCTTGTGTTTTCCCCTTTTCGGGCAATTTTATCAATTTCATCAATGTAGGCAATGCCTTTTTGGGCTTGTTCCACGTCAAAGTCCGCGGCTTGGAGTAGGTTTAGGATGATGTTTTCCACATCTTCTCCCACATAACCCGCTTCGGTGAGGTTGGTGGCATCGGCAATGGTGAAAGGGACTTGGAGGATGCGCGCCATGCTCTGGGCCAAAAGGGTTTTCCCGCAGCCCGTGGGGCCAATGAGCAAGATGTTACTCTTACTAAGCTCCACATCATCTTTGTCGTTTTGCCCTTGATGTTCAATGCGTTTGTAGTGATTGTGCACCGCCACTGCCAGCACTTTTTTGGCCCTATCTTGGCCAATCACATAATCATCCAAAACCTTTTTGATTTCAGAAGGGGAGGGAACGCCTTCCCGGGGTGTTTTTAGGTCTTCTTTTTCCATTTCCTCGGCAATGATATCATTGCACAACGAAATGCATTCGTCGCAGATGTATACGTTAGGCCCGGCGATGAGTTTTTTAACCTCTCGCTGACTCTTTCCGCAAAAACTACAATGGAGGCCGTGGAGGTTCGCTCCACCTCCTCTGCCCGCCGAGAAACGCACACCACCTGTTGACATATCCGGTTCCACCTATAGAAAAAGTAAAATTTAGGGACGCCTTAATTTAACCAACCCACCCCAGGGTATAACCTTTACAGTCCTGTAAATGCAACTCGGTCGGGCCTTGGTAGTAGAATGTCGTCAACGATTCCATATTCCTTAGCCTGTTTTGCTGTCATAAAAAAATCTCTATCGGCGTCTTTTTCGATTTCGGTTTCTTTTTTGCCTGTATGTAAAGCTAAGATTTCATTGAGTCGTTTCTTTAAAGAAAGAATCTCCCGTGCTTGAATGGCAATATCCGTTGCTTGCCCGCCGGCTCCCCCACTGGGTTGATGGATCATCACTCGGCTATTGGGCAAAGCGTAGCGCTTCCCTTTGGCACCGGCAGAAAGTAACAGAGCCGCGGCACTGGCGCATTGACCGATGCAAAAGGTTCTGATTTGGGGCCGCACCACCTGCATCGCATCATAAATGGCCATACCAGCGGTTACGCTCCCACCGGGAGAATTGATGTAAAAACTAATATCCTTCTCGGGGTCTTGACTTTCCAAAAACAACAGCTGGGCCACAATTAAATTGGCCACTTCATCATAAACAGGAGTTCCCAAAAAAACAATTCGGTCTTTTAACAACCTGGACCATACGTCGTAGGATCTTTCACCGCGATTGGTCTGTTCAACGACGATCGGCACTAATGGCATACAGTCTCCTTTGGGGTGTGAGCGGAGGAAGTCGCAAACTTTTGCCGTTGGCGTCCCTGCGCAGTACTTAAGAGGCAAGTATAACAGCCAAATCCCTAAGGGCAACAGGTGGCGCGATTCGCATTCACATCGGTAATTTGACTCAGATCCCCAAAGTAGTCCCTCCCCGGGATCGAGAGTTTGGGGGTTGCATGGTCGTTCTTTGGCCCCTATAGTGGGCCTGCATCAGCTCGGTTACGTTCCGGATTCTTTGACTTAAGAAAGGGTTTTTTATGTCTATGCCCGGTGGCGATGTGGTTCGTTTGAGTTCTCTTGTCCTTCAGTTGCCCGGATACTCCCTTCTTCGCAATGAGCAACGTAAAGAAAGATGTAAGCAGCGCGGGCAAAAGATTTTTGATTTTGGTCTGGGCGACCCTCTGGAACCCACTCCCGCATTCATTGGCAAGGCCCTAGCGGAAGCCATCCCGGATATCTCCCAGTACCCGTCCGCCGTTGGAGGTTTGCCACTACGTAAGGCTTTTTGCCAGTGGATGTTGCGGCGCTGTGGAGTGGATCTCCATCCGAATCTGCAGGTGATTTCCAGCAATGGAAGTAAAGAGGCTATTTTTCACGTTCCCTTCCTATTGGCCAACCCCTTGAGTCCAAGAAGGGTGATTGTCTACCCAGACCCTGGATTTCCGGTGTACAAAAGTGGCACCATGTTGGCAGGCTTGGTGGGTTATCCAGTTACCTTAGATCCTTTGAAACAGTATGTTTTTGACCCCGACCAAATTCCTCCAGAACTTTTACCGGAAGTGGCCGCGGTGTGGGTTTCTTACCCCCATAACCCCACTGGAGCTTGCATTTCCCTGGAACAAATGCACCGAATTTACCAGTGGGCACTGCGTCATCATATTGTGTTGCTGAGTGACGAGTGTTACCTGGATATGTTCTTTCCCGGAAGCCAACCACCCCATTCCTTTTTGGAAGTGTCCAAAGCCAATCAATTTAAAAATGTTTTAGCCTTTCACACCTTAAGTAAACGCAGTGGCATGACGGGCTACCGCAGCGGATGTGTGGCGGGAGATTCGGAGCTCATTGGAGCCTATGCCAAGCTCAGACCCCACATTGGCCTGGGCACCCCTGAGTTTGTCCAGGCGGCGGCGACGGCGGCCTGGCAGGACGATGTGCATGTGCAGGAGCGAAGCCACGTCTTTGCCCACAAGCGAAAACTAGTAGATGCTTTTTTAACACAGCACAAATTTGAGTTTATTGAGTCCCAAGCCACCTTTTATGTCTGGCTAAAAGCCCCACCCTCCTATCCGAGCGCGGAAGATTACTGCCAGTGGCTGGCCGATGAAACCGGAATCATTGCCACCCCCGGAGATGCCTTGGGCACCACCACGTCCCAGTGGTTGCGTCTGGCATTGGTGCCCACCTCCCAAGCCATTGAGGAGTGTTTGAAGCTCTGGAACCAAGCCCTTTCTAAAACATAGTCTTAGGAGTTCCTATGAATCCGTCTTATTCCACCCACCAAAAAATCATTCGAGACGCCTTTTTAAATCGTGAGCTCCTTCGGGAAAATTCCACGATCCAAAGTGTGCAATGGGTCTTGCAGCAGTTGGAAAAAGGGACACTTCGTGTGTGTTCTCCCGCTGGAATGGGCCCAGACTGCGGCAGCCAACCCATGGACGAGAGTCTAAACTCCTGGGTGACCCATTCCTGGGTAAAAGAAGCCATTTTATTGGCCATGGCCATACGTTCGGTGCACACCGTCCACTTTCAAAGCAGCACCCCTACCCCTCCCGATGCTCCTATCCAGCGCCGTCATATGGGCCAGTGGGGTTATGCAGACAAATTTGATTTGCGGCAAGATTTGGGGCAAGCGGGAGTGCGTCTGGTGCCACCTGGGGCCGTGCGGGAGGGTGCCTATTTAGAGCCTGGCTGCATCGTGATGCCCGGCTATGTCAACATCGGTGCTTGGGTGGGCAAAGGCAGCATGGTGGACACTTGGGCCACAGTGGGATCCTGTGCCCAAATTGGCTCACACGTCCATCTGGCGGGGGGAGTGGGCATCGGGGGGGTGTTAGAACCTGCTGGAGCTCGGCCCGTCCTCATTGGAGATGAAGCGTTCATTGGGAGCCGTGTGATCGTGGTGGAGGGGGCCATTGTGGGTGCTAGGGCCGTATTAGGAGCCGGATGCATCGTCACCGCCAGCACCCCCATCATCGATGTGACCCAAAAAGAACCCAAAGAATATAGAGGCTTCGTGCCTCCAGGTGCGGTGGTGGCCCCCGGAACTCGGCCTAAAGAATTTCCCGGTGGCACGGTGTCGCTTCAGTGCGCCTATATCATTGGTTATCGAAGTTCCCAAACCGATGCCAAGGTGAGTTTAAATCAGGTCCTCCGGGAAACCGGCATTGCTTTGTAATATTACATTAAGCAAACTAAATGAGAGCCAAATACAGACATTAACGTATCATACCTAATCGGTAAGAGAAAGGTTTTAAATATACCTTCGAATAATTTGACTATACCTTGGAATAATTTGACTTTTTTTATTGTTTTATAGGATTCAGAAGTAGATTATTTAAAAACGAAGTGATCTCCACGTCCGTTTTCCAGATTGGGTTCAAACCTATTTCCGTGAATGGCGCATCTCTCATGTGTTTCAATTCATCACTTTTTTCAATTTCATTGTGGGTAGCAATTTCCTGAAGACTGGGACCGATACGCATAATTGCATACTGTGATTTGCGAGTTATTTCAAAGGCCTTCTTGGCGATCAATCTCAAGTTAACATCTGTAAGTGAGCTACCAATTATCAAAATAGACCTATCCGTGAAAGCTTGAAGCAATGGATAGAGAGCAAAGCAGTATGGCCTTTCTCGAATTAAATCATATGAATTTTCCAGTAAAACTGGAACTGATTCTTTCGATTTTTCCTCGTCTCTAACTTCATTTATCCATTCTTGTGCTTTTTTTAGCTCCTCCTCTTTGTCCTTAAATAATTCCATTAAAAAATCATCTTCAATTGGCATGGAAATTCCATGTAAATGGCAGATTTCTGATTCCAGAATTTCCCCTTTTCTCTGCTCATAATTCCATGTGGTTTGAGGCTTTCCACCTCTGAACAAAATAGAGAGTTCTGCCACTGGGTCATAGTTTGTGGTAAAAATTGGAATTGATCTATTTTTACTGCAGAAAGAACTTATGATATTTATAGCTAGCTTTTCATCACGCAATGAGCCAACAAATCTTTCAACTTTACTAAGGTACTTTTTCACTACTCCGTCTATCCCAATTTTTAGAGATTTTTCATCATTCCAAGATTTATCATAGCCACTCTTTTTATACTCCGTAACCTTGCTGCAAAAATGCGAAACAAATGTTGAAAACATTACTGTAGAGTAAGAATTCTGCAGGGAACTCGCTAAATCGCCAATAAAGTTTGAATTTGTATTTTGGTTTCGGACTTCGTTTGACAATGTTTCGATTGTTTCTTTAATCATCTGATACCAAGTTGGAAAATCAAATGGTCTAGAAGCTCCTGCACCAAGGTAAAACGCAAACTTATTAGCGCTAATCCTGGGTCTAAGACTCGAAATAATTTGCTCATCCATTTTTGTGTGTTTTTCATCCGGCGAGTCATTACCTACTTGTATTATACTTTTTTCATTTCTTAAATCGGTTAGGTTTTGACTACCTTCGTTTTCATCAGTTATTTTTGCCTTGTTTACTTCCGTCGTATCTGGAAATGCTATATTTAATGCCTCTTCAAACCCATTTTCTGGAATCTTTGAAAAGTGGATGGCTCTTATATTTCCAAATTTTTTGTCGTTTTGTTCTTCAAATTTAGCCTTTTCTTGATTTGATTGAAATCCAATAGCAAGAGCCATCAAGCATTTATTGTCAACCCGAAGCTTTTCTAATCCTTCAGCGAAAGATTCCTCAGAAGATGACCTAAATCTTTCACGAAATATGAACACGATACCATTTTCTTTATCATTTTCATCTTTTTTCTTAACCACAACGGAATAGGTTTTGCTTAAATCTAGAAATCTTTTTGTGTCTTTAAAAATCTTGGTTTCCATAGGTGTTATTTTTGCATCTGAATCTTCTTCATCTAAAAGCGAATTTACAAGATTTTCTTGATAGTTTGGGTCAAAATTCTCATTTTTTATGAACTTTTCTTTGAGTACGCCGAGAAATTCCATAAATTTCGAACCCATTTTCGCTCCCCGCTGATGTTTCTGGCCGTTCAGGCATCGGCCTAAATTGCATCTCAATGATGGGGCATTTTGTCCTACTGTGTCAGTGTGAGCCAATGTTTCAAAAACGGTGCTTACCTGAGAGAAGTGAGCTAATTTAAAAATTAGGAATTTAAAAGGTTTTCCCCGGAATCTTGCCTAAAATAACAGCGAGATGCCAGGGGAAATTCCTTGTGTTAAGGGATGAGCTTCTAAACAAAACCTTTCAACACAAAGGATAGTTTATGGATATCATCTTTTCTCCTTTCTGGCTACGGTTACAATCTGGAATGTTTCCGATGTTTGAGGAAGCATTGGGAGAGGCTAATC
>JBIIVH010000096.1:0-7007 GCA_044339525.1 Silvanigrellaceae bacterium | reverse complement strand
TTCTAAACACAGACCGACTGGAGGATTTACCCTTTTCATTCCTGGCTCCTTACACTTGGGTTACCAGAGAGAGGAAATCAGAAAAAGGTTACAGTTTCAAAAAGTGCTCAAGCAATGCCTACATTGATGCATTGTCGCCACAGAAGTGACTGTCGTCAAATAATCAAGGGGTTTGATCTTCAGTGCCATGTAGGTGATATAAAAAATAGGGAACGCCTTGGCATAGGCTCCAATAGGTTCTGCTTTTTTGTTTTCACTAAGCTCTATCCTGGCCTGTTACGTTACTGGAAGCATCTGTAATTCGAATGAAAGGATTCTCCACCGTTCTTTTGCTTTATATTTCAAACTCCCGTCCCAGCATCAGTTTCTTTAAGTCCCAATTCCTGCGCTATCCATAATTCATGGGATATTTTTAAAGATTCAGATACGATCCTTGCTTGGCAGTCATCCACTTCCTTAAGCTTGTGCAACATCCGTGCGGATGTTTTTGCGCCTGGCTTCCTCTATAAGGCCCTGCTTAAACTCCTCATAAGTTTCCACTTCAGGTCTTGCAGAACGATCCCCATATTAAAGTGATAGGGCCTGCTGAAACCAAGCTAGATGCGCCACAAACTCATCAATGATGTGCTCAAAAGGTGGGCCTGATAATTCAAACGACACGGGCTCTTTTCCTTAAAACCTAAGAACTTTCATTAGGAAGCCAAAATCCGTCCCCATCATAAAAAATCACTCGAAGCAAGTGTTCCCTTGCGATTTCTAAAAACAATATAGGCCCCATCTATGGGTTCTATTTCAAGCAAATCTCGGCAAATGCCCACGGTGGACTTTAGCCTTCCTAAATAGCGAATGGGTTTACCTCTTCCAACCCAAAGGAAGACGCATTTGAATCATGTAGCAATGGGAACCTCCTCTTCGTTAAAATGAGTTCCCACTCACTATCCAGCTAAAAATTCAAACCCCCGCAGTTATGATAACGTAAGATGGAATTAAAGTAATATTTGACAAACTTTTTGACAGGAAAACCTCATTGTGATACTTTTCTGCCGTTTTCGGCAGACATCTTTCCTGAAAGCTACCGGCTGGGCACTTGCTCATGACCCTGGCGATGTTAAGACTTCACATCAAATTAAAACTCCATTCAAAAAGGGGAAATAAAATAGTGAGCATTAAAAAAGGGTGCGTTGTTGTCACGGGTGCAGGAAAAGGCCTTGGGGTAGCGTTGGCCAAAGAGTCATGGCTGCGTGGATATTCATTGGCACTCATTTCACGCACAGAATCGGATCTCGTCGGGCTGAAGAACGAGATTGAGAAAGACGGAATAAGATTTGAGCAAACGGTATCCATTCATCCGCTCGACCTCGCAAATCAAAACGAAGTCTCAACCTGCTTTCGAGAGATCCAAAAAAGCCACGCTTCCATTGCTGCGCTTATCAACAATGCTGGAACTTGGACAGGCGGGAGCCGGGTCATTGATCTCACTCCGAGTGATTTTGAAAAATCTCTTTCGCTCAACTTTTTTTCAGCTGTTTTTGCTACCCATGAAGCACTTTCGCTGTGGAAGCTCAAAAAATCGTCCGATTTGGCAATTGTGAATGTAGGGGCAACGGCATCCGTCGTCTCTGGCCCTTGGTCTGCCCCTTTTGGTGCTGCAAAGAGCGCGCTTCGGGCATATTCACAGAGTTTGGCGCGGGAAATGGCGAAAGAAGGTGTACATGTTGCTCACTTGGTGATCGACGGCCTCATCGACAATCCTCGAACACGTGCTCTTAATCCTCAATATCCGGCTGCACGATTTATGTCATGTGAATCGATTGCTCGCAGTATTTTGAATGTTGTCCAAGAGGATCGAAGCTGCTGGACTTTTGAGTGGGATATGCGGCCTAATCTGGCGGAGTGGTAAACATGCAACAGGGGTTCGCAAGAAAAAGGTCCGCTTTTATAACTGGTGCAAGCTCCGGAATTGGCGCCGCCGTTGCCCGCGATCTTGCACGACATGGCTTTAATTTGGCTTTGGTGGCCCGAAGAAGCGAACTTCTCGACCAGGTCGGACGCGAGTGCATTGCGCTTGGCGCTGAGGTTTTGCAGTTTCAGGTCGATTTAGCGCTGCGGTCTGATGATGCTTTATCGATTGCCATTGAAGAAACGGCCACAAAATTTGGAGGACTAGATTCGCTTATCAACAATGCCGGCACGTTCAGCGGTGGAAGCGTCGATTCCTTGGACTTACTTGACGCGGCGCGTGTTTTTGAGGTCAATGTTCTCGCCTCTCTGCGTACAACGCGCCATGCGGCCACACACCTCAAAGCTTCCGCAAGTGGTTCGGTTATTTTTATTTCCTCTGTTGCAGGGCACCTCTCGTTTGCCGGCTCAGGCATCTACTGTGCAAGCAAACATGCGCTCAATGGATTGGCTGGGTCGGTTTTTGAAGACTTGCGCGAATACGGCATCAAAGTTTCGAGCATTTGCCCCGGATATGTGAATACTTCCATGCCCTCAGCAAACCTCGATGCAAAAAAGATGATTCAACCCGATGACGTGGCGCATACGGTCCGATTCATAATCGATTTTCCCGCCACAGGCTGTCCGACTGAAATTACAATCCTTCCTCAGCGCAGTCCTTACAAATGAACGTGGCCCCCCGGTCGACACAGTCGGGTGTTTAGGCTGGCTTTCTAGGAGTCAACCACCTGAAATGTTCAAAAAATCATCAATTTTTTGCGAAATGTCCCTGGCATTCGATTTGCAGTGCTGATATGGGCTCGCCGAGGGCAAATGGACAAACGTGCGCCTAAGGAGATTCATGATGACGACTGATGTATTAGGGAGTGAGTTGAAAAGTCCTGTAATGGGCGAGCTTTATTTGAAAACACTTGCAGGATCAGGTGCTTTGAGCGCGCAGGCTGTTCGAGAATTTTTGAGCCAGTGGCATGGCTTTTCTTCTTTTATTCCTCGTTTTCTTTGTTTAGCTGCATATAAAGCAGAAACCGAAGAAGAACGGCTCAATGTTTTGGAAAATTTAAATTCTGAACTAGGAATGGACGGAGGCTCAACAGCCCACGCTGAAATGCTTAGGGATCTGATCGAGCGTGCTACTGGAAATGAGCCACAGTCCAGAGATATTAAACCCAGTACAGCAGCTTTTCTGGAGACTTTAGAGCAGACCGTGCTAACAAATTCCGCGGCTTTTAATTCGGGAGTAATGGCTGGCCTTGAACACGTCGCATATGACATACTAAGTGTTTTAAAAGAAATTCTTTCAAAATGTGGACGTCAGGAGCTCATTTTACACCCCTATATTGTAATTCACGATGAGATTGAAAAGATACATATTGAAAATACGCAAGAAAATATAGGATTTCACGGCAACAAAAAAAAAGAAGTTGATGCGGGTTTCAAATTTATTATGAGACAGTGGAAAATTTTCTGGGATTCGGCATATCTGTTGCTTACACCGGGGAGTGTTTAATAATGACAGGACTGAAGAGACAGTTAACGTTAAAGGATGGGATTGCACTTGGAATTGGTTCAGTCATGGGTTCGGGAGTGCTTTTCTTGCCTTCATTAACCTATCTGACAGCTGGTAAAGACGTGCTACTCAGTTGGATTATCGCCACACTTTTTTGTGTGCCCCTCACGATGATTTTCTCTGAACTTGTGGGAGCGGTTCCTAACGAAAGTGGGCTTGACGGTTTTGTTGAGCTTGGACTGGGTCGAAACGTAGCCGCTGCAGTCCCTGTAATTCTTCTTGGAACAGTATGCATAGGAATGCCATCGGCAGCGCTTATTGCGGGAGATTATGTTTCCAAGTACCTGGGAACAGGTTCTCAAGTAAGTATCGTGGTGGCGCTCATTCTGATTGGAATTGCAATTGTTGCCAATTGTTTGGGGGCGAAAACGAGCAGTGTCTTTCAAAAAATTGTGGCTGGATTATTTTTCATTCTCGGTGGCTCACTTTTTTTTATTACAGTACCCCAGGCATCTGCGGGTTACTCACAACTAGTGCCGGAATGGAAAATTTCACCCACGCTCGCTGGAGTGGTGCTTGCTTTCTGGGCGTTCGCTGGGTTCGAAAATATGACATTCTTGGCTGGAGAGTTCAAGAACCCACGGAGGGACATTACCGTCTCGATCATCGTTTCCGTCGCGGCCTGCGGAGCCCTTTATTTGCTTCTTACAGCAAATTACGCCTCAATCATCGGTCTGGCAAATGTAGACCCGACGACAGGACTTGCGCAACTCGCAGTTGCGAGCAATATCCCTCGCCTTTCGGCGCTTCTTGTTACGGTATTGGCTTTAGGCGCGGTCCTGATAAACCTAACCGCATGGTGCTGGGGGATTTCTCGCCTGGTCTTTTCATCTTCTGGAAAAGGCTTCTTGCCTTCATTCCTCAACAAGCTTGATGCACGGGCAATTCCCCTTCGAAGTTTGGTGTTCCTCCTTTTTGTTTTTTGCTGCGTGGCGCTTCTTCTTGGGACCCATCGTGAATTTTTTAGCCTTGGGCTCCGAGCTGTGAGTTCTAATTTTGTGATGCTTTATCTTTTGGCTACAGTTTCCTATGTAAAATGCGCTCGATCGAGGTGGAAAAAAGCAGTCGGTGTATCGCTGTCAATTGCGTTGCTCGTGGCTCTCTGGTCATCAGGTTTGATTCTTATTTATTCTGGTGGATTGTTTATTGTAGCTTGGGCGATTTCCAAACGCAATAATTCTGACAACAGGCAACAAATTGACTCTCCCCTTGCAAAAAACGAGGTTTTAAAATGAAATTCAAAAGCGCCTTTGCTTCGACACTCTTTACCTTAGTGTTTGTAGGTTTCAATCCCAGCGTTACACTGGCTGAAAATGCAAAACAGAAAAGAATGTCTGCATCAGTCGCGTTGGTTTTTGACCTTTCTGGTGCCAGAGAAGCAGCCACCGACGTCATTAAAGGGGTAGAAATCGCAACCCAAGAACTTGCCACACAGGGCCTTGATCTGAAACTTATTAAATATGACTCTCGTGGCACAGCAGTTGATGTTCGCAAAGCAATGGAAAAAGCGTTACACGGACAGCATGACTTCATCATTGCAGAGGTCGATAGTTCGAAGGCTTATATCGCTGGCGAAGTCGCGGAAAACGCCAAGAGAGTGATGTTAACGCCCTATGCCACTTCACCTCGAGTGACCGAAGGAAGAAAATATGTTTTTCGAGCCTGTTTCGACGACAATTTTCAAGGTTTGAAATTGGCGCAATTCGCGTTTTCCAATTTAAATTCAAAAACGGCCGCTATTGTGTCTGATGCCGGGGAACTTTATAGTCAGGCTTTGGCCAATCGCTTTATGGAAAGTTTTGAAAAATCAGGCGGTAAAATCCTTTTCAATGAGAAAATTCTTTCAGACAGTGGAAGAATTGAAGAGGTCTTCGAGAGTGCATTAAAATTGCAACCTAATGTTGTGTTCTTGCCAGTGTACGAAACATTCGCGGCAAGAGTCGTCGGTGCAGCTATTAAAAAACAGGATCAAGGAATAAATTTTCTCGGTGGCGATGGATGGGGCTCATCGAATCCGTTTCGTGATCTTGTTTTCAGCAAGGGTAAAGAGACAAATGCCTACTGGGTAACTCATTTTTCTGACACGAAATGGTCCCCCAAAGTGGATAGGGTAAAAAAGCAATTCGTCAACCAATTTGGCAGAGGGTTTGGGGGATCTGTTGCGATTGGGTATGATTCGGCGATGCTTGCAGCGGAGGCGATTAAATCGACTTACCCAAACTTGACTCAGGAAAGGTTGATGGACGCCCTTGTAAAAATGCCTCCTTATGACGGTCTAACTGGAAAAATTGTATTTAATGGCGAACGTAGTCCGCAGAAGACGCTTTTTATAAATAAGATTGGCATTGGAAAAGCCAAGGATGTAATCGAGCTCAGGCCATGATAGAGTTTCAGAAAATCTTCCGAATTTGGATCGTTTCCACCATTTTTTTCATCGTTATCTCTGCAGTAATTGCTGGCGGAATAGTTCTTTATCGGCTAGTTAAATTCGAAAATGAAACGAAACAGATTTACGTAACACTCCTTGATGCTCAAATTGAAAAATCTCTCCCAAAGCTCGCTGAAGAGACCTATCTCGGCCTTGAGACCTCAACTGTTAGGCAGAAAGAGCTGCAAGAATTCTTGGGAAGTGCGGGGGAAATTTCACTTCAGATTAGTCCGAAAGATACCGCCGCAGACGTAAGAACCGATGTCACAAGTCTGCCCCAAATTGCGGATGGAAAATCGCTTTATTATCCGCTGCTTTTTGGCGATCTCAGTCTTGGAAAATTAAAGGTATCTGTCATCTGGCGTGATTCACTAAACGTGAGTCTTGGAAATTCAATTTTTCCTTTGGTTGGTTTGCTCGTCGGGATTCTGGTTGTATTTTGGCTAGGGTTTTTCTTTTTCATCCGCAAAAAAGCTCTTCAACCATTGATTGCGAGAGTCGTATCGCTTGAACGAAGTGGTGCAATCGCGAAGACTACTCAGATGCTGGCGCACGATATTAGAAAGCCGTTTTCAATGTTCCGAATAATCATTGACGCCGTTGAAAGAAAAGATGATCCTATAGAAGCTAAACGACTCCTTAAAGAATGTTTGCCCGAAGTGCAGCAGGCCATGGCTTCGGTGAACGGCATGATTTCGGATGTTTTGGAAATTGGATCGGAATCAGCTCCTATTGTAGAACTAACCAATCCAGAAACTCTCATTGAAGCAACGCTCCATGAAATTTTTCGTGTGTATCCAGAATCAAAAGTTAAAATCACTTATTTCCTCAATCACAAACACAAGGTTAACATTGATACTCTCAAGATGGGGCGCGTCTTTTCGAATATTGTTGGCAATGCGGTGCAAGCTATGAACCAAAAAGGAGAGCTTTGGTTTAAAACAGAAGAGCTTGAAGAGAGCGGAAAACCTCTTATAAAATTCTGTTTGGGAAATGGCGGTACCTGGATTCCTCCGGAAAACTTGTCCAAGCTGTTTGATGCCTTTTTTACTT
>JBIIVH010000005.1:0-114150 GCA_044339525.1 Silvanigrellaceae bacterium | reverse complement strand
CCAGCAATTTTTGTACCGCTTGCTGTTTGAAACCTTCTGTATACCCTCGTTCTAACACCCTAATTTCCTTACACCCCCATACGCTTCATTGAATAAAGACATCTTTGCTGACCGTGGGGGATCGGCGTTGCCTGCAAAGAAATTGCTGTGTTCGGAAATGAAGGCTCTTCCTTTGTCTTTACAACCCTCTACTCCATCCCCAGAACGCATGAGCATGGCCGCCACGGCCCTCCTATGGTTGGACTTGTGCTGCTGGGAAGTGGTACCAGATGGGCCTATTGGGTCTATGCAATCTCCACTGATTACGGCACGTTTCTTGAAGTGGTCGGTAGACGCATCAAATAGCGACCGGATCGATGAAGGAACCTCAGTCCCACAAGCCCTACCGCGCTGCACCAAAGAGTTGGATTTTGAACTGCCTCCTGCCCGCTGGGTTGCCCGCGTTTTACATTGCAAAGTATTAAAAAAGACCACAGTGGTGAGCAGTGTGACTCTCGTAATGGATTTCATATTTTTTACTCCTATCTGGTTAAAAAAGGGAACTTATAAAATTTTGATATCAAAAAAGATGGGGTTATGATCGGAATACCGAAGCCTAAAAGCGGTCCAAAATTGGTTGGGTTCCTCCTTGAGCAACTTAAAGAACAGGCTTTTTTCCCGGAAATCGGACTTGGCGATATCCAGACAAGTGGCTTCAGGTGGAATCGTGGATTCCAGGGTGGAAACCGGGGGGGGCGTCTTTGAGCCAGGTTCCATGGGGCTCGCCTTTAATAGGGCTGCCCGACAGACCAAACTCAGGGTGGAAAGTGTTTCCGGGAAATGAATGGAACTTTCCCCAGGACTCCGAATGGGAACAAAGGCGTGGTCAAAAGGACGCTCCCCTTGAGCGGTGGTAAGGACAGAGGCCTCTTTATTTAAGGACCTAACCCCCTTTAGCCTGGAAAGGTGTTCTTTTAGCTCCTCCGAGTCGCTAATGTTCATATCTCCTACCACCACCCATTCCGTATTTGCGGGGCGTGTTTTGTTTTCTTCTTTAGCCCAACGGTAGATGGATTGGAGTTCCACATAGCGCTGAACGGCATTAAATTCTGATTTACTTACGTTTTTTCCCCGCTCTTTCCCGGCGCACTCAGAGAAATCTTCAAATGTGGTGGGTTCGTGGGCACAGGCCTTGAAACGGTCCATGGCCTCTTTTTGCTCTGCACTTAGGGGCTCGAGGGTTTTGGATGCTTCTAGAAAAGAATTAAATTCTTCTTCCATATTATTGGGTTTGGTGGCAAAATGAAGATGCACATTAACCACCACCAATGGGATTTTTTTTTGCACCGTTCGGAAGGTGATGGCGTAGGGCACTCGTTTAAAAAGAACACTGTCTTTGGTTTTGTCGGCCACGAATTTGGGAGGATGATTTTGATCCAATTCAAAATGCTCTGGTCTAAAAAAGGTGACAAAATATTCGGAGGAGGAGCTATTAGCGTGAGTATCGCCACTACCCGTTTTGAGATCGCTAATATGAAATTTAAAGCCAGAAGCCACCATCAAATCAAAGAATTTTCTTACATTTTCTTTTGCATTGGTAACGGCGATATCTTTGCCGCTCTTTAGAATTTCTTGGTCTACCTGGTTGACCAGACCATCTTTGTTTTGATCGGGAAACACAACTCCGGATTCGGGATGGGACACCAATTCTTGCACCGCAAGTATATCACAATTTTTCACGGTGTCCACCAAAAAAGGGTTGTCTCTGGCGTTAGACATACCCAGAAATTGAATGTTAAAACTACAGAAACGAAGCATTCCGGGAGGCGCTTTACCGATGGTGTGAACCCCTTCCCCCAGCACGAAAGTCGACGCTTTAAAGATGCCTTCGTTTACTTCTGCTTTGATGCCCGCTGAAGTTGAAATGTGTCGGGTTTTACAACTAATTACCGCGAAACAAGCCACCAGGAGACAACAAAAAAAAGCGGGTCGAGTTGGAATGGTTACTTTCATCATGGGTCCCTGTTAGTTTTTGCACTCTTTAGTTGCAATTTCATTGGGTACTTTGCTGGGATCTAGAAGGGGATCTAAAACAGGAACGACCTCAGCCAAGTATTTTTGGGCATCGGCCAAAACAGAAGCGTTTTCCGGAAAATGAAGTTTGTAATTTTTTAATTCCTCAACAGCTCGGTCATAAAACGCCTTGGCTTTGCCGCTTCGTAAAAAAGATGTCATGCCTTCTTTGCGGTCTCCATCGGCCGGATTGACTTCCAAATAGAACTTATCTATGTCAAATCGTAGGGGCAGTTTGCTAGCCTCACTTTGAGTGAGTCTGGGAAAGGGTTTGAATCCGCTTCTGCCTTCCGAATCAGAGGCTTGGGAAAAGTCAAAGGACATTCTTTCGATGGCCTTTCCAAAGTCAAAATCGGTCTGCCCATACACCGTTCGATCCACACTTTGTTGCATCATCATTCCCGAACACATGACGCAAGGTTCCAGAGTGGTGTAAATGGTAAAACCAGACAGTTCCTTGTCGTCGTCTAACCCTTGGGTGAGTCGGTCCACCTGACCTAAATATTGGGTCATGAGTCTGACTTCACCATGATTGGTGCCATTGCAAGTGATGTGATTGGAGTTTCGGGCCCAGTGCCTAATCTTATAGCTTCCAATGGTTGCTTTTTTGCAGATATCATCCCTTTGCACTTTTGGCAGATCTTGAGGTCGATTTTTAACTACTTTATCAATCGTTTCCACTAAAATTCCGCCGATATTGTGGCCACGAGGTTTTCGGTTGCCCTCTTCTTGCCAGTCTTTTTGCACCACGGCAAAAGCCAAAAGACTGAAAATGCGATCGGCTTCATCTTCTTTACAGCCGGGAGTTTCCGCAGCGGGTGCGATTTCTCTTGCGGTCAGAAAATCGATGGCGTTGGTTTTACTCACCTCGTTTTTTTCAGGCTTTTTTGGGGTGCAAGCAAAGGCCAATGCAAACCAAAGAGGATAGGCGGAATAAAAGTTCAGCTTTAAGCTTTTTACCATGAAAGTAACCCCTGAAATTTCGGATGCCTTCAAAAAAACTAAGTAACAATTTTAAGACTAAGGTGCCTTACATTGCGTTGCGGTGCCCTTTGCGACGTTGATAATTTCAGCGGCAACTTGGTCGCAGGTCAAGATTTCGGGTCTTTTGTTGGCGGGAATTTCGCAGTCCACTTGAGTAAGATCAGATTCGGATTGCTTGCTGCCCAATTTTTCATTTATCGAATGTTTGCAAAAGCCCTCTTCCTCAAGATCTAGGCCAATGCGTAATTCAAACTTATAGCGTGTGTCTCCCTTTTTATTCCAAACAAAAGGATCCGGCCGTTTTTGGGAACTGTTGTAAGCGGCATAATCTATAGCATGTGCCACCGTTACTTCCTGCTCATTAGATAAAGGTTTTAAAGTGGCAAGTAATCCGTTAGGAATTTTCCGTGGCAACATTTTCACCTCTTTAAAAGGAATTTTAGCAGGTGTTTTGTTTACGATATCAAAAAAAGCATTGAGATCATGGGGCAAAGGGATTTTATTTTCAGCGTATACTGGATCCTCAGGATGGCTGGCCGAAACGATAGGGTTAGTGTATCTCACATCCACCGTCTTACACTGCTGATTAAAAAGGAGATTTTGAACACTATCTATGATTAGGGGATCACTTTGCCTATCGGCCCCGCAGGGAACATAGGGTGGAACTCGATTCTCACAAGCAAACCTTTCTTCCTGTGTGGGCAAAGTCGTGCATTCTGAGCATTTGGCGTTTTTCAAAGTTCCATCAGGCATTTTAAACAACTGAGCTGCATCGGCAAAAATACCCTTGGTAAGCGACATGGGTTCTTCATTTCCCACTAATGCAGGGTAAGTATTGGTAACAGTTCTAAGTGCCAGGGCTAAATCTCGATGGGCTTCTTTTTCTTCCTCAGTAAAATTTTGGCTGGTAAACCACTCCTCATTCTCTCTCTGATTTAAAAAAATACTTCGACCGGTGTCAAAAGAGGCGGAAAATCGACATTTTAGGGGTTCCGCTACTGTGTTACGTTTGCGAATGTCCCATTCGCAGTATTCGTCTTGTTTCTTAAAGTCATCATGAAATCCAGGGTGTTTTGCTTTTAGAATTTCAATTTGAGTTTTTGTTAGAATTTGCTCCGTGCAAAGCACATAGGGTTCTTTGCCTGCCGGCTCACAACTGGCGTTCCCCTTGTTCACGCCACTTTCAAACCGAGACAAAAAAGCCGTTCTTTCCGTTGTTTTTACAAGTGTTTCACGTTTAAGCATTGGTGAATTTTTAGTGTGACACTTCCAAGAGATTTCGAAAGTGCCATCATTATTTCGCTCAAAGTTTTTGACTGTTGATTTTTCCCTTACAGATTTGGTTGCTAGTCGAGTTTTGCACGAAACTCCCAAAAATGTGAACAATATTAATCCAAAGTGGGCCAAGGTTTTAGGCTGAAATGACATTTGAATGCTCCTTCTATTGTAAAGCGCTTTTTTGGGTTATCAGGGTTTAAAGATCTGATTCACGTAGTTTGTTGCATCGGTTGCTTCATTCATGGTGCGTCGGGCGATGCCAAGAACCATTCCTTCGGCGTACCCAAAATTACGTAGATTTTTTCGGTCCCGATGGGGCAGTTTACTCCAACTGGGAACTTTACCTTCCATAAAGGCTCCAGGTAAATCGGCCAAAACTATGTCAAATTTATCAGCGGTGGATTTTCTGGTTTGGTCTGTCATGTGGCAGCTGAGGCAGCTCTCCGGTTGGGGTTGGCTGACTGTCCCTGGATTTTCCAGAAAAAAGAGGTCAAGGAGCAGATCTTTTATAAATGAATTAAGATCCATGTTTTTTTTATCATGAGGAGCATTGACTTTCAGTTTTTCAAAGGTTTCGGGGTCCTTAAGTTTTTTGCCTAAGATGATTTCTTCCCCCCAAAAACGTTCAATATTTGGTGTTGTTGTTTTAGTTTGAAGGTTTGGTCCCCTCAAGTTTTCTACAAGTGAAATCCTTTGAGCATGGTCAAACGGAAAGCGTCGGTTGTTAAATTCCGAATCGGAAAAACTTCCATTGACTCGCACGGAGGAGATCTCAAATTTGGTTTTGGATTCATTTTTCAGGGTTCCAAATGTCCAGTGACTGGGACCTCGATCGCTGGTCATCCAGGCCACCCCCATGAGTTTGGATTCGGGAGTGTGTTTCTTTAAGAACTCCACAAATGCAAAAGCAAATGGGGCTTGAGTTTGTTTAAGGTCATTCACATCTAGGCGTTTTTTAGTCTCCTCCGCTGATGTGGATTCATTGCACGTGGACATCTCCGCTCGTAGGGCGGCGTGGGGTCTCAAGGAAACGATATCTGGGGTAGGCATGGGCCAAGGTTTGAGCTTTAACACGGAGTCTTTTATTTTTTTAAGTGATCTCAGATCATTGATGATGTCCTTCGCGGATTCTACGCGGTAGACCAGGTGAAAGGTGTCATCAATCACTCTGAGATTTCCCCCGTTGTCGGTAACAATCGGTTGAACGATGAGTCGGGTTTCCATTTGGCATTTGCCAGCAGCCTCTCCTGCCTCCCGATCGCTTACGAAAGCCTCTTCAGAGGCGGGGCCTTTTTCTCCGAATTTGGAGCGCTGTAGGCAGGGGTCGAACCGGAAGGCCACGATGCGCCAATTGGAGTAGCCGCACACCTCCTCCGGAAGCCCTTTGATTTGAGCCACATGGAGAGGATTGCCGTTGGCGTCTCGGGCCGCCAGCAGTGCCGACGAGGCTTGGCCGGATCTTGGATCCACCACGGGGCAGCCAGAGGGCCCTGCAAAGATAAGCTGAGAGATTTTTTGAAAAGTGGCTTCCGAAAGAAAGGACACTTCCATGCCTGTGGACAAATCTTTGTGGCTAAGCCGAGGGACCAAACAAATTCCCGTACCTTCCGTCTCAAAAAGGGTGTCCATGGCTGGTGAACCTTTGATGGGGTAGAGAATGGACAAGTCTTCTGGGATAAATTCCAAAGAGTCTGTGGGAGCTGGCCCGGTATTTTCGAAGGCTTTTAGGGCAGATGTGTTCTTTTTTTTAACACAGTAAGATAAGCTAAATACAACGGCAAACATCCACGCCTTCATGTTTCTACCCTTTCACAGATTCGATTCTTTTAGTTTATAATGATCTTTACTTGCCTACTATTGCAGGATGTGTTTTGTGTAAGATTTTTGACGGTTTGAAATGAAGGATGAGGAAGTCGTGAAAACGAATGCTCGAAATTGGATCTGTCAATCGCTAAGTGAGAGGTGGATTTTAAAACTGCGTGGGGAACTGTGCCATCGCCTTGATTCCCTAGCGGTTTCCATTACCATCCCACCCCTAGAAATTGTGGATGTGGAGTCCTTTTGGGGCAAATGGGATCCTCTTGCTCAAAAAATTTCTCTGTCTCTCTCCCTATTCCTAGATCACCATTTTGAGGATGTCATAGGAATTGCCTTACACGAAGTGGCCCACGCCATGGTATCCCTCCAAAAAGATGGGGGAGGAAAGTTTCCGGAACGCTCTGACGGGAATGATTCTGGTCTGGATCATGGGGAAGAGTTTCAAGCCGCGTGTGAGCGTTTGCATCTGGAACCTAAGTATAGAAAATCCCATCTTAAGTTGGAAAATGATTCTGATCTTTGGCCAAGGGAAACAGCACCTTTGAAGTCGTTCCAGCGTCGATTGTCTCGACTTCTGGCCCTCTCCAAAAGCACCTCCCCCCATGAAGCAGAGTTAGCACTCCAGAGAGCCCAGGAGTTAATGGAAACCTGGGGAAGGGAGGATGGAAATCAACAGATGTGGGGGCAACTGGAATCGGAGATCTTAGAGACGGGAAAAAAGCGACTCACGTTTTATGAATCCAGGCTGGGTTATCTGTTTCAAAAACATCAGAACGTAACGGTGGTGACCAAGAAACTCTACTGCCCAAAGGAAGACGCGGAGCTAATGGTGTTGGATGTGTTGGGAGGGAAGCCTCAAGTGCAAATGTGCGTTTATCTTTGGGATTTTATACTCAAACGCATGAAATCTTGCTGGATCCATCAATTGCGTCATGCTGGTTTTGATTCGAATCAGAGAAATTCTTACTATTTAGGATTTTTAGATGGTGTTGATAGGGCCATGACCCACTCACCTTTAGTCAAGGATGAGCCTCTGTGTCCTATATCCCCTCGTGGGAAAGAAGCCCTGATCACCCAGGACTATTCATCCAAACTCAAGGCGTTTGTAAAACAAAAGTACCCAAGGTTAAGCACTCGATCTCGGTCCCGTGTCCGTCTGAGTCGCAACAGCTATGAATCCGGAAAAAAAGCGGGAACCCAAACCAATGTGAAAAGGCCTTTAGAATCTTCAGAAGGGGGGCAGAGGCTTATTGGTTCATGAGTGCATAATCTCTATTTACAGCTCGTTGATGATACAAACCCAGAGATGACTCCCGTTCGGTTTTTACGGTCTTCAGTTGGTTTAAGAGTTCCTAAGAATGCGGCATTTTTGGCCGTTCCTAAATCCGCTCCTTTGGCTCCATTGTTATTAAAATGGATGGGTAAAAGTGCGTCTTTTTGATCTGTATTGGGAGCTGGCTCCGGAAAGGCGCGGCAGAGTTCATTGGGATCGCAAGTCAGAAGGTCGTCGCGGACAAAGATATCCACAGCAACTCCAATGCTTCCCTGGGGGGTATTGGGCATGGTCACCATGGAAAGCGAAACTCCTGCCTTAGCTGTAAATATAACGTTTCCATTGGGACCGCGCACTTGTGCGGGGCTAGTGGTCAAGTTACAGGTGGCGGGTGGGTTGTTGGGAACGGGATCCTGGCCACCTGGATTCGGCCTTTTGCCATCGCCATCACCCACTTTTGGCGAGGCGATAGGAGCGGGTGCTGGCTCATTGGTTTTAGCGACGTTACAGGAGCTGAAGCAGTCTCTCGCATTAGTTAGAGCACAGGTCCACACCCCGTTGTCGTCTGGGCAGGTAAGGCCCGGATGTTTGAGTGCAGAAAGATCGTCATTTGCCACAGAAAAAATGGCTTGATTGGTAAGTTCTGTAGAATCTATAGACTCATTTAAAACGCGAAACGTAACTTTGGGGCGGGCCTCCGGATCGTTTGCCTCCGCAAAAAAGCCAAAATTGCGTACGTTCCACTGGGTCAGAGACATAAACGCAGGATCTACGTATCCCGAAATGCCGGGTACGGTTTTAAAACGATTGGGGTCCGTGGCTTTGGCAGTCAGTGTTAGGTTGTCGGCTTGAGTTAAAGTGTTCATACGGGTGGTGCCCACATGGCAGCTCACACAGTCCGCATTAAAATTATGGATGAGATTTGGATTGTCTACCATATGAGCCGGGTTAGAATCGATGACATCATTGGGACCAAACAACCCTGCTAGATGCCCAACTGCTTTTGGGGCTGGGATGACGGCATCATTCGTGATAAAACTGAGGGCAATGGCTTTTTCGGGTCCAGGGGGCTGTTCGGAAGGGAACACGCCCTTTAGTCGATAGGTCAGATTTTTGTGGGGAATCCATTCTCTACCAATAGCCGTTTGAACAAAAGTGGGAGTAGCGGGCCCTGTTGCCGCCAACCCCATATCCCCTCCAAAGAACAGCCACGGTTCTGGACCTCCGTTGTTCAGTCCCATAAAGGAAATATTGGAAAGATGAAAGGAAGACAGGTGATTGGTTAAAAAGGATTGTATGGATTGCGCAATGGGTCCAGGTTGGCTAGAGTTGGCTCCTTTTTGCACCTCCGCCACCAGTCCTGGATGGGCGCCCAGGGGCCTCCCATTGGTATTAACCAACGTCTTTGTCACTTCTTTGATTTTTTGTAAATCGGCAATCATGGGTCCGATTTGAGGGTGGGCGGCGATGGCTTTAGCCACTTCCAGGCGAGTGTTAAAGGCGGACGCATCAAATCTTTGCATGAGCCCAATTTGTTGAGAGATAGCCGCTTTTGCCGCATCTGGGAGATTGGGCGTTTAAAGCGGCCAGGAGTGTGCTTGTTTGGGCTTTGGTGGGGAAGAGATCAAAGGAGTAAACCAGATGCACCGCAATGTCTTCAAGATCATTGTTATTCGCGGAGTCCATGGGTTGGGCAATGAGCCTAATTTGAGTGACACAGCCTGGGGATGGAATGGAAACCACTCCAGTCTCAATGACTTTAGAAGTGAGCGCGCAAGGGATAAATCGAAATCCCACAATTCTCCAGGCATCTATTCAGGGGGGATTGAAGAAGCTAATTTGAAAGTTGTTGGCTCTTCTTCCGCTGGAATTTTTCACCTGAGTGTCCTGTGTGCCAGCTAAACGGATCACTTCATCGAAAAGATTCTTCTCCCAAATGGTTCCTTGGGCTCCGCTGGGGTCTTTGGCAAGTGGCCATGTTTTCTGACCCTCAATTTTTGAGGTCACCGGAATGCTTGGATACACACGAGAGGAGTTTGAGCCGATTTCTTTTGTGAATAGGATGCTGACGTCGTTGATATCCAGAAGATTATCTGAATTGATACCATTTGAGTTGATGGATCTCAGCTCTGCTTGGTTTTTCTGGGTTTTGATTTCCTTTTTTTTTAAAAATGCAACCTGTACCAAGTAGGGATAAAACGCTGAAGGTGAACAACACATGCCTTTTTTTCATTTACGGTTCCTTTGCAAGTTAGGAGTTCAAAATATCTCAAAATTGACATCGGCAAACAAAAAAAGAACCTTTCTAAATGTTGTGTCATCAGAGTTTTGACGTGTTCGCCTCTCAAAATTGAACCAGACACTTTTTTATGGGAAGATGACGAAAATTTTCAGTCCACCTAGCAAATTCCATGTCAACTAATGAGGGAGAAATGATGAAAAAATGCCAAAAGATGGCGACTTTAGTGAGTTTGATTCTGATGGGCTCTGGAGGTGGCTGCCAGGCAAGAAGAAGTTCTGGTTCCAACACGAGGTCTGATCCCGTTCAAAAGGATGAATCGGTATGGACAACTCGAAATAAACTCAATGAAGGACTCCTGCAGGGAATGATTTATCTATTGGGGGTTCGAAACCGATTAGCTCAAAACAACCTATGGGAAACGGAGCCTAATGTCAGTGATTTAGATTGCAAGGGCAAAGAATCCTTTAGAACCTTAAATGGCACCTGCAATGACTTGGCAAACCCACGGGCGGGATCCATAGGAGCCACGTTTGGTCGGAATTTTCCCCTAGCTGTAATTAAGTCAGAGGCTGAAATAGAGGCTCAGCTGATGGAACCCAACCCTAGACAAATCAGTCTGGAGCTGATGACGAGAGACAAATTCATACCCGCTGAAGGTCTCAACCTAATGGTGACCGCCTGGATTCAGTTTATGAATCACGACTGGTTTGCCCATTTTTCTCCTCAGAAAGACGGCAGTGTGATTAAAATCCCTCTTCCCCCCAATGACCCTTTGAGGGCCGCTGGGCAGGAGGTCATTTTGGTGCCTGGCACCGAAGTGGCGGGAGTTTTTCAGGGCAAAAGAACCTTTAAAAACACCAATACCCACTGGTGGGATGGTTCCCAGATCTACGGAAGTGATTCCACGGTGGCAAACTTAGTTCGGCAAAAAGGAGATTTTTCTCTTATTAATATGGTGGAAGATGGTTTAAATAAACAGCTTCCCATATCCGATATCAGCGTGTCTGGTGTGGTCACAACGGATGTGGAACTCACGGGATTTAATCAGAATTGGTGGGTGGGAATTTCTCTGCTTCATAATCTTTTTTCATTGGAACATAACCGAATCGTGGCTATCATCAAAAAAGCCCATCCTGATTTTTCCAATGACAAACTTTACAACACCGCCAGGCTGGTGGTGGCTGCACAAATGGCAAAAATACACACCACCGAATGGACTCCTGCGTTACTTTACGATAAGCACAAAGTAGGGCCAACGGCCTTAAAGTCAAATTGGCATGGAATGGTTGGCCAAATTGTGAATCCCGAAGAAAAAAATAAAATTGTAAATGCCAATTTTTTAGACACCTTTAAAAGTGTGATGATAGGCGGCATTGTTGGGCTTCCGAAAGCGGAAAACTTCGGTAAAGCCTATTCACTCACGGAAGAATTCACTTCCGTTTATCGAATGCATCCTTTGTTGCCCGACGAAATTACCATTCGTTCGCTTTCAAACCCCTCCAAAACCAAAGTGGTATCCCTGGAACAGACCCGGGAAACGGACTCCCGAATTCTTACGAGAGAAAATCGCTTTGAAGATCTCTTCTATTCAATGGGAAAAACCAACCCAGGCGCCCTTACTCTTAACAACTTTCCAAAAACCTTACAGCATTTTGATTTGAGACTCCCCATGTTTGGCAAAATGCAGACCATGGATTTGGCAGCCATTGATATTTTGAGAGATCGGGAAAGGGGAACCCCCCGATATAATGAATTTAGAAGACAGTTTGGACTAACCCCCATTAAAAACTTTGAAGATCTTACGGATGATAAAGTTCATCTGGAAAAATTAAAACGACTTTACAACAACGATATTGAAAAAATAGACCTTCTGGTGGGATCATTGGCGGAGCATCAGTCCCGACGTCCTAGCAACTGGGCTTTTGGGGAAACCTCCTTCCAACTCTTTGTGATCATGGCCTCTCGGCGTCTCTATAGTGACCGTTTCTTTACCGAGTATTTTAAGCCTAGCGTGAAAGGGGAATTGATTTACACGGAGGAAGGCATGAAAATCGTTCAAGAAACAACCATGAAACATCTCTTGGAAACCCACTTTCCCCAATTAAAATCGGCTGGTGTGATGGAAGGTTTGAAAGATGAGAATGCCTTTTTTAGTTGGAATGATAGTCGCATGTGATAAAAACTTCATCTATCAATTGTGCTTTTCCTTAAAAGTTAGCCACTTACACCATAGATGATTCAAGCAAAGTAAGTTACCATTTTTCTGTCTAAAAGATTTTTCTCATGATAACAGATACCTAAAGTTAAAAAAGCACAATTGATAGATGCAGTTTAGACCAAACTTCCACTTTTAGGTAATTGGTTTGAGTCCATGATCTTTTCCCGTTCCGGGATCAACACCTTGAGGGAAAACTCTGTGTCATCTCAGAGCGTCCTTCCTAGGGAAAACACCGATGAAGAGCTCCGGTCCCTTCGCACCGTGTTTGCAACTGTGTTAAAGGATATGTATCGTTTTTACGCGCCCATTGAGGCCAAAGCTAGATCGATTGAGGCGCCTGTTTCTTTAATTTGGGGTGATGGAGATGAGTTTTTTGATAAAAAACATGCACAAGGCACATTAAGTTTGTTTAAGAAAGGCAATTTAGAGTTTGTAAAAGATTCCATGCATTTTCCCTTTTTGGAGAAACAGGCTGCATATGTTGACGCTCTTGAAAAGGTCCTTAAAAAGGACTGATACATCTTTATAAAAGGAGAATTGATGTCATGAAATCTACAGAAAATGATGTTAAGCTGAACCCTTATAAAATGCTTTGTCGATACCACGTTCCCATCCACAATTGGGAGGCGTTTAAGCATCTGCTTATAGCTCATTGTAAACTTCTTCAAGAACTGGAGGTTGTAATTGAACTTTTTCAGGTTCAAAATGTGGAGAATCCCAAAGGAGAGATTCAATGTGCCGAATTCATCGTATGGAAATCAAAAGAATCCTTTGAAACCGCAAAACAAGACCCAAGGGTATTGAAAGTTTGGGAGCCTATGGCAAAACTGTGTGAAACTTTACCTTCCAAACCATCTATGTTTTTTGATGCTGTAAAAGATGTTAGCCATGATTAACCAAGAGAAAGACAAACCTTCACAGATTTCCCTTGCCGTTTTAGATGATTTTTTTTCGTCACTTTCCCATTCTGTGAGAAGAGAAATCATTTCCGTTTTGGTTTTTCGAGGCAGGCCTGTGAGTTCAGGTGAAATTGCGGAACGTTTTCCGTTATCTTGGCCAACCATCACGAGCCACTTGAAGTACATGAAAAATGCAAAACTTGTGATGAGCTATAAAAAAGCCAATTCGATTTACTATGAGCTAAACCCGGAAGTGTTTTTGAATATAGAGAAGGCGTGGTGGAGGCCGATTCTAGAGGAAATCATTTCCTCAAATTAAAGGAGGCTTTTAGAGTTTCATCCCATTTTCAGAAGAGTCTTAATGGTCTCGAAAACTTAGTCTAACCTAACTCACATCAATTTTGGGAAGGAACTCTTAGAATCAAGCGATATTGAGTCCTGATCAAATCTCATCAGGGGCAGGCAAGGGGAGAGGCAAACGACTCTGAAATTTTGCTTGCCAGTACTTTTATATAGTTATTTGCAAACTTGCTCCACTTAATAGAAACGTCTGATTCCGGCAAATCCGTTTCTATCCTCTCGATGGAAAGGATGTGTGAGGGAGTTAAATGATGGAGGACAGCGAACTCTTGCTGATTAAATGCTGGACTTCCTTCCTTTTGCCACTGAGTTCCTTCCCAATAAGCGAGGTCATTTAAGAAAAAACCCAGTGAAGCGGGTACAGAAGCGGTAAGCAGGTAGCCTCCTTTTCCTGCAAACCGAGCAGCAACTCCTTTATCAAGCGAGGTAGCCACAAAAACAGACTCTGTTTTCCAATTTCCAAGGTAATGGTCCAAAACGGAGTTTTGTGGTCCTTTGCTCTTAAACACCTCTTGAGACGCCTTTACGGCATCCTCAACAGTAGCATTTTTCAGCCTGTGGCTCAGAGCTAGTTTGCTCAACATACCTTCCGCTTTCCAACTGGTGATCATTTCATCGATGGATTTTCGGTCGGAGACCCCTCGATAGACCAAAACATTAAAATCTCCGTCGGCGGCTTGCCCTGTTTCACACTCACCATGTGGAAGATTGAATTGCAAAAGTGGATTAAATAGCTGTTGCAAGGGTTGAGCTAATCGAAGTTGTGCAAAGCGGAAAAATGGACCCTCAATATGAGAAAAAAATCGTTGACTTACCCTCAACAAAGCGTGAGTTTTTGCCTTAGCATCCGCCTCACCTTGGGAATTTTCCCTCATAGCTGCGAAGTAGGAATTTCTACTGTACAGTTTTCCTATCGGGCCAGAATTAAAAATCGGATACAAGGTCTTCGTCAAATGGTTCCGAATGTTTTTGTCTAAAGTACTAAATGCAGATTGAAGGTAAGTTCGAGAGATGACAGAGCCGAGTATGCTTCCCTGTCTGAGATCCATAAACTTGAGTATGCCAACGATATCCTGGTCTGCCTGCCATAGTTTAAGCAATTTTGGATCAATTCGCTTACTCAGTTCAGGCAAAATCTCGGCACTGAATGAGGTCGACAGATAATGATCTATTGCCTCTGCGTATCTAGCGCCTGCTTTCTGTATCATGGTTTCTATTTCTGGTGAAAGGTTAGCTACGGGGAAATACGACGATATGTCATTTCCGCCTTTTAGCACCTTTTCATGAAGCTCTCGAGATCGAACTGGTTCAAATGTCACAGGTATAAAGTCGAATCGATCACCTTTGAGTCGCTCTTTCAGCTCTTGGGAAAGGTCGAGATCGTTTGCATCTTCCGTAATGATGAAATTAAAGTTTTTCGAAAATTCCTCGAAACCATCAAGACCGCTCCACGTGTTTATAACGTCTGTTCCTGCTAGGATGTGAGTCGAGTTTAGGGCTCGAGCACTTTTAGTTATCGATTCAAAAACATTAGACTCAATGTTTTGGAGAAGGGGAGAAACGTCTACATTTGCTTCGCTTCTGAATAATTCGCGAATGAGTTTTTCTCGCTCCATAAAATTGAGCAGTCGGGGAGGCATTACAGTTGTTCCTTTAATCGGTGGAAAATAGTAAGCACTTTCCACTGGCATCACAAATAGTTTCTTCGCGTTGTAAATTGTCAAGGCGGCTTTGACTTCAGCGAAGTGGGTTTTGTGGAAAGGATCGAATGACCCGGGGTAAATTACCGTTTCAGCAGATCTCAATGCCGAACTTGCTCTTGAACGTTCCCCACTTTGGAATGCCCGTTTTTTGCATCCAGAACTAAAAACGCTTATGCATAAAAAAAGTAAAAAAATAAACTTCACAGACCTTCTCCAAAAATTGGTTTTTTCCAAACGTTACAAATATACCTAACACTCTCGAATCAGGTGGTACTAAAATTGGACGTAATATTTACAATTATACTATTCCCAATTTGGCAAACAGAATACCTCGTGCGTCATTTTTTTGCCTAATTAAGGATAATTTTTTCTCGCGATAAATTTCGGCGCCAAATCCGGACCGGTGTCTTCAGTTTGAAGATCCAGTAGGTAAAAAATAATTGGAAAAGGGATTCAATAGGGGAATGGGATCTGGAGCAACTCAACAAAATTAGAGGAGTCTTTTAGAGTTTCAACCAATTTTCTTGAGAGTAGCGTTCAGGGTTCGTCAAAGAAATGATGTCCCAAAATGGCACATTGCTGATATCGAGGCAGCTGGCATAAAGTATGGCCGATTTAGGGTCAAGAATATAACCATCACCAGCAGAATTTTTGGCTAATTCAATCTCTAGAAGTTGAGTGCCTTCTGAAATCCTTCGATTAGAAATGGATTTTTTGACACTTGTTGTAGTAGAGGTACCCTCTTTTTGTGCGCTAGTGACCAAGGAAAAGCCACAGGTAACGTTACTATGTGAGTGGATCTCGTAATTCAGTTTAAAGTGGTCTGTATGGTTTGAAATGTCTATTTTTTTGATGGAAAGATCTTGACGAACCTTCTGGCAAACGGTACCCGTTTGGTCTATGGCCACACAAAGCCTTTCACAACTTTTTTGAGCGGGGTCACATTTGTCAGGGGAACTTACGCCTTTTTTATCATTGGCTTGGGCGTTGGCGACACATTTCGCTCCTACCTGTACGGAACTGGGTTCCAGTGGCTCAGTGAGGACATCGGGGAAGGAAACATGGAACTTTATGGATTGATCGGATTCCATGGTCCATGCTTTTATCCATTGCTTGGTGCGATTCGTTTTGGTTCGCACCTGTACCACGGCATCGCAGATTTTTGAGAAGGAGTTTTTGTTGGTGAATTGCACTTCAAATTGTAAATTTTCACCAGACTTACTTTTGATGGCCAAACGTGTAGGCATGGCCATTTGGGTCTGTTTTCCCGGATCGACTCCGGGCGACGGGGTTTGATGGACATTCGGATCCTTTTTAAGGGAACACAGTTCAAGGTTAACGGTAATGGTGGGTTTATCCATTTTGGTGGATTTGGAAGGACAATTTTTAAGGTCGGTTTTGTTTTTGAATTCCGAATCATTGGAAGCCACAGCCACTCCAGATGGGTCTTTGAGTGTACCTTCAAAATTCCAGGTGCTGCCCCTTGGAAAAACTAAGTTTGTTTCTTTGTTTTGGTGGGATATTTTAAACTCTTTCCGGATACCTTTAGATGTTTTTCCGCTCTTTTCCGTTTGCTCAATGGCTATTAGTTCGAGCTGGTGGGAAGGGGGAAGGTTGGAAATGGTAACCGAAGTGACTTGTTCATTTCCTAGGTCTGACGACCTAACACTGCATCCTCCGAGGAGGTATATGGCATAGGATAGGGCTAAAAAAACACGGATTTTAGAGAAGTTTCTCTGAATTTTCCGATGGCCAGGGTAAAGGGAAACGACAGATTCGTACTTAGTCATGTTGAGGTCCTCCGAGGGTATCGCGTCCCTTTCCCATGCAAAGACGATGCCACCGGGCTCAGGATACAAAGTGCAGATTTTTATGTCTTTTTTTTGGAACATCGCTCAGAGGAGGTGTTTGAGGATTGGGTTGTGATCAAAGATTGATCGACATATTTTGGAATCATCGGGATCGGACCTCATTGAAAAAGCACAATGGATAGAAGTGTTTTAAAGGGGCCTGGTCTGAATGGAGTACCTTCTCTCCTGGATTCCCGAAGAAACGATGTGAATCTCAAAGGATTGAACGGGTGGCTCGCACCCTGTGAGCCTAAAAAATTCTTGATAGGAATGGTTATCAATGAGATCTCCCCATTCCCAAAAAACGAGGGAATGTTTTGGATCAAATTCCATTTCCAGTCCAAGGTAACACAGCTCCTGGCCCTGTTTTAGACGATAGAGATCCAGATGGATCAGATTTTTGATGGGGAGGGCCTGGGTATGGCACATAACGCTGTGCATGAGTGTGTAGGTGGGACTTTCAAATCGATCCTGGGCCCAAAGCTGCTGGGCAAGGCGTTGAACCAATGTGGTTTTTCCCGATCCCAAATCTCCATTTAAAAAAATCCAGCTGCCGGGATGAGACTGAAGTGTTTGAGCTAAGGGAAGAACCAATTCATTTAGATTTTCTAAAGTCCCGGTCCAAAGGTCTGAAGGCTCCTCGGGAGGATGGGTTGACAAATAGTCTTTTATGATTTTTGCTTTTTGATTGGTTTGGTCCATTTGAATCCATCATTTCTTTAAATAAGGTAACTTGTAATTAATTTGGCCACGGATAGTGAAGCCGGTTCTGGGATCAATTCCGCCAAACAGGCGGAGGCAAAATCACTACTTTCCAGATCTTTTTGAGTTAAAAGCTCCTCTACGGCCCGGTGAAAGGGAGAGTCTTCTATTTTTCCAGAAAAGGGAATCTTGACTTCTTCCCAAACCATGGCCCACCCCTTACTTTTAAACTCCTTGGCATTTTCAATTTGGTCTCCTCGACTGGCACCCGTAGCGAGGGGAACCAGTAGCATGGGGATGCGAGCTTCCCTCAATTCAAACAAACTACTGGCTCCCGCGCGGCTGATGGCTCCGTCTGCAAGGGCGTAGGCCAGTGCCATTTCTTTTTGCAAAAATTCATACGAACGATAGTTGGGGTGCTGAAAGGGGATGGATTTTCCTTTGCCCACCACGTGGATCACATTCCATTTATGGCACCAAAGTGGCAAATAAGGCTTTAATTTTTCATTTAAACCCAAGGCTCCCAAAGATCCTCCAAAAATCAGGAGTGTCTTTTGATGAGGATTGGGAAACTTAAAAAAGGCCTGGGCAGCTTCTTTTGTGCCTTTAAAAAGGGAGTGTCTTAAGGGGAGTCCCAATGCTCTTTTGTCGGGGTGGGAGCCTAGGAGGGGAAGGGTGCCGGTAAAAGCACACAAAGCGTTTTGGGCAAAGGGAAGGGAAAGCTTGGTGGTGAGGGCTGGAGAAAAGTCGCTTTCATGGATCACAATGGGCACTCGGCAAAGGGCGGCGGCCCAAACCACAGGAGCCGAAACAAACCCTCCTTTAGAAAAAAGCACTTTAGGTTTGTATTTCAAAAGGATCACACAAGCCTGAAAAAACCCGAACACGACCCTAAAAGGGTCTGTAAAATTTTTCCAAGAAAAGTAACGGCGAAGTTTCCCTGTGGCCAGGGGAAAGTAGATCCAGTTGGGCTCCTGAGAAGTGACCAATTCCCTCTCCATTCCCTCCTGGGAGCCAAAATACAACACCCTTAATTCGTTTCGTTGAATTTTTAGTAACAACGGGCTTTCGGGATGGCTAAACAGAGCGAAATGGGGCCATACATGTCCTGCGGTGCCGCCACCTGTGAGTGCCAGGTACATGGGAGGTTGACTGGGGGAGGAATTTGGGATGGGATCCATCATGGCAAGGATATTCCTGTTTGACCACCAGGTTCTAGGCTAAAGAAACTGAGTGGTGTTCCAAGTGCCATGGTAACTGCTGTCTTCAAACTGTGCAACGGCAGGAGCCAGTCCTAATGGGGCGAAGGTGTCCACCATGATGGCGAGCTCATTGGTTTTTTGGGTCCCCACACTTTCCTCATACTTCTCAGGGTGAGGCCCGTGGGGTAGGCCACCGGGATGGCAGCTGAAAGAGTGCTGAGAGATGGCTTTTCGGCTCGTAAAGTTACCTTTTGCGTAAAAGATCACTTCATCGCAGTCTGGACTGCTGTGGGGGTAGGGGCAGGGAATGGCCTTGTCATGGTAGTCCACCAGCCTTGGCACAAAATTAAGTACGACAAAACCAGGAGCAGAAAAGCAAAGGTGGATGGTGGGAGGCAGGTGAACCGTGCTTGTTTTGGGCTGATAATTATTGATATTAAAGGCAAAAGGGTATACAAATCCGTCCCAACCTCGAGTCTGATAAGGCCACTCCGTGTATTCATGAATGGTGAGGGTTTGGTGTCTTTTGATAACGATGGCGTGATGCCTGCCTGAAAAATCGATGAGGCGAGTGGGACTTCTAAAATCTCGGTGGGAGTACGGGGCGTCTAGCCGTAATTGTCCAACTGGATTTCTGAATTCCTTAGGAATGGAGAGGTTTTTGTAGGCCTCTGTGCATAAAAAATGCTGTTCATCGGAAAAGACAAACCGATAAGGAATGGCTTTGGGAATGAAGAGATAGTCGTCGGGGCCATAATCTAAAGCTCCAAAAGGAGTTTCTAGCACACCCGTTCCATGGGCCACAAAAAACAACTCGTCGGCGTCGCTGTTGGCAAAAAAAACATCTTCCACTTGAGTGGGTTTAGCCACACCAATGGAAACGTCCGAATTGCAAAATAAAGTAACTCTGGATTCCAGTAAGGTACCACCCTTTGGCAAAGGGGCATTGGGAATGTGTCTTCTCTTTAAAAGAGGGGGAGGAGGAGTGCCCGGAACGCAAAAAAAACGGTTTTGGGTTTCATAGAGAGCGGCCCTGGTCTCATGGGTTGGGGCTCGATTCTGGTACAAAATGCCAAAGGCATCATTAAAGCCATCCCTAGTAAATACGTGTTCGGCTAGCATTTTGCCGCCGGATTCGAAAACGATATGGGGTTTGGGGGGAAGCTCTCCGAGAGAACGGTAATGGATCATAGGTCCTCCAGCGTGGTTGAGGGATCTCTAGGTGGATCTCCATATGGGAAAGAAAAACGCCTTGGTGTGTGTCTTTCACCCTAAATTTGGTCCTAAAGTAGGGGGAGCGTTCGGGACTTGGCGTTTCTGATGGATGGCTCCGCTTGTTTCATACCCCAATTTTGCCTAGACTTCAAAGGTCCTTGTTGGGCTTTTTGAATATTGGATTCGATCCAACTTGGAATATCATTAAAGGATGCACATTTTATGGATACGGCCGTCACAAAATCGGAACAGAAGAGGGAGAGTCTGGGAAAACGGCTGCTAATTGTTGCGGATCCCTTGGATTCCTGTCGCGTGGCTTCGGACACGTCCCTGGCCTTAGCTCAGGGAGCCCTAGAGGAGGGATGGGAAGTGGATTGGTGTGAATCGCACCAGATCTTTTGGTCTGTGGCTGGGGTTTGGGTTGGGGAAAGGCAACAGATTCAATTGGTGAGTCTGCAGCAGGTTATGTCTCAAACTCAGAAAACGTCCCAATTGGTGGAAACTTATTCTTTGGTGCTGATCCGGAAAGATCCCCCATTCGACGAGAATTACGTTACTTTATGTTGGCTATTGCGCCTGCTTCCCCCTTCCACTCAAGTGATGAACCCAGCCCATACTCTGCTGAATGATCACGAAAAAAGCCTCCCCTGGCTGGCCCATCAATTGGGTTTTTTAAAAGAAGAATCTCTCATTCCTACGTTTTTGATTCATCCAAAATCATCAGAGAATTCCTCATCCCTCTTGCAGGACTTGGAAAGGTTTAAGGAAAACGTGAAGCTTCGTTTTCGTCAGACCCATGATGCGGGATGGATTTTGAAGCCTTGGCTTGGCCATGGTGGAAAGGGAGTTACCTTTTTGAATCGCTGGGAAGAGGTGAAGACATCCCTGAATTCAGCCGTTCCCGTTCTCCTACAACCTTTTTTGCCCGCCTTAAAAGAGTGGGGTGACAGGCGGGTGTTGATGGTGCATGGGGAAAACCAAGGTCATTTTTGCAGGTTTCCCGCAGAGGGTAAGGTGGCCTCTAATTTGGCACAGGGGGGAACCCCACTGGAAATTCCCCTCACAGACGCGCAGAATGAGGTGGTGAATCAGGTTGGTAAGTTTTTAAAACATCTCCATATTGCCCTAGCAGGTCTGGATTTAATCGATACGTTTGTGGGTGAAATCAACGTCACCTCTCCCACGGGGCTCAGAACTTTGGAACAGCTAAAGAAACAGCCTTTGTCCCGATCGTTTTTTCAAAAGCTTGGGGGAGGGATATGAAAAAAAGCAGGCACTTTCCCATTTTCCTTTGGATTTTGGCATTAGGGATGGAGGGGTGCCAGTCTACACCGCCTGTGGCTCTAGATGAAAAGACCCAAAAATCTCTTGATGCTGTAAAACAAATGTGTGCCCAAAAACAAGATCACTATTTCATTGAGGCAGAGCTAAGGGGCAACGATTTTCCCAGAACCCCCTTTGAGGGGAGTTGGTCGTCAGAATTAAATTCGTTTGAAGCGGATATTGTAGGCCCTTTGGGAAATGCGCTGGCCACTTTTGGTTTATCAAATGAGTTGGATAAAACTCCTAAGAAACCACCTTTGGGGATCCCAGAATCCTTTCAAAAACCCCTCGCTTGGATTCAACTTTTGAGTCCGATGGATTTTCGAAATATCGTTTGCGGTCGCGTTTTTTTTACCTTAAAACCTCTGAGCTCCCAATCCCATATCTTTCTTTCCAACCCCGTATTGGTAGCGGGTCCGGGGGTTTTGAGTATGACCTCGGAAATCCTTTGGGATTCTTTTTGGAGTTCTGAAAAATCTTTGGGTTTTCTCTCCTGGTCTGCTCAAATCGATGGCAGCCATGTGAAACCCAAATACATCAGTTTAGACTGGGAAGGAAAAGAGGGTTTTCATTTGGAAATGGTGGTGGAAGGGTTCCGGTAAGGATGGTCCAAGCTCCGACTCTTCGTTGAAACTTGTGGAAACGTGTGCAATGGTGCTATAGAACGTAGACGACTCTACATTCTTTCTTCCGGAAGGGGTGGGAAAACGCTTTTTTACCTGCCAAGTCGTCCGGCGGATCGTAAAACAGATTAACTTTAACGACAGGTGTTCCCCATGCCAGCTCTGTCTCATTCTTCTTCAGAATCCAGCTCCTTTTTGCCTTTACAGTTTCGTCCTTTTCAGCGGGTTTTAATTGCCAATCGAGGGGAAGTGGCTTTGCGTGTGGCCCGGGCCTGTCGAGATTTGCAGCTCACCCCCTTGGCGGTGTTTAGCGAGGCAGATATCCATTCTCGACATGTGGGTTTTTGTGATGGTGCGGTGTGCATTGGTCCAAGCCCCAGTAAAGAAAGTTACCTCCAAATCCCCAATCTCATCCAAGCTGCAAAGGAATTGAATGCCCAAGCCGTGCATCCGGGCTTCGGATTTCTCTCCGAGAGCGCGGAGTTTGCACAGGCGGTGTTGGCCGCAGGTTTGGTGTGGATCGGGCCTAGCCCGGCCTCCATCCATTCCATGGGTGAAAAAACTCTAGCCAAACAAAAGGTTTTGGCGGCTGGAGTGCCTTGTAGCCCGGGAAAAAATGAGCCCATTGAAAGTGTTCAAGAGCTCATGGAAATTGCCCAGAAGGTTGGGTTTCCCCTCATTTTAAAGGCGGTGTCTGGAGGGGGAGGTAAGGGGATGAAGGTTGTAAGGCAAATGCAAGACATTCCCAGCGCTTTCGAGTCTTGTTCCCGGGAGGCGTTGAGCTACTTTGGCAGTGCTGCCGTTTTTTGTGAAAAATACATTGAGCGCCCTCGCCATATCGAGATTCAAATATTAGCAGATTCTCAAGGTAACACCGTGCATCTCTTTGAACGGGACTGCACCATTCAGCGAAGACACCAAAAACTTTTGGAGGAGTCGCCCTCCAGCTACATCTCCGAAGCCACCCGAGCCAAAATGGGAGAAGTGGCGGTAAAAGCCGCTCAGGCCGTAGGTTACACCAATGCCGGAACGGTGGAATTCATTCTGGAGTCACCCACCCAATTTTACTTTATGGAAATGAACACCCGAATCCAAGTGGAACATCCTGTTACTGAATTGGTGACGGGAGTGGACTTGGTGCAGTGGCAGTTGAAGATCGCCCAAGGACAGCCCCTGGCGTTTAAACAGGAGCAGCTCGTTCAAAGGGGATGGGCCATAGAAGCCCGCGTGAATGCGGAAGATCCTTATTCAGGATTCAGACCGGATCCGGGCCTTATCACCCATGTGGAACTCCCCCATGGACCTGGGGTACGCGTGGACAGCCATATCTATTCTGGCTACAAAATCCCCGAGTTCTACGATAGCATGATCGCCAAAGTGATTGTCTTGGGCCAGGATCGCATGGATGCCATGCAAAAGCTTAGGAGGGCATTGGCTGAATTTTTGATTCAAGGGGTGAACACCACCATTCCCTACACTTTAGCACTCCTTCATCATCCTCAAGTGAGAGAAGGGGTTTATACCACTCGATTTGTGGAAGAAAATGAGTCTTTGCTGAAGGATTTTCAATCCGTTTCCAACTGGAGTTCCCAATTTGGCACTTTTAGTGCTTGGGAGCCTCACTTAGATACCACTGAAACGTCCGGAGGTGTTCCCTTATTGGCGGTGGCTGCCGCCATGGCAGTGTATGGACCTTCGTTACCCAGTTCCCCTGCGGGCCATGCGGTTCCTTTAGATTCCTCCCCTATGGTGCCCAGTCTATGGCAACAGGCCGGCAAGCAGGAAGGAATGTAGCACATCCCCTGTGCTTAATCTTAAATAAGGAAACACCATGAAAGTTTTTATAAAAAATCCCGACACTAAAGTACGCAGCACGCTAGAATCATCCGCCACCCCCTCTTCACCTGAGGGAGTGATTGTGGATTTTATGCAAAATCCTCTTCACTTAAACTCGGCCGTGGGTGCTATTTTTTCCATACGGTACTCCAAAGATGGGGGAAAAACGTATCAAGAATCCACGATTCAAAGAGTGGGAGATGGCACGAGTTTTTTAATGGGTGGAACGGTTTTTCGGCTTCCCGTGGAAAAAGGTCATCTGGTCAAAGGCAGTCAATTTCGTATCGATCTGGGTTTTGGGGGTAAACAATGGGTGTTTGATTGCCAGGAACACAAGCCCATCGCCGCGAAGAAAAATGCCAATCTAGGAAAAAATGCCGGTCAGATTAAAGCTCCTCTAACAGGGAAAGTGCTTAAAAACTTGGTTAAAGTAGGAGACTGGGTGGAAGAGGGACAGACCCTATTGGTGATTGAGGCCATGAAAATGGAAAATCAAATTCAGAGTGAGTGGGAAGGCCAAGTTAAAGAAATCCGCGTGGCAGAAGGCGCTAGCGTGACCAATCAAGATCTCCTGGTGATCTTGGACCTCAACGCCAAAAAGGAATCCACCCTTTGAAAATCCGCCGCAAATCAGACCCCATGGAAATCGCCAAACGCATGGCTGGAGTTATAGACACTTCGGGCCAAGGTGCTGGCGATGTTTGGTCCGTGCGGTGCCGAGGGCTGGCCCAGGCCATTTCCCTAGCCGAAAATGACCCCTTAAGTGTGTTGCCAGTGCTCACTCACCCTCTGGTGACAAGCCATCTGCCCCAGGTTTCTCCTTGGGTGGTGGGGATCACTGGATTACCAGGAGCTGGAAAAAGCACATTGATTAGCCTGGCGGTGGGAGTGTTGCGATCCAGGGGCCTAAAAGTTGCCGTGTTGGCTGTGGACCCCAGCTCCCCCCAAACGGGAGGCGCCATTTTGGGAGATCGCATTCGCATGCAAGATCACTTTAAGGATCCAGAGGTTTTTATCCGGTCTATGGGTAGCCGGGGGGCCATGGGTGGCATCTCCCATGCCACGCGCAGTGCCTTACATTTGTTACGCACCCTAGATTTTGATGTGATATTGTTGGAAACGGTGGGCGTGGGCCAGAATGAGTCAGAGGTATTAAATTTGGCTGATTCCACCGTTTTGGTTTTGATGCCCAATAGTGGTGATGAAATTCAGCTGATGAAAGCGGGTGTTTTCCAGTCTTGCGATGTTTATGTGGTGAATAAAGCCGATCTACACGATCCCAGCCGACTGGTTCAAGAGCTGGAGGAAAATGCCCATTTGAACGCCCTATCCATTGGTTCCCCTTGGACCCCAGAGGTGTGTGCCACCCACCAAAATGATCCTCAATCGGTGGGAAAAATGTTGGACTTGGTGTTTAAGCATCAAAAATTGGTGAGAAGTCATCCCGAATTTGAGCGGGTTAAAGTAAATAAGGCTGCAAAAGATGTGGCGCGCCTTGTAATGGATGTTTTAGAACCTGAAGTGGTTAAACATTTGTTAAACAGGGAGCAAGAGGGTTTGCGGGAGTTGGTGAGAGGCACTGAGGTAACAGCCACCTTGGCAAAGAAGTTAGTGCACCAGATTTCCACACCCTGGCCCCCCACCGAGGTGTTTCAATCCTCGGATTTCTCTTAAAACTTAGGGGCTTTTCCCCCCATGGAATGGTTTCAATGGACAGGAGATTTTACCGATGAAGATAATGGGATTAAGCCACTTAGGAATCGCGCATAAAGATCGCGCCCAAGCCAAACGTTTCTTTGGAACCCTATTAGGATTGCCCAGTGAGGGTTCAGAAATCGTGGAAAGTCAGAAGGTGGAAGTGGATTTTTTCTCCCTCGCTGGTGAAAATGGGGCTGCAGGAGCTTCTGGAGGTCGGGTGGAACTGCTGGATCCCACCTCCCCGGAAAGTTCCATTGCCAAATACAAAGAAAAGTTTGGATCTGGTGTCCATCATATGGCCTTAAGAGTGGATGATTTGGTGGCTTGGATCGGGCATTTGAAAAAAAATGGGGTAAAGATGATCGATGAATCCCCTCGCCCGGGGGCTCATCACACTTTAATTGCTTTCGTGCATCCCCATTCCACGGGTGGAATTTTGGTTGAATTAGTGCAGGAGAATTCATGATATCATTAAAGCGATTGGTGTCGCGCTTTGGCGTAGTGGGTGCCCGAATGAGCCCCGTTCTTTGGGTGGCTTGTGAACCGCCCCCCATCTCCACTCTATCGGCGGAAGAGGGGATCACTCGCATTCGAGGGAGTCATCAAGACGCTTCTTATGAGCGGGTGATTCAAGAGGTGGATGAATACAAAAGCCGTTACCCTTATTCGCAATATGCGAAAGAAGCGGAAATGCTCCAAGCGGACGCCTATTTCAATTCTCGAAAATTCACTGAAGCCATCGTGGCTTATGAGGAGTTTTTGCGCCGAAACCCCTCTGATGAAAAGGTGCCCTTCGCCCATTTTAGAGTGGCCTCTAGCTATGATAAACAGGCCCCTGAAGAGGAAGATAGGGAACAGTATTTCACTCAGAAGGCCTTAGATAAATATGCTTTATTTATAGAAAACTACAAAAATTCCGGGCATTGGAATGAAGCCAAAGAACGCTTTGCCATTTTGAAAAGGCGTTTGGCCGACCATCATCATTTTGTAGCTTCCTTTTATTTTCGCAAAGAAAAATTTGAAGCTGCCCTGGGACGCTATTTGTTTTTGGAAAAAAACTACCCTGAATATGCGGAATATGTTCAGGTATCCCGTGAAAAAGCAGCCATTTGTTACCAAGAGTTGGCCAATGAACTGGAACAAGATCCCAAATCCGATCTCAAACGGATTTTTTTAGGCGCTACCCCTGAAAGTCTTCGGAAAATGGGTGCGGATTTGCAGAGGAAGTGAGGGAAGGGTGGAATGTAAACTGCGTTCATCAATTGTGCTTTTCCTTAAAAATAAGCTACTTAGACCAACATCAAGTCAAACGAAGTAAATGGTAACGGTCCCGTTCGGTGATTTTTCTATTTATAACAGGCATCTAGCCTGAAAAAAGCACAATTGTTGGTAGCCGTTTTCAGCCCCTTTACATCCCCAATGCCTTGTCCTAAATTAATCTCTTTAGCATTTTACGTTAGGATTCTTTCCTAAATCAGCCAAACGCCCTAGGAAATGGCTTATGGGGAAGAAAAAGAAAAAAAGGTGGTCCAAAATGGAGATCTCTCAGGTTCGAAAGCTTTTTGTGGATTTTTTTGAAAAAAAAGGTCATACCTTTGTGCCGAGTAGCTCATTGATCCCCCATCAAGATCCCACCATTCTTTTTACCATTGCGGGAATGGCCCAGTTTAAAGACGCACTTACGGGTGCCGAAAAGCGGTCGTATTCCCGTGCCACAAACTTTCAAAAATGCCTTCGGGTGGGGGATTTGGAAGACGTGGGCCAAGACGGACGGCACCTGACCTTTTTTGAAATGTTGGGCAGTTGGAGTTTTGGAGATTATTACAAACATGATGCGATTTTGTGGGCTAGGGAATTGGCTCTAGATGTGCTTCGTTTTCCACTGGACAAACTCTGGGTCACCGTGCACCACTCCGATTTGGAATCGGAAGAGATTTGGAAATCGGCGGGAATTACCGGAGAACGGATCCGAAGATTGGGAGATAAAGATAATTTTTGGGCCATGGGACCCACTGGGCCTTGTGGACCCTGTTCGGAACTCTATGTGGATCAAGGCCCGAAAGTGGGTAAATGCACGGATAAAACCTTTGATTGCAAAGCGGGACCTGGGTGTGATTGCGATCGGTATCTGGAGTTTTGGAATCTGGTTTTTATGCAATTTGATAAACAACCCGATGGATCCTTGAAAGAGCTTCCCATGAAAAGCGTGGACACCGGCGCTGGGCTGGAGAGGGTTTCCGCACTTTTGCAAGGCAAAACCAACGTTTTTGAAATTGATAGCTTTGTGAACTTAAAAAAGGGTATTGCAAATGTATTGCATCTGGGAAGCTTGGATAAATGCCATCCCTTTCAGATCACGAGCCTTAATGTTGTGGCCGACCACATTCGGACTTTGGTTTTCACTTTGGCGGATGGCGCCCATTTTAGTGCGGAGGGTAGAGGCTATGTATTGCGTCGTGTTTTACGCAGGGCCGTGCATCACATTCACAAGCTCAATTCTACCTTAGCTAAAAAAGGAAACATTTTGAGTTTAATCGCCCCTCAGGTGGTGGAGCTGTTCCAAGAGGCCTATCCGGAACTTCCCGAAAATTTAAGTCGCGTTCAAGAACAATTGGCGCTGGAAGAAGGTCGATTCATTCAAACTTTGGAGTCTGGGTTGGAAAAGTTCCATCAATTTGCCAAACAGGCCCAAGCCAAAGGCCAAAAGGTGCTGGAGGGAGCCGATGTATTTGTTTTGCATGATTCCTTTGGATTTCCCTCCGATCTGACTCGGGTTTTGTGCCAAGAATTGGGATTAGGGGTGGATTTGGAGGCCTTTGAAAAGCTCATGGAAGCCCAGCGCCAACGGGCCAGGGGTGAATCTAAATTTTATGCCCAAAGTCAAATGGAAGAATTGCCCTGGATCGCCATTGGGAGTCCCAAGTCTGAGGATTCTCAAAAGGGATTTGTGGGGTATCAATTTTCACAGGTGCCTGTTCAAAAGGAAGGGGTATTGTGTTACGAAGTACCAGGATCCCCCAGTGATTTGATGCAGTTTAGAAGCCTAGATCAAAGGGAAGGGGAACTCATTTTGGGCACTTCGCCCTTTTATCCCGAGGGTGGCGGGCAAGTGAGTGATGTAGGGTTCATTCGCTTTGAGACTGCGACTTTGGGGTGTGTTACCTTAGATGTGGCGCATGTGCAAAAAACCAAAATGGGATTGGTACACCGGCTCCAAGGGGCTGCCTGGGGTCCTATGGCCCAAGAAGAATTTAAGTCAGTGAAGAATGTAAGTTACTTTGTGAATCGAAACCATAGACTTTTTACCCAGCGCAATCACACCGCCACCCACTTGCTGCATAAGGCACTTCGAGAGGTTTGTGGTACAAATGTAGTGCAAAATGGTTCTCTGGTGCAACCCTCTGGATTGCGATTTGACTTTACCATGCCCCGTGCTCTTTCGAAGGAAGAGATTCTGCAGATTCAAGAGCTGGTGAACGAACAAATTCGATTGGCACTCCCGGTGGTGGCCCACGAAAATGTACACATCACAAAAGCAAAGGAAATGGGTGCCATGGCTTTGTTTGGTGAAAAGTATACCGACTCCGTGAGGGTGTTGGATATTGAAGGGTTTTCGAAAGAACTTTGTGGAGGGTGTCATGTGCGCAATACCTCTGAAATCGGCGTATTCAAAATCATTTCAGAATCCTCTGTGACCTCCGGCGTGCGCCGCATTGAGGCCATAACCGGAGAAGGGATTTTAGAGGCCTGGCAACGGGATCACCAAATTTTGCAAGATCTTTGCGCCTCCACCAAAGCCCCCCTTTCCGAACTCACCCACCGAGTGGATCAGTTTAAAGAGACTCAAAAAGAACTCGAACGTCAGCTGTCGAAGTGGCAAAGTGAGTGGGTAAACGCCCAAATTCCGGAATGGGTTCAAAAAGAGTCGGTTTGGTTGACATCTGTAGAACCCCCCGTGCGCTTTTTGGCAAAGAAACTGCCCATTCAAAGCCCTGAAGTCTTGGAACTCGCAGCCGATCGTTTGCGAGAAAAGGGGGTTGACCTTGTTTTGTTGGGGTGCGTTGACCAAGATAGAATCCACTTGATTTCCTCCTGTTCCGATAACATCCCAAAACGATTTGCCAAACTGACGGCTGGTAACCTTTTGAAGGTCAGTTGCGAATCCTTAGGTGGCAAGGGAGGCGGCAGACCCACCTATGCCAAAGGCCAAGCACCCGTGGGCGAGGGAACAGACAATTGGTTTAGTCTCCATGCCTTAGCTTGGGTGAAAGAAAGACTCGTTTGAAAAAAGGAAAAAAAACAGGTAAAAAATGGGACTGCCTTCCCAATTAAAGAAAGGAGAGGTGAAGCATGACTCCGTCTATCAAAATTTACTCCACAGGCTATTGCCCCTTTTGCCGCAATGCAAAAGCCCTGTTTAATCAGCTTTCTCTGCCCTTTGAAGACATTTCCCTAGACCATGATCCGGAAACCTGGGAGAGGCTTTCTAAAGAAAATGGGGGTTGGCGCACAGTTCCCATGATATTTGTGGGAGAAAAATTCCTGGGGGGATATACAGATGTTGCCCAGCTTCACGCCAAGGGAAAATTATTGCCTTTGGTTAACGGGGAGGAAACTTGAAATTTGCCTTGGGTTTTTTATTAGGGGGAACCTGGGTTTTTTCCTCTTGCGCCCTTCGATGGTCTCTTTCCCAATCACCACAAAATGAGCAGGAACTCCCTTTGTATTTAGCTCAAGTGGTGGATTATGGCGACTATGGTGGCCTGGCGGGACGAACTCAAAAGGCATTAGCCCAAAAGCTCATCGCCTCTCGACGCTTTCAGCTGGTGCCCCTGGAGGAAGCCAAGTGGGCCCTTCGAGTGGTGGTTCGAAGACAGAAGTTTTTCACCACGGCCGTGAGTGATTGCCGTCGAAAAGATGTCACTTCCACCTTGGGAGCGGGAGCCTTTGCGTGTGATAGCTTGGCCCAAAAAGATCCTCACTTGCCAGACATCTCAGCGGAAAAGGAACAAATGACGCTTTCCGCTCGCATTGAAATCATGGCCCTTCCTTCCGGTCAGCTGGTGAAAGCCCAAGAGCTAAAATCCTTGAGCTCAGGGGAGTACGAATTGGTGGGACCCAAGGAAGTGCAAGCTCAATTGACGGGATTACCCGAAATTCATAGTCTTCGATATTTGGAACAAAGAGAAAAAGCAACAGAAAATTTAGCTTTGCAGATCGCTCAGCAAGCAGTAGTGCTTTCCCAAGGCATCGATACAACAGTCTTGTGATTTACGAAATTGTGTGTTTTTTCTAAAAATGTGTTTTGCGGAATCTTTTGTCCAAAATGGGGTTTTACCGCCAATTCTTTTACATTCACTCTTTATTTTAGGGTGGAATTTCCGAACCTCCCAGGAATCATCCATGGGAGAGGAAGTCTTCAGTGTTTAATCAGTTTGAATGGACAATTGTGGTGCTTACGTCCTTTTTTTTCTTGTATGGTACACTAATACTTCTTGATCCCTGGATACCAATATATAGCAAGATGATTAGGCCTCTATTGAACAATTTGGTCTGGCACAGCTGGGTGAGAGATGGGTTTACCGATTTCGGCGGACTAGGATTGACAAAGGAATCTGCAAGGGTACGTGGTTTGTTGTGTGCCACTACCACAGTCATCATCTTTTCATTAATACTGAAGATCGTGTTTAACCTGGACATGTTCGAAGAAGTTGACCCGCGAGGTGATAAAAGTAGACTTAGTTCTGTAGGAGAGCCAATTATCGTTTTCGTTTTGTCTACCATTGGCTCGTACATGGTTTTCTACCAAGTGTTTTTGGGAGAATTTGTCTCTAAATACGAGGAAGTTGCGGCACTAGTAGAAAAGACCGGATGGCTTGATCTCTCATATGGAGAAAATTCGAAAAAAAACGGCCATACATTGCAGGCGGAACCGTTCAAACCTCCCAAAAGAGGATTGAATCCCGAAAAAATTAGGATGCTTGATTTTAAGACTCTGACCTTATTGAATCTTATTCTCGTATACCGCTTGGAACAGAACGATAGATTTAGGTTTTTGGTTAACAACTTTCTAGCTTCATTATTGAAGCTAAAGGAACAGATGACCGGAAAGAGCTGGAGGGGTTACATTGAGCCTTTTTCTAAGGTATGTCTCTATGTGGATTCTATGAAACCCGAGCTTCAGAAGGCGACATTTGTGTTGGTCAAAAATTACGTTGTGGTAGTGACTGGCGAAAACGGACCGGACGATGACAAAACTCCCCCAGGAAGTGTCATAGAAACCACAGGTCAAAGAGTCGACCAAGATGAGGATCGATCAAGCCAGTCCTCTGCAGCGTAGCAATTTAATCAACATAAAATGTGCCTGCCGATCATGCTCCATCAACGAAACTGTTTCTTCCGAGCCTTGATTGATGGAAGCCGTTTTTAGAGATCCTCCTCCATAACCGCCTCATCTTCCAATCTTTCCGGAGACTGGCCCGCCGGACCCGTGGTGGGAACCTCCACGGGAGGGGGTGGCTTGATGGCGGAGGTGGGATCTTCCGGGGGGGTGTCCCCAGGGCTAGGTGTGGTGGAAGCCTCTGGGGTGCGCTGGCGACTAAAAAAACTCACCCGTAGTTGAGGTTCATATACGCCCGATTGGAGGGTTCCGGGCAAGGCTAAATGAAGAGGGGCCCCTTTTTTCTGAGAATAATCATTGATTTGTTTATTGAGATCCACATTATCATCTTCTTGAAGGGTGTCATCTGCAAAGGAAAGGATTGGGGAATGGATGGGAGCGGCGAACTTAGCGAGACCTTTTCCGTAGGAAAAAGGCACTTCTGCCATGGATGATGCCGTGGGAATTTTTTCGGCGTAACGGTACTCTCGTATCAACGAATTGGCCACCTCAATCCAGGCCGGCAGAGCGCCCGTTCCCCCGGCCACTTTAAAACCTCGTCTTAACATGGGCGTGTTGTTGTCATACCCCACGTAGGCCGCAATGGTAAAGGCATTATCAGCGGTTAGCTCTTTGGTATCTTCCACGTCTGGGTAGGGTAAAAAGCCAACGTAAGTGGCGTTGGTGTAATCATTGGTGGTACCTGTTTTTCCAAAGGTGGGGATGCGAATCTTGGCTTTTTCCAGATTGGCGCTGAGGGCAGGGTCCAAGGACCGCAATATAACATTGCGGTGTGCGGCAAAGGCGGTTCCATTGGTGACCGTTCCTCTTAGAATGGACATCATGGGAGCGGTGTAGAAAGAATCAAAGACCTCTTTTTGCTTGCGTTCAGATTCCCAAATGAGATTGCCATGGACATCTTCGATTTTAGAAATCAAAAGCATTTGATTTAGGGGTTCGCCATCAAAATACTGATAGGACTTTCCAGCCAATAGGGTTTGGTAGGTGAGAGCCAATTGCGCTAAAGATACCACATTAGTGCCTAAGGGAAAGCTGGGAATCCATTCTAGCGATTCTCCCACACCCATTTCCTTCACCAATTCTTTGGTATAATACATGCCCACAGAATATCTAAAGTCGGCATTCCAAAATAGTTTTTCAAGGGCGCTGGCCCCTTGAGCGCTTTGAAACCTGCCCTCCACTTGTGTTTCCATTTCTTGAATTAACGTAACAGGAAGGACTCCATCAAGCCAGATTTTTTCATCGGAAAAAGCATTGGGATTTTCCGAAAACATTTGAAATAAGGTTTCAGGGGGAGTGACAGGCAAATCCGGATCATTTAGGTGGCTGGAAAGCAAGGCTGGCCTAAACAGGTCCGTTGATACGTAGGAAACTTTATCGGGTTCTGCTGTGGAAACGCGGAGGGAATAAAGGTCCTTTTTGAGTTCTTCTGGAAGGGAACCGGTCTGAACCGCTGATTCCAATCGGGATCGGAGAAGCTTAAACTGACTATAAGAATTTTGCCATCTTAGGAAGTTATTTCGAAGTAAGTTGATACGAACCGTTTTTTCTTTTTCCGGGAATTTCTTTTTATTAGAGACCACCCTGGCGGTTTCGTTTACAAATCCCAAACCAAAATTCATGGCTTTGAGAACGGTGCGCAACCGTTTATCGTTGCTATAAAATACATCATGAAGAAGATCGTTTCGAACGAGGTTAAAGAGCCCGGCCCGGATCTGAGTGTCGGAAAGGGTGGCGTTGAATTTTTGTCCAATGTATTGAAGATTTTGGGTTTCGGATAGGCCTGGTTTCCAAATTTCTAAAAATTCCAGTAGATCCTTAAATTGGTCAAAGGTGAGTTTATCTAAAAGATGGGCCAGAAGCCAAACACTTGCCAGGTTTTCCGATTTCGATCCGGCTCCCGCTAAGGTGGTTTCCACACTTTCTGGAGCATGGTCGGGGCGGGGGTAGTAGTATTGGTCTTGCCAAACATAAACATTACGAACATTTAGTAGGGTGTCCAAAACACTCCACCCCAATTGAAGACTAGATAAATAGGTGAGGGTTTTAAATGTAGAGCCAGGCTGTCGTTTGGCAAATACCGCCCGATTGTATTCATAAGGGGAATATCCTCCCACCATGGCCAGTACATTTCCCTTATCCAAAACCACTAATCCTCCCTGCACTTGCGGGCGAGATTCTAAATCGCAGATGGCATTGGCGTCTGGAGGGATCTCTTTGAAGCTTGCGAGCACGGTATCTCCCACCTGAAGGGTAGGAAGAAACGCTGCCAAAGATTTCTCCGTTCCCTTATAGAAGGTTTGATCTAGGATATTTGCCACTCTCTCTAAACCCGACAGGGGCACTTTACACGTGGGAATGCCAAAGGAGAGGGTGAGTTCTTGGGAACCTTTGGTGGTGTTGATTTCCTTTATTTTCCCCACATAAAACTGAAATTTTTCTGGATTTTGAATGTTCATAAATCGACTGGAAGGTTCTTTTTTGAATCCACTTAAGATCATTTCCAGGCGACTCAGATTTTGCCTTACCCCATATTGGGCTGCAGCCTGAACTTGCTTATTTAGAGTGGTGGTGACCCTAAGTCCCATGCTTCCCACTTCATTGATTTGGGACACTCCTAAAGCCTTTAAAATTTCCGGCCTTGCCATCTGGCGTTCCACAAGTTCCGTTATAAAAAGGTCGTTGAATTGAAATTTACCTTGTCTGAAGGGGACTTCTTGAACCTTTGCCGCTTCAAATTCTTTCGGGTCAATCATCTTGAGTTCTAACATCCGCCGTAAAACATAGTTTTTTCGTTCCTTAGCCAAAAGCCGAGCTTTTTTTTGAGCCTCTGAAGAGCGTTTGGTAAATGGGTTGTATTTCTCAGGAGCTTTTACGCTTCCAGCGATGAAGGCGCTTTCCACGAGTCCTAGATTTTCCGTTTCCTTATCAAAATAGTATTTGGAGGCGATTCCAATTCCTCTTCCGTTTCCGGTGACATGGAATTGGTTGAGATAAAATTCTAAAATTTCTTTTTTTTCATACTTTCGTTCTAATTTTAATGAATTAATGGCTTCGTAAAATTTTGCTTTAAGGGCTGTTTTTTCTCGACCATAGAGGTTTTTAACGGTTTGCTGGGTGATGGTGGAGGCACCTTCCCTTTTCCCCATAAACAGATTTCTAAAGACCGCTCGAAGCGTAGACACCGCATCTACACCCGGATGGGTATAGAACCTGTCATCTTCCGCAGCCACGATAGCATTGGTAAGGGAGGTCGGGATCTCTTTTAACGTAACATATTTTCGATGCTCACTTCCAAAGAGACTTCCCAATTGCGTGATCCCGTCCGAATAATAAAGTGTCGTCTCTTTGCTTAGGATTTCAATGATTTTTGCCCTTTCTAAATGGGCATAACTTCCACCATAAACTTGGTAAACCACAAAAGCACCCAAGGATAAGGGAGCACTCAGAACCACAAGAATCACGAGCCCAAGTGCCATCCAAAACATTTTCATGGTCTCTCCCTGCTTACGGCCTTATTCTGCCTGAAACGCTGAATTCTAAACTCTTTCTGGTGGTGTGGTCAACCTGACGCTGTTTTTAAAGTGAAGGAGGTGGCGAAGCACGACCCGCTCTGGTAACATTCTCCCCAGAGTCAGGAACGTCGCGGAGGGAATGAGAGCCAAATGCGCTTGAGAATGTATGGTGCCACAGACGTGGGCTTGGTGCGTTCCAGCAATCAAGACTCTTATTATTGTAACGCCGATCAAGGACTCGTCATCCTTTCAGATGGCATGGGTGGTCATAAAGGTGGTGAAATTGCAAGTCAAATGACGGTAAATGGCTTGCGAGATGCCTATCAAGTGGCTGACACCATTCTCCTTCGAAATGTTTCCCAGACCTTTGAAGAGACTCTCAAGCGCATCAATGCCCAGATATTAGAACATTCTAATCGGGACCCTTCCGTAAAAGGCATGGGAGCCACGGTTAATTTTCTCCAATTTATGGGCGACCACGTCGTCATAGGCCACGCCGGCGACAGTCGCACCTATCTGGTTCGTGCTCACCGAAAAAGCAATCAGAAAATTCGATTCAATATGTGGTGTTTAACGGTGGACCACAATGTGGGAACCTTTGTGGAGAGGGGGATTTTGATTCCAGGAAGGGATATTCCTTCTGAGCCCTTAACAGAACGGCAAAAGTCCCGCTTAATGAAAGGCATGGGAGTCGTAGAAGACTTGGTGCCCGATCTTTATTGCCGCGAAACTCTGGAACATGATATTTACATCACCTGTTCCGATGGCTTACATGGTTACGTGAGCGATCGGGAGATATTACGCACCGTGGCCTCTGGACCCATTGCCAAAGCGGCTCAGAGGCTGGTGGATATGGCTAAAAAAGCCGGTGCTCCTGACAATGTCACCATCGTGGTGAGCGTGGTTTCTGATCTGGAGGAGCCATTAAGGGATGTGCCAGGCCCCCCATTTGATCCCAACCCCTTTATCATCCGCAGTCCTTCAGGAGAAATCAGAGGCCCCACCTCCTGTAAAGACATCATCCAAGCTTGGCTTTCCGGAACCATTTCCAATCAAAGCGAGGTGGCAGCGGGAGGAGGATCTTGGGTTTTTTTAGAGCAACGAGAAGAGCTCTTTCGGCATTATTCGGAATTCGACGTGGACGAAGTGCGCCGGCATTTTGCCTTTTTTCAGTCCTCAAGTCACTTAGAGTCCACGGAAAACAAGGAGGGTGTTTCCATTTGGGTGGTGATTTTGGGAGTGCTTTTTGTTCTTTTAACCATTGTCTCCATTTATCTGTTTTTTGAAAATCGACAGTCTACTCAAGATTTGGGTCATTTCTTAGTAAAGGAAACACAGATCGCATGAACGGTAAATTCAAGAAAGGCTCCAACGCCTTGCGTTATGGGAAGGCTTTCATTTTCTGGGTGGTTTATGGATGGATTGGGAACGGGACCGTCTGGGCTCTGCCTCGACTCCCGGAACCCGACCCAACCAAAACAACGGATGCAAACGATGATGCGGAACTCGCTCAGCTTTCCCAAAATGAGGAAAGCGATGGCGACGAATTTAGTCCATCGTCGCAGGACGAGGGAGAGGAAGAAGGGGAGGGAACCACGGGCAGCGGAAATTTGAGTCGCTGGCGAGGTATGGTGGGATTGGAACCTCTGGGGTTTCACCCTCAGTTGGGCTATGGAATGGTGGGAAGTGGTTTTCTGAGCGCTCATATGGCCATTCAGCTGCACTATGCCCGTTCTTTCACCTCGAAAGTCTCCAGTGATCGTTTTTGGATGGGTAGCCTTTTGGGGCAGTTTTTTCTCACCAACACGAGCTATTTTGCCGCCGGCTTGGGAATTCGCAAGTCGGCAGAGGCCACAAACGTGATTTTGATTTCAGGAAGAAGCGAAACGCGCGAAATCACAAATCTAGGCATTCAAGTGGGTGCCGGTTCCCAATGGCAATGGGTGGAGAGCCCTTGGAGTTTTGGCATCCAGTGGCTAGGGATCTACTTACCCGTAAAAGCTCTAAAGCATACCTACCAATCTAAGGGAATTAGCTCCCAATTGGCGGAAAAAAATCAGCGTGACTTTGAGAAGGAAAAGGGAAAACCGGCCTTGTCTTTGACGCGTTTTTGGATTGCTTATTTGTTTTGAATAAAAGATTTTTCGAGTGGTTTTTTGATTCTGGGTACAAATGAGGTGTTTGCCATGTCCAACAGCCAGCCCTACGTCCACCAATTGAGTCCTTTTATTTTTGAAATTAAAAATCTGTCTATGCAGTGGATGGAAACGGGGTGGGGTGGGGGAACCGTAATTGGAGTGCTGCTGGCCCTAGCCACCCTCATTTTCTACTTACGCACCAAGCCTTCCTATCAACCCATGCCCATCTGGATGCATGTTTTGATCGCTCTCATGGGAATCTCTTTCCTCACGATGTTAGGCCTATATGGGGCATGGAAACAAGAATGGGAATGGGGGCTTCGATGGTATTCCACCATGTACGTATTGGGATTTGCCTATGGCTATTTCATGCTTTTTAGAGGCATAAAGAAACAAACCGTGCTTTTGACTCAAGAGGGGCTGGACACTCTCATTGCTTTCATCATTTTTGGGATGATTCTGGGCGCTCGTTTGGCTTATGTGTTTATTTATAATCTGGGCGAATATAAAGATAACCTTTTGGATCTGTTTAAAGTCTGGGAGGGGGGACTTTCCTTCCATGGTGGGATTGTGGGTGTGGTGACCGCTCTTTACCTCTTTGCTCGGCGGCAGGACATTTCCTTCTGGCATCTGGCCGATGAGGTTTCCGTTACGGTACCGGTGGGCATTGGCTTGGGGCGCATTGGTAATTTTATTAACGGAGAACTTTATGGAAGAGTGATGGAGGGCACCGTTTATCCTTGGGCCGTGATCTTTCCGGATAGCGCAGGTCCCTACCCTAGACACCCTAGCCAAATTTACCAAAGTCTGGCGGAAGGGTGGTTGTTATTAGTTACTTTAATGGTGATCTATAGAATGCCTCACCGAAAATTAGGCACTATTTCTGTGGCGTTTATTGGGTTTTATGCCTTTTATCGATATTTTATGGAGTTTTTTCGGGAAGCCGACGCTCAGTTAAGGTACTATTTAGGCGGAACCACCACCATGGGACAAATACTTTGCGGAGTTACCTTATTATGCGCCTTGTTACTTTATTTTTTGGTGGTGAAAAAACAGCCTTCCGTAAGTGATCCCACCTGGAAGTCAAAACTCATCACGTTTCACACATAGGCGGACTTCACCATGCAAGTTGAGGCTCTTCCCGCTCCTCCTGTGGCCTTTTTTCGACCGGGAAGTTTGGAACAAGACCTCTACACCCTTCCCATCGAACTTCTGTTTTTAGGAGTGATGAATGTGAGTTATACCAGGTCCGCAGAACCTTTGTGGCCCTTTAAAAAGGAACATAACTTCGAAAATCGGAACCGAACCCGTCACCCCATTGGCATACTCCTGCCGGCCATCACAGGCATATCCGTAGGCACCTTTGGAGTGGTGAGTTACTTTAAACCCCACTTGGAATTTTGGACCCTACTCAGAGGCTTTGTTCATGCCCATTTTTTAACGGAAATCGGAACCAGTCTGGCGAAGTTGAGTTTCCAGAGAAAACGTCCGTTTGCCGACCGGGAAAGGGCCAGAGGTGCCTCACGGGAAGACGACCGAAAGTCTTTTTTTTCAGGCCATGCCTCCCATTCCTTTGCCTTTGCCACCTATTCCAGCCTGGTGGTCTTTAAGGCGTTCAACGGACATCCCTTCACCTCTCTGTTTGGCCTAGCGGCCGTAGGGGGAGCCTGGCATGTGGCCGCCACCCGGGCCAAAGACAAGCAGCACCACGTGTCCGATGTGGTGGCGGGATCTTTGTTTGGCATGGCCAGTAGCTATTTTGTTTTTGATTCCCTGACCCATTCCACCCTAATGGTGGCTGGGAAACCTTTGAAGTGGGATTGGGCCCCATTTTGGGCGCCTGAGCCGAATCCGTCCTTTAAATTAACCCATGTGGGGTTGAAGCTAGGGCTTCGTGTTTCGTTGTAGTTAAAAACTGTTCACCGGGAAGACAAGGTGTCTAGGATCTGGTCACTTTTTGAGAGTTTTCCTGGATAAGTATAGTATTTATAGATAGTTAAATAGTGGTTTGGTTTTTGCTTCCCTCCTGGTGACCGATTCGACCGGGAGAACCAAAATGAAACCAACTTTAAATTCGATCATGACTTTCGCAGTCCATTGGAAACGTAATTTCGCTCTGTTTTTAGCAATCATGCTCGTTTGGCCTTGGGCCAGTTCTGCTCAAGAAATGCCCGCCTCTCCACCCGTCCAAGCCACTCCTGCTGCCATTATTGAAGCCAAAAAACCAGACCCCAAAGCCCACATGTGGGTGGTGGGAATGGGAGGAGTGTTGATGCTAGGGGGAAGCATTTCCTGGAAATTTTCTAAGGAATGGACCGGAAAATATAGGCTGATTAATGAAGGTTTTTTCCAAAAATGGACCTACGCAGGAGGGGCTGACAAATTAGGGCACATGTATACTGACTACGTGCTGGTGAGAATATTGAATCAGGTTTATCAGAGTTACGACTACTCTGCCTCAGACGCCGTTTTTTATGCTTGGGTAAATGGCTCCCTCATCCGTACCGTTATGGAATTCGCCGATGGCTTCACGACCTTTAAAGCTTCGGGGGGAGACTTGTTGTTTAACATGATGGGCTCAACGGTGAGCGCTTTGCTCCTAAAGAATCCCGACTGGGATGAAACCTTTAACTTTAGTTGGAGTTATTTGCCCAGCCAGGACGTGCGTAAAGGACGGCTAGACGCCAGCAGTTTTTCCATCGACTACTCCGGGATGGTGTTCACCTGGGACACCAACCTAAAAGGGGCCCGAAAATTAGCCGGTGCACACTACGCATCCTGGATGGACCGGTACCAAATCGGGGTAAACTACCGCACCAGGTATTTTAGAGATCCGGATAAATCGAAGCGGCAACGGATCGTTGGGATGAGCTTGGGGCTAAATCTAGAGGAAAACCTGCCCGAATCTCTTCCCGGAAAAAGAATCTTCAAATACTGGAAAGTTCCCTATACAAGCGTGGGTCCTAGCTACAACATCGACAGCAATCGTTTTCAATTTGACGCAGGATTAAATTATTTCTTCTAGGCAACACTGACCACCGGATTTCCCACCGATTCAAATGATTCGACCATATTTTAGGCGTTTCAGCCCGTTCAGGGTCAAATTGCACCTCATCTCGGCAATTCCTAACTTTAAAATTTTCCCCCATCGATCCGAAGATGAACTTAGGGCAGGGAGTTTAGAGGTGACCCTATGATATGGAAATCAGGTGGGCGGTCCAAGTCGCCACGAACGGGCCACCGGAATCAGGAAAGATTTAAGGTGAAAAAGTACACTTTTGTATACATTCCGGAGGGAATCGGAACCGCCCGCAAGTTTCAGGTACCAAAATATCTTTTGGTGGCCAGCGCCATGGGCCTGTTTGTTTTACTGGGAGCCATTGCGGCCTTGGGGATGTCCACCCACCGGGTGAGCTCCATTGTGCGGGACAATCAAAGGCTCAAAGCGGAAAACGCCAGTATCCGTAGCGAAGCCGCTGCATTAGTGGCTAGATTGCAGGATTTGCAGCAAAATCTGTCTCAAGTGAATCGCTACAGCAAGGAAGTAAAGGAAGTCACCAAGGAGGTTTCTCAGCCTGGAAACCGAGTCATGGATTCGAAAGGCCGTTCTAAACCCCTGGGATGGAATCTGGGACCGAATCGAAAAGGCAACAACCCAAGCAAAGTGGCCATTGAGCCCAACATCGGACCGGTTAGCCCAGCGGAATTTGAGCAAGCGAAAAAACAAGGGCTTCTTTCTCAGGGATTTATGCCTGGGGAGGTGAAAGAACAGTCTTTAGAATTTAAGGACTTGTTTTCCGTTCTCACGGATTTGAAGTGGTCTAGTGCCGCGCAGCTTCAGGACCTTCGAGGCTTACTCACGGAACTCCAACAGTATCGCACCAGGCTCAATTTTACGCCCACTCTTTCTCCGGTGTCTGGCATGGTGAGCAGCCTTTATGGTTTGAGGTCGAGTCCCACCAACGGGGAGATTCGCATGCATCAAGGCTTAGATATTGCTGCACCTTTAGGCACTCCCATCAAAGCAGCCGCCTCAGGGGTGGTTCAGAAGGTGGCCGAAGCCGATGATTATGGGAAATACGTGGAAATCAAACACAGTCACGGCCTCGTGAGTCGTTACGCCCATGCCCGGTTGATCACCGTAAAAGTGGGAAATGTCATCGAAAAAGGACAAAAAATCGGGGAAGTGGGCATGACTGGCCGTACCACCGGTCCGCACCTCCATTACGAACTGAGCATCAACGGCAAAAAAGTTGATCCCGCCAACTTCATTCGGTCGTTCTGATCTTTGGCAAAAGGATTAAGGATACCTCTGGCAACTTACGGGAATGGTGAGCTTTTGGCGCGCTGGAACCTGAAGGACCACGATAAGCTCGCCCGTTTGGAGGTTGGAAGACCCGGAAACGTTAGCCAATGATTTAACGGATAGGCGGATCGTGGTGGATTCATTGCGCCCAAAAATTTCAGAGCCCGAATCCCAAATGGTTGATTTGGACATTTCGGTAAAGGTCTGCTCTGAAGCTCCCTCCAACAAAAGTTGGGCGGATTCCACTTGTCCGTCCCGGGTGAGGACCAACAAACGGGCTTCTGGAGTAGACCCTGGATTTTCCACTGGAGTGAAGCACTCTAGCGCCAGACGGGAAGCCTTGGGAGGATAGGATTGAGCCTGGCCCGTAAAAGGGCTAAATGCCAGAAACCCCGATGCAAAAAGGGTTACCAGGGACGCAACGCGTTGCAAGATGGCCTTAGAATTCATTAGAGTCTCCAAAGGATTAAGAGTTATTGGTAATCTTTGATAAAAACTACCATTCCTTTTTTAATTCATTTTTATTGTTGAGTAAAATGATTTATTTTCATATAATCTGTATAATTTTTTTCACTTAAATTGGAGTAGGGTAGGGTGGAAAATGACTTTTGATCAGATTCTTTATTTTATCGAAACGGCAAAGCTAGAACACATCGGAAAAGCCTCGCGGGTGCTGAGGGTGAGTCCCAGTGCCATCAGTCATGCCATCGCTGCTTTGGAGGAAGAGCTCGGGCAAACTTTTTTTGAAAAACAAGGGAAAAACATCGTCCTTTCCCAGGCAGGCAGGGCCTTTTTGCCAAGGTCTGAGAGGTTGATGGAACAGTTTTTGGCTTTAAAAGAGGATTTTTCTTCCAAAGGCGGGTTTAGTCAGACTCGTTTTGCCATTTCCGCCAGTCATGGGTTGGCCGAAATCGTGTCTCAAAGGCTTCCCTCCCTGGAAAGCACCCAGATGACCTTGCTTTCCCTGCGATCCGCGGAGGTGATTCACCAGGTGCTAGAGGGACTTTGCGACATGGGAGTCTGTTTTAGCCCTCAATCCCATCCCAAATTGAGATCTCAAGTGATCTATACGGGCGCGCTAAGAATCGCTCTAAATAAAAGCCATCCCATGCTGACTTCAGGCCCCCCGAAAGGCCACCCGAAAAAAACAACTCGGCATTTGGAAGAGCTCAACTCCTTTCCACTTTGCCTTCCCAAGGCATTCGTGGGCATTGAAAACTGCGAAAGCCAACCCATATGGAAAAAAAACGGGAACACCTTATGATTAGCTAACTAGATCTCCCATGCGATTCTGCCTAATTTAGAAGTAAGGCAACTGCTGGGCGCAGGCTTGCTTTTTAAACCAGACGCCACGGCGTCTCGGACCGTAACCCCCAGGCTGCGGCTTTGAGAAACAAGTTTTTCTTCCCCCAATACCGTTTTAACAAATTGACTGGAAAAATCGGAAACAACCACTCCGTAGCGGTCGTTGGGTCCCACGGAGACCTGATCTTTAAGGATTTTTTGCGTGTATGGAGCCGCAGATTTTTTGGACATTTCCAATTGAAATGGATAGGAAACATATGGAATATCACCGGGACTTTTTTCAAAAGATTGAGCGAGTGCTAAAAGCTCTTGGCCATTCACTTGGGCATAAATGAGCATGTTATCAAAAGGTAACGACGTGAAAATATCATTATAAGTAAGGTCTCCTGCCGGAAATTCCTTTCGAATTCCACCGGAGTTTAGCATCACCAAATCCGTTTTTAGGCCTCTGAGCGAGTTGCTATTTTGATTTTTTTGAGTAAACAAATGGATTGCATCTGTAATGCAATTACCTAGGGTACTTTCTGCCACTCGATCGTGTTGAAGTCGATTGGGCAAATTGATAATGAACTTGGATTTTTCTGCGTTTACAGCATCTAAATAAGGCTTAATCACTTTCAAAGCTTTTTGAGCAACGGGGCCTTCCCGGTTCACAGTTTTCCCAAGAAATTGGGGCTGAATGGGGCTAGAGGCAAATAAAGTGGAAGGATAGGTGCGGTTCCATTTGACTAAGTTTGGATTGCAACTATCGAATCCCTTGAAGTGGTCCCAACAAAAGAAAATGGGATCATTTAAAGTCTCCGAAATGATTCTTTCTTTTTTGGGGCTTTGAGGCCGGGAGTCGGAGTTGATCTCCACTTCCAGATAGGAAAAGCTTTGACCTTGACCATTAGATTGCATGAGGGCAGTACCGTTGATGTAATGCCGCTGGGCATTATGGGAATGACCTCCAAACACCGCATCAAAATGCCTAAAGCCTCCCTTGTTTTTTAGAAAGTCATAGGCCTCATCGTTGACTGGGTTGCAAGCGGATTCCCCTTCTGAAGCTTGGCGACTCATGTCGCATTCTCCGCCGGCATGGGCCAGTAAAATCAAATATTGGGCCCCTGAGGCTCTTAACCTTTCCGATTCCGCCGCTAAAACGCCCATGGAGTCATCTTGCAATTTGGCTGTGGCCTCCAAAAAAGTGAGTCCTTTGACGTTTTCAGGGTAGACCTTAAAAGGAGTGGATGGAGTGGTAAATCCCACAATTCCCACTTTTATTTTACCCACCGTGAGCAAAAGCGAGGGAGCATACCTGGAGAAACCCTCTTTTTTCCATGGCATTTCGGCGGGTTGGTTGGAATCTTTCAGGCTGGAACTAAGGTAATAGAATTTTCGATCTGAGTTTAAAATTTGTTTGAGGGTTTCTTGGCCAAAATCAAATTCATGGTTTCCAAACGTACTGGCATGAATTCCAAGCTCGTTAAATGCGGATATAATTGCCCGTCCTTTTGATAAATTTGAAACGAGTGTCCCCTGATAGGCGTCCCCAGCATCCAGTAATATAACGCTTCCTTTATAGTGTTCACATAGAATTTCAAAATAAGAGACCATGGTACCCACCCCTCCCACTTTGGTATTTAGGGATTGGTTGCCCATTGATAAAGTAACCGTCTCTTCTTCGAGATGTCCATGAAAATCATTAAGTCCGATCACTGCAAACTTCTGGTTGGGGTTACCAGCGCCATTAAAGGCAGCTTTTTTCCATTCCTCCAGGAGAGCGGGAGATGCGAAATTCGAACAGCCTGCAAAAAAAGAGTCTTCTTGTGCCATGGAGGTGGTGTTACCCTGGGAGGTATTTGGGGTGCTTTTCTGCAGAGAGCTTCGTGTTTTGCAGTGCGTAATCTGGGTCCAAAGTAACCCTACACAAAGGGTTTTAAAAAGGAACTGCGGTCGTGTGTTGAATGAGGTCACTCTGGATTTCTCCTTTAAAGTTTGTCTCTAACTGATTTTCCCGTCATGGCGCTGCCATCCTTCATTCCCAGTAGGTCTAAAATGGTAGGAGCGATGTTCGTCGGCACGAACACTTTCGGATTCGATTCCGAGTTGAATTCCAAAAGTCCCTTTACCTCCCTATTAGACTGGTCCAATAAGATAGGTTTAAACCGATCGAGATAATCTGCCCGCATCTGATCCACAATTACCAAAACAACCAGTTGGGGCCTGCTGTTTTGAGGCTCCACGGTTTTGGTGGACGTTTTGGATTCTTTCCATTTGATGCAGGATAAGGGTAGGAACATCATTAAGCTTTTTACAACAAAACTGGATTTCACTTTTCCACCTCTCAAAAAAGACTGAAATTCGTTTCAAATTGGACTAAATTTTGTAATAAAACGAGTGTTTGTTTATTTTTGTTAGAGTAATGATGCCTAAAACGTATCCCAAAAACAAGTGGGATCTGTCTTGTTTCTGCCTTAAGACGTGAATTTAGATTTTCCGCTTAACGATTCGTTTCTCGCATTCTCGATGTTGCCATTATCGCCAGTACATTCAACACAAAAGCCACAATGCCAGTCCATTCAAAATTCTCTAGTCTGCCACTTTGGGAGGTGAGGACAATCGCCCCTCCCGCCGCAGCGGCTATGGACTGGGCCGCGTGCTGCACAAAATTTTGAAGCCCCATAAAGGAACCTCTGCTTTCCGCGCTCACGGACCCTGAAATTAAAGTAACAGCGGGCACCATCCTTCCCGAAACCAACACCATAAACACCGTAGTGCAAAGGATGATTTGTGTAGGAGTCACTCCCATTGGTAAATGGGCAGTCAAAAGCAAAATGGGTGAAGCGCACATGGCCACCACCAAAAACACTCTTTTTTTTCCGAAACGATCTGAAAGCTTTCCAATCCACTGGGAGCTAAGAAACGTCGCCACTCCCCCTACTAAATACACCATGGGAAGCTGAGTTTGGCTAAGACCCAAATTTTGAGTTAAAAAGGTAGACAATAAGGGAACCATTAAAAAATGGGATGACATCGTAAAAAAGGTGAGCACCAAAGCCCAAAAATGGGCGGGAACTCGAGCCAAATTCCACCAGTGTTGGAGAATTTTTCCCAGAGATCGATGGGAATGACTTTGGTTTGAGGTGAGATGGGCGTCCATGGGGGGAAATTTTTGAAAAACAAAATAGAAGGGCACTAAAGCAAGCCCAGCCGTAGCTAAAAAAGGAGTGCGCCACCCGGAAAAACCCGCCAGGTACAATCCCGCAGGGATTCCCACCACGCTGGCCATGGAAAAGGCTGACATGAGCTTGCCCATGGCGGCCCCACGTTGTTCAAATGCAAAGAGTTCGGAGACCACCGCTACGAGAAGCCCACTTAATATACCCCCTGCAAACCCAGCCGCAAATCTCCCCCCCAGTAAAATCCCATACCCGGGAGCTAAGCCACACAAGAAGGTCGCTATAATAAAAATAGCAAAAACAACGAGAATGGCTGTGCGCCGGTTGAACCCATCTATCCAAACGCTAGAAACCAGTCCGGCCAGGCTAGCGGCGATGGTGTAAGAGGAAACCACCCAACCAAAAGCCCCAGGGGATATGTTAAGTTCTTTCATCACCTGGGGCCCCAGGGGCATGAGGATCACGAAATCCAAAATCAAAAAAAAATTGAGTGCCACAAGAATTCGGAGGAGCTTCTGGGGGGTCATGGAAGTGATCCTAATGTTGTTTTCCAAATGGTGCCATATCTTTTGGAACCCATGGAGAAACTTTCGCCTAGACGGCGAAGTGACGGCAGGAATTACTTCTTCACTTCCCACTTGACATGGGGACCATACAAAAATCCTGTATAATAAGGAAAACCTTTTATTGGGCTACGAAAGGAAACCTCATGGTGATTCTCATCCCATTGTCGGGAAGAGGGAACTAACCAGCTGGCGTGAAGGACGGTTCCCTTAGGGAGTTTTAGCAGGTATTCCGGATTTAAAACCTTAGATTGATCGTTCCAAGGCTTTAGGTACGTGTCATGAATCACTGTGATGGTGGCATTGCGAATGGTTTTGTAAGGTGGGTTTTCGGAAATGTCGCAGTGACCCTCTTTTCCCAAATCAGGACAGGTTTTCCCGCTTAAACGATTTTGAGTGGCGTAAAGACTCAGTAGTTTTGGAAATTGTCCTAGGAAATCTAAGCTCGATAGAAAGTTATTGTCTGCAAATATGGCTTGTATGCTAGGTTGAACTGGGGATTTGATGGTTGTGACCTCATTGCGAGTGATGGCTAGGGATTCCAAGGAAGGTAGCAACGGAAGGTTTAAGACACCCTTGAGTGCCCCGTCATTTAAATAGAGGGTTCGCAGGTTAGGCAGGGATTCCAAACCCTTGAGATCGGATATTTGTTGAATGGAAGAGCTGGTTAAACTGAGATGCTCTAACTTCAGATTTTTAGACAAATCCAATTTTTTCAAAAACCCAGAGCGATTGATATCGAGATACCTGATTTCCGGGCTCTGTTCCAAACTAAAGTCAGTGGGTAAGTTGAAGAGCTCATTAATGTAAACATTAGAAAGTTTAGGAAGTGAAGGTAAAGGCTTGTTTTTTAGATCCAGCTTAATTACGGTTAGATTTTGCAAATTAGGTAAAAAGGAGAGCAGATCCGCTTCCACCCTGGGAAGGGATTGGGGGGCGTAGCTCGCGGAATCGGGTTCCCTAAAATCATTAAGAGTTGTTACTTTATCTAGGTTTTTCGATGCAAAGGAACAGTCATAGCTTTCTAAATCATCCATGATTAACTTTAGGGTGTAGAGAGTGGATCGGGGAAGGTCTTTGGCAAGGCAAAGCGAGGCAAAATCCGTGAAGGACCTGGGGTCTTCAAAGGAAACCTCCACTTCTTCGGAAGGGATGGCATTGGGTAAATCCAATTGGGCGCTTCTGGAAAGCCAGGTTTTGTAGGCGCCCACAAAAGTAAAAACACCATAACCGTCGGAACACATGAATTTAGAACCATGGTGTTGGCTGGAGAGTCCGTTGGTGAGACCCAAAAGGTACCATTTCTTGTTTTTAAAAATAAAAGCAGAACCGCCGCTGTCTCCATGGCAAGAGGACTTCCCTGGGGTGGGACCGGTTAGAATTAGACCCTGGGAAATATTTGTATTCATGTATTTGTTAAAAATGGTTTTGGTGAATCGTTTTTTGCCATCCACCTGTTCATCCACCGCGATATCTTCGGTAAACCGACCATAACCGGCAAGCATGATCTCTTCACTAGGTTGGATCTGATGGATGCCGCTCCAAATTTCAATGGGTTTGTGACCAAACGGAAGGGATCCTTTAAAGCGAACCCAACCCACATCGTAAAGAGGGTAAAGTGTGGACTCCTCTTGATTCAGAAAAGTGGATTGAGAATCCACCTCCCTGAGTTCTACCTGAGATTGGTTTTTAGGGTTAGTGAACATCACCCGAATGTTGGTGGAATTAAACAAATGGCTGGTGAGTTCAAACTTCAAGCAGTGATTGGCGGTAACAAGAGTTTGAGATCCAATGAGAGTTCCCGAACAAAACGGGGTCCATTTTTTTAGCTCAGGGTGATAAAGTGCCAACGCCACTGTGGAATGGGAAGCCGGATTTTCAGGTGTGAGTTGTGTGCTTCCTCCAATGATTTGGACTTGCGATTCCGGAGTTTGAGAGCCTCCGCATTGAATCAGGGGAAGGGAGGGGAGTAAAAACAGAAATGCCTTTAAATTAAGCATAATTTTTTCCTTTCTTTTTAAGTTGCCACCTGAAAATTCTCAGATTTGGAATGAACTTCCAAGAAACAGATCCATACAGGTTAACCTAATGTTCCTTCAGGTTAGTTTAGGATTGCAAAGAAAGGGTATCTGACAATTAGGATTTTCTTAAAGGCTTTTTCCTTCGGATTTTTTTTGGCTTTAGGATGCCTTTAGAGGGAAGAGGAAGGGTTTTGAGCAGTGCCACATGAAAAGGGGGAAGTGGGAATTTACCACCTTTTGATTTAACCACTCGAAATTTAGGAATGGATTGGGCTTCTTGGCTCAAGAGCGTGGCCTCCCAGTTGTTTTTAGAGAGGGTGATCTCTTCTGTCTTGGGGGATAAATTGATGGCCGCATAGACCCTTCCTGTGGAAGCCTCTAAGGGAAGTAAACACACGGAGGGAGATTTGCTTCTTAGTGGGGTGGCCAGGGGGAGCCAGGTGTCTAGGGTTCTGTGGAGGTCAGAGGGGTTTTTGGGCCAAGTGGCAAAATGAAGCCAACTTCCAGAAGATTTCTGATGAATGGAGGCTTTTTCTTGATAGAGTAGGGCGGCAGGGAAACCTTGGTAGAGTCCGCCTACAAACTTGGACATCACCTTCCATTGTTTATTTTGAAGGATGATCTTTTCGGCCCAAATGGCTCCAGGCATTTTACGTCGCCCAAAAGAAAAGGGTTCCACTTCCGTTTCCAACAGGGCTCCACTCTCTTCCAGATAAAAGTCATTGGGATCGAGAAGGGTAACTGGGAAAGGGCTCATCTGATGATTGGGTTTTTGGGTTCCAAAACGGGGAAAGGTGACAATAAGTCTTCCCATTTGAAGCCACCTTTTAAGGATATCTCTCTGGGCCGGGCTGAGCTCAAAAAGATGGCCTGGTATCAGAAGTACTTCAAAGGGTTCTTCCCAAAAGCGGGGGAGCCATTCTTTGAAGAAATGCATTCCCAATGCACGTTGGGTGCACCAACTGGCCACCTTATCGACACCCTCTTGGACCTGATACAATACAGATTGACTGCAAATATCGGCGGCCCATTTAGACTCAAAATCAAACCAAATGAGGGCTCTGGGAAGGGGTTTGGGATCCGTTTTCCACATTTGGGAATGAAACAGGAGTTGGAGGGAGTTTTGTGTGCTCAGGAGGGTTTTTGCCGTGGGGGAATAGGGCATTCTGAGGTCGTGGTGTAAGATTCCATCGTGGTACTGTTCCGCCCCTCCCCACATCTTACGCCAGCTAAAGTAACAAAGAAGAGAGGCTCCCGTGAAATAACTTAAAAAGCCCCAAACATAAAGCCAATCTAGGGAGAACCGGCGGTTCACACTCTGCCAATTCACTTGCACAGGTTGCTGTTCTAGTACCCAGTAGGGTTTGTTTTTGAGGGAATATTGTAATGCCATCTGCCAGCACGACCGAATGGGGTGGGGCTGGGGTGTCATTTGGTAGTGATCAAATCCCGCCACATCCAATAGGGGAGCTAATCCCCAGGGGTCTAAGTCGAAAAAACTGGTCATGAAGTTGTGGGTGAAGAGTGTGTCAGGCCTTTCTTTTCGTATCATATCGATATGAGACTGGGTAAAATCATGGAATAGGGACTGAGAAAACTCTCGAAATCTCAATTCTAACCCAGGGTTTTGGTCGGCCCAAGACTGATAAGGAAGGTGAATCTGGTCAAATTGTGTGATGCGTTGAGACCAAAAATCCAGAAACAAATCAGAGCACATTTCTTCAATGTTATCATGGTATCTTTTTTTAAGGTATTGGGCGAATTGGGACTGAATGTGTTTAGAAAATAAGTAAACCGAATCATGGCATCCAAATTCATTGTCTATCTGCCACCCGATCACACTGGGGTGCTTTGCAAAGGAGCGAGCAAATTGTTTAACAATTGTCTTGCACTCTTCTAAAAATTGGGGATGGGCCGGATCGTAATGCCTGCGACTCCCAAAAGGAATCTGGCTGCCCCCTCGAGTGAATGGCAAAATGTCTGGGTATTTATCGATGAGCCATTTAGGGGGGGTGGCGGTGGGCGTGCTCATAAGCACCTGAATTCCATAGGTGTGGGCTAAATCCAAGGTTTCTAGAAAAAGATCGGGTTGAAACACACCTTCTTCAGGGGCAACATGGGACCAGGCAAATTCACCCATTCGTATGAGTTTGATGCCCAGGTGATGCATCCATTTGAAATCCTCTTTGATCGCCTCGCTTCGGGGAAATGATTTGATTTCGCCGGTAAGGGTGCGCATTAAAGAAACAGGTGGAATGTGCTCGGGGTAATAGGCGGTTCCAAACTTAAAATTTGATGAACTCGGTTTCATATCTTTCCTAAAAAATTTAAAGTAATTGAGGAGACATTGTGATTTGAAGACCAGCTCCAAAGGAACATTTGATCCAGCGCCCTTGTTTTCCGGTCAGTTGGAGATAGGGATTTTCAGAACCGGAAAAGAGTCGACTTAAGTGGGGTTCCAGAAGACTATGAACCAAGGCGATCACACCTCCTCCAAATCCTCCTCCCATCATCCTGGGGCCCATTATGGGGATGAGTTGAGAGTCCTCAGGAAGGCTATGGCCCATGGACAGCAGGAGATCTTTAGAATGTCTTAAAATGCATTCTCTTGCGGTGTCTAGTTCGGGACAACTCACTTCATAATCTAACCTTAAACTTTCGTGACTTTCGCCCATAAAGGCATGTAGAAGGTAACGATTCCCTTCGGCCAAGCAGCTCCTCACGGCATCCACACGTAATGTTTCCACTATGGCATGGGAGGCCCTTTTGCATAACACGGCCGCTGTAAATTCATGGGGGCTAGAGGCAAAGTCCTCGCTGGAGGTAAAATCCCAGTCCCCAATTTGGCTTTCCACCAATGGCAAAAGCACGGACTGCATCTCCACTTGAGAGAAACGATAAGGGTGGCTGGGTTCCACCAAATGGCGGAGCTTATCGGGCCACAGGGCGGGGTTGGTCCATTCTCCCAGCTTTTTGGTTTGTTTATCGAAACATTTATTTAATATTTCTACCATGATTTCGCATTGCAATCTTCTGAGGTTGTATTTGGTGGACGCTAGCGAGTGGCTCACACCGGTTTGAAAGATCACAGGTACATATACTTTAAAAATGGGAGCCATGGCGATGGTGCGAAGGGAGGGTGGTCCCTCTGGCATGGGCGAAAAATCAACCACGAGACCGGCATTTGCCATTCCAAAACAGATGGCAGTTTGGTCCATCAATCCGCATCGCGTGCCGATAAAAATGTGTTCGATAGACATGGCTCTCCTGGCGAGATCTTCCCGTTTTTTAGGGAGATCAAAGGGTGCACCCGTGAGCTGAGCGTGCACCTGACCCAACGCCGCCAAAAGGGCACAGGATAGGGCCGCACTGCTGGAAAGTCCGGCTCCTAAAGGCAGATCGCTTTCCAGGTGAAAACAAAAGGTGTCAGAACCTAATGGAGGTAGAGCGCTTCCCAAAAATTCGGAGCTGCCATAAGCCATCACGAGAGCACCCAGCACAAACAAGTGCCAATTTTCGGAACATAAGGACGGAGCGTTTAATATAAAGTTATCTTGGTCCAGGTTTCGTTTATTCTGCTCATAAAAAGGCAAAATCCCAGCGGGATCTAGGGAGTAGTACACCCTCTCTTTTGAGCTGGATTCGGGCAAAAGAGAGCTAAACAGCATTCTGCCGGCTTGAGTTTCTGATTCGCATCGATAAACCTTGATGCGAATTCCCAGCTGAATGGGAAAAGGTAACGCCTTTCCCCCATTATAGTCCGTATGTTCACCGATTAAGTTCACGCGACCCGGAGCAAACACCTCAAACAAAGCAAAGGAGGGGAGTTGGGGCGCAGGGCATGGGAGAAATCGACAGACGGGCGTATTCATAGCCTATTCTTTCATTTGGGAAAAGAGGGTTTGAAGTTCTAACGCTTTCTCTTCGGGTAAGGAATCATTAATAAAATAACCAGCACCGGATTCCGATCCGGCCAGGTATTTGAGTTTGGTTGGAGTGCGCAGGAATGGGTAAAATTCCATATGCCAATGATAGGCATGGTCCCATTGATCGGAAACAGGGCATTGGTGGTGAACCATCATATAGGGCATGGGTTTTTGAAATAATTCATCGTAAACTCTCGTGAGTTTTTTTAGAATCCTGGCCAATTGTGTTCTTTCAGAGGCATCTAGATCTTGAATTCTAGGAGTGTGCCACTTTGTGGAAACATGAATTTCGTAGGGGTATTGCGCGGCTTCGGGGACAAAGGCTAAAAGATGTTCGGTCTCCATCACCACGCGAGAGGCAGTGGTAGAAGATTGTTCTCTTTGATTGATCCTGCAGGTCAGGCACTCTTTGTGGGAGGCGTAATGTGCCTTTGCGGCATGCAATTCCAGTTGAAGAAAGGGAGGAATATGGGAGTAGGCGTAAATTTGGCCATGGGGGTGGTGTAAAGTAACACCCACTTCTTCGCCTTTATTTTCAAAGATATATACGTGTTTTACATAGGGAATTTGTGATAATTCTAGTGATCTTTCCTGCCAGACGAAAATCAAATTTTCGATTTGGCCTTGGGAAAGCTCGTAAAATTTAACATGGTGTTGTTGTGAGTAAATCACCACCTCACACAACCCTGTTTCATGGTGGTGGCTGAGCGCTGGGAAAAGATTCTCTACCACGGCCACCTCAAAGGGACTGCAGTGGGGTGAAAACTCAGAAGGTACCGGGGACTGGGGATCACCCGGGCAAAGGGGGCAGTAATGTGCCGGAGGCAAAAAGGGCCGATTTTGTCTGCTGGGAGCATAGGATTGCCAGGCTCCTCTGTGAATATTATATCGAATCTGTGGTGGTTTAAAATCATCGGGTCTTAAGACTTGGTGCGGGTTGTCCCAATCGTAGTGGGGAGCATCCTGGCTCGTGTACAAAATAAGGTGACGCCCATCGGGCTTCTTTCCTGAAATTTTATGTAGCATATACTCCCTAAGCCTTGAGGTGTTTTTGTGAGGTATTTTAAACGAAGATCGCTAGCCTAAAACACACACACACAGCGTCATTTGGAGTGTGGTCATTTTTGGCCCACCGTCATCAAAACTTTTTCATACTTGCCGCTCTTTTAGCTTTTTTTGGGTGGCAACGCAAGCGGCGCTTTCTTTTCCGGGGGGGTGATGTTAAAACCAAGTGATCTTGAAAGAGGTAACCCTATGGACCGAAACTGGCACCCCCAATCTTGGCAATCCTTCTCCTCCTTGCAACAACCCCAATACCAAGACCAAGGGCAACTGGAATCTTGCCTGAAGCATTTGACAGAGCTTCCCCCCCTGGTGCACCCCGGAGAGGTGCAGTCTTTGCGCCGTCAGCTGGCGGAAGCCGCACAAGGGCGACGCTTTGTCTTGCAGGCGGGGGATTGTGCGGAGCGATTTGTAGATTGTAACCCCAATGAAATCACTAATAAACTTAAGATTATATTACAAATGAGCCTCATGATTTTGTATGGTTTGCGAAAGCCCTTGATTCGCATTGGGCGCATCGCAGGTCAGTATGCTAAACCCCGTTCCGATTCCACTGAGGTTCAAAATGGTGTTACGTTGCCAAGTTTTAGGGGAGATATCATCAATGGTTTTGCCTTTGATGCCCAGGCCAGAACGCATGACCCCAATCGACTATTGGAAGCTCATCGTTACAGCGCCTATACCATCAATTTTTTGAGGGCCCTGATTGAAGGTGGTTTTACAGATGTAAGACATCCAGAGCTTTGGGAATTGCCACACATTTCAGCAGAAAACCAGCCCAATTTATTTAAGGAAGTGTCCAAGCGCATGCGCACCGCTACGGAATTTATGGAGATGGTGGCTGGGGCGGATTCCTTTTTGAGGCGAGTGGACTTTTTTACGTCCCATGAGGCGTTACTTTTGCAATACGAGTCGTGTCTTACCCGCAGCGTTCCCAGATATGGATTTGTTAATTGTGGCGCGCATTTTTTGTGGCTGGGGGAGCGAACGCGCCAGGTGGACGGGGCCCATGTGGAATACCTGCGGGGCATCCAGAATCCCATTGGCATCAAAGTGGGTCCTAAAGCATCTGCCGAGGAAATTGTGGAGCTCACCAAAATTTTAGATCCGGAAAATGAGTGGGGGAAGATCACCCTCATCACCCGCCTGGGAGCAGGACAGCCTCAATCGGTGCTTCCCGGTCTTGTGGAAACGGTTCAAAAAGCAGGAAGGAGAGTGTTGTGGAGTTGTGACCCCATGCATGGAAACGCTGTAAAAACACAAGGGGGAGTGAAAACCCGGAGTTTTGATGCCATTTTTTCCGAGCTCTCCGATACCAAGCGCATCCATTCCCAGATGGGAAGTTACCTGGGAGGCGTCCATTTTGAGCTCACTGGCGATAATGTCACAGAGTGTTTGGGGGGTACCATCGATCTTCAAGAACACCATCTTTCCAGCAATTATCAAAGTTATTGTGATCCGAGACTCAATTATGCTCAAAGCATGGAAATCGCCTATCTCATGTCCGAAACTTGGACCTAAGGGACCACTATAAAGGCCCAAAAAGGAACCGTAAAATGGATGCATTTTTTGATGGTTTTTTGTCTTTTTTCAGAGGTCTGATTTGGTTTAAGAAAAATCCAAAATATTTATTGGTACTTTATGGTTCGTGTATCGTGGCGTTTATTTTGTTTTGGGCGGGCATTGTGGCTTTGGCGATGAATTTTTCCACTTGGTTTGACGCCTATTATTTTAAATTGCCTAATGACAATGCCTGGTGGTTGGTACCTTATTATCTTGGAATCGTTCTGATCGTGCTTGGTGTGGTGTGCTTCTGGGCGGTGAGCTGTATGGCGGTTTTAAATGTCATTTCCTCACCCTTTTTTGATGTGGTGTCCAAGGAAATGGAAGCTCAATACTTGGGAAGACCCGCAGTGGAAATGAGCTTTTGGAGAAGTCTCTCCTGCATGGGGACAGAAATTAAAAAGTCGATTTTGATTTTGTTTGTTTCCTTGTTTTTTTCTTTTGTACCGCCTTTTAGCCTCTTTACCCCTTTTGTGGTTTCATTTCTTTTGGCATGGGACTTTTTTGATTATCCCTACGCTCGGCGAGGCTTGAGCCTATCCCTTAGGGTCAAAAGGATGCGACAAAACGCAAGTCCCCTTTTTGGGCTATCCATTTGGTTACTGATCCCAGGAGTCTCTTTGTTACTTTATCCGCTTGCCTTAGGGGGAGCTACCCATATCGCCATGAAAGCTCTGAAAGAGCAAGAAAAAACTTAGCTCTTGCCATATTCGAAATTGATTTCTCTCAAGTTTTAGGGGCGGGTGCTTCACATTGTGGATGCTTGGGAAGAGAAGGAACATTCCCTGAATTATGATCCCGGCTCTAGACAGTATTCCACCATGTGGAGTCCTTCTTGGGTGTCGAAAACTAAATCGCAGAGGCTTTTTCAGCCGGAACAAAGGGCTTATCAGCAGGAATTCACTCAAGGCCTAGGCACAAGTACGATTACGGTGGAAGATGTGTTTAGTGGCAAAGAACAGGGTCTATTGGATGTGGTGCTGGTTTTGGACAACTCGGGGTCCATGAAAGAGGAACGGGCCGCCTTGGCTCCTGCCTTAAAACAGCTATTAGGTGCCGTTCAAAACTCTCAATGGAAAATGCATGTGGTCACCACCAATGGAAAAGATGGAATTTATCTGGGTCCGGTTTTAGAAAAAAATCAGCCTCAGGTGGAGGAGAATTTTAGGTCTTTGGTGGCTGGTGCGGGCACCCGAGGTGATTCCACCGAAACCGGAATTTACTCGGCTACCGCTGGACTTTTGGGGCTGCACACCCTTAGCCATCGAGGAAGCATCCAAAACGTAACCCACCAGATGAGGAGTCAATGGGTTCGGCCAGGTTCTTCCGTGGCGGTGATCATCGTCTCCGATGAAAACAACTGTAGTGATGGACAGGGCTGCATGCCTAGGCCTGAGAAACTAGAGGAAGATGCCGAAAACCCTGTGCGCCAATTCAAGTGCGCCATCGCCCCCTTTGGAGGGGGAACGCCCCACTCCGATCTCACTCACTGGGGAAAGATCTGTGAAACCAAAATGGGAGTGGTGGACTATTCAGACACACTAAATGCTATCTCCACCAGTTTAGCTGGGCTGGTAAGACCCCAGTTTATGTTGCGTTATATTCCCGACTCAGGCAGTACCTCTGCTTTTGTAAGTCGAAATGGAGCTCCCTACATTCCCTCCTCCTGGGGCAAAAGTGGTGGTTAATTACCTGGAAAAAGCGAGCCTAGCTCAGTCCTATTCCATTAGAAAGAAAAATCCCATGGCCAAATGGGAGTTGGCCAGCTCCTCCTTCCCGCTTTCCGTGCCTGGGATGTCGCGGGTATCGTGTAGTTACCAAGTTCCTGGAGGTCAGACTGTGGGTTTAGAGTGTCAACGTCATTCGGACCAATCCGGTTTCCCATTCCCCGCATCGGAGCGCAGGCGAACGTTTTATTGTCCACGATAAGGGCGGTGGAAAGCCCTTCTCTGACTTTGTTGTGTCCGTCCACTGATTTTGGAATAGAGGAAGAGTGGGTGGTGCCCAATAGCCACTGTTTGGAAAAGCTAACGCAACGACCCTTCAACTTACTTTATACGGTTCGAGCCCAGGGCAGGTCCAATGTTTTTGGGCTTTTTAGGCAGCCTCCCAGGCTTCCCATTTCCCTTACCGTTACCTTACTTGGTCAAGGCAAAAGTATAAAACTCACTCCCGATCCATTTTCCTTGTCGTCCGATGGGCTAAGGCTTCTGATCCTTCAGGTCGATTTGTGGGGGTGGAAACAAGTGAATGTGGAAGGGCATTGGAGCCCATAATGGCCCGTTTTTATTTTAGATTTTATAAAACCTTAAAGCTTAGGTAGGGTTTAAAGTTGTTCTACCTTTGTTTTACCGTTTAAATTGAAGATTGCCTCTCCTATTGGGACTTCAAACTCAGTTCGAACCAGTGAAAGGGTGCCAGCAAAACTCCAAATGGCCTGGCCGGCGGAAGTGGCAGAATTGGACGATTTAAACAAACAATCTTCCATCAGCCCCATGGATTGGAAGTGATAGACTGCCCCTCCGTTTGTGGCTCGATTGCTAGAGAAGGTAACCCTTTTGAGGGTGTAACTTTCCGGGTCCACCACAATGGCGCCTCCGAGGTATCGGGAGACGGGAACCGAGTAATTTGGCAGGGACGTGCTTATGATTTGAATGGTTCCAGCTTCGTTGTTGGTAAATAGAGTATCCTCTACCGTCATAAAAGACCCGGTGTCAAAAACAATTCCTCCTCCAAATTCCCCAGCCCGATTTTCGGTGAACTGAGATTGGCTTACGGTAAGAGATCCTCCGTCGCTCACAATGGCTCCACCCCGAAGGGCTTTGTTGTTAAAAAATGTGGACCTAACAATGGTTAAATTCTCTGTGTTGTATATGGCACCGCCGCGAATATTGGGGTACTCAAATCCCGTGCTGCCCACGCCTATCCCTTCATCGGGTGCCACACCGTTCTTAAAATTTAGATTCTCGAGCCAGACCTGGATGTCTGAATTTTCCTGGGAGATCCGGAAAATCCGAGAGCGGGTGCCAGCGTCAATGGTCACCCCAAGGGGTGGAGCCACCAATTTGATGCTCGATTTGATGGAGATCTGGCCTTTGGTTAGTGGAATCACTTTTCCGGCTAATTTGGGATCAAATTGAATGATTTCAATCTTTGAATTTTGATTGGCAATGGCAATGGCCTCCCGAAGTGATAGACCGTTCATTTGGATGCCATTTTCCTCATCGTTTATCTGGTTAACCAGCAGGAATTTAGCGTCGGAGGATAGTTCTAAATCCACGTAATTAGGAGAGTCTTGGCTGTTTCTTCCTGATTCGGTGGAAGTGGAGTTTGGAGCCGTGCCACAATTCAAGATCCACAGTGGTAGTGTTAAAATTGAATATTTTGTCATTTTCGAGTCCTTTTAGGGTTGGAATTTTAGTGACCCATTTTGTTCCAGGAGATTTTCTCTCTTTTTGATTTATCGGAACAAAAAATAGAATATAAAAAATTAAATTAAAATACTTAAAAAACATGTATTTAAATAAAAACATTAATTATTTAAACAATAAAAATCAAATATTCATTCGGAACGAGTGTATAAGTGAGTTAAGGCAACTAAACTAAGACCATTTAAATCACCGCCGCGACAATTTTTTGGAGTTTCAAGCTTTTTAGAACAAGGTCGAAACCTAACATTGAATTGAGTAAAATCCTTTCAAATTAGATTTGGATTACAAAACAAGGAGTTTGATGATGACCAGTCGTAGATTATTAATTCAATCGGGGTTTTCCGCATTTGTATTGGTTGCAAACAATTGCAAAAGGTCAGGCACCTCATCGGAATCCTTAGATGACACTAGTAGTAAGGGTCCTTCGTCGGATTCGCCCTGGCTAGTCAAAACCCGCCAAAATGCCCTTAAACTGCTCCCTGCTCAGCTACAAAAATTGGCAACATCGAACTTAGAGACCATTAATCGGGCAGCCAAAGCGGCGCCTGACCTCGTCAAAAACCTAAGCAATCCTATGTATATTGTTGAAAATATCTGGTTTTCACTTCTTACTGTTTTGGCAGCGAAAATGGTGGAGTTTAAAACGGGCAAACCCGCCACATCTCAAGAAATCAACTAGCGAATTGCAGATTCTAAAAGAAATTTTTTAGATGCCAAAGCCTCAATGGAATCCAAATTTGGAAATTCACAAAAAGCCACGTCGTTAGCAGAATCTTCTGCCTCAGGTGAAGTAAACAAAATACTAAGCGTGGTTGTACCCGGTGGTTTCGAAAAAGCTGTAAAAGAGCTTGGAGGTGATGACAAAGCCATAATCGCTGCAGCAAAATTTGACGCTGACTATGGGCTATCAAACACACGTGTTGCTTTAACAGAAGAGGATGTGGATTCTCTCACCAAGAGTAAGTTTGGATTAATGGATGAAAGAGTTGTTCCACATGCCATTATAGCTGCGGGGTATGTGATGATTTTGGTTGGAGGTAACCCGTTTCTTTTAGCGACAGGCAATCTTTCGTTGGTTTTAGGTGGGATTTTTACTATCATTATGGGTTTGCTTTATCTTGATTATATAGTAAATTAATGAAAAAACACCCCAGCATAAGAACTGTTTTTTAGTGCTATTTTGAAGTTACAAAGGAATGATCTTCACCCCACTTTTGTCAAAATCTAAGATGTCTTGTGGCAGCGACTCATGAACGGCAACTAAAAAGGCATCGAATAAATGCTTTTTTTTCTCTGGTCTAGCGGAAACAAAACTCACCTCCCGGCAAGGAATCGGAGCCTCAAAAGGTAGGAGCTTGACGTTTGAAGGCGCTGAGGGCAGGGAGAGTTGGGGCAGAATGGTATAGCCTCCCGATTTCTCCACCAATGCCCCTAAGCAGGCCAAATTGCCCACATCTAAAAGAACGTTTTGGGGATCCCTTAATTTAGAATATTGGGAGATCTGGCATAGGTTTAACATCTGACCTCTTAGGCAATGACCCTCTTGCAAAAGCCATAATCCTTCGGCAGAAAGATGATCCTGGGAACATTGTGTGAGAGTTGCCAAGGGATGTTGGGGGTGGGCACACACCCAGAGGGGCTCATAAAAAAGCACTTCAGAGTGCAGGCTTGAAACCTCCAAAGGAGTGACACAAATGGCTGCGTCCAAGGTTTCGTTGAGGAGACGTTCCACGATGTGTTGGGTTTGAAGCTCTTCGATTTCAAAGCGAATGCCTGGTGTTTTGGACTGTAGGAGTGGGATTAAGTAAGGTAACAGAGAAACACTTAACGTGGGAATGATGGCAATTTTGAGGAGCCCCACCAGGGAATCTGGGTGCTGAGCCAGGCTTTTGAGTTGATCCATCTGCTCCATAATATAAATCATCTGTCGAATCAGATTTAGGCCCAGGGAAGTGGGTTCAGTAGGTTGGAGATTTCGATCGAAGACCACGCATCCCAAAATGTCTTCCATTTTAGCGATCTGCTGGCTTAGAGTGGGTTGGCTAACATTACAATATTTAGCCGCCGCACTGAAGCTCTTATTTTTTAAGACAGCGATTGCGTATTGCATTTGTGTAACAGTAATCATAGATTCTCTCCCAATGTTCCTTTATCGTATCTCCAGTGAATGTTACTATACAAAGGAGGTCCCTTTTTGCCTAGTGCTTGGTTTAATTGTCACTTGCCTCCTTCCAATACGTGGTAGCGTCGAATTGGGCCCCTTTTTTTAGTTTGTTGGACGAAACCATGGAATTAACCAGTATCATTGGACCCATCTTAGGAATCGTTGCCGTGTTGGGCACGGCCGTGATCAAAGGATTGCCCATCGTTTCCCTTTGGGGGGGAAGCGCCCTCATGATTGTGGGAGTGGGCAGCCTTGCCGCCGTGGTGATTGCCTATCCCATGAAGGATCTCATTTTTAGCATTAAGTCTTTGGGGCTTTTTTTAAATGGTCCCAAGAGTGATTCCCACGCTCTCATTCAAGATATTGAGCGTCTATCCATCTTGGCTCGAAAAGATGGTTTTTTGGCGCTGGAGAAAGAAATTGCAAACCTAACGAATCCCTTTTTGGCCAAAGGCATCCAAATGCTGGTGGATAATACAGATCCTGTGGTGATCCAAGAGGTCTTAGAAACAGAAATCATGCATCATTTTGAGGAAGAAGAGTTGGCCGCCAAATTTTGGGAAGATATTGGAGCCTTTTCGCCCACGGTAGGGATCATTGGAGCGGTATTGGGTCTTATGGTGGTGATGCAGAACTTAAACAATCCCGAAAAAATTGGTCCAGGGATTGCAACCGCGTTTATTGCGACGATTTATGGAGTGGCCATCGCCAACCTTTTTGCCCTGCCAGCGGGGAAAAAAATCAAGCGCATGTGCCATCAGAAAAAAACCTTTCGAGAAATGGCGGCCATTGGAGTGCTTGGCATTGCCCATAGCCATTCCCCAAAGGTATTGGTAGAGCGGTTAAAAGGGATGGCATCAGATGGGCATTAACTTAAAGTGACACAGGAGCGACTCCTTTGGCCAAAAAGCAACCCTGCCCAGAATTTGAAAATCATGAGCGATGGCTAGTGGCCTTTGCAGACATGATGACCCTTTTGTTTGCCCTTTTTGTGGTATTATATAGCTTAGCCAATATCGAAATGGAAAAACTAAAAAAGGCTTCCACGTCCATTCAAAAAGCCTTCGGAATGATTACGGAACATCCTGATGCGAAAGAGGGAGTGACTCCCAAAGGCAATTCTCGGGCAGATGGGATTTTTGACCGAGTGAAAGGGAACACCAATCGGGAGAGTTTTTTAAAATTTTTAAGAAAGGAGCAGGCCGCTTTGATCTCTGCGGAGTCTCAAAAAATTGAGCAAATTTTGGAAGATAGACTTTACGGGAGTAAGGACTTTAGCAGCGCCAAAAAAGAGGGGAATCCAGATCAAGTGATTTTTGTCAATCGGGACACCGATGGCATTCGAATTTCGCTTCTGGCCCGCAAATTTTTTAAATCCAGCCGATCGGAACTGAATGAAGAAGCCAAAGTGCCATTGGATGCTGTGGCACAGATCATTAAAGAGATGGGAAGACGCGTTCGAGTGGAGGGACACACCGATGCCTTGCCCTTTCAAATGAACGGACAAACCAACTGGGAACTTTCTGCCACACGGGCCACAGCGGTGGTGAGGTACATCATCGAAAAGCATAAGATGGATCGGGAGTTGATTTATGCGGCCGGGTTTGCAGACACCATACCGGTGGCCGCCAATGATTCCCCTGAAAATAGAAGCCTAAATCGTAGAGTAGATATTAAGATTTTATATGATAATCCTGGAGAGTATTTAGGAGAGAAACCACCCCCGGAGTTTGATTCAAAGGAAGATTCTCACTAAGCCGTTTGAAATTTTCGATGAGGTTAACAAGCCAGTTGTAGCATGGATTCCAGGGGAGAGGGTTTTTCTCCAAATTTGGCCAGTTTGACGGAATTGTCTTTCGGTTTTTTCAGCTTGCCCATGAGTGGGGGTTTGGTTTGCTGCGCCGCAAGGGATTCTGTTTTTAAGGTTTGGAGATCCTTTAAAACTTCATCCAGCAAAAGATTCCGGCCACGAATGGAGGTGGGTGACCCATTGGCTCCCGCCTGAAGAATTTGGTAACAAAGCTGCAGGTGTTCTTGAAAATCAATCCCCTCCTCACTTTGGATGGTTTGGAGATGTTTCAAAAATAGTTTCTTAAGGTTATCAAACAAAGACCTTTGTGTCACTTCGATGGAACTTCGAATGAGCCCAGCGAGCAGCTGGGAAATCATTTTGGCATGACCTGGATCTCGTTTGCATTGATCCATAAAAGACGCAAAAAAGGAAGGAAATTCCCCGGGAAATTTGAGCATGTGGTGTTTGAGTACGTTCAGACACATCTCTGCCAAAGCACTGGTGGATGTAAAAAACGCATGGAGGTTTTCCACCATAAAAAAGAAAGCGGCGTTTCCTCGTTTTTTGTCTTCAAAAAAGGTCAATAGGATTTCATCTAGAAGGGATTGTCCAAACCGACTGATCACACGACCAAGCTGAAGTGTGGAGGTACCTGTGGCATTTGTGTGGTTTAAATAGTGAACCAATGCCACTCGAATGGCGGTGTTATTCATGTTGGAACGGGCCAAAAGATTGGTGGTGATGTATTCAATGATACGTGCCACTTCTTTGTATTCTAAGTTACTTTGTCCGGTTTGGTTGGCCAATAGGAGGCCCATTTCCGTGAGCATCACGAGAGCCGTCTGACCCAATGGCAGTTTGGAATTTTTATCACCTAGGTCGTTGTCGGCTAGGTCTAGCAAGATCATAGCAATTTCTCGGTAGAGTTCTGCGGAAGAAGATTGGTGCAATAGTGATTTTAAAAAGGAACTCATGGCCTCCCATTCCCGTTCCGTAGCCATGGAACATAGGATTAAGTAAACGGAGCCATCTTGCTTCTGGTGGTTTTTGAATTTCTCCACACTTAAGTATGCACATTGATTGATAAAGTCTTCTTTTTGCTCAGCTGTCAATAACTTATATGATTTTAAAACAGCCCCTTTTTTGGATTCCGCACTAAACCGAGTTAAGGTGGGTTCGGCAATCATCTTGAAAAGATCACTGCGTGGAACGTCTGGTTTTGTGGTTTCTGGTTTGGCGGCAAGATTCATGGGTTCTCCTTCAACAGATAGTGGCCTGTGTGATTTTTTTGGATTCAAAGTTCTAAGAAGCCTGATTTTTCTTCACGTATTCCGATATTTTTGCTTTAATGGTTTCATCAATCCCCCGAAGTTCCAGCCCGTAACCTTTCATTCCGGCTTGATTAACCAGCCTCACCACCACCGCCTTAAGATGCATGGGTTTCCCCAGTCCTCTGCCTTCTTTTAACGTGAGTTTAAGCTCATCATTGAGTTCAAATACATTGTCCGGAGTTTCTAAGAAAACTCCATTCACTGAGATGTTACTGATGTGACCAAAGGCCACATTGGCTTCATTATGTGCCACCACCAATTCGCGTATGGGTGCCCGATTCATGGTGCGATTGTTTTTTAGGGAGTTTTTTACGGCTTCTCTTGGCACGGGTGGAGATCCGGCTGATTTGAGAGTGTCGCTCAACTCTTTCACTTCCCTTAAAAACTTCCAATCGGCATAGCCTTCTTTGTAAATGTAGTCATCCAAGGTAACTAGACCGGAAGCAATGGCATGTCTAAGCTCTGATTCTCTCAAAGGTCCAACTTGTTGCTCTTTGGCATAATAAAACCAAACCCTGGGTTCCATATTTTGTGCGTTACTCCTCATGGTACACTTTCCTCCCTGTTCCGTATCAAGGAGCTGCCTTGCTCCCTGCCGTGTTTTTTGTTTGATCTCTAAAGAAATTTTAATCTCTGTTAAAAAATCAAAAACTCATAATGTATTTGAGACTTTCATCGGTAGAAGTTTTAAAATAATTAACAAAGACTCATGTTGTTTTTTAAAAAAATCATAATATCTTGTAAAAACATACGGTTGATATTTTGTCTCAAGAGTCATGAGAGATTCTTTGGGGGATAAGAAGAGTTAATGTGGTGCTTTGTTGACACCGGAAAGGGATTGGTCCTTTTTGCAAAGTGTGGATGAAAGTAAAATTTGGGTTGAGATTTGGGTTTGAGGAAGGATTGTTACTTTATGAATTGGATTAAGTTTCCAAATTTAGAGATTTCAATAGTCAAATTCACTTTACTCATCCAGACCAGTGTCTTGTGTCTATTTGCCCAGCCCATTCAGGCTCAGCAAGATGAAATTGGGTACATCCACAGCAAGGAAAAAATCATTGTTACGGAGTTAATTTCCCAGGAAAATCAGCCAAACCTTTCTAGGCATGCCCCAAAACTCACTTGGATTGGAAGGATAGAGTATTTAGATCGGTACTGCCTGGAAAAATCCAGCCCCTTTTGTAAAGAGGCGCTTTCTCAAGGTTTACAGGATAAGGCTTTGGTGGTTCGGGATCATGCGCTGAAGAAAATCGTGAAGCGTGAACTTTTGGAACATAATGAAAAGAAAAGACTTCTGGGAGATGTTGTGAAAGATCAAAGAAATTATCGGAAGGGTAGGGCGTTGTGGATTGTGGACCGGGCCAAAGTGGCCTTATCTGACCTTCCTTAAGAAATGAATTTACTTAGAGTTATCAAAATTTAAACTCAGAATAGAAAAAACTGGAGAATAACCGTTAAAAAAAAGTTAGATGGGACAAAAAGGGTCCAACGACCTTTTTTTGGGGGACGAAAATCAGTAGGTAAAATTACAGGGAGGTTTTCATGAGTAAACAAAGAATCATTTGGGCGGGTTTGTGTCTAGGGATATTGGGGGTAGGTTGCAAAACGCGCTCCACTTCAAGTGCTGGTGTCAATGCCACCACGGACGTGGCAAGAAAGGTTCAAAAGGTCTCTCCCATAGACGTTTCTTTTCTCTTACCTCGGGCGGGAAAGTTAACCAACCCGTCTGCCAAAATTGGGGCAGCAGAGGGAAATATCATGCCAAAAGACTTTTTTACAGTGGTGCATGATGCCAACTTTAAGGAAGGAGTCACCAAGGACATTTTTGGAACTTTAGATGAAATTTATGCCAATACTTTTATCTCCGGGATTCGTTATGATCCTTGTGCTCCACAAGCCTTTGTGGCCAAATCACCGGGTGAGCCAGGTACCCCAGTGGAGAGTTGTGAAGGCGAGTTTCGACTCACAGCCCAATATTGGAACCCCAAACCAGCCAACGGAACCACAAACGCTTTGGCGGATGCCGGCTTACACTTTGTTTATCGCATGGAAAAATCCGAGGCTCCTCAGGTGTTGACGGAGCTCCAGGACGCTTTTCATCAAACGGAAAATTGCAGAGTGATGTTAAACAACAGTCCTAATAAACCCATTGGACCTCATCCTTGTCTAGTGGGGCTAGATAGCAACGAATCCAGAGATATCGACAATGGGATTCTGTTTGATGGTGAAAAAATGGAGATTTTTAAGAGGGTAAAAGCGGTGGTTTTGAAAAATGCAACGGCTTCCAAATTAAAAGGAGTGGCCATCATGGTTACTAAAAAAGACCGGCCGCCTACGGGAGGCACCCGCTGGGAATGGAAAATTTCAGTGGTGCAAAATGGCAAGTTGGTGGTCGTGCCTAAGATGTTTATGGTGGAACAGTCCGATTCGGCCGTGGATAATGTGGGTTTTAATGCCTCAGGAGCGGTGGGAACCATCGTTCCCACGAGCAATGGGGTGCATGCTGATGTATTGAATGTTCTTGGAGATCCCACCAAACTGGCGGCTGATAAAAAGGAATTGGGATTAACAGCCGCCAATAATTTGGAAAACCCACGGCTCACCAAGTTGCCTGATCTTAAAACGGGTGAGAGAGGACCCGACTGTACGGGTTGTCATGTGCAAACCATGGCTCGGGTGCGGCTAGGAAAGGCTTCCGATTTTACGGCGGTGGGAGCTCTCCCTCTGAATCTCATGCACTTCAAAACGGCAGATGAGTATAAATCGAATGGAAACTACATCGTGCTTAACTTTGGGTATCATCCCGTGAGGAATACAAATGATTCACACCCTTCCATCAACCAAAGAACCATTAACGAAACCTATGATGTGGTGCGGTTTTTAAATTCAAAATAATCTAGCTTTTTTGTTTATTTAGGAGTTCCAGGAATTCTTGTGGGTGACTAAACACAAACATATGTCTACCTGGAACTTCTTGCCAGTGGAGAGTTCCACAAAGTGCGTTCAACTCACGTTTGGCTTTGGCATGACAAAAGGGGCTTTCCTTCCCATACAGCGCCCGGACGGTGAGAGTTTCATTCCAATTTTTTTGAAAAGGCACGCTCGAAAGAAAGGTTCGGGGTTGGCTCTCGAAAATGTCCGACTCTAGATGGGAGTCATGCCCCAACACCATGGTTCCTTTTTCAAGGGGTTGATAGTGAAATTGAATGTATTGAAGAATGGTTTCTTCTGGCCATCCTTGAAAAAAAGCATTTTTCTTAAAGTAACGAACCGCTTCTTTTGGGTCTCCTAAATGGAGTTTTCGGTGTCTAGCCGATTTGGCTAAGGGGTGTAAGCCCTGAAAACCCAGCTGCGAAGCCAGACTCCAAGCTAAGTCTTGTTGGTACGTTAAAATGGGAATGTCTAAGGCCACCACCTCCTTCACAAAAAGGGATGTGGCCACTTGCATGGAGAGCCAGCCCCCCAGGCTATGACCTGCCAAAGTCCACTGAAAATTCGGGGGAAGGCTATGATGATCGATGAGATGGGATTTCGCATTCCAGAATGCTTTCTTGACATACATTTGTAATACATCCCAGATTCTCGGTTTTCCCAGTTGGTAGAGCACGGACCCTGATTCTGGGCTGGCTCCAAATCCGGGGTAGTCGTGGGCAAAGAGATGGGCGTTCCAAAGACTGGCCCACTCTTGCAAAATGGGGTGGTAAAGTTGGCTTACAATGCCGGTGGCCGTGGAAAAAAGAACTCCTTTCCGGGCGCTGGATGGATCCGGAGGTGCAAAGTACTCAAGTCCATTGGCTACGGTAATGGGCATCTTAGGGCTCACTGAAGGGAGAGAGTGGTTAATGGTAACGTGATCCCGGCGGGGAGTGCAACCGATCGGGTGGGAATGGTGTCCACCACAATGGGCATATGGGTGGTGGTCCAGGTGTTCCCGTTGTCTGAGCTGGTGGCAAAACTTCTTTTATCATAGGTGTAAGCGAACAATTTGCCATTGGGAAGTAAAATCGCCGTATTGGGGTCCACGTTGTTTTGGCTGGGAATGGAGGTAAAGGTCGCTCCTGAGTTTAGGGAGATTTTTCCTTGATACACCCATTTGGTGCCTTGTTGATAGAGATAGGGTGATCCATAACTAGATCCAATTCCTATTCCCACTTGGTAAAAACTTCTACCAAAATCCGATGATTCTAGAAATTTATCTCCCATTTTGGCCATCAATTTAGGCAGGGGCGTGGCGGAACGAAGAAGTTCCGGAGGATAGGACAAGGTCTGGCTCCAAACCGCAAAGTCGGAAGAAAAAGAACCACAGTAAAAATAGCTGCCCACGCCCCCACTGGCTAGGGTGTGACCCGTTCCACCCATGTTAGGGCAATCCGGTTTGGTGGCCGTTTGCCAATCTCCTGAGCCAATGTGTTTGGCAGTGGTAAAATCGCCCTGTACAGATGGGAAGGTTGCCAGAAGGGTGCTAGGCGATTCTTTGATGAAATTCACTCCGACGCCATTGGAGGGAATCAGTGTTGCGATTTGACCCAGGCTTCGAGCAGGAAACGAGGGGAGAGTGGGATTGGTGGGATCGATTTCGATGATCTGGTTGGAGGGAAAAGAGATGGCACAAAGGGAGGGGTAACAATGGGTTAAGTATTGAATGGATGCGGCAGAAGTGCCTGAATTTTGTAACGCAAAACTCACCGGGGATAGGTTACTGTGCCAAAAACCATTGCTGCCATGGGCCAGGAAGATCTTGTTTTCGGTTAACATCACATCGCCTACAAAGGGGTTGGGTAAAGTGAGACTATTCCACGAAACTCCTTGATCTACGCTTAAGAAATACTGGTCTGATGTGGTTTTGGCGAGAATGTTGTTTCCTACCCAGCTCACATTAGAAAACATTTCATAGTTGGTGCTGGAATGGTTGAAGCTAAACTGACTCCATGTGGTTCCTGAATCGTTCGAGACAATCCAAGAATGGGAATCATTGGTGAGCTTGATGAGAAACAACCCAGCTCCTCCCACGATGATGCGCTCTGGGCGACTGATTCCCACAGAGAGACCTAATGTGGACTTCATTCCTCTGAAACTACTCAAAAGTTGCCATGTGGTACCTTGATTTGTGGATTTGAAAAGATAGCCAGGAGTTAGGCAATAAAGAATATTTTGGTGAGACTCCATTCGGGTTTGGTTCAGATCTAGGCATGGGTTGTTGATCTCCCAGGTGAGTCCATTGTCAGGAGAGGAAAACTGGAACGTAACGGTGGATTCCGATTCCCAGGTGTTGGCTTTGGCCGCAAGTTTACCCGCTATGCGATGGAAGTCATAAAGATAGAGGCCTGGTGACTTTGCTAATGGAATGGAGGAAAAACTCCATGTTAGGCCTTGGTCGGTCGATCGAAAGACTTTTCCGGAATTGGAACAATCATTGGTGGCAAACCAAGTGTTGGCACTATAGTGAAGTTTCCAACAGGTGGGGTTGCCGTTCATACCAGAGGCGGTGATCAAGGCATTCATGGGAAAGTTGGTAAAGCTTGAACCATCGTGGCTATACTGGAGCACGGGTGCACCAGAGTCTGTGGGAGAACGGAAGTTTATCAAAAGGGCCTCACCGGCCTGGTTGCTGCTAGGTCCCCCTGTGGCAATGGGTTGGGGGAAATGGGAAAAGCTACCCGGCATTTGGGACTGGGTTTTGCTTGTAAATGTGTCGCCTCCGTCTGTGGACACGAGTGCTCCCATGCCTAGGCGTCTTCCCTTGATGTCCCAGTGGCTTCCGGACATGGCAAAAACCTTTCCTCCGGGTAATAGAACGGTAAACGCTGGGTCTGGAGCGTAGGAAAACGCCCCTGAATTGAAGTTCACACATCCGTCGTCATTGGACATAGAGTAGATGGGTCTAGGAGACTTGGTTCCGGAGACCATATTGGTCACCAACCCTGAAAGTAGATTTCCAATTCGACCGGAAGAGCTGGTGACGAAACTGCTTCCATTGCAGTCTGAGCTACCAAAAAACACATCTGTAAATTTAGGCTTGAATTTTCCCACTTCCTCTGGGTCTGCGGCGAGTTGAAGATAGGCGTTGTCGAAATTTGCAAACATATCTCCTGCTAAAATGTAGTTTCCAAGAGTGTTACTACCCTGTTTTACCACAGGTGTGGATGCCACGGCGTTGTTCCCATTGCAAATGAATTTGTACCGGGCTGAGGAGGCTTCCCCGGAGTCCATGATTTGATTGGCAGGGGGGAAATCTGTCCAAGTTGTTACCTTAGATCCTCCGGTGGGGCAGTTGGATCCTGCGGGCTCTAAAACAATGGAGATGCCCACGGAAACCCCATCAGAGCCATTAGTACCATTAGTTCCCGCCAGTCCTGTGTCTCCTTTATCGCCTTTGTCTCCCTTAGGTCCTTGGCAGTCTAATCCATCTTTTTTGCCATCCTTATTGACATCCCCCAATAAATCAAAACAACTTTTTCCTTCCAACACTTCCAAAGTTCCCACTAAACTAAGACCATCGGAGCAGGTGTAGGCAAAACCCTTTAATACCTTTTCGGGGGAGGTGCAGCCTGAAGTGTTCACCGCAAAAGGGTTGGTGCCCATGGCTTCTTCGGCTAAATTTAGGATCCCATCCCCATCAAAATCCGTACTGGATTTTCCGAGCTCAATGGTTTCAGGACCACTTAAGTTAACATACTTTAAATTGGTGCCAGGTAAAAAGGGATAGGAGGTTTCAAATGATTTTTCAATCTTTTTCCCATCGGGTAAGGTAAACTCCAAAACCAATGGCAGGGGTTTTTCCGATTCCCCTGTTTGGGTAAAAGGGGAACGTAACGAAAACACGCCATTGGCATCCGTGCTGGCCCCAAAGCTGAGCTCTGGAATTTCCCAGGTGGCTTGGGTTAAGGGGTCCTTGAGTCTCACTTGGGAACCCACCAGTGGTGTGCCCTGCCAAAGGGCCATGCCATAAAGGTTTGTGGGAACGGCCTTGGCGTAGGGCTCAAAACTTAAGCTGAGAGTGCTGTCGGCCTCACTTAACGTAACGCTTTTTTTACCTTGACTGATAAAAAATTGAGCTCCTAGAGGATCGGATTTGAGGGTCACTAGCCTAGCCACCACCGATAGCTCCACACCCAAAGGCAATTCGATCTGGTTTTGACCTGGCTTGAGCTGCAGGGAAACCGTTTTATCAGCAGAAGTGGCCAAGAATCCAATAAAAGAAGGGGTGTTGGCATCTAGGGCGTACTTTTCGGAAGTGCGTGGATCGGGCCCAATTTGAAGGTAAACCGTTTTGGATGAGGAAGATTTTGACTTTTGGGAGCCGCAACCCCATGAGAATGCCATTCCTAATAAAAGTAGTGATTTGAAAGATAAAATGTGCATCGAGTATCCCTCCGGGACCTTTGGGCTTTCTATTAAAGAGCTTCGGACGGATTTTAAGAATTATAAGTTTCTTTTTTGGATTTAGAAAAAAGAGTTTCTACCTATCGGTATTTGTTGATAAATGGACTCTTTGATGGGGGTGGGGTAAAAAAGCAATTCTTTAAAGGAAGGGATTGTTAACTTTCCCAATCTTTTAATTGTCCCTCCACCACCATTAAATAGGTCTCAATGGCATCGCAGATGGACTCTGGACCCAGGGCAAAACGAAAGGATAGTTTGTTGTACAAATGTAATACTTTTGGGTAGACATAGGAAGTCTCTTTAGCTTTGAGTAGCAAGGAAGGGAGTTTTGATTCGGGGATGGGAACGAGCACCTGTGTCAAAAAGAAGGAGCCTTGAGTGGGCCAAACTTTAAGGGACTTCAAGGGAAGGAGGGCTAATTCATGGGCAAACTTCAGCATCTCTAGGCGATTTTTAAGGTAACAATTGTAATCTTCCAATGCGGCTTGGGCGCAAATGGCGCTTTGGGGTGAAATACCTAAGCCAAATCCAAATTGGGAAACTTGAGTTCCCACCATAAAACCCAGTCGAATTCCAGGAAGCCCAAAAAATTTTGAAAAGCTGCTGATCACGGTTAAATTGGGAAGAAAAAGAGGGAAATCGCCGATTTGTTTGGGATCTCCGTATACATAATCCAATAGAAAATGATGCTGGGGGAAACGCACACACCAATTTTCTAAGTTTTCTAATGGTAGGGTTAACCCCGTCGGATTATTGGGGCTAGCCAAAATCACCACTGCTGGACCTTCGTGAGCCTGTAGGGTTTCCTCTAAGGTTCGCAATGAGGGATGGGACTCGGCTAAAAGGCTTGGAGTGCAGGGCATCTCAAATTTTTGAATGTGGTATTTGAGATGAAGCCCTAACGCATCATAAAACTCCCAGGACCCATAAGGGAGAAGCAATTGAAAAGATTGAGTTCTCAAAAACGCGAGAAGTTTCCAGAGGGCGTCTTCTGCTCCATGGGTGAGGCAGATGGAATTTTGGCCTAATCCTAGGGTTTGTGCCAATTTGGCAGCAAAATCCCAAAACGAACCGGAACACTGATACAGATTGGTTTCATATAAACTTGTTTTTTGGATGGCTTCCAAAACCTTGTCCGAATGATCAAAAAAATACTCATTTTTGTGGAGTCCGATGTATCGGGATTGACTGGGATGAAAACTCATGATTTTTCCTTTGAAATCCATTCTTCGTCGTGGAATTGTCGACCCTTTAAAGTCTGGGCGAGTCCCGCAACTTGATCCCTATTTTCTAAAAACCACTCTAAAACATAGGTGTGGGGGTCGTGGGCGTAAATTTGGTGTTTTCCCGGGGGCCAGGAATGACGATTCAAAAACTCCGTGACGTGTCTTGCATAATGTTCGGCGGTTTTAAGGGCGTCCGGTCCATAAAAGGCCCATTTTACCAACCCCATTTCGGTTATCCCCTTATCAGAACAGAAGAAGTAAGTGATTTGCGTTGATGTTTTTCAAAGAAGATCATTTCCTGTGTTTCAAAGAAGAGCAACCCTTTGCGTCTCCCTAGGAATACGTAATTGGTTTTTACAGTCAAGGCAATCGTGGGAAAAAAACAGGGGAGAATTCCTGTAAAAAAGACTGTTTCACTTTTCCTCAAAAATTATGCTTCCCCATGGAGACTTTGCGGGTGGGTGGGCCTGGGAGGAGATTTCATAAAAACAGATGAACCCTTTTGTTTTCCTTTGGAACTGAAGGTCTTAGCCTGAGCTTCTCTCGGACTTGGTTCCAACCGCTATTGACAGTGTTTTTGATTTTGCAGTACCACTAGATATGAAAAAACGGGAAAAAAGTGCCCAGGCCCATTTCGAGCTTCCTTGGTTTAAGGGGGTGGCCGTGTATTTTTTATTTTGTCCCACTTGTGGATTGGTATGGCAAGGGATGCTGCAACCAGCTGACTTTGGAAAGGGTTTTTTATATGAAATATTCCATTTTTCACCCAAAGGTAAATCAGGTCATTTTAAACGAAGTGGGGTTGTCAAAAGAGGTTTCCCTAGACAATCACATTTTAAATCTGCGTCCCAAAATTGAGCAGGGTAAGGAATACTCCTATTTAGCGGCATGTGTTTTGAATGAAAAACTTAGGCTGGAGTGTTTGGAAACATTAGGAATCAGCAACCCAAATTCCTCCCCGGAGTCCACTTCTGAGTTTTCCGTTCCTCAGTTGGGACCTGAGTCTGAAAAACACTATCCCCACCTGCGGCAATACGTTCACTTTGGGATTCAAAGGGAGCAGTTGTCTCCGGAGCTTGCCACCTTTGATTTGGAATTTTTAAATGGCTGTTTGGATCAAAATCGAAATTATTTGTTTGATTACATTGGTGCCCATACCCTTTACGATCGCTATTTGCTTCACAAAGAAGGCAAACGCTATGAATCGTTACAACACTTGTGGATGCGCATTGCCATGGGAGTGGCTTTGGCAGAAACTTCTCAGCGCAACGAAGCCGCCGCCCAATTCTATCATTTGATCTCCCAAATGCTTTATGTACCCAGCACACCCACGTTGTTTAATTCAGGCACCCAACGCTCCCAAATGTCCAGTTGCTTTTTAACCACCACCCAAGATGATTTGATGGATATTTTTAGACAATACACGGACAATGCCCTGCTCTCCAAGTATGCGGGTGGCTTGGGCAATGATTGGACCAACATTCGGGGTAGTGGAAGTTGGATCAAAGGGACCAATGGCCGCAGCCAAGGGGTGATTCCTTTCTTAAAAGTGCAGGACTCCTCCACCATTGCGGTGAATCAAGGTGGAAAACGCAAAGGAGCGGTGTGCGCTTATCTGGAAACGTGGCACATCGACTTGGAAGATTTTTTGGAGCTTCGAAAAAATACAGGGGATGAACGCCGTCGAACTCCAGATATGTTTACGGCCAATTGGATCCCAGATCTCTTTATGGAGCGGGTGTGTGAAGAATCCCATTGGACCCTCTTTTGCCCCTCTGAAGTGCCTCATTTGCATGATTTGTATGGGGATTCCTTTAAAGTGGCCTATTTGAAAGCAGAGGCCCAGGCCCAAGCCGGAATCCTTAAAAACTTTAAGACCGTGAATGCTGTTACTTTATGGCGCAAAATGCTTTCCATGCTTTTTGAAACCGGCCATCCTTGGATCACGTTTAAAGATCCCTGCAATTTACGAAGCCCCCAATCCCATGTGGGTGTGGTTCATTCCAGCAATCTTTGCACAGAGATTACATTAAACACCAGTCCCTCGGAAACGGCGGTGTGCAACCTGGGATCCCTTAACTTAAAAAATATATTTTTAAGTCCCAACCCTTATGAAACCTTAAAGTCGTCCATAAAGACTGCCATGCGCATGTTAGACAATGTGATTACAAAAAACTTCTATCCCATTGAATCTGCCAAAAGAGCTAATGAATTACATAGGCCAGTGGGTTTGGGTGTCATGGGCCTTCAAGACGTTTTTTACCTTAAAAAAGTTCCATTTTCTTCACCAGAAGCGGTCTATCTTAACTATGAAATCATGAGGTCCATCTCTTATTTTGCGGTGGAAGCCTCGGCTCAGCTGGGGATCGAGCGGGGAAGTTATGAAAGTTTTGCGGGATCCACGTGGTCTCAGGGGTTATTGCCTCAAGATACGTTCTCCCGATTGGGTTCCCATGTGATTCCCCCTGAAATCCCCAGAGAATACACCAATGCAAAGGGAGAGGTGGTGTCTTGCCAAGATTTGCTGAAATCCGATGGCTTCGGAGCGCATTTAGACTTGGATGGTTTGCGCTCCCAAATCAAATTGGCCATGCGCAATAGTCTTTGTATGGCCATTGCCCCCACGGCCACCATCTCCAATATTGCAGGGTGTGTGAGTAGCATTGAGCCATCTTATAAAAATTTATATGTGAAAAGTAATTTGGGTGGTGAGTACACAATCATTAATGAATATTTGGTGGATGATTTGCGTCAGTTGGGACTTTGGTCCCAATCCATGGCCCAAGAGTTAAAGCGTCAGGATGGTTCGGTGGAGATGTTGCCGATCCCCGATTCTCTTAAAAAAATCTACGCCACGGCTTTTGATATTGAACCCGAGCAAATGATTCGATTGGCGGCAGTCAGACAACTTTTTATTGATCAGTCTCAAAGTTTAAATCTTTTCATCCAGCAACCCAGTGGAAAAAAACTGGATCAGATGTATAAAACCGCTTGGAAGGCTGGCTTAAAAACCACTTATTATTTGCGTTCTAAAGCAGCCACATCTGTGGAAAAGTCTAGCGTTAAGTTATCCAGCATAAGTCCGGTGGCTCCGGCTCAAGCTTGTTCTATCGAGAATCCCGATTGCGAGAGTTGCCAGTAGGGAAGAATTTGGGTGAGACGTTTTGGGGCGATTTAGACAAATCCCCAGGAAAATAATGATTTAGGAGTGTGTTCATGTTGGTTCAATCTTCCCGTTATCAGCTCATGCCTTTTGAGTACCCTTGGGCCTGGGATGAGTTTAAAAACCTTTGTAAAAATCATTGGCTCCCCCAAGAGATCTCCATGTCCAAAGACATCTCCCAGTGGAAAAGCAAAGAGATTCTGACCCCGGATGAGCGGCATCTCATCCAAAAGATTCTGTCTTTTTTTGCCAATACAGATGTGTTGGTGGGTGATAACATTGTGATGGCCCTATACCGATACATTGAAAACCCCGAATGCCGCCAATATTTGTGTGGACAGGCATTCCAAGAGAGTGTGCATAGTTGGTCTTATGCTCATATTGTGGAAAGTCTTTCTATGGACCAGCAAGAGATTTTTGGAGAGTTTAAAAAATTTGGAACGATAAAAGATAAACATGATTTTCAAAGGCAGTTTTTAGAGGGAATCTTAAATAAAGATTTTAATTTGGATTCTTTAAATAATAAGAAAATTTTTCTTAAAAACCTTTGTGCCTATTATTTGGGTATGGAAGGCATGCAATTTTACAGCGCGTTTGTATTACTTTTAAATTTCAAACGACGTAACTTAATGACGGGAACAGCTGAACAACTGGAATACATTGTTCGTGATGAAAGTTTACATTGTCGTTTTGGCACTCGACTCATCCATCAATTTGTGTCTGAAAACCCTGACACTTTCGATCCCCAAACCAAGCAGGAGATACGGGAGAACATCGCCAAGGTGGTGGAACTCGAAGATCTCTTTGTGGGAGAATGTCTTCCCACAGATGTATTGGGCATGAGTAAGCTTCAGTTTCAACAATACATCCGCTATATTGCCGATAGACGCTTAGAGAGTGTGTTTTTAGAGCCCCTTTTTGGAGTGGAAGAAACGCCCTTTCCTTGGATGAACGAGATCATGGACCTTCCCAAAGAAAAGAATTTTTTTGAAAGTCGCGTCACCGAATACCAAGCCGCCATTGAGCTGGATTGGGGCTAAAGGAAAAGGAAACATGTCTGATCCCTTTTGGCAACCCACTTTGGAAGGTTCCCAGTGTTTTTTGCGGCCCCTTTTGCCAGAGGACTTTGATGCCCTTTATGATGCCGCCCGTGACCCTTCTGTTTGGGAGCAACACCCCGTCCCAGATCGGTATAAATTAGATAAATTTAGATCGTTTTTTGAGGGGGCACTCAAGTCAAAAGGTGCCCTGGCAGTGGTATCAAAAAGCACAAGCCAGCCTGTGGGAACGACTCGTTATGTGGACTGGGATGCAACCAAAAAATCGGTGGAAATCGGATACACTTTTTTGGCAAAGTCTCTTTGGGGAACTGGGCTGAATCGGGAAATCAAGGTCCTAATGATGGCACATGCCATGCTTAAGGCACAGCAAATTATTTTTCGTGTGGGCGAGGAAAACCGTAGATCCCAGCGCGCTTTGGAAAAATTAGGAATCTTGCCCAATGAATTAAGAATCATGGTTGAAGTGGAAGGAAATCTAAAAAGGTATTGTGTTTTTGAAGTCTCTAAGAATCAGTGGGCGGAACTTTCTAAAGAGGGTGGACCACTCTTTTTATTCCCAAATCATATGGCAGAAAGGAATAGATGACGGCAGGAAACACTCTCCCGGCGTTACCCCACAACCAACACCTGGAACAAGTGAAGATTCTATGGGATTTGGAGGGGCCCTGCGAATTTTTTCGATATGTAACCAACTCCATCTACCTGGGCACACGCTCACAGCAAAAATGTGTGATACGCCTTACTCATCCTAGGTCGCGTAATTTAGAACAATTAAACTCTGAATTTTCTTTTATGGAAGAGGTCTCGGTTGCGGGAATAAGAACGGTCTTGCCGTTTAGAAATCAAAAGGGAAACTGGGTGGAGCAAGTGAGTTGTGAAAAAGGCAATCTTTTTTATGTGAGCGTGTTTCCTTTTGCATCTGGAGCTCCTCCTACGCGGGAAGAAATGGAAACAAAACAAATACTAATGGAGTGGGGACAAACCATTGCTAAACTTCACCAAGTGGGCCAAAAGTACCAAGCTCCCCAGGGCACTTTGGAAAGACCAGAATGGAACCAAGAAACGGTATTACTCACCGCCCAAGCCTCCACTCAAGCAGATTTCTCAGACAGGGATAGCCTAGCTCAATGTGTGACCTCTCTTCACCGTAAGTTTGAAAAGGGCGTGTCAAGGTTGGAATATGGCACAAAAGAGTTGGAGTCATGGGGATTGGAATATGATGTTTGGTCGCGGGCTAGAGAGCCGAAAGGAGAAGCATTCTAAAGCCTATAGTGGGCGTTTTAGGATCACTTGATATTTAATAGTCTCTTATAAAAAGGTCTTTGCGGCAGGCTTTCTTCGTAGTCGTCCATGGCTGATTTGGCTAGGTGACGAATCGTATCTGAATTGATGTTGAGCGTTTTGTGAAACGCTAGAATGGTCTCGTGTTTGTTATAATTCCTTACCAATCTGGGAACAAAAAGGGCATGACCCATACGGGTGAGTGTGATGATGTTTTTTGCATTCATTTCTTCTTGTTCCGTGGAGGTAAGTTGGTCTTCTAGTCGTTTTTTGAGCACCCCGATCCCTCTCAGAATTTGAATGGTTCCATCTTTTTTCATTTCTTCAAATGTGGCGTCCACGGCTGCGGTAAAGTGTTTTTTGATGGCCAACTGATTTTCTTGTTCTGCCTTGGCTCCGGGAGATCCTTCCTTGATCCAAGATTCTATCCCGCACACTAAGGAACGAATACCCGATGTGATGCCCATGGGTAAAAGTACGGAAGTCATATCAATGGCATGACCCACATCCTCCGCAATGGCTTGTGCCAGGTTTTCTTCCCCATCGGCGATAATCTTGTCCAACTTGAAGCCACACTTCATGGCTTTAGAGACCAGTTTTTCCGCTGTAAATTGGTTTTTAAATTTGGTTGATTTTTTGATGATGTCTTTGTATCTTTCCAAATCTTTATTATAATTTAGTCCTTCTTCTAAAACGTAACATCCATGGGGAGGAAACTGCTGATTACGTTGGGAGGCTTGCATGTATTCTTCTATGGTATTAGGGGTGAACTCAAAGATGTATTTTCGATTTTCGGAGAGGGTGGGGGTTTGATGGTAAGAAAAAGCATTGCCATTGTACCCGAATTTTTGAGATAGGGGTTTATTGGGCACCATGACCGTGGAATCCTCGTTAAAGCAGGCCACGAGAGCCAATTGATCTTCCCCTTCATAAATGGGCGTATTTGCTAAATTTTTGGTGAGCTCTGAAAAGCCAGACTGATCGGCCTCTTGAATCACTAGCTCGGAGGCTGGGGGTAGCACAAAGGGGGTTCCTCTATTGAATGTAGCCAGCGAAAGGGTGTCAAATTCGCCCGATGGGCGAGGAGCCGATTTTACCACCTTAACTTCAGAGCTGGGTCGGGAGTTGCATTGGGGGAACACTAAGATTCCGAGCCCCAATTGTGACAAAACGTATACTCTTGCGATAGAAGACATGAAAACTCCTCATTTTTTGTCCAAAATGGAAAAAACGATCTTTGTAAGTAAAAATGGGACACTTTGCCAAATATACACGATTTTCTTTCCTTTTGGAATGGAAATTCGGATTCTTGACGCTCCTCTTTGGTGAAAAAGCTCATGAAAAGGATTCTGAATGAGAAACTATAGACATCATCCGGCTGTGTTGTTATAGAATGGACCCAGTTGCAAGGAAAGCTTTCTGGGATGGCATTGGTTTTCCCAGGGGGGCCTTCGACTCTCAGGGAGCGAGTGACTCGTGTTGGATTTTTTTTTTGGCTTGGTTGAGATGAACCAATTGCTTTAACTGCATGTCTTTTAATCTATAAAAGAGGGAGTTTTTTATGCAAACCATAGTGCCCCCCCATTCGATTCGAACTTTTGAACGCCCCGTTAACTCCGATGGCACCCTAGCACGGGTGCCTCAGTTTTTTGGGAGTCATGTGTTTGAAATTCAAGCCATGTCTAAGAAACTCAACGCTCAAGACTTGGAAGTGATGTCTCAAGTCATGAGGTTGGGAGGAAAAATCGATCAAAGTCTGGCAGGACGCGTGGCTGCTGCGGTAAAAGAATGGGCCGTGGAAATGGGTGCCACCCACTACTGCCACTGGTTCCAACCCCAAACGGGCTCCACTGCTGAAAAGCACGATGCTTTTTTGTGGTTTAAGGATGGGAAACCCTTGGAAAGGTTTACCGCAGGTGAATTGCTTCAAAGTGAACCCGATGCCTCTAGTTTTCCTTCGGGAGGGATTCGGTCTACCTTTGAAGCCAGGGGATATACGGGTTGGGATCCCAGTTCTCCCATGTTTGTGATGGAAACGGAAAATGGAAAGACTTTGTATATTCCTAGTTTCTTTATCAGTTACCATGGAGACGCGCTAGATTACAAAGTGCCGCTGCTTCGAAGCAACGATGTGCTCTCTAAAACGGCCACCCAAACTCTCAAGCTCATTGGAGAGAGTAAAGTAACACATGTGACCAATACAGTGGGTCCTGAACAAGAATTTTTCTTGATATATAAGAAATACTACGATTCTCGTCCCGATTTGCAATTTTCTGGCCGCACGGTGCTGGGACGTAAACCCACCAAGGGTCAGGAACTGGAAGATCACTATTTTGGACATATTCCTGCCAGCGTGCATGCGTTTATGAACGAGTTGGAAATCGAACTCTACAAATTGGGAGTGCCCATAAAGACGCGCCATAACGAGGTGGCACCAGGTCAATTTGAAATTGCCCCCATTTTTGAATCTTCGAATGTGGCTGTGGATCACAATCAACTTGTGATGAAAACCATGAGATATTTGGCTCCTCGCCACGGCTTTGCGGTGCTCTTTCATGAGAAACCCTTTGCCGGTGTGAATGGCAGTGGCAAGCATGTGAACTGGTCTTTGTGCGATAGCACAGGACGAAATCTTCTGGATCCTGGCCACACCCCTCAGGAAAATATGGTGTTTTTAACGTTTTTGTGTGCCGTGCTTCAGGGCATTGCCGATAATGCGGATCTCTTGCGGGTGAGCATTGCTTCTGCAGGAAATGATCACCGGCTAGGAGCCAATGAAGCGCCTCCTGCCATCATGAGTGTTTTTTTGGGAGATGCTCTTGATCGGGTACTGAATGGCTTAGAACAAGGCACATTAAGTTCGGTAAACATAGAAAAGATGTTTATAGACATGGGTGCTTCCCATTTGCAAAACGTGGCCAAAGACAACACAGACCGAAACCGTACCAGCCCTTTTGCCTTCACAGGCAACAAATTTGAATTTCGTGCGGTGGGAAGCAGCGCCAACATCAGTTTTCCTGTAACTGTTTTAAATGCGGCCGTGTCCGATGGTCTGCAAAAACTCAATCGAGCTTTAGAGAAAAAAGCTTCTCCAGAGGGCGCCGTAACCACCACGACACTTTTGGAAGTGTTGAAAGAAGTGGTGAAGCAAACCCGATTCATCCGTTTTGAAGGGAATGGCTATGGACAGGAATGGAAAGAGGAAGCGGCCCGTCGCGGGATCAATGAGTTTCCCAACACTCCGGCGGCCTTAGCCGTTTTGTCCGAACCTGCCAAGGTTCGATGTTTGGTGGAAAATGAGATTCTCAATCCAGATGACATCTTAAGTCGCCATGTGATTCAGTTGGAGCGTTACGTAAAGCAGACACTGATCGAAGTAAACACGGGCGTGGATATGATTCAAACGGGTATTTTGCCAGCGGGATTGAACTATTTGGCAGGGCTAGTGACTTTAACGAGGGAGGCAAGCCAAATTGGAATTCCCTCGCCTGCTCAACGCATGGCCACCGAAGTGGGTAGTTTGTGCTCCCGAGTGGAAGCAGCCCTGCATATGGTTAAGGTGCAATTAGATAGGGCTTCCTCCCAGGAATGTCACGATGCCTTTGGTCTCACCAAGCTCTCCCATCAAATCGCCCAGTCGGTTCTTCCCAAATTTGAAGAACTAAGGGGGGCTTGCGATGAGCTGGAGGCCTTAGTGCCCCACGCCTCTTGGCCTTTCCCTAAATACCGACACATGTTGTTTGGTTTCGATTAAATTTAAGTCATTCTCACCTCCTCCGATACCGACTCGAGGAGGTGATGCTATGATTCACAAAATGCGTCCCAAGGGGATAGGGCGCAGAAGCCTTTTGGGTGTTTTGGGGGCAATGCTTGGGACGGCCTGCAGCGACTTAAAAAAAGCGGATGGTACGGCCTCTAAAGATGCAAAATGCACACCTACCAAGGTTCAAAAGGCTCAAGAGCCCTTGTCCCTTTTGGAAAATCGAATCTCACGCATTTCCAACCCTTCCTGTCTGGTGAGTGAAGAATACAAATGTTACCTCCGAGTGTTTTCTCCCACCGTCCTATCGGGGAAGGAAAGCGCTCCTATATGTTTTGATCTGAGTCAAGGTGAGTTTTGTGTTGAAGTAACAACGATACGATTTGACACCTCGGTACAAACCCGCCTTCAGGCTTCCGAAGTGCCCTTGGATCACTACCAATATCAAGAGGCCAATTGCTATTACGCCCCTGGCGTAGCCTCCCTGGGAGCGCAAAGTCCTGCGTGGGAGCAATGGAACGCACAAGGGCCCCATTTAGCCGAAGCTCTATCTCAGGCCATGGGTCTATGTCAGGAGAACCTACCATGAAGCAACATCAATGGATGATTTGGGCCGGGCTCTGCACCCTATCGGGAGTGGCATTGGGTCACGCCCGATGGTCCGGGGTTACGTTACCCAATGGACAAACCTTTAAAGCAAGGAGCAATGCAGATAATTTAAAAACAGGTCCGTGTGGTGGTCTAACGAAGGGCACTTATTTTAATCATTTGGTGCCTGGTTCAACCGTGAATTTACGAGTGGAAGAAACCATCAATCACCCCGGCGGATTTACCATTGATCTTTCCCGGGATGAGGGGGTCACATGGACCGTCCTCACCACTTTGCTGCACAAGGGAAATACTCCCGCCGTGCCCAGGCCCTATGACTTTACGCTCTCCGTGCCTAGCCAAACATGCGATAATGGCTGTATTTTACGCATGCGTCAGCACATGACCGACAGTATGCCCGCTCGAGATTATTTTTCTTGCGCCGATGTCAAAATCACAACAGCGACACCACCTCCATCCGCCTCCCCTAGTCCAAGCCCTAGCCCCAGTCCTGCACCTGTGGAAACAAAATCTCCCGCTCCAGCTCCCACCATCACCCCAACTCCCTTGCCCAAGGACGCTTGCTAAGTTTCCCGTCCTTCTTTAATCTATTCTAAATACCCAGAAGTAGGTTACAGCTTGAATGATGCCTTCAAACAATAAGAAGCTTAACGTTTCCCTTTTCAAATCCTTCTTCCGATTAGGCTTCCTGTATTTGCCATTCCATGGTTTGAGTTCCTGCAAGCCGAAAGACTCCACCGACGAAGTGGCCACTCGATTGTCTACAGAACCCAAAGAATCTGAATTAAATGGTAAAATTGCCATTCGAGTAAACACTAACACCAACTATCTGTTTCTTTATAAAGAGGGAAAACCAGTGGTGCGGTGGATGGTGGCCACGGGAGATCATAAAAAATCTAAAAACACTCCAACGGGTGTGTTTACCGTCCATGAAAAAGAGGAATGCCCCACCTGGAATAATGGGAAAGGAACCGTTCAAGCCCGTTGTGCGGAAACCAACCCTTTGGGTAAAAAATCCCTTTGGTTTGATAAGGGGAAATTGTACGGGTTGCACGGGGTTAATACCAAACCCTATCGCACAAAGCATGACAACGTCGAGCATCCGTCGGGAATCCCCAGCATTCGTGAGACGATTGCAGAAAAGCGAAGCGTGAGTTCTGGTTGTGTTCGAAATCCGCCGGAAAATCTGGAGTTTTTATTTCAAAAGGTTCCTCTCCACACAAAAATAGTCATTGGGAAATTTGATATCGACCCAAAAGATGTTCCCGATTGTTCTCAACAGCAAAGCGTTTGTGAAAGCCACTGGAAGGGCGAAAAGATCCCTGAGGCTCCAGCGGAAACGAATCCTGAGAAAAAAGAGGGCTCTAGCAACCCCTCCCAAAATAAAACATTTTCCTCTGTTCCCCCGGCTAAAATGCCCACATGGTGTGGTTTGGCCCCAGGGGGATCCCAAGTCAAAACCATGCCAGGGCAGGGAGAGCTGGTGGATGCTCTCAATGGCCAAGCCAGAGTGAGAGTTGAAAATGTTACAGAAGGACTTGCCGTGGAAGGTAACAGAAAATGGTATTCCGTGTCTTACATTCTAAATCAAACAAATAAAACGGGATTTATTCATGAATCCTTCCTAAATTGTTCCCCTTAAGAGGTTATTGGTCATGAGTAGGATTCATTGGGTGATTGGTTTATCGGCCCTATGGGGTGGAGATTTTAGTTTGGCCCTGGGGGAAGGGGGGGCTACGTTTAAAGGCGCTGATTTAGGGTTAGGGCTTCGGTTTTTTAATACGGGCCCCCACGCTTTTGATGCGGTTCGAGGCACGGTTAGACACAGGCTCCAGTTTGATGGGGATGCCCACCTGGGGGTGGTGCTTCTTCGCACCCAACTCTTGGGGGGATTTTGGAAAACCCCCGACCGTGAAACCTCCTTAAGCAAATTAGATGCTTTTAGTCTCGTGAGTGGATTGAGTTTGCATTTCACCACTCTTCGATTTGTGGTTCCCTGGGGATTTCAGAGGACCATTGGGTGGGACTCCTCCACTGCAAATTTGATTAAAAGTTATAAGGAATTAACCGGACTAGAGATTATGGGTTTCTCTGAAATCGGGAGTTGGAAAGTAGGTGCCCAATTTGTAGGACCTTTGTTTGACACTTCCGGGAGCGAAAATTTAGACTCCCATAAAGTGACTCATACCTATGGGCGGTATGAATCCTATTTTGTTCAGGGGCAAATTCTTTTGCTCTCTACTTTATTATTGGCGGGCAAGTGGAAATACACCAAATTTAATGGCTCTAAAATAGACTATGGATTGGGGAGTGTCTCTATCAAGCCCAAGCCCATAGAGTTTTGGGAAGCCTCTGCTGGGTTCCTTTTGTGCGAAGGCGGCTGGCTTGTGGAAGGGGGGATTCAGTCTCCCTTGCGACAGGCCCAAGATTCTAAAGTGCTTTACCAAACCGGAACACACACCACAGAAGGATTGGTGCGTTCCCTTTTTATGGGCTTGCGAAGAGGTATGTTGTGATAAAATTCCTATTTAGGTTTGGGATGGGAGGATTTCTCTTCCTCTCTTGCGGTGCAAAAAACACACCCACGGGCGACACGGCCATCAAGCGTGAAACGGATGTGGTGGATGTGGGGATTCACGAGGGTTGTGATGACTGTGGGGATTCTCAGCAGCCCACGGCTAAAATAGGTTGGCCCCAAGGGAATTTAGAATCAAGGTTACTTATCCTCTTTCCAAAACTCTCCCAGTTATGGGATGAAAAGATCATTTTGAGCTCCCTTGGGGTTGTTGAACTTTTGTTATACACAAAAGAATTAAACATCAATCCGGATAATATTGAGCTTTGGCCCTTAAACCAAGCATGGTCTCCTTTTGCGAAATGGAGTCATCCCTTGGGGATTCTAGATAAAAGTGTCCAATGGACGCCCGGGGGTTCCTGGGATTTGTCGGGTTCGGCCATCACACCCGCCATCAGAGTTCCGAGTAGCGGAATTCAGGCTAAAGAATTGGCCTTTGATTTAACTTCCCTGATGAAGCAATGGGTGGCGGAAAATAGAACACAGCTAGGCTTTGTGATCCGTGCCGTCAAAAGTGAGCTCAATGGCAAAGATGAACTTGAGGTTTTTTCCTCTAATTATCCCGATTCCCTTTATCGTCCGGTGAGTGTTCTAACCTTTGCCACGCAAGATGGAGTGGAAAAATGAAAGGTTCACAAAATATAAGATTGCCCTTGGGTACCTTCCTAAGATTTCGGAAAGGTTTTTGGGTCGTGATTTGCAGCATGGCCCTTTTTGGGAGTCAGGCTTGCGGCCCTTCGGGATCAAAAACACCAGACTACTTGGTGCCGGGGACCACGCTTACTATCAAGGGGAGTTTTTTAAATAGCGATGGCTCTGCCTATGCCCAAAAACGACTTCGATTTCAAAATCTGAGAGTCAAGGGGTTTATAGATGAAAATGCCTCTTATAGACAAAATTTTGTGACTCTGCTGGGCGCGGAGTTTATGTTGGCGGCTTTTCCACTTTTTACACCTTTTTATCTGTTAACTTACGGAAAAAATAATTTAGCTGTGGATCCCAAAAAAGTAGAAGAAAAACCCAATGCCTATTTAGCTTCCCTAGTCACAGACACGCAGGGAGCCTACGAATTTAAAATTAAGGTGCAAGAACTTTATAAAGATGTGGATGGAAATATAAACATTAATATTTCTAATGAACCAGACTCCTCGGATCAATTCTTAAAAAATACCTTTGTGGTTAAAGATAGGGAATCCAAATTAGATCCCACGGCTTTGTGTGAATCTTCTGGGGTTGTGGTGACACCCTCCGGAACCACCCTATGGGAATTTTCCTGGAAAAGTCCTATCACCTCCGTGGTGCGTTATCACTTGCGGATTGCAGAAAAGTCTTCCCAAGCTTTAGTGTGGTTTCAGGAGTTTTCGGCCACCACGTTTTCTGCCTCCTTATCGGATACCTTGTTTCAGGGAAAACCCATGTATGTGGCCTTGGAGGCCATCTACGAAGATGGTTCCGACCGACGAAGGTCTTGCATGAGTAAACCTGTTGAATTTGCACCTAAAAAAGCCGATGCTTTGGTATCTACGGGGGCTTTGGTGACTTCTCCCCAAATGGGTTTTAAATTGACCCAGCTCACCGATGGGCAATTTCTAAACCGACCTCTTTTAGAAGCTTTTGACGTACAAGAATTGCAGATGGATTTAAAAGAGGTTAAAAACATAGGAAACATGCATTTTCATAATTTATTTTTAAATCAAAATGATACCATAACCCTTGAATATTCTTTAGATGATCTAAATTGGACGGTTGCAGTGGCCCAAATTCCAACCCTTCGGTTTTTAAATGTCACTCTCCCAACCCCTATATCAGCCCGCTATCTTAAGTTGGTTTTAGGTGGATCCACACGGATAAAAGACTTACAAGAATGGGCGGTTTGGGGAACCCAATGACCCCGAGGTGGCCTTGCCTGTCTTGCAGGCGCCTAGAATTCATACTAGCTTTAAAGGCGCTAAAGACCTTTTTAGAATTGGTCATTTTATCAATCCTTGAATTGAGGAGTTTCTATGCAAGATTTAGATTTAATGCAAGCGGTGTATCATCAATTGGGTGAACGGGTTTCCCTCGCGAAAAAGACTTTGGGAAAGCCACTCACTCTCACTGAAAAAATTCTCTATTCCCACTTAAATCCCTTTGCCGCACAGCATCCTGCAAGCGCCTCAAAGAATCCGGTGCAGTCCTTTAGCCGAGGAAAGGATTATGTGGAATTTTTCCCGGATCGGGTGGCCATGCAAGATGCCACAGCGCAAATGGCTTTGCTTCAGTTCATGAGTGCTCGGATGGCCCGGGTGGCAGTGCCGTCCACGGTTCATTGCGATCACTTGATTCAAGTGGAGCGTGGGGCCAAAGAAGACTTGGCGGCTGCCAATCAAGAAAATGCGGAGGTGTATGAATTCCTGGCCACCGTGTCCCAGAAACACGGTATTGGATTTTGGAAGCCGGGAGCGGGGATCATTCATCAGGTGGTGTTGGAAAATTATGCCTTTCCCGGTGGAATGATGATTGGAACCGATTCCCACACGCCCAACGCGGGTGGATTGGGTATGTTGGCCATTGGCGTGGGTGGAGCGGATGCGGTGGATGTGATGGCGGGCATGGCTTGGGAACTCAAAATGCCCAAAATCATAGGGGTGCACCTCAAGGGCAAGCTTTCGGGCTGGACTTCACCTAAAGACGTGATCTTAAAATTGGCGGGCATTCTGACGGTGAAAGGGGGCACGGGTGCCGTGGTGGAATACTTTGGGGAGGGTTGTGAAAGCCTTTCGGCCACCGGCAAAGCCACCATTTGCAATATGGGCGCAGAAATAGGGGCCACCACCTCTGTGTTTCCTTTTGATGAACGCATGGCTCAATATTTGGAAAAAACGGGTCGTGGCACGGTGGCTGCTTTGGCCCGCACCAACCAAACCAATCTAAAGTGCGATGTGGAAGTGGAAAAAAATCCACAAGCCTATTTTGACCAGTTGATTGAGATTGATTTGTCTACACTACAACCCCACATCAACGGGCCATTTACACCCGATTTGGCCAATGAAATTTCCCAATTCGCACAAGCGGTGAAGCAAAATAATTGGCCCAGCACGCTAAAAGTCGCCTTAATTGGATCTTGCACCAACTCCTCCTATGAGGATATTGATCGGGTCACGAATGTGGCCAAACAGGCTTTGGCCCAAGGCATTAAGGCCCGCAGTGAATTCATCATCACTCCGGGAAGCGAACAGATTCGAGCCACCATTGAGCGGGATGGGCAGCTGGCCATCTTAGAAGAGTTTGGGGCTAAAATCATGTCCAATGCGTGTGGTCCTTGCATTGGTCAGTGGAAACGTCATGATGTGAAAGATGGAGAAAAAAACTCCATCATCACCTCCTTTAATCGAAATTTTACGGCCCGCAATGACGGCAATGCCGCCACCCATTCCTTCGTGGCCTCACCAGAAACGGTGATTGGCTTTGCCATCACGGGGGATTTGAGCGTGGATTTTGTGAATGGCACTGTGCTTAATGCCCAAGGCCAGGCGGTAAAGCTTCAGCCTCCAAATGGGCTTTCATTGCCTGAAAAAGGTTATGTGGCCGACGTCCATGGTTATGTGGCACCGGTTTCCGACCCTTCAAAGGTGACCGTTGCCATTCCTCCCACGAGCGAAAGGTTACAAAAGTTAAACGCCTTTTTGCCTCCCAAGCTGGATTCGGAATTTAAGGAATTGCCAGTGCTCATCAAGGTGAAAGGAAAATGCACCACAGATCATATCAGTGCGGCTGGAAAATGGCTTAAGTTTCGCGGCCATCTAGACAACATTTCCAATAACCTTTTGATCACCGCCACCAACGCCCACACAGGAAAGTTAAATGAGGTTTTGAATGTGGTGAGTGGTACCCCTTCCACGGTACCTGGTGTGGCCAGAGACTACCGAGCCCGTGGAATGGGCTGGGTGGTGGTGGGTGAAGAAAACTATGGAGAGGGAAGCTCCCGGGAGCATGCCGCCATGGAACCTCGATTCCTGGGGGGTAAGGCCATCATCACCAAAAGCTTTGCCAGAATCCATGAAACCAATCTAAAGAAGCAAGGAATGTTACCCTTAACGTTTGCTAACCCCTCCGATTATGATCTGATTGGAGAGCAGACTCGCATCACTTTATTGGTGGCTGATCTCACCCCTGGGAAGGCTTTGGTGGCCACTTTGCACCAGCCAGGGGGCACTACCCAAAGCATTTCCCTCATCCACACCTTTAACGATCAGCAGGTAAAATGGTTTAAAGCAGGAAGTGCCTTGAATTTATTGGCTGGAAACTAGAACTTTCAGTCTAGTAGTCGTAAATTAAATCCTCCCAGTAAACAAAACCAATAAATAGAAAACTCGCGCCCCCCAATATCAATCCCGGATTAGCGGTGTATATTCCCCCAAATATCGTCACGACACCAGCAATCTCTATGGCCTTCGCTAAGGCCAACTCTGTTTCCTGTGTAATCTCAAGCGAAAAATGAGGCCGGTTAGAATCCTGCGGACTGTCTGTCAAAGCAATCCCATAATTGGAGAAATATTTGGCGTCCAGCGATGAAGCGATTTCCATTTTTGCTTGATTGGCTCCTGACTCCCTATTTGCCCCTTTAAAACCATTTGGAAGCAAGATTTTTATCCATTTGCTTTCTTCGCTTGGCTCAGCGGGTTCCGCAAGTGATAAGGCATTTTTACGATTTGGTGTAAAAAAGTTCTTCACTTTTGGAAGAAGATCTGTTTTGAAGTGATTGGTTATGTCTTCGTTGATTTTTTGGGCCGTAAATCCTTTTTTCCCATACCTAGGTACCAAAATGGCGGGTGTCAGCGCAGACAAAATGGAGCTCAAAATCAGGTCAATGGAGGTAGTAGGATCCTTTAACTTTGATAGGTTTGATGCAACCGGAGCCAGACCGTTTTCAATCTTCATTCGGTTAATGCTTAAAAATTCTTTGATTTTTGGGGGGAGCTGAGGATTTGCACGATTCAAAGCTTGCTGAAACCAGTTCCCAAGTTGTTGAATCCCGTTGGCTTGATCCAAAGTGTCTGACCCCTCCGATGAGCTTTGGTCAAATTTCCTGGATTTGCAGCTGCTAGCCACCCAAAAAAGGCTCGCAACACCTGCCAGAATAAGATCTCTCCGATTATCCATTCCAAAAACCTCCTAAGATATAAGCATACTTTTTAAGTGCGCAATAGTGGTTTTCCACTATCCAAAGTGTTAACTCAATTGAAACAACTAAATTAAATCAAAAATGGTTTAATTTAGTAAGATTATACTTGAAGTGGAATAATTTCTGTGAGTCAAAGGGTTGGCGTCTGTGTTGTGTCAAAACGGCCTTCTTCAATAGTGCTTTTTCTTATCATGAAGCTAAGCAAGCTAGAATCCGCCCATCAGGTGCCATTTGATACCCATTCAAATGAAGATTTATTTATAAAAATGGTTCTAAAATAGACTCATTGACGAGGCTAATTTCGCTTGTTTAGACAGAGGAGGGAAATCAACCAGCCCTTGTCAATTGAAAAGGGAGAGGCTAAGCTTCTCACACACAAATCGAGTTGGCCTAAAGATCTAAAATGGAGGGGAAATCCCAATGAGAACGGTTCGTTATGTTCGCGTCTTTGCACTGTTTTGCCTACTCACTGCCTGGCTTTTTGCCTGTAGTTCCTCCAAAAAGAAGAAAAAACCCCAGGATCCGGAGCAAACGGACTCCGCCACCCAAGACACGAGCAACCCTCCCGATCCCAATGACAACGAAGAATATGAATTGGAAATCAAACCCCATCAGGTGAAGTCCGTGGCCACCAAAACGGAAAACGCCGGGGAGGAAGACACCTGCACCGATAACATTTCCGTAAAAGTGACCAAAGGGGGGGTGGCAAAAGCAAAGGTAAAATTGGGATTTCGCACCATCGATCGCACCAGCGCCAAAGTGGGTAAGGCCGTGCCCGAGCTCACGGAAACCGATGAGGAGGGAGTGGCTCTAGGCAAGTTTTGTGCGGGGGAATCGGCAGGTAAGGCCAAAATTATGGTGCGAGCGGGAAAGTCCATTAAAGAAGTGGGCGATGTGTTGGTGTTTCAAATCAAGAAAACCGCTTTTGAATATGTGGGTTACAACTACTCCAGTGAGGCCATTGGGTCTAACGTGGTTTATCGGCCTGGGACTCGGGCAGGGGCCATCCAAGGGCAAGATAAACCCATCGTATTAAACCTTCGTTCTTCCGGATTAGACTGCGGGATTTTAGTGTTTCAAGCCAGACTAGGGGGAGAACCCGTGGCAGGCCAAACGGTAAAATTTCGATCCAACACGGAATACCCCATTGGAGCCAATTTGGGCAAGCGTGGCGAAACGGCGGTGACGGAGATCGATCCCATCACAAGCAGGCCCTATCTGATCTTTAACGCCGTATCCGATGGCAGCGGCGTTTTTCAGGTGCCGGTGTGTGCCAGTTACTTTCCGGGTAGCTTTTACCTTTCTGGGGCCTTTGAACGCACCACATCTGAAGGACGAAAATACGAATTTCAAGTGGATAGCCCGGCCATTACCGTAGAAGGCGGCCAGACCAATTGGGGCAACATGAGTTATACCTTTAATAAAGACAATCACAAGGTGGTTTTGGGAAGCCTACTCTCAAATCTGGGCACTCCCCTGGATTTTGCGGTTCAGGCTTTTAGCAGGTACGACGGTCCGTTGTCTAATCCCTTTCCCTTTGGTGTGAATTCGGAATTTGGCAAACTGGAATTTCCCAAGGATGGTGCTATTAGTGATAAAGGCGTGTTGGATATCAAACTCACCCCATTTAATCTCTATTCCTATCGGCCTGTGCGGGTCACCAGCCCAGGGATCAGCCGGGGCCTTAACTATTCCCCGCTATGCGAGCCCGATGATTTTGCCACGGGAACTCGGTTTTCGGATGTGGGTAAGGATTGGAAGAGTACGGTGATGACCTACACCCAAGGGGGTGAGGCCTGGTTTGATGCCAACAACAACGGAATTTTTGATGAAAATGGCGCTCTGGGATTTTGGGATAAAAATCAAAATGGGGTATTGGATTGCTCTCATTTAAATGAAAATGTTTGCGACGTGGTGACCGCCGTGGGTCCCGATCGCTCCGATGCCGAAAAGGCATTAAAAAATAGGGCTTTTAATCAGTTTACGACGGTTGAAAAGGAGTTGGTGCATAATAATACGGTTTACGCGAAGGATTGGTTTATTGATATGGCTTCTCCCTTTGTGGATTCCAATGAAAATGGCACACCCATGCTTAATGACACCACGCCGGAAGTGGGTGAGTTTGTCTTGGGCTCCGGATTTAATGCCCCCAATGGAAAGTGGGACAATCTGACTTATATTTGGAAAGATTCGTTTTTTCACATTTTTGCCGGGTTGACGGAGTTTTCCATGACCAGTCGTGTTTTGGGAAGCCAAGCGGCCCATTCTAGTGATCTCCTGGCGCGCATGTACTCCGATAGTGCGGGAAGTGATGTGGATTTTAATGCCAATCCCAAGAGGTATTTGGCCGCTTTTTTCAAAGCGGGATACGGAAATACGTTGATGCATTCCGATTCCATCGAATCCCTCTGGAATGGTGCTCTCGCTTCGGGTTCTCCTGGTTATCCTGCCGATGGCGTCGTTGGGCCTCAAAACACGAACTTCCTGCTTAATGGAGGGATTTATGTATCTAATGGCGCCAATTTGGCCGGTGGGGCTAGCCTTTACCGTTATTTTTTCGCCCAGGGTAGTTGTGGCACCTCCTTGCCAGGTGGCACTAAAATGGAACTCAAAACAGAGACCTTTGAGACCCAAGAAGGCAAACTAGGGCGCACCGTGGATGTGTTTATGATCAATGCTCCGGGGGATGAACTGAGGGAGGTGGCTCGCAACGCGGTGCAGGCCGGAACGGGCTCGGGATCTTACATTCTAGGCCCTTCCATCGCAGAGCATCCCATTTCAGCGGTGAGCTATCCTTTGGTGATCAACACCCGCATGACTTCCTGTGCCAACCCCTGTTTGGGAAATGTCACCACGGCAGGGTTCTACTGCCCTGCCCTTCAAACCACCACCACTTTTAGTGTGGAAACCCCCTTGGAACGCTTTAAATTTGCTCGAAGTTCCTATTTTGCCTCCACCCAAACCTGTGTTTGCGCCGGGGGAGGTCGCCCGGTGGTCAATACGGACAAAGACTTTGTTTGTTTTTGACATTTATGATATGAAAAAGCAAATCGTAGAGGGAAAAAAGAGATGAAACCCATAGCATCCGAACCCAGTTTGTCCGAAACCCGTGTGTCTGGTTTGGGACTGGAAAAAGTGGCCGTTTGTGCCGCCTTAAGAACGCCCTTTGTAAAGTCATTTGGTGTGTTTGAACAGGAAACGGCTTTAAGTCTGTCTGTAAGGGTGGTCACTGAAATTCTGTCTCGCTCTGGCTTGGATATGAACTCTGTGGGGGAGGTGATCTGGGGAACGGTGATTCCCCAATTGCGCAATCCCAATGTGGCTAGGGATTTGGTGCTGTTTGCGGGACTCCCCAAGTCCATACCGGGTTACACCCTCAATCGGGCGTGCGCGTCGGGGCTGCAAGCCATTCAGTGCGCTTCTGATTCCATTGCCTTGGGAAGGTGCCAAGCCGTGGTGGCCGGGGGCGTGGAAGTGATGTCTGACGTGCCTATCGCTTATTCAGAGGAAGCCAGAAGGTTTTTGACGAAGTTGTCTCGAAGCAAATCCTTTGGACAAAAGCTGTCTTTATTTCAGAAGCTCAACCCTAAGGCGTTTTTACCCAACCCTCCTGCCCTGGCGGAACCCTTTTCTGGCCTCACTATGGGGGAACACGGGGAGATTATGGCGGTGAAAAACAACATCAGTAGGCTTCGCCAAGACACCATGGCACTCGAAAGCCACCAGAAGGCTTCTGCGGCCTGGCAGGAGGGACGATTGGCCCAAGAGGTGATCCCACACCTCACCACGGGGGAAAAGCCCACTTGGGTGGAGAAAGACAATGTCTTGCGTCCGGATATCAGTCTAGAAGCATTAGCCGGGCTTAAACCCGCTTTTGACAAAAAGTTTGGCACCATAACCGCCGGAAACGCCAGTGCACTCACCGATGGAGCTTCCGGAGTTTTGCTCTGTGGAAGCCAATTTGCCAAAGCTCAAGGACTTCCCATTTTGGGGTACATTGTGGATTGCCTAACGGTGGCCGTGGATCCTGGGGATCAGCTTTTGATTGGTCCTGCCCTGGCCATTCCCAAGCTCCTGAGCAAACACGGATTGACACCATCAGACATCAGCATTTTTGAAATCCATGAAGCCTTTGCGGCCCAGGCCTTAAGCTGTTTAGACGCCATGGAAAGTGCGGCGTTTCAAGAAAAAAATTCCTTACCCCTTCTCATGGGCGCACTGCCTGCGGCCAAGGTCAATCCCGATGGAGGTTCTTTAGCCTACGGTCACCCCTTTGGTGCCACAGGAGCCCGATTGGTTTCAAGGGCTTTGCATGGTTTGCAACGGACCAATGGTCGATTTGCGGTGATCGCCGTGTGTGCTGCCGGAGGCATGGGTCAGGCCATGCTGGTGGAAAGGCCCTAGAGCTTGAGGACCTCTCTTAGAATGAGGAAATCTTCCTGCCGTTGATTTCCTAGGGTCCGATTTTAATGACTGATTAAAAAAACGAGGCTTTCATGAAGACAAAAGAAAATTCCGTAAAGGTTGAATCGCAAGTTCAAAAAGGATTGGTTCAATTGCGTTGGATGGGTGATGTGGCCATCTTAGATCTGGCCGATGAATCGAAGCCTATCAACACCTTTTCCAAAGAATTGCTCACTCAGTTAGACTCTCAGTGGACAAAAGCCTTTTCACAGCCTTCCTTAAAAGGGGTGGTGATCACCTCCTCCCGAACTTCGGGGTTTGCGGCGGGAGTGGACATCAGCATTTTTGATACGCTCGTCACGCAACAAGACGGGCAAAATGCAAGTCAAATGTTACACACTTTGTTTGCCAAGTTTGAACATTCTGCCGTGCCTGTGGTGGCGGCCATCCATGGGGTTTGTTTGGGGGGAGGGTTGGAGATGGCCTTAGCCTGTCACCGGCGTGTGGTTACCTCCGACTCCTCCACGTCCCTGGGTCTTCCCGAAATCCAATTGGGGCTTATCCCCGGGGGAGGAGGCACCCAAAGACTACCCCGTTTGATAGGGTTGGTGCCCGCTTTAGATCTCATCCTCACGGGTAAAAAGGTGGATGGGAAAAAAGCCCTCAAACTCGGCCTGGTGGACGCCGTGGTGCCCCCCAATCAATTGGAGGAACGGGCGGTTCAATGGTGTTTGGACAATCCCATTTCCACTTCGCTTTCTGAGGCGTCCGTTGGGACTTCCCTTTGGAAAAAATGGAATCCCATGGAGATCTCTAAGGAGCTTTCCAAGTGGAATGTGTCCCAGGCGGCCCAATTGGTGATGGAGGGAAATCTCGTTGGAAGGTCCCTGGTAAAGAAAAAAACCTTGGAGCAGATTGAGAAAAACACCAAAGGTCATTACCCGGCCCCCCTAAAGGCCTTAGATGTGGTGATAAAAGGCATGGAGCTAAAGCTTGAAAAGGGGTTAGAGCTTGAATCCCAAGCCTTTGGTGAGCTTGTGATCACCCCCGAAAGCCGGGCCCTGGTGCATGTGTTTCGGACCATGACCGCCGCCAAGAAAAATCCCTTTTCCAAAGGCGTTCAACAGCAGTCCAAAAAGAACTACTTGGCGCCCTTAACCGAAGGGCACGGTACGGTGGGGGTTTTAGGGGCCGGACTCATGGGTTCGGGAGTGGCAACGGTGCTCGCGGAAAGGAAGATCCGTTCGTTGCTTCTCGATCGGGATGGCACCGGCCTGGCCCAGGGCATGAAGGGGATTCAATCCTATTTTTCCGATAAACTCAAAAAAAATCGAATCAAAAAACACGATTTTTTGCGAAATTTAAGTTACGTAAACACCACCACAGACTTTGCCACCTTTAAAAATTCCAATGTGTTTATCGAAGCTGTATTTGAAGAAATTCAAGTAAAATCAGAGGTGATTAAAAAAGTGGAAACCCACACCAATGTTTCCCAGTGCATCATCGCCACCAACACCTCCAGCATCCCCATTACTCAAATTGCCCAAAAGGCAAAATACCCTGAAAATGTGGTGGGCATGCATTTCTTTTCGCCCGTTCCCAAAATGCCCTTGGTGGAAATCATCAAAGGCAATCGCACCAGTGAATTGGCCTTGTGTGTGGCTTTTGATCTTGCCACTAAAATGGGTAAAAACATCGTGGTGGTGAACGATGGGCCGGGCTTTTACACCACCCGAATTTTGGCGATGTATTTGCTGGAAGCGGTTCAGCTGGTGCTCGAAGGCAACCGAATCGAAGACGTGGATTCGGCGCTGGAAAAATTTGGCTTTCCCGTGGGTCCATTAACTTTAATTGATGAAGTGGGCATCGATGTGAGTTCCCACATTGTCCAAATTCTGGCAGAGGCGTTTCCCAGCGTCGTTCAAACTCCAAAGGGTTTAGATAGGATCCTAAAAGACAACCGAAAGGGTCGTAAAAATGCCAAGGGCTTTTATCTTTATGAACAGGGTAAAAAACAAGGGCCTGATGATTCCATTTACACCATCCTCAGAGAAAGCAGCTCCCCTCAAAAGATCTCCGATGCCAAAACCATTGTAGACCGCTGTGTTTTGGCCTTTGTAAATGAAGCTGCCCGGTGTTTGGATCAAAAGATTTTGAATTCCCCCGACGATGCTGATTTAGGCGCGGTGTTTGGCTTGGGTTTCCCGCCCTTTTTGGGAGGTCCCCTTTGGTATGTGCAAACCCTAGGAAAGACCGTTGTAAAAGATCATCTGAATCAACTGACCAAAACCTGTGGCCCCCGATTTGAACCGGCGAGTTACTTTAATTCCTAAAAAGAGAGGCGGCTCCAATGCGATTGACGGTTTTGGGATCGGCAGCGGGAGGTGGGTTTCCCCAGTGGAATTGCCGTTGCCCTCAATGCCAGGGGGCTCGAAGGGATCCTAAGAGGTGGATACCCCGCACGCAGAGTAGTCTATGGGTGAGTGGGCGGGGGGATAAAGGGGTACTGGTGAATGCCTCCCCCGACATCGCCAGACAACTTGAAAGGGTGCGCCCTTTGGGTCCGAACCATTCCCTGTCCGGTGAAGCGGTGCGACACTCTTGTGTTACAAATGTAATACTCACAGACAGTCAGATCGACCACACCTCAGGCTTACTTTTCCTGAGGGAAGGAACCCAAATTCCTGTGCACGCGAGCCCGCAGGTGATTAAAGATCTCCAGTGTGATTTTCCCATATTTAAAGTATTAAATTCGTTTTGTGGGGTGAAATTGCATCCTTTGGAGTGGGGAAATTTGCCCTATTTAACCTTTCGGCTGAGCGATCACCCTGAGATGGAATTCTCCTTCCTCCCCATGCCAGGCAAGGCCCCAAGGTTTTCTCACCAAAGGGAAGGGGGGGCTTCCCCTGGAAACCAAGGGGCCCTGCGCATCCAAAGCCTAGTTTCCGGAAAGTGGGCCGTGTACGCACCTTCCATAGGATCTTTAGAGGATGCCACAGGTCAGATCTTGTTGGAGTGGATGCGTGGCTCCCAAGTGCAACTCTTAGATGGGACATTCTGGGATGATTTGGAGCTGGTACAACTGGGCGCGAGTGCCCATACCGCCCGGTCCATGGGGCACGCTCCTTTGGGGGGCCCCAACGGGTTATTGGAGCAACTCCGGGCCTATGGCATCCAAAATGTTGTGTTTGTGCACATCAACAACACCAATCCCTTATTGGATTCCCATTCTTCAGCCCACCAAAGGGTGAAGGAGATGAGTTACCAAGTGGGGAGGGACAAAATGGAGTTTGAGTTATGAGTTGGAGTCCTCAAGAGTTCCATCATCAGATGTTGCAGCTTAGAAATTCCTATCATTTGGAGCACCCCTTTCAGGTCTTGATGCAAGAAGGGAAGCTCAATCGTTTCCAAATGCAAGGTTGGGTGCTGAATCGATTTTATTATCAGCAGCTGATCCCCTTAAAAGACGCTGTTCTTTTGTCTAAGTGTCCGGATCGTTTGGTAAGGCAAAAGTGGATCCAAAGGATCCAAGATCAAGATGGAACCTCGGCAGAGCCCGGGGGAGGGGGAATCGAAGCCTGGCTTCAATTGGGAGAAGCGGTGGGGCTGCACCGAAAGGAATTGTTGGATCTTGGCCATGTGTTGCCAGGGGTAAAATTTGCTTGTGATGCTTATTTGCACTTTGCCCAGACGGCACCATGGCAGGAAACGGTATGCGCATCCCTAACCGAACTTTTTGCGGGTGAAGCCCATCAAAAGCGCATGGATTCCTTTCCTATCCATTACCCTTGGATGGCGGAGTCTGGCCTAACGTATTTTAAGCAGCGCCTTTCCCAGTGCCGAAGAGACGTGGATCATGGCTTAACGTTAACTTTACAACATTTCACCACATCGACCTCCCAACAGCGTGCACTAGAAATCTTAAAGTTCAAAATGAATATTTTATGGTCCATGTTGGATGCAATACATATGTATTACGTAGTGGAAGGAAACACAACCCATGCCCAATTCCATTGGCAGCTTTAAGTTCACCTTAGCTCAGGGGCATCGACTCCAATTTGAACCGGCTCAAAAGTCTTATGTGCTCCTTTTCCCGGAGGGGATGATCAAGCTCAATCCTTCGGCGGCTGAGATTTTAAATCGGCTCGATGGCGCCAAACGGGCAGGGGATTTGGCTCAGGAGCTATCAGAAAAATACCAAAAAGAGAGCGTGGCTAGTGATGTCTTAGAGTTTTTAAACATGTCGTATCAAAAAGGTTGGGTGCAGGAAATGGGCCATGGAAATTAGCCAATCTCCTTCGGAATCCTTAAGAAAACCCCTTTGGCTTTTGGCAGAGCTCACCTACCGATGCCCATTAAAGTGTTCTTATTGTTCCAATCCCAAGGACTTTAAAAGCACCTTTGGCAAGGAACTTTCCACTGCTGATTGGAAGGAGGTTTTGAGTCAAGGCAGGCAATTGGGTGCGGTGCAACTGGGTTTTTCGGGTGGGGAGCCCTTGCTGCGGCGGGATTTGGAGGAGTTGGTGCAGCACGCCCGGGAGTTGGGTTACTACACCAATCTCATCACCTCGGGCGTGGGACTTACCGCCTCTCGGCTGGATGCTCTTAAAAGGGCGGGACTGGATCACATTCAGTTGAGTTTTCAGTCATCCCAGGCAGAACTCAATGATGTCATCGCGGGGCAAAAATGTTTTGAAGAAAAAAAAGTGGTGATGCAAAGGGTAAAAGCCAGTGGTTTTCCTGTGGTTTTTAACGTGGTTTTGCATCGAAAAAACATGGACCAACTGGAGGAAATGGTTGAATTTGCCTACTCTCAGGGGGCTAATTACATTGAGTTGGCCTGTGTGCAGTTTGCAGGCTGGGCGTTGGTGCACCGAGAATCCCTCATGCCGTCCCAAGAGCAGGTTTTAAAGGCGAGTGAAGTGACCCAACGTTTGCAACAAAAGTTCCAAGGCCTACTCAAAATTTACTTTGTGGTGCCCGATTACTTTGAGGGAAAGGCTAAACCCTGTGCGGCGGGTTGGGGTCGGATTTTGATCACGGTGGCTCCGGATGGACTTGTGTTACCTTGTCACGGCGCTCGAGATCTGCCGTTTGACTCTTTTCCTAGTGTGGCAAAGGAAAGTTTAAAAGCGATTTGGGAATCCTCCGCAATCTTCAATCGGTTTCGTGGCACCCAGTGGATGAGAAGTCCTTGCCAGGGGTGCCCAGGAGCGGAAGTGGATTTTGGGGGATGCCGGTGCCAGGCCTACGCCCTCACGGGCAAGATGGAGGCGGCCGATCCGGCCTGTTCCCTTTCGCCCGACCATCAACAAGTCTTGAAATGGAGAAATTCTCAGCAGAAGGAGCCATCTTGGCCGGTTTATCGGGGGATGAGTCCAGATTCTGTTACCTTGTCATAGCGTACATACTCACTTCAAACCCAAGACGGATCTCCTCAAAGCGGGGAGGGACCCAACCAATGGTGGCTTCCGAAGTTTCATCTAAACACGATCTTTCCAGAGTTTTGGGGGCAAATTCGGTGGTTTCAGAGGGATGGGTTGGATTCATGACAGAGATCTCCTTGGATTTAGATTAACGCGAGTGGAAACCAGATTCATTTTATTTTATCATGAAAATCTCTTGCCGTTTTGAAAAATGGGACCGCCGCCAATTTTTTGGATTCTAATTGGCTTACGATTATTTTAAGGAAAACCTATGAAAATAGTGGCTAAATTGGTATTGTTTACAGCTTTTGGTAGCTTAGGGACTTGTAAGCTTTGGAAATCCCGTGGAGGTGACTCCACCCAAAATCAATCGGCGGGAGCCCCACAAACAGAAACCATTTTAGGTAAAAAGTTCATAAAAGGGGACACCAGTTGTGGGGGGTTTCCCCGGTTGCACATCGAAACAGAAGCCTCCACCCAATCCTGTGTGGGTTTGTTTTTGAATTACAAAGAACTTTTGGGACCGGATGCCAACCCTAAGTCTTTTTTTCCCCGTTATATGGAGTCTATCCCCAGGGTGGGGGCTTCTGGGCTTGAATTTCTCCTCACGGATTGGGGGAACTCGGGATGGGAACCGGGCAAAGGGATTTTGTGGTACATACGTATTACAAACTCAGGTGGTGCCAAACAAATCCAAAAAATTAAACTTTTGGAAGGTTTGAATCTTCCTCATACCATTCGTGCTGGTTTTAACAATCGATTTTTCCTGGGAGAAATGCATCAAATCGTATCTTTTGAGTTGTCTTTTGAAAAGGAGGTTCCTGTTTTGAAAGACAAACAGGTGGTGGTGAGTCAGCTTCCACCCATGGTTTGCGGACCTCAATTTGGACCTGGGTGTGACGGGAAAGACAAAGTTAAGATGAGCATGCATCCCTTAACACATTTTACCTTTTACAAACAAAAGGAACTTCAAGGGTTGATTGTGAATATCGGCGCGGTATCGGATCATTGCGCTATATCCGCGGGAAAACCAGTGTGTGCCGAACAAGAAACCAACGAAACACCTAAAAATTCTTATGCCCATGGTTCCTCCCTTCGGTTTTATCCCCTTGACGCCCAAGGCAAAACGGTAAACCCCAATTATACTGTTATCGCAGAGGGACTTCGCAATTCCATGGTGCTCATTCAAGATCCCCAATCGGGAGATGTGATTCAGGCGGAAAACGCTCGGGATTTTCCGGACTCCCGGCGACCCTATGAAGAGATGAACCTCATTCGTGCCCAAGACATTCAGGACGCCCTTTCCACACGAAAAGCAGTGCATTTTGGCTGGCCCTTTTGTTATGATTTTATGGCACAGAGTGAAGAATGGACCGCGGATCAGTTTAACTGCAAAACCAACCCACGGTACCGACCTCCCGCCTATTTGATCCCTCCCCACGCGGCCCCATTAGATGCCATTTATTACCAAGGCACCATGTTTCCCGGCCTAAAAGGCAAGCTTCTCATGTCCTGGCATGGTTATCGAACTCCGGGTCACCGGGTGGTGGCCTATGACGTGGATCCCCAAACAAAACAGCCCAAACCCACCAACGATCCCATCTCCTTTCGTCAAGATTCTCCAGCGGAAACCACCCAGAGTGTGGAGGTTCCCTTTGAACCCACCGGGGGATTTCCCTCCCAAGGGGGAAAAACGAAACACACAGAGGTGATTCGAGGCTGGTATGACTCCCTCGGATTTCGGGAAAAAGGAGCTCCCGTGGGGCTATTGGAAATGAGTGATGGAAGTATTTTAATTGCGGAAGATAAAAATCACGCCATTTTAAGGTTGGCTGCCTTTTCTGGCCAACCCTTTCCCGACGCCCCCAAGCCGCCCATCAGCCAGACAATCGTGGATCTGTTTAAGGCCAATCAAACTGAAGTTTTTAGCCGCCTTTATCCCGAAGTGGAAAAAAAACTTTTACACAACAACGGGCAAAAAAATCTTTGTAATGGGTGCCATGATTCCTTTGTATTAGACAACGATAAAAACGAAGATGGGTTTGCCTCATTGCGTTACTTGGTAAAGATGGGCACATGGGTGAGGGGTGGAGACCCGGCCTCCAGCAGTTTTTGGGTAAAAATCGAGTCTGGATCCATGCCTCCGAAAGATTCTGGCATTTCCATTTCCCCACAGGACCCCATTGTGACTTCCGTAAGGCAATTTCTTTTGGAATTTCCATCCGTTTGGGTGGGTGTGAATGAAGGGGGAGATAATGTTCGTGGAAAGCCTCAATTTGGAGACGCGGGCAAATCCAATCGATGCGGACTCATCAAAGTCAATCAGCTCGTGGCCACCTTGCCTTGGACAGAAGAAGAAAGTACGTTAGCCAAGCAACTCTCGGGTCAGACTTTGTATCACCCCACTCGAAATCCAGCTGGAAAATGGCTCAAGGTTTGGATTCCTGAAAATTCCCCCTTGCTGCGCAAAGGTCAAGCGGATTTTCCCTGTGAAAAAGATACGGACGCTAAGCCTGGGGAGTTTTACATTCACATCAGTGCCGTACAGAGGGCCGGATAGGAATCACAGGTGAAAATAGCCTCAAACTTGGAAACTCGAGAAAGTACGGAAGACAAACCCGAAGGCGAAAAAGGGGACAAGGTAAACCTCATCTCGCCGGGAGGGTTTCAGAAATTAAAGGAACAGGTAAAAGCTCTACAGGATGAACGGAAGGTCATTATTGTAGAAATTCAAGCCGCTGTAAAACAAGGCGATCGTTCCGAAAATGCGGAGTACCAATATGGCAAGAAGCGCCTTCGAGAAATTGATAAAAGAACAAGATTTTTAAATAAACGCATGGAAAGCGCGCGGGTGGTAGAGCCCACCACCCAAGATCCCCATTCCGTGCGCTTTGGGGCCACGGTGCGGGTGAGGGATGAGGATCTGGAAAAGGTCTTTGAATACATCATAGTGGGTGAGGACGAGATCGACACCGCCCAAAAACGAATTAGCTGGAAAAGTCCTTTGGGAAAGGGTATGTTAAAATTTAAGGTGGGGGACACTCTGGAAATCGAAACCCCGGGGCGGGTCCGGGTATTGACGATTTTGTCTATCCAGTACAAACCCTATCTCTGACCCATTTTTTGTCCCTAGTTTTAGGGATACCCACTTTATAGGCCGCATTTGCTCAAAAAGGACCTTTCCCATGCATTCTCACTCCACTTCTGGCAAGGAATTTCGTCAAGGCTTTCAAACCCGATGTGTGCACGCGGGTGTGGAACCCGAACCCATCACGGGCGCGGTCATGACCCCCATTTTTCAAACATCCACTTATGCCCAACAAGGTCCTAATGAACACAAGGGTTATGATTATTCCCGAGGAGGGAACCCCACCCGGGACTCCCTTGAAAAGAGTTTGGCGGCTTTAGAAAAGGCTCAATTTGCCATTAGCTTTGCCTCGGGCTTGGCGGCGGTGCAGGCCGTGGTACAAACCCTCTCTCCCGGAGATCACGTGCTGGTGTGTGATGATGTCTATGGCGGCACGGGACGGCTTTTTAGAAAACTCTTTGCCAAATATGGCTTGGAGTTTGAGTTTATCGATATGCGAGATGCCTATAGCGTTAAAGAACATTTAAAATCCAACACCAAACTCATTTGGTTGGAAACCCCCACCAATCCCCTTCTTCATCTGGTGGACATTAGCGAGGTGTGTAAGTCGGTTCAAGGAAAAGGCATTTTGGTGGCCGTGGACAACACCTTTGCCAGTCCCTATTTCCAACTCCCCTTAACTCTGGGAGCCGATTTGGTGGTGCATAGCAGCACCAAATACCTAGGGGGGCATAGTGATTTAGTGGGTGGTGTGGTGATGACAAGCCATCCCGCACTGGCACAGGAGCTCAAATTCATTCAATTTGCCGGCGGCGCCGTGAACGCGCCTTTTGAGTGTTTCCTTTTGTTACGTTCGGTGAAAACCTTGGGCATTCGCATGGAAAGACATCAAAAAAATGCCTTAAAAGTGGCTCAATTTTTAGAGTCCCATAGCTCCTTTTTTGAAGTGATTTATCCTGGACTCTCCAGCCACCCCCAACACGCTTTGGCCTTGAAGCAAATGAGTGGGTTTAGCGGAATTGTGAGTGCACGTTACAAAGGAAATTTTGAACAGGTTAAAGTTTTCCTTTCTAAACTCAAACTATTCACTTTGGCGGAAAGTCTGGGGGGCGTAGAATCCTTGGTGAATCACCCCGAAACCATGACCCACGCCTCCGTGCCTCCGGACCACCGGGAAAAGCTAGGCATCACCCAGAATCTATTGCGATTTTCGGTGGGGATTGAAGATGAAGTGGATTTGATTGAAGATTTAAAACAAGCCGCGGAAGGATAAGGAACTAGGCCTCACTTTAAAGTTTTGACGGACTCTGCCGATTTAAAAGTCACACCTCGTTGACTTTTTGATGTGTCACCGGGTACTCTGGAATACGCATTCATCATTAGGGAGTTATCATATGACGGCAAGGGATCGGCGATTCGTTCTTAAACAGGGGACTCTTTGGGCTTTAGCAGGGATGGCTGGTGGTTTGAATGGGTGTTCCACAAGTGGTGGGTATTACGAAGCGGCCACGGGTCCCGCTTATTCTCCGTGGAACTTTCCCCAAGGTTCTCTTTCTCCCCACGAACAGTGTTTGGCAGCGGCTGTTTTGGCGGCCAGCCCTCACAACACTCAGCCTTGGCTTTTTCACTGGTTAGACCATACCATAACTCTTTATGCCAACAAAGAGAAAAGCTTGGGCGCCATGGATTCTCTTTCCCGGGAACTTTACCTTGGGCTTGGTTGTGCTGTGGAAAACATGATGATCACCGCAAAACACTTGGGATTAAACCCAAAACTGGAACTTTTTCCAGAGGCAGGTCAGGACGATCTGGTGGCCCGCATCACCACTCAACCGGGTACTCCCGAACCCCATCCCCTTTTTCCATGGCTAGCCAAAAGGCATACCAATCGATTTGCTTACTTGGACGCCGATGCCCCTGCTGTTTTGGTGAGGGACCTGGAGATCCAACATGATAACAATCTTAATTCTGTGGTTAAATTGAGTTTTTTGGGGGACTCGGGATCCAAGAAAAACTTTTCGGAAGGGACGATTCGCGCCACCCAAGCCATTTTGGATGACCGGGAAATGCTGGAGGCCTCCGATCGCTGGCTACGCCACTCTAAAAAAGACATTGAAAAAGAAAGGGATGGAATCACTTACGACGCCGCAGGGTTGGGGTGGGGCATGAGAGCGTTGGCCAAACTCACTCCTCAGGCCTCCGCCAAAGAATCGGGAAAGTATTGGCTGGACGCACAAAAAACCACTCAGCGGACAGGGTTTGGATTTGGAATTTTGAGCACCCCTCAGCGAAATTCCAGGCTTCAGCAAGTGATGTGCGGGCAAAGCTACCAAAGACTGCATCTTTGGGCCGTGGCCAATGGCTTGGCCATGCAGCCTCTCAACCAAATGTGTGAACGTCAAGATCGGGAGGAAACTCAGGGTTTACCGGAAAAACCCTTCACACAAATCTGGAATTCCCTTCTCGTTCAAAATCCTGAGAGAGCCAATGGCGTACAGATGGCCTTTCGTGTGGGGATCGCGGTTCAGGACACCTTTCCAAACCCCAGAAGAAGTTGGCAACAAAACCTTAAAAGCTAATCATAAAGGCTAAATTGGAACTTTAACCATTCTAGGAGAAATTATGTTTGAATTGGCCTTGGTGCGCGAGACGCACACGGTAGAAACCCGCTGGCACCTGGAATCTTATCACGCCTCTCGGCAGGAAACCCATTCCTTAGTGGGAATTTGGGGAGGTTGGAGTCCCTCCATTTTATCAGAACGTCTACCTGAAACCCCTCTTATGCCCAACCTTTCCCTTCAAGCTGGGATTCAAAAAGACTGGCAAACAGGTGAAAATCGATTTGGGATGGGCGCCATGGGGAGGTGGGGGTCCTGGAGTCGTAGAGTGATGCCGGAATCCTGGAAGGTTCAAGTGGGCATAGGGTCTAAGTTTTGGTTTTCCCAGGGAGGAAAATGGCAGGAAAGCCGACTACCACTTGAAATGGACATTTGTTATGGAAAGTTTTGTGTGCAGTTATCACCCACCTATGTGATAGGGCGTGACATTTCCTCGGAAATCGTTTACTCCGGTCGTAAGACGAGAAGCATCAAAAGTGGCTGGGAATTCTGGCAGTGGGGTGTTAAGGTTGAGATATGAGTGAAGGTGCCATCAAATCGGCCAGTCAAGAGCGACGGGTCCTTAAGGAAAAAGCCCTCGTGGCGGCCGTGGGTGAGGTGTTAGAAACCCAAGGCTACCATGGTCTTACGGCGGGACGCATTGCAGAGGTGGCTCGATGTGATAAGGCATTGATTTATCGCTATTTTGGAAATTTGGAAGGGCTGTTAAAAGAATATGGTCAATCCGCCCATTTTTGGCCAGATTTGGAAGAACTTTTTGGACCCGACGGCATTTACATCAAAGAGCAAAAGGAGCAAAGTCTGGCTCGCATGGCAGCTGGGGTATTGGCTCGATACGCCCAAGGGCTTCGTAAGCGCCCTTATACTCTGGCGATTTTGGCGCAGGAATGCAGCGGACCCACTCCTCTGAGCAAAATATTGGAAGCCACAAGAGAAGAGTTTACTCATAAACTCTTTCATCACCTAGCTTCCCAAAATCTGCCTTCTACGATGCAAATAATGAAAGTGACTGGATTTTTAGCAGCTGCACTGAACTACCTAAGTGTGCGCAGTCAATTCACCCCTATTTTTTCCGGTTTATCTCTCCAAACTCAAGAAGGGTGGGATGAAATGGAAGCCATGCTCTCGCAAATTTTAGAGGGGTTTTTGTGAGGTATCACTTTGGATTTTCAATTTGGCTCCTACCTCTTCGACGTCCGTTCGATTGTTTTGCCATTGGAATACTGGGCCTTTAATGGATCCTGGGGTGTGAATCTTCCCCCTTGCCATCCCCCATCTCATCCTTCGATTTCTTTGGTTTCTAGATTTTTGACGGCAAACCTCGCCACAGCACTTCCCGATCTGGGGACTCTTTCTCCCAACACCACGTAAGAACCAAAAAACCCAGATTCCAGATCTTTGGGACTTAAGATGAGTTTTAACTGAGGATGGTAAATTTAACATTCATTTTTTTCATCCTTAGCTATCACCCTGCAGTATGTAGAGGATTCAGCCATTGGTAGCAAATTGCGCTCCATAAACGGCACTCCTCCATTTTATAAAAAAAGTTTTAGTATCGGCTTCAAACTTTCGATACCTCAGAGAATCAAAATTGGAAATGGTCTTGGGATGAGACTGGGCAAGGGAGTTGTAAATGGCTGGATTAAAAGGAAGATTTTTGGTGGGTTTTGCCGTCGCTTTTTTGCTATTTTGTGGGACCACCGCAGGAGGGTATTTTATCATTCATCGGCTTTCCGGCAAGGTGGGCATCATATCCCAGGATCTTATCCCAAAGTCCAAATGGATAAGGGATTTACAACTCAGAACCGTGATGATACGTGCCTTAAAGCTCAACTTGATTTCCAATGGAGGTTCGCTATCAATAGAAATGATTGACAAACATTTTTCTGAAATTGATTCCAACTATCAGACACTAAAAGATGATTATGCTCAATTGGAAAAACTGGAATTTTCTGGGGAACTAAAAGACGAACAAGAACGGATTAAGGGTCTTTTTCAAAAATGGGATGTTCTTCATCAATCCCAGATGAAGATCTTGGTTCAACGCATGGACTGGATCAAGAATGGTTCGACCCCAGCAGAAGAAGTGGTCCAGGAATATATCAAAATCACTCAAGAAATCCAAAAGGTTTTTTCAGCCTTTATGGACGCCTGTGAATCCATGAATCTCAGAATTGAAAAACAGGTAAAACAATTGGGTGATGAAGCGGATAAAGAGAAAGATCGGGGTGAGACTCTTTCCTTAATCGCTCTTTTGGTGGGTTCGATGGGACTAGGCTTGATGGGATGGAAGCTTAGTTCCACACTATCAGGGGAGATTAGCAGCATTTCTAAATCACTAATGGGAGGGGCGCAAAAAACCGCTGGCATTGCAAGAGATCTTGCGGAGTCTAGTGAGGATTTGGCGAAAAGCGTGTCCGACCAGGCGAGTGCCGTTCAACAAAGCGCCAGTGCACTGGAAGAACTGGCGGCCATTGGAATGAGGTCTGGCGAAAATGCCCGAGTCTCCTTCTCTCTAGCGGAGGCCAGTGAGTCTTCGGCTCAAAAGGGACGATTGGCGGTGAGTCAGGTTTCCCAGGCGGTTCAAGATATGGAGTCTAGCTATTCTGAAGTGCTGGAACAAGTGAAAATGAGCCATGAACGATTTTCCGAGGTGATACAAGTGATACAGGAAATTGCCAGCAAAACCAAAGTGATCAATGAAATCGTGTTTCAAACCAAGCTTCTTTCTTTTAACGCCTCCGTGGAAGCGGCTCGGGCGGGAGAGCATGGAAAGGGATTTGCAGTGGTGGCGGAGGAGGTGGGAAATTTGGCCCAGTTGAGCGGATTGGCTTCCAAAGAGATTGAATCCATGTTGTCTGGAAGTATGGAAAAAGTAAAGGGGATTGTGCAAGAGGCTAAACACAAAGTGGATGGGCTCGTCGTCAACTCCAAAAGCAAAATGGAACAGGGTCAAGTTTCGGTGAAATCCACTGAACAGGTGATGGAATTTATCCTAGAAAATGCAAAAAAAGTTAGGGATGTGTCCAAAGAAATGGAAACAGCAGTAATGGAACAATCCAAAGGTGTTCAGGAAATTTCTAGTGCCATGTCCCAGCTGAATCGCGTGACACAATCTTGCCGGCTGAGCTCCGAGCGCACCGCACAGGCTTCTCGAACCCTTCGGAATCAATCAAAGAGGATGGAACGATACACCGCAACTTTGCAAGAACTTATCCATGGAAAAAACCGAGATTCCAAGGAAACGAAGACTCCAGGTGGGGAGGAGAGGCAAAACGAATCGATTTTGGCAGAAGCCCATTTTGTGGAAACCCCTGAATCCAAAGAATCTCCTATAACCATCCGTTCGCAACGAAAGGTTCTTGCATTACCCCAATCCAAACCTTCCAAAGCGCTAGAAGCCTTAGAAGTTCCTGATTCCAACGATCCAAGATTTAAGGAAGCGGGTTAAAACCCAACATCAGCCCGAATTCCCGGAACCCAAGAAAGTCTCTTGTCTCCATCCGGAAACACGGCTGGGGAAAACTGAATGACACCGGAAACTGGTTCAGCTCTAGGAACTTGGAAAAGAGTGGGACGTGGGGTGTTCCGATCTTGGCGAACGCCCGGACGTTCATGGGGAAATGTCCACACATCATAAATTTCATATCCTCGCAGGAGCGCAAATCCGGAAAGGCTCACCAGCATGCTTTTTTGCGCCCGCGCCCCGCCCAAGCCAGAATCCAAAATGATTATGCCAGAAGCCAAAAAGGATATTAGAAACAAGGGCTCCGATACCGAAAAAAACACCCCTTTCCCAATTCTACCTTGTACATAATGACCTGAACCAAAACCCACTCCCGATCCAACGATGGACCCAACCAGCCATCGGGAAAAGAGCAAGGGGGGTTCGGAAGGAGCGGCAAAGGCTAAATTGGGGCCAAAGATGCTGGCGACAAGCAATGATTTAAACACATAAGGAAACATCATTCACACATCCTTTCCCCACGGGAAATCAATTGGACTCAAGGAACCGCCAAGTCACCGCACGGAATTCCGGAAACAAATCCATCGGGAACAAACACGCATTGGAGGTAACTTCCTTCCCAAGATTCGCCCGCTTTGTCTAAAGAAATCACCTGAGTGATGGACTGTTGGGCAGGCAATTGCACCGCAACGGCATTCACGGGATCACGGTATGACTTTGGAAAGAGTCTAGCTTCCAAGTAGGGAATGGTCAAGGGGAAACTTGTGGTTAATCCCTGATCAAAACTAAAGACTCGGAAATGGGACAGGAGCTGATCCGCTTCCGCAGACCCTGGCAAATCCACCTCTACCCCGGAGTTGGGCAGGCTGAGTGAGGAAAGCAGACTTCCCTGGGAATAGGCCTCCACGTTTAAGGCCAGATAACCAGGGGCCAAGTGGCTCGCTTGGGGTTGGGGAAGCGCCAAGGTGAGGCGGGATCCACCCGTCCATAGGAAGGAAGTTCGACTTTCCCAGTCATAACTGGTGTGCGACACATTTTTTTGCAAAGGAAGCAACGTTTTTTGAAAGTAACTGGGAAACTTCAGTTGTCCGCTCAAGTGAGAGGGAGATTGTAGTGCCAGTTTTAGATTCCCTTTTGCCTCGGAACCCGGGATCCATTCCAGGGCTTCCACTTCCACTTGCACCCAGCGCAATTTCACACGATAAGTTTGATTGGTGGGGCAAGATTGGTGAAACAAATGATTGGCCAAGGTGATTTCATACACGCCTTCCCAGGGAGTGGCAAGAGCTTTTTCCGCCCGAACGGGAGTGGAATTGAAGGAGGCGGAATGGATTTTTTCGCCACTGGGAGCAATCACCATATGCACGCCACACAATCGATTTTCAGGGTCCTTTGTTTCTACGGAATAAAGTAACTGAGCTTTATCAAGCTGGGCCGGCCTAGTGACAAAAATCCGAGCCAGCTGATTGGCGGGAGCAGTTACGTTAAATTCCAACTTGGAAGAAGGTGCAGGGATCACGATGGTGACAGGCACTCGGGCCAGCACTGTGGGCTGACCCGAACGGGAAGCGGAATCGGTGATTTTGATTTCTGTGCTGAGCACGGTTCCCAATGGGAATCTACCGGGAGCCAATAGGTTGTCCCAATCCACAGACACAAAAAAGCTTTGGGCTGAGCGATTTAAGAGCAAGGCCTCCGGGAATTTAAGGTAACTGGCATCGGACTCCAAACGGGCGGAAACGGCATACTCCCCTCGGGAAGCCTCATCCCACGCGCTGGAAAAGGAGGTGGACAGCTGCACGGTGTATTGGGCTTGTTTGCCCACAGTGCCGCGAACGTAAATGCCCTTGGCCTGTACACCGCGGGGTTCGTGGCCTGGAAGATTCACTAGGATCTGTGGCTCTGCCTTGGTGGATTTTAGGAGTGATTGATACGTTTCCCAGGCGGGAATCAGTTGTGGGATTCCAGCCCCTTGATCAATGCGGGACACTCCTGGCAATGGTTTAGCAGAATTTAATATGGCGGTGCGCAGGAGATCTCGATCCCATTTGAGCCCCTGGCTCAGGATGGCCGAGGAAAGCCGTGCCGCAAATCCACTCATGGCGGGGGTGGCGGAGCTCGTTCCCGAAAATGGACCAAATCCCTTGTCGGCCGTGGAAGGGACGATTCCCGCTAAGGGACTTAAGATCTGGGCAGAGGTAGCTCCGTCTAAGCCAGGTCCACGGGAAGAGTACGTCACGACCCCTTCCCAAGGTAGGGCGCTTCCAAAGGTGGATTGGGCCATCCTACCATTGAGAAAGGCCGCAACGCTTAATCCCAACCGGGGATAGATGAGGCCTCGGTTCATGGTACCAATGCCCGGACCGTTGTTACCCGCACTAAAAAAGTACAGGGCTGGCGTGGCGCCCAAAAGAGAATCCAACAAACGGCCCATGGCCACTTGACTGGCACCATTGTGAAAAAAGAGACTATAAGAAAGGTTTACAATGTGGCTGCGGTCTCCGGCCACTTTTAGGGCTCGGGCCACTTCCCCAATGGTGTACCTTCCGGCGCCAAGATCATTGTTAAAGGGGACGTCCACCAACTGGGCACCCGGGGCCATGCCATCGATGTTTTTTCCGGCGATTTTATGGCCTGCGGCAATGGCCGCCACTCCCTCTCCATGGCTTCCTCCCACCTCACCTTTTTGGGGAGGGGAAAGGGTGAGAACGTGATCAAAGGATTCCGATGCCAAGCAAGGGTTCCATTTTTCAAACGCGTGTTGAGGTGCAAATAGGGAGCTATCTTTGGGGTGGATGTCAAAGGCAAATCCTAAGCCTTCTTTGGCTTGCCACTGAGTGGGGAGTCCTAAATCTCCCGAGGTGGTGCTTTGGCTTAAGGGTTGCATGATTTCGGCACCGGAAAGCTGGCCGTCTTGATTGATGTCCACTCCGATTAAGTATGACTTCGGGGCTTGGGAGGAGGTGCTCACTTCATAAACCCCTACCACCGCCTTGCTTTGACCTTTTGAAAACACCCAAGAACTCCAGTCGGGACAAGAAGAATCGGAGCTTTCTAAGTAGGGATTGATGTTGCAGGAATTTAAATAAAACCCAAAGGCTCTCCCGGTAACGGCTGTGGCCCACTTGGGATCGGTTAAGGTGAGTTTTTCCAAATCGGCCTGGGCAGGGGACTTTCCACAGCTTTTGGGTTCAAAAACCAGGGGAACTTGCCGCTGGGCCGTGGGGTGGGCAATGGAGACGATTTTGGGCAAGCCTTGGGAGGTGGTTTGCAAACCGGGTCTAAAAAGGGCTACGCCATCGTCCACTACACCAATGCGAATCCCTCTGCCATCGGCTTCGGGGAATTGGGACCGCCATTCTTGGAGTCCGAACTCTTCTTTGCCCGAAAACAACAGTTGATCATTGAGCTCTAGAGCTTCTTTTTCTTCCGCTGAAATCCCCACGGGACCGTTCCACACCACATGGGCGGTGGGGCTTGACTCCAACACCTTCTCTTGAAATTCATCCACATTCTGAACGGGTATGCGCACCGTAACCAAATCGGTAGACGTGGAAAGAATTTGCACCTCTCCATCATCCTGTGTGTTTTTCAACTCATTCAAGAGAGATGCCCCTGGGTGAGTTACCACCAAATCCACAGTGGAGGATGGGGCTTGGGAGGAAGGCAAAATGGCTTCCCGTTCCACGGCACTTAAAGTGCGCTGGGTGGGGGCCGTATCCTTAGAACCCGAAGAGGGACGTTGGCATCCGATGAAAAAAGGTGCAATTATCCAAACGCTTTTCAGGCCACCTGGCCAAAAAGAGGGCTGTTTTCCGGGGCTTTTCCGTTTCATAAGTGGCTTCTCCTCAAACCTTTACCGCAAAGATTTTGGAGCAATCTAATACAAGCCACCTTATTTCACAATGGTAAATAGCTGAGCCAATTTAAAAATTCCGCCATCTCGAAGCGGCCGGCTGCGGCTTGTGCTGCGGTCTCGGCTTCCTCATGGACAGGAAGTCCACTGCGTCAGCACTCGCCTTGCACGCCTCGATCTGACAAAATTTTTAGAATTGACTAAAAACCGTTTTTTGAGCACGGCTGCGCCGTGTTTATTTAATTTTTTTTCAATTTTTGAAGACTGTTCAATCTCAGCCAAGTCTAATCAATGCTTCACTCGTTAGCACTAGTATTCCATACATGAGATGGCACATGACTTTCTTTGGTCCCTTTACGAAGATGTTGGATCCGCCAAAACGTTCTTTTAAACTAGAGTTCACTCGTTCTACCGTTGTTCTTTCTTTGAATCGGCGTTTTTCAAACGACTCTAACTCTTTTTTGTCACCATTTCTGCGTGTTTTTTCTGGAATGATGGATACCTGGCCATAAGAGCTTATGTCCTCCCGAATTTCCCTTGAATCATAGGCTTTATCTGCTAAGCAATACAGCGCGTTAACCCGCATAGAAGTCATCTTTTGCAATGGTTTTGAGGCACCACTATCATGAACAGATGCTGGGGTAAGGCAACAAGAGATAGGAATTCCTCCATCTGCCACATCCAAATGTAATTTGTACCCAAGCCAAGTGTGCAGGTTGCCATGAGAATCTATTTTTGCACCATAGTCAGCATTTCCAGCAAGACCATGTAACATTTCTTCTATGGACTGGCCTCTTTGTTGCTCTAAGAGTGGATCTGTTCACAAATTGCAGAGTCAGAAAATTCTGCAAAGGCATTAGAAAAAGAGCTCTCACATGGCAGCTTTTTGTTAAAAATGAAGCCACATATTCTTCTTAGGACTATATCAACCTTCAAACGATCAATGAGTGCATTTGTCGTGGGGATATTTAAAACCTTTTTTGCAATAAACGCACGAAAGAAATTTTCTCGATCTATTTTTGGCCTACCTTGTCCGCGATAAAAATCGTGAATCCAGTTCTCGGGCCGGATAAAATCTAAGGCAGCAATAACTCTAAAATGATTCTGATTAGCCTC
>JBIIVH010000095.1:0-7281 GCA_044339525.1 Silvanigrellaceae bacterium | reverse complement strand
GAATCGGTGCACATCCCGCCGGATTCTGGGTATTGATCTAGATCAATGTGGATGGGGGTTAACTATCAAGACCACTTTTTGGTCTTGACATTGGGGTCCACTTCAACCTGTACCGCAAACAATGAGTTTTCTTTTCAGATGCAGCTTTAGCCGCTATCACTCCTTGACCCCCCACGGGGTCAGCAAAGTTATAAGGGTCTCCTTGGTTCCAGGAGGCTTTCGGAGCGTTTCGATGAAGATTTCTGGTTTTGATTATTATTCACAATTTCAGATGCTTAATAGTTTTTTACCTAATCCTCTGCAGAGCAACTTTCTTTAAGTGTAATTCCAAGGTGACAGGTGGTCTTCACAACAGTTTTTGTTTATTATATCAAGTTCTCTGATAAGGAGAATTATCAGATGAAAATAATTTCATGTTTATTTATTGCACCCTTGTTCGTTGCCGCCTGCGGTAAAAAGTCGTCCTCTTCCAATCCACAGCCCCAGCAAGATCCTCTGCCACAGCAAGAGCCTTTGCCTCAGAAAGATCCTCTGACCCAGAAAGATCCTCAGCCAAAGCAGGAGGATGTCGTGGGTCAGAAAAAAACAGACCAAGTCGGGGAACTGACTAGCGAAGGGTTTGTGAAATGCTCCCCTGATGCATTTGTTCCTATGCCCACTCTATTCAAGGTCATTGAAGGCTCGCAAGACTTTTCCTACATCATCGTACCGTCTGAAGAAGTCGATGGAAAAGCAAGTTTTATGGTCTGGGGCGGAAAATCAGAATGTATGGAAAACATTCACAAATTTGCCTATTATGGTGATTTTAAGACTTCCATCACGACACAAATCGGTGATGACGAAGTGGTTCGATATTCTGTCAAGAGAGATGACGTCGTTCATATGGTTGGGTCAGGTAAAGTTGGAGATCAACCCCTCTGCTCAGGCATTGAAAATTGCTCCTTTAGCATAAGTAAGGACTCCGAAGGAAAGCTCATGATAAAGTTGTCGCTCAATAATGTCATCTTGGTAAATGAAGAGTTTCAGTTGAGTAAGGAACCCATTTTCATTCCCTTCGAGGGCTGAAAGATTTGATTCATTGCAGTCTGTTTACTTGTGAGAGCCACATACTCTCTTTGGATCTGGATTGATATGGCCTTGTTTTAAATTGTTCCTAAGTATGGCGACTTGCGGGAGGTTTTTAGTCTCTCTTTTTTGAGTCTCACATTTGTACTACCGCATGTCGGGCCGGGTTGTTGCATTGGGATCCAATTGGTCACTGCGAGTGTGGGTCTAATTCGCCTCGAGAAATTTTTGTGAGGAGGCTGCAAGAATTTGGGGGGGGGGATGGCGGTCTTTGTTATCGAGGGATTAAAACCTCGGTCACTAACGATTCTGCTGGAGGGAAAGGAGGGAAAGAAATATTAGGTCCAGACCAACAGACTTGACCTGTGATCTGGACTGTGTCACGCAAGCTATTTTAGATTTGAACGGGTCTAATTTAATTAGAATTCAACACGCAAATAATGGATCACAATTTGAAAAATTTTCATCGTTCCAAAGAAAAAAATTTGCTGGGTAGGTTCTCCAAAGCAGCGACTATCTTTACAGTCGCTTGCGGATTGAATATGAGCGTCACTGGATACGCGGTTCCCTTCGACCGAGAAATACACAGGGTGAATCTTGACCTTGCAGACTTCATGGACTTCGCTATCTTTGAAGATGCATCTGACAAGAACTACTATTATGTGGCACCGAATTTTGGCTCGCTTGTTCGCAATAATGGCATGCCTGCAATGTCTTACGCAGAAGCAACTCGTGACAATCAGAAATTTGCCATTCTCAACACCGTTTTCCAGTTTGGCGTCAACGAAAAACGCTTTGCTGACCTGAAAACCGCTGTTCGCGCCCAAAATCCAGCAGCTAAGTTCGGCCCGTTGCCAATGTCACAAACCACCCCGCAGGTTGTTGTTGGAGGCGTTGGTTCAGAAACTTGCTTCGAAGCTGAGGACTTCATCACAGGGGAAAAAATCAAGCAATGTATCGGATTGACACACAAAGTGCAGATGGCTCAAAAAGGTCCTACTCTTGGCGAACATCTAGCAACTTCAATGGTGCTCACCCCGGTTGGTGCAGAGATTTTTCCTAAGCTCCTCGCCGGTGGCAGCGGCGTTCAAGTTAATCTGGAATATAGTTACCGGGCAGCTCTTCCAGCCATAAAAGCTACCATTGAAGCGGACTATAAGAAGCTATATGAAAGCTACGCAGCTTATGCCGGCTACCACGACGGGATCTGCACCGATATAGCAGTTTCCGATTTCTTCGAGAAAACGGTCGCCTGTGCCGCCAATGGTACCAATGCATTAGGCGATGCATGCTCGATCAAAGTTACCTACACGGATTCACAAGGAAATCAAGTCAACAACATTTTTGACATTGTACCTTCTGGAGATGATGATGATACCACCAAAGCCTGGTATAAGCAGCATTCAGGTCGAGTTCAGGCGCTTTGGTCAGCCATTGATGGTTTGAGAAAAGACTTTGAGACAAAGTTCCTTGAACCTGTCAACGGCCGTCGGGCGGAAGTCGACAAAACGCCTACCCGAGGTTTCGCACTCCGCGTAGACCGTTCGCGCACGGAGGCAATGGGCTCCTACCGCTTTGAGCGTGACATGCTGGGTTCTATCGGCACTAAGCGTTCGGTTGTGCCAGCCTATACCACTTGCATTAAAGTCGATGGCAGCACGGGCGAAGTCGATCTTTCGAATCTCGGCCGCTGTACCGAATACTATGAAGGTAAAGTGAGTGCAGCCGAGATGGTACCTATTGTCCCGGAATTCGACAAACCCTCGAACGACGATGCTGGTACAACGGTTGGCCCAATTGACTGGACCAACTAATGTAAGGCGGTTCTGATAAGATGCTAGCTTTTGGCAGTGTGCTCGCATCTTCAACCTCATAAAATAAAAGGATTAAACTATGATACGAGCTGGAATTTTTCTTCTTTCACTTACTGCAAGTCAGCTTTATGGAATAGACGTGAAAGCAAAGAAAGCCATGGCCATCGATGACTATGTATTTTTCGAATCAGCGATTCATCCAAATTTGCTCTTGATCCTTGGAAAGACGGAAACAGTTATTACATCGGTTACAGACAACACAACAACTTCAGGTCAACCCATTAAAACCTACGCTCTTCAAACTCGCTGGATCGATATCGTTGCAGAGCGTCGTGCAGCCCTCAACCGGGCCATTGCTGAAAATCAGGAGTGGGAGACCTTCGGGAAGGATTTCCAGGATATCGAAAGCAAGTATTGCAAGTTCTTGATTGCCGACGCAGATATCAAAGTATCACAAGGCGATAGAGATCGAACTCTGACTTCTAGAGGGACTCTTTGCTCCTATGTCGTTCATACAAAGGGCGGTGCGGATGCAAAACTGGAATCTGCAGTGAAGTCAAATCGTGCAATCGACAGTGGCTTGGGGCTCGTTAAGCTTATTTCCGATGGTGGAAAGAAAGATTTATTAGATGCCTACCAGCTGTCTGAGAAATTGAAATGGATCCTTGCCAACGATGATAAAGTCCTTACAGAGAAACAGGCGGCGTTCTACCTGGGTGCCGCACTCATTAAATACGAACCAGACTCGTTCGTAAAAGAAATTGACGATCTTTTCAAGTCAGACAATGAAAAAGATCTTTACGCAGCGTTCAACAAAACATTTGACATGCTCTATAGGCCAGCGGCTGCAAATGGGAAAAATTATAAATTTCATGCTCTTAGCGCATTGACTCCCGTATCGGTGGATGCACAGAAGATCATCACATTCGACCCGCAAATTAAGGAATGAAAATGATGGGAAGTCCTACGCATCGAAAGAAAAGTCAAAGAAACCAGAATGTTTATAGGTACATCGTCGCAACATGCCTACTAACTGCCCTTGGAGCAGCTTTCCATTTTTATGACTCTTCTGAAAACAAGCTGCAGCCGCTTTCTCCAACAGCGGCGAATACTCAGGAACAGGAAACGAAAGAGAATCTTTTTTCGGAGGCATCCGCGAAGCGATTCAACATTACAGATGCGAAAATACTCAAGGCTGTGGACAAGGCCGCAGTGTCTGAAGTGAAAAGCTCCCTAAGCCGTGAAGTGATGATCACCAAACTTTTGGCCGAGGTGTTGGATCAGAAACCTGAGCTCGTCAAAGAAGCGGAAGAGCGAGTACTCTCCTCGAGCCCAAAGATCCTTACATTAGCGCAGAAGATAGAAGGAGAAACCAATCGGCAGACATTTATAGTCTCAGACACAAGAAAGTGCGCAAAAACCTATGAAGTCGCAGCAACGCATACCGTCCGGCTGAACGAACTCTTTAGCAATTACTGCGTAGATCCCGCTTTCGACTACCCAGGTGGATTCGACGAGAATGAGCCAATCGAAATAAGTATCCTTGCCATCGATTCTCGCAATGGGATCGAAGGACTTGATAACGATTACGATAAGCTTGTTAAAGTCAAATTGCGCGGCATCGTTAAAGACGACTTCGTCAAGCGTTACCAAGAGACCGGAAAGCTTACCTATGTGGACTAGGTTGTTTTTGTTGATTCTTCTATCCCTCAAGGTCTCCTCTGCACTCAGCGAGGTAGAGTCAAGCTGCATGGTCTGCCATAGTACGAAGGCTAGTGAAAGAACTTGTGTCAGCTGCCACACGAGCCCATTGAAACCCCGCTTGGGAAGAAGTGTGACCAATCTTTACGGGAATGCTCCCCGTTTCGAGGAGCAAAATCTGAAAGAACTAGAGCCCTTCGACCCCGAAGGGTTGTCTGAATACCTGAAAAATCCGCCGATTCGGAGACGACACTATGCTGGAATGTTTGTGTTGAACGAATCTCAGGCTTTTGAGACGGTCAAGAGCACCAGGGAATGGCAAAATCCAACAATTTTCAAAGCCCAAAAAGAGTTGGAAAAAAGAGGTAGAGAAATCTTTCAAGAGAAAGGATGCGCGGGCTGTCATTCGGATAAGGGAGATGCTCCCTTGCTACCGATAGGCTACCCTCTTTATAACTTTCAATACATTTCCAAAATCCTGAAAGGTCAAAATGTATACTACAAAGATCCAGCTGTTTCACGAACCATGCCGGTATACAAGGATTTAAGCGATGACGATATGAAGGCGCTTTTTAGCTACCTAAGTCTGAGTCGCCACAGAAGTATCGAAGAGCTCGAGGATGAAGTTGTCTTGACTCACCCGGACAATCGCATTTATCAGGCCACAGTGAAGGTTTTCCAACAAAACGGATGCCTTCACTGTCATGGCGCCAGGGACGTGAAAAATACTGAAACTAAAAGTATTTTTGGTGGCCAGCCTGAGCTCTTCAAGCTGAACCAGGTTAATGGACAATTGGAAGTGTATCCATCGAGATCCTTATTCAAGAAGGATGAGAAGGGAAAGAATCGCCTTGTGAGAGCCCTTGAAGCAAGGCGCAAAGAGTGGGGCGGCGTCCCAGATTTAGCAGTGCGAGGGATGCCTTTGACTCTCCCTCCCTTGAAAAACAAAGACCTTCGAATTGTTAAAGAATGGGTCCGTGCCGATTGTCCAACCCCTAAAGAGAAACTTTGTAGTTGAGAGGTTTATATATGAAGACGATGCTTTCCAAAACAAATCTGTTGGTGATGGTGCTCTATTTTTCTTCAGCCTGTGTAGGACAAAGAAAAGGGGGCAAGGACCGCGAAACTTTTGCTCCACCCTTTGGATCCATGAACTGCACTCAGTTCGAAGAGACTTTAAATTTATTGAAAGGACAAACAGAATCACGGGAATCCATCTTCAAGATGGTAGTCGAAAATAAAGAAAAGCTGAAGTCTTTAGAGCCTAACCAAATCAGGGTGATTTGGGCTTGCCTCCACGCTTCCTAATATCAAAATGAAAATTGTAAAGCTCAAGGGGAACGAAAAATGGTTCCCGTAGGGCGACTTTGTTAATAAACCGAAATTTTGGACATTTGAATAGGACTTAATATGAATCTCTTGTCGAAACTTGTACTCACCCTCCTTTTTATGGCATCAACGGCAAAGGCTGCCAACCTAACTGCGAAAAATGAAATCTATTGGGCCGGTCAAGTTATTGGCTACAACACTCAGGATCCCAATGTGGAATTTATCCGGCCTACAAGCTGGGAAATTCTGAAACAAAAGACCTTTATCGAGAAAAAGTCAGAAAACCTGCTTGAACTCAACATGGTGTTCAAGCCATCTTATAAAGAATCTGTCGCATATATGCTTCAGCAGAAAAAAGCTTATCCAAATAAGATTTTCTTGCCTCTGCCTTCGCGCATGGAAGATTCCGAACTATTCATGAATGAGTTTCTAGGTAACGTAGGCTTGCAACTGGTTCCAACGCCAATAAATCAGTCGCTTTTTCTCTATTTTAAGGTCATTATTAACAATGATCAGCTTGCAACATTAAAAAAGCTAGCCAAAACTGGTTTGGTCTTCACAGGAGCCACCGAGTATAGCTACCAGTTTGAGGATGAAATTAGGTCGTCAAGCGCTTCTATAAACGGGTTTTTGGATGAAAGAGAACTCAGCCTTAAACGTCCTGAAGGCTATGGTCTTGAATGGTTAATTCAACTTTTTGATGGGTACGATGCCGTGCTTGAAAATGCTGTGGATGGCAATTACTCCCTTGGATTATTAAGCTTAACTATTGCAGATTCCATAATAACTTTAAGGATTGATTTACAGTCCACCCAGTTTGTGAAAACGGGAAATATAGTCACAATAAGTCCCAAACAGACGAATACAATAGGAAAGATCTTTCTTCGTATTGCAGAATTTGATTCCGAAATTGACCTAGATCTTGCTTTTTCACTTACTGGCACTCTCGACTTGGCAACAGCTGCCGTAAAAATATCTCAACTGCAAATTGATCGAATCGAAGGTCAGGCGGGAGAAGGCGATGATTTCATCCTAAATGCTATCAACAAACATCTTTCGAGTCCTAAAACACTCAAGCAGATTTCGACTGCAATTGAAGAAGATTTGAGAAATCGCATTCTTGGTGGCAACCTATTTCTGGATAGAGCGGGTTAGTAGAATTCCTCAGTTTACTATAGGAAATCATCATTAGAAAACAACATACCAAACAAATTTAAGGAAGGGGAGAGGCATGCAAGTGTTCGATTGCGGTAGGTATAGGTGGCTGCGTGAGCAGCCACCCACCCCGTAGAACCCATCGTGCAGATTTCCCGCAATGGGCTCCCAACAGAACTTATTTATAGACGTACCATTGATGGCATTTGCTGATAAG
>JBIIVH010000048.1:0-35264 GCA_044339525.1 Silvanigrellaceae bacterium | reverse complement strand
CTCCAGATTTGCATCCAGATTACCAAGGACCCGCACTCTGTCTTTACTTCTTATTTGGTTTTCAATCATCTCACCACCGCAACTTCCGTTGCACTGTGGTGAAGACGTCTTCTAGGGGAACTCTTTCGCTTTGTCAAGGAAATTTAAAAATGTCTGTGGACGCCCCTATTTTTTGCAGTTTTTGACCCTTCTTGCAACAAAATGGTGTCATTTTGGGTAATTTAGAGGCGTTTGAAAGTAAAAAGTGCCAGAAAAGAGTATTTTGAGGGCAAATCACCCCCATGAGACTTAGCTTTGAAAAGTTGGGAATTTTTAACTCAATGGATCCATTAGTTTTCTGAGGGAGTGGATTTGGTTGGACCTATCAAATTGATTTAATAGCGATCTTTTTTCCCGAATCTGCGCCCGAAGGTTCTGATGATTTGAAAGTAAATTTCTTAAGGAATTTTCGATAGATGAGCTGCTGAAGGGATCAGCCAGATGCCCCAGTCCCAAGGCGGCTTCTGGCATGGCCGACACATTTGAAGTCAAAACAGGTGTCCCACAGGCCAATGACTCCACCACAGGCAGGCCAAATCCCTCTCCCAGTGACACATACACGGAAAACACGGCGTGTTTGTAGAGTTCCGCAATCTCAGGAAGAGAGAGCTGATCCAAAAAGACAATCCATTGATTCAACTTAAGTCGATTCACCTCATTCACCACCTTTTTGCCATAGGACGTGTCTTTTTTACCTATGACGTAGAGAGGAATGCGCTCAGAGGGCATTAACTTTGAATACGCCTCAACCAATTTATGTTGATTTTTTCGGGAATAAAGCGAACCCACACACAAAATAAACTCACTAGCAATGGAATGTTTTAGGTTTATGCCTTGCCAAACTTCTTCATTTATAGTGGGATTAAAGAGTCCTGAGATGGTTTGGTACACCACATTAATTTTGACGGGATCCACCCGGAAATGTTGTATGAGATCCCTTCGGGTGGCCTCACTCACCGCCACCACCACATCGGCACGATCTAAGGCATGCTGGGTTTTAAATTGGTAGATTTGGCAGTTAATGGGGCCATATTGCTCGGGAAAAGCCATGAAAAGGCAGTCATGGATGGCCACCATCGATCTCATTTGACGAGGCAGCACCATAGGCAACTCATTGGAAAGACCAAAGTAAACATGAGCCCCCCACTGAGCGGCTGCAGAGCCCTGACCCATTGCCCTCCAAATCGCTCCCGGAACTCCCCTGGGCGCATGGATCACATCCATTCCTGGCCTGGGATCGTAGGAATTTGGTTTCTTAGGAGATGCCAACAAGAGCTCATCCTGTGGATAAAACGTCAACCAATGGTTTAGAATCTCCCGGGAATAATTTCCTAAGCCCGTGTGATTACTAAAATATCTCTTGGCATCAAAAGCAATTTTCATCTTAAATTACTTTTTGGATTCAAAAACACAAAGGCGCATATCCAGGCCACCCTGAGTAAAATGGGAGGTTTTCTGAGTGAATCCTGGCCCAAGCTCTTTCCAAAAAGCCTTCCAGTGGGATTCACTGGGACATAGAATAAAGCCACTGGCTCCTAAAGGTTTACGGGCAGAAGTTCGTTTAACCCACTTTCCCACGTTGGCGTAAATCTCAAGGCTCTCGGCCTCCTTACCCATACGAATGCCAAATGGCGGATTTAATGGAAAAAAAATCGAATTTGATTCGGGAGGAATGACCTGCTGGGCGTAAGTACCTTCCTGCACCGAAACCTGAAAAAGCTCTCCAAGTGTCTTACTATTGTTGGGCAAGGGACATTCCATTTGGGAAATGGATTTCTCCACCACAGAGGACACGGCTTCCACACATTTTGGATCGGTGTCATTTGCTAAAATCAATAGGGGCTTTTGGGAGACAGGTACACCAATCCAATGGTACTTCTTCTTGTGTTCAAAGTCATTTTTCTTAAAAGGAAGCCAGTTTTCCACAGGGAATCGGGAATGCTTCTGATAACAAAGCCCATCTTGAGCCGCCAAAATGGACTCAAATACAAAGGTTCCGGTTCCCACAAAGGGAACACACACCAAAGGATGAAAACGAAGTTTTTCTTTAAAGTGAGATTTAAGCAAGCAGGCGTGGGCCAGGTCTTCTGCTAGGGGAGAGCTGTGATCTAAACCACCGAATTTTAGACCTCGGTGATGCAGCTTATTACCCGTTAAGCTCAAGCTCAAATGCGCCACATCACGATAAATATTGATGTAACATTTTTGTATATCACTTTCCACCGAATGACTGTGTCTGACCTTTAAATTCTGACTCACCAAAGACTTTTCCAGATGTTCCAAAACCATGCCTTCATGAAATATTTTGCTAGCCTGGCAATCCGCAAAAATCTCAATGGCTCCCTCTACCCAAAGTCCAATCATAGCTTGATCGATCCACTTGGATAGCATGCCAACTTGCGAAAGCCTTCCTTTTTGAACCACCAGCCTGAGATCGCGAAATACCCTGCCATGTAAAACCAAAAAAAGAGCAAAATCAAAGCTCACATCTGAAAGGAGCAAAAACTGCTGCCATTCATGAAGCCCAGGGCTCTCCAACTTTTTTTTGCCCGCAGCCCCCAGTTGCTCCTGGAATTTAAGATAGAGATTCCAAACCCGCTGCAAGTCGTCCTTGGCCTCCTTTAAAAATCCGGGAGGATAAAGGGCTTGAATCAATAATTTCGACTGATAAACTTTATGGGGCTGAATGAGTATGCTCAAGTGATTCGTTCTCCAATGACTTTGTTTTCATTTTTAACAACAACATTTATTCCCGTTTCCGTATCGTTCAGGGAACACGTAACATTTAAAAGATCTCCTTTGGCAACGGCGCTCTTTAAGGGAATCACGATCACAGACCAGTGGTCGGCCCAGTCTTCAGCCCCTGGAATCGTTGAGAACGTGATTTGGGAATCGAGCCATACCCTGAAAGAAAGAAACACTACCAGAGTCTTAGGTTCGTGAGGGATGGGGATTTGGATTGATTTGGGAGGAAAGCTGCCACCCAACTTGAATGGATTTAAAGGCATTTTAAAAACGCTGTGTTGACTCCAAAACGTTAGGTCAGAGGATTGCAACGCCGCCGGAAAGGAAATCGCCTCCCCCAAAAATTGCTTCCAAAACTCCTCTCTGTAAAGTTCAGAATAAAGGTCAGAATGGGTGTTGGTTTTGTTGTTTTGAAACGCGGATGACCTGCTGCCCAGTGCGTATTGCAAACGCCTTAAATAGGGTCCAGAATTTAGATTGCCAATGCTTACAAACACCTCTAATGACTCAGGCAAAAACCTGACTTTTTGATGCAATGATTTTGGTATTTTACCCGCCAGCTCTCTTAAGGTGGGAAGGATTCCTTCTTGAAAGGGATCATTGCCAAAAAGCTCGCTCACCACATGGGAAACACTGGGATTCCAAACCAAGTCCCCAGAATTGGAATTTATAAATTCAATCTGTTTTTTTAAGACTTGGGGAGCCAAAAGGGACTTTGCAAACTGAATGCTAGGCGTTTCTTCCACAGCAGTTACTTTTCCTGCCCCCAAACGCAATGCCAAAAAGCTCAAAATCCCATTTCCACAGCCCAGATCTAATACATGGGACCCTTTGGATACAAAGGACTTCATGGCTTGTTCATAGGCCTCACATCTTTTGTGATCCGCCAACATGGCGGCCTGGATCCAAGGATCCGCAAATCCGTCCATCTGTGTGGTTTTAGAATGAGCGGTGGGACTATGTAAAACCCCCGCTTCTCTCATTTCCTCTAACAAAGAGTCGATCTCCCCATCCGTGGGAAGGGATTTCAACATGGCTTGGGTAGAAGCTTTGAGTTTTTGTGACCAGGACAACGGACCGCTCCCTGAGCTTTGATGGGAGGAAGAGATTTCCAACAGTAACAATAATAACTCAGGAGAAATCACAAACGATCCATTGGAGAAACCAACCTGCACCGACAGTTTGCCATCTCTAATTTTTAGGAATAAGGCACTGGGAATTACGAAATTTTGGTCCTTTTTTGGGTTTTTTTTCGGAATCTGCTGATTCCGAGAATGGCCCCCTGTTTTTGCAGAAACGTTTGGTGTATGAGTCACTTTTTTAGGCATCTAGTTTCCGTGTGTCAAAGGAGTTCAAACTGATGAAGTTTAATACCATTCTGGAAGTGATAGGAAAGACCCCGCTCGTAAAGACTCACCACCTTTTTGAAAATACAGGAATAAATGTTTGGGCAAAATGTGAATTCCTAAATCCCGGGGGCTCCGTAAAAGACCGAATTGGGTATCAAATGGTACTAAACGCTCAAAATACCGGCAAAATCAAACCAGGGGACGTGCTCATTGAACCCACGAGCGGCAACACAGGGATAGGAATTGCCTTAGCGGGTGCCGTCTTAGGTTATCAGGTGATCATCACCATGCCTGAAAAAATGTCGAAAGAAAAACAAGTTGTATTGGAAGCCTTGGGAGCAGAAATCGTCCGCACCCCCACCGAAGCCGCCTGGGACGCCCCAGAAAGTCACATCGGGATCGCCAAAAAGCTTCAAGCACTCATTCCCAATTCCCATATTTTAGACCAATATTCCAATCCCGCCAACCCCGAAGCCCACCTTTTGGGGACAGGCCCGGAGATTTTTCAGGACCTGGAACACGCCCCAGATTACGTGGTGGTGAGTGCGGGCACAGGAGGAACAATTACGGGAATTGCCCGTTATTTTAAATCCAATCACATGAAAACCAAAATCATTGGGATTGACCCTATTGGAAGCATTCTTGCAGGCCCTGGACCCATCCATTCCTATCAGGTGGAAGGCATTGGGTACGATTTCATACCCGACGTTTTGGACCGGTCCTTGGTAGACACATGGGTTAAAACCAACGACGAAGAGAGTTTTGAATGGGCTCGAAAGGCCATTTTAAAAGAAGGCTTTTTGTGTGGGGGCAGCTCCGGATCCACTTTAGCGGGACTTGCAAAGGTGATTTCTACTTTGCCAAAAGGGTCTGAAGTGGTGGCCGTTTTGTCGGATGGAGTGCGTAATTACATGTCGAAATTTATGGATTCTAGCTGGTTATTAAGCAATGGTTTTGGCTCTAGCGTCAATAAAAACCCATTGAAACTTGCTCAGGAAACACTCCTGAAGTACCCTTAAACCCATGACTAGACCACATCTCATCTGTTTCTGGAAAACGAATCCACCTGAGCTAAAAGACTCTCCTGCTTTTAGCAAATTCCCCTTTGGCACGATCGTATTTGCCCTTACCGCCGATTTAGATTTACCTCGTGTGGAAGTGGGAGAAAGTGTCACGCAACAAATGAAAGAAGAGATGCTCATTAGACATGAGTCTTTTGACTGGAAATATGGAAATCAGGGTCGCGATTTCTTACTGGTAACCCCCGAAGGCAAGGAAGCCATAGCTCAGTTAAACCGTCGTTTTGATCTTCGTTGGCTGAATTTTCCCGAAGCCATAAAAAACGGAAAATTAACATCCAACCAAAAGCGAGTTCTCCAGCTGGCCGTTCAGTTTTTATCCACCTCTGAGGAGGATCAAAACGCCCTCATGGCTAGCCCGGTGACTGATGATCTCATTCACAAACTTCGGGAGAAGCTGCAAAGCCCTTCGGATTTTTCACCAAATTCCCATCTCCCCCCCAAGCAAGATCGGTGACATCTGTGGCCAGAAACCCATGGCAAGCCCTTATTTTAGTTTCATTCGGTTTCGTCATCACTTCAGTGGCGCAGGCCGCCACCTCCTCCCCAGCTGAAACTCCCATACCTTCTTTTCCCAATGAGGAATCCAGTTCCATCTGGAGAACTTTGGAATCCCCCACCCCGTTTCAAAGAGACCACATAGAATTTTCAACGATTGTGGTTCCAGAATTTGGGGTCATTGTGGGTGGAATCAAAATGAATACACCTAATGCCGGCACAAAAATCGCTTATTCTTACTCTCAATTTTTGAATCAAAAGATCCCAGGACTTAGCTCCTCTGACGTTTCCACTTATCAATGGACGGTGCAGAAACACATGATGGAGTTGGGTGTGAGATACACCCTCTTGGACTATTTTAATTTAGATTTAAGTTTGGGGTATCGCTACATTTATTCAAACGCAAGCATCGTCTCTGCGAGTAAAACCTCCGAAGTCTATCTTAAATCCAATTCAGAACACATTTCCTTAAATCATTCTTTTGGAATTCGCTGGCCCTTAACCCATCATTTGTTTATTACGAGCCAGTTTTATCGGGTGTCCGTCCCTCTTTCTGGAACCAACCGACATGAGTTCCGATGGAAAAACAACTCTGACTCCACTCTCCAAGACCCTTGGGAACAGCACATTCAAAAAAGATCCGAAAAAATAGCCAACTCCCCAAACGGGCATCTGCTAGATGTGGGCCTTGGAATTGCCTTTTAGTTAAAATTGCTCTTTGCACTTCGCCCCAGAAACCAGCCATAGAGGAAGTTTTTTGGAGGCAGATACCGTTTTGTGCTCCTCAGGGAATTTTCTTTTAAACTTGGGCAAGCCATCGTCCCCAACCCCATCGGCAACATAAGTTCTCCAATCGTAGGGCACAATGGACTGGACTCCCGCCTTAATAAAAGAATTTGTGGTTCTACAATCGGGGAGATAGGGATTACCTGCGCCCATGGGTCCTACAAAAAGATCCAATCGCTCCCCTTTTATATCGCCACCTATATCTTGGGCACACATATAACCATCGTGGGTCTGGCCACCGGGAAGTTTGACTCCCTTAAGTTTGGGAATGTAAACGAGTGAACCCACCATGCGACGTCTCACTTCGGCCACATCCAAGTCACAAAAATTCATCTTGGATTCTTTACAAAGCTGTACCATATCAATTGCAATGGTGCGAAACGGGATCAATTGATGTTCAAAGATACCTTCGCCAAAGGAGCCCTTAGGCATGACTTTGTAACTCCAAACGCCGTTTTTCCGTTTTGCAACGTTAATGACTCTACCATCTCGCAGTTCACCTGTACCCTGAATGTCCAAATCCACCCTATAATTTTTACTAATTTTTGATATGAGTTTTCCAGTTCCTTCTTCGTAGAGTGACTCTGATTTATCGGTAGTATTATAAAATCCTTCAAACGCAACGTTGTAAAATGTGGGGAAATACCCCCCAGCAGCAATTTGTTTGCCTGATGTGGAGCCTTGTTTTAAGAGTTGAGATAAAGGCGTGAATGGAAGTTTCTTAAATGAATTGGGATCAGCGCAAGTGGTGTTATCCCATAGAATGGGTCGAAGCCTTTGGGCGGGGTACAAGCATGTGCCACCTCCAAATTTGATTCTTTTAACGGCCACTAAGGCCGATCCCTTTTGACTCTGGTCCGTTTTTAAGATCCCTTCCACTGGTTCCGCATGAAACACTTTTTGAGAAGCCCCTGGGGAGTTGGGATCTTTACACTCGCATCCTTGTGGACTTTCTACACAAGTGATTTTGTATCTTCCTGAAAATTGCCCTGCATTTGCAATACTTGTTTCCATGAGAGACACCAACCCCATTGACAAAACCGCACCTGAAAGCTGTATTCGACCCATGGATATCTCCTATTTGGTTTTTTTAGTTCCACCTAAAGTTCACAATTTTTTGGCCATAAAAATCATCTTAGAATCTTTATACTCAAATGTTTTTTCAAATAAAAACTGCTGCTTTCGATAAAATTGGACGTTTGTGTTTTTAGGATCGGTGATCAAATGCAATCCTATGGCGCCTTTCGCTCCACATGCCATTTCAAACTCCTTCACCAAGGCTTTTCCCACTCCCATACCCCTAGAGGTCGATGAGCAATTGATGTGAAGATGGGAGGGAAATTCTCGAAGCTCCTCTTCCAACAAATGATAAAAAGGCAAGAGTTTGAAGAGTTCTTGGTTTTTTAAGGTGTCCACATTCCCACAAATATAACCTAAAACTTTCTGCTCTTCCAAACAAGCATACTTAAAAAGCGTATTTGAGTTTCCTCCCTCAGTTAAGTCTTGAATGTAGATTCCTAAATATTTGTGTAAAAATTTTTCTTTTGCCTCGAATGAAGCAAAGGACTGCACCACGGAGGATTCAAAAAAAATGTCTTCAATTTGTTTTACATTTGTTTTACTTTTCCTATTTTCTAAATCATTAATGCTTAGAATACGATCAAGAGACAACTCACCCCCCCCTTACCTGTTCCCTATTATCAACACAAACCACTTTCACCCAGAAGAGATATGGACTTCAAATGCCCCAAAACAAGTTTGTGTTCCTTTACGATGATTTTCATTTGCATGTCTTGGCTGCTCTTGGACACTTTTAGATCGATCATCTTCTGAAGTTCAAGAAGAAAACTTGGCCATAACTCTTTTTTCTCTTTGGGTGTCTTGGAATTAAGTTTGAGTTGCGACAACCCCACGGACATCTGTTCATATCCCGTGCCCGCGGCGCTCTCTACACACTCCTGGAAAAAGTCAATCAGATCCGTTGAAATTTTAGGCTGAAGTGGGCTGATTTTTTGGGAGATCACATCCAAAAATTCCATAAAATTAACTAGATGTCCTCGATTTGTAAAGGCTAAAACACTCTTTTTATAGGCATCTGTTTTGATCTGAATGTATTTCAGTTTTTCAAAGGACTGAACGATTTTTTTAAACAGAGAAAGATCCTCTCCAATGAGATCCAAAAATAATTTTTCAGCAATCTCAGAACTCAAAACAAATTGAGTTCCTTCCTTTTGTCCATCTTTCGCAAGAGACATAATAAGTAACTTAAGAGTTCTCAAAACATGTTGATAGGGATGACGTTGATGGGAAAGCATCAATTGACCATTGGATGGAGTGGGGTCGGAAGATTGATGACCTTCTTTGGTGTTACTTTTAGTAGAAGCTTCTAAAATTTGCAATTTTTCATTGGTTTGTCGGAGCCGTGTCACCAAACTTTGCATCATGGTCACCATCCATTTTGGCACCTGCATCAAAAGTTTGTCAAAATCAGCCCTTGTGATGATGGTCACTTCAGTAGGTAACACCGCCTTAACACAAGCACTTCTGGGTTTGTTGTCAAAAAAAGCCATTTCTCCCACAATGGCCCCACCCTCCAGATGAGCTAAGGTAACCTCCTCACTTCCCTTCAGAAAATACACCTTGAGCTTTCCCCGCCGAAGTATGTACATACAATCCGCAGGGTCGCCCATTTTGAAAAGCACTTCGGAATCTTTAAGAAGTTTTACTGATCCAGCCAAGATTCACCTAGTGAAAAAATTTATGCTTTGTGAAAATCACACCTTTACCGATACCCTAAGAGTATTGCCGAGATCGACAGAGGCTTCGCGCCAAATTTTTGGCAGTTAGGTACCAAAAGGAAGTGAACCCTTGGAAAAAGTTAGACCCATCAGCGATGAAATCAAACCCGAAAATAAGATTCGAGTATTGATTTTAGAAGATCAAATCAACCTCAGAAAAGCTTTAAGAAGAATCTTAGAACAGCAAAAAATTTATCACGTGGAGGAATTTAATACTTCCAGAGAAGCCATTGGATTCTTAAAAGAAAATCACATCGATTTGATTGTTTCCGACATCTTTCTGGCCAGAGGCTCAGGGTGGGATGTGCTGTATTATGTGAGGGGACGCAGCGTAGCCTCTGACATTCCCATTCTTTTTGTGTCAGGACAAGCCAGTAAAGAAGACGTTGTTCTGAGTTTACAGCAAGGGGTGAATGGGTACCTACTTAAACCTTTCGAAACCACAGATTTAATCGAGAAAGTGAGACAGATTTGGGAAGAGTATAAAAATCCTACTGTGAAATCTCAATTGCTCCGAAAAGCAGAAAAAGCCTTTTTAGACAAAAAAATCAGCGAAGCCGTGCGCCTTTATGACGAAGTCACCATTAGCGATCCCGATAGCATCAAAGCCATGGTGGGGTTGGCAAAATGCCTTTTTGAACAGGGAGAAATCGAAGAAAGCAAAGTAACACTGCAAGCCGCGATTGATTCTAGCCCAAACTTCTGGCCTGCCTATGCGTCTTTAGCAGACGTGTACCTGGCATGCGGGCAGGAAGAATTAGCCATTGAGTTTATTTTAAAAGAGCTGGAATTACACAGCAAACAACCTCAAAGAAGAATTCAGCTCGCTAAGGTCTATTTCAAACTGGACCTTCAAGCAGAAGGATTTGAGCAAGCCAGACTCGCACTTTTAGCCAATTTAAAAAATGAGGAAACACTTCTGTTTTTGGCGGAAAGTTACTTAAAATTTGGAAAACTAGAAAAGTCGCTGCATTACTTTTTAAAAACCCGCCGAATCCTACCACAAAGCATTTTGGCTTTGGAGGGGATCATCAAGGTTTGCCGGTCGGCTGGAAATCTTAAAAAGGCCATCCAAATTCTGGGTGACTTCATCAACAACAATAGAGGCCAGAAAGAGTTGTATTGGTACCGGTCCAAGCTCTGGATGGAACTTGGGATCAATGAAAAGGCACTATTGGATACGGAAACCATCATCCGCTTGGATGGAGAACATTTTCCGGCACAAACTCAAAAAACTCAGCTGCTCATCATACTAGAGCAGTATGAAAAAGCGGTGCAAAATCAGCAGAAGATATTGGAAAAATGGAAAACTCCCGATGCCATCTCTCTCTTAGGGCATGCCCATTTTAAGAATAAAAGCTGTGATCTTGCCATTCAAACCTTCCAAATGGCTCATGCCATGCAGCCCACCAACACCAGACTCATGTTTAATATTGGCAGCACATATGAAGAGCTCAAAAGATGGACTGATGCCCAATATTGGTACCAAAAGGTCCAAAGCAACGCCAACCCAAAAAGTGTAGAGTATTTAGAAGCCTCCCAGCGGTTGCAACGGATCCCAAAACAGGTATCTTAAACAAAATGGCTAGGGAGGGGGATTGATGAGAATATCGGATGATGAGGATTCCTTAAATGATTCAGGAAAACTCTCTCAAACTCTGAGTGACCTGGGCATCAAATTAAAAAAAGATGATATCCAAGAGATCGCGCGTTTTGGCGGGGACATCTTAAAAAGAACTTTAGGCGCTGGATTCACGGCTCTCAAAGAAGTGAAAGACGGTCTACCTAAGGAAGCCTCTAATTTAATTACAAAAAGCAGCTCAGACCTGCTCCGTGGAATTCCCAAGGAGGTTCTCACGGGGGTGTTGGCACATGCCATCGATAGGGTGTTTGATATTGTCAGAGACCACAAACTAGAAATCTCTATCCGAATCAAGAAAATAGAAGAAAAGGGGACCAATGAACCCCTTAAGGCCCATCCATCCCCCAAGCCCAAGCCAACGGATAAAAAAACTAAGCGAGCTTAATGTCTACGATTTCATAGTCTTTCTCGCCACGAGGCAGGGACACGGTTACGATGTCGCCTTTGCTTTTATTGATGAGGGAGGCGGCCAAAGGACTGCTCAAAGAAATGGCATTTACCTTAATGTCGGCTTCCAAATCTCCCACGATTTTGTATGATTTTTTTTCGCCTTTGCTATCATCACTCACATCCAAAAGCTGAACTGTGCATCCAAACACAACTCGATCGGAAGTGGCTCCGGGTTGGTACTGAACCACATGGAGCCTGCCCAATTTTTCTTCTAGCTCTTGAATTCTACCCTCAATAAACCCCTGTTTTTCCCTGGCAGAATGATACTCCGCATTCTCAGAGAGATCGCCGTAAGCTCTGGCTTCTGCAATTTCTGTGATGACATTCGGACGCTCAACCGTTTTCAGGCGTCTGAGCTCTTCTTTTAGCTTTTCATAACCGGCGGCCGTAATGGGAATCGAAGTCGTCATTTTAAAAACCCCTTAAGCTTTTATATCTATAGGAAAAAATTGAGGAACTGACAGGCATTCGAAATGCGTTCCGGACACCAATAAAGCGTTGCTTTATAATAGACCACGCTAACACAGGTTTTTAGTGACTTCAACAAATTTCATTCGGAGGTCGTACATCACCGAATCTACTAACTTTTGTTCCTCTGCCGTCAGATTGCCCTTCGTTTTCTGAGTCAACATCTCCAACATTTCAATGTTCGAGCGAGCGTCTTCCATGTGGATGGAGGTGTACTGACTTTCTGGATCCTCCAAGAGCCCAAGCCCCACCAAGGTGGCATTGGCTAAAGACAAAACAAGAAGCTCAAAAAGGGATTCCATTTTTTCTTCGTTTCTTTCCAAGATGCACTCCTTGATACTCAAAATTTTGTCAGCCAGTTCACTCGCAGGGAAAATTGTTCCCTTAGACCATCCCTTAATTTTTTTATTCTATTGGTTAACGTCAAAAAGTAAAGACGCGGGGGAAACTGCGGCTGGAGAAATGTGCAAAAGGCAGGGATATTAAAAGTTTTGGATCGGGGAGAAGTGGTGGATACGTTCGCGCTCATGCGTGTCCATACCATCATTGGCCGCGATACGGGCGACCTCTGCCTGGAAGACCCTGAGGTGTCAGGCCAGCACTGTAAGATCTCATTTATAGACGGGGACTATTCTATCATTGATTTAGGAAGCACCAACGGGACCTTCCTGAATTCCGTTAAAATCTCCAAACAAAAATTAAATGTGGGAGATCTTCTCAGAATTGGGAAAATTGAGTTTTTATTTGATTTTGATGAAAGCTTAAGCTGGGAACCTCCCCCTTCATTAGGTTCGGACACAAGCACGAACTCCCCGGAATTAGAGCGATTAATGACACTCATATCCCAAGAAAAAAAAAGAATCGCGACCCGAAACACTCTGCTATTGGAAATCATGTATCAGGACTCTCATAAAGAAACCGTAAACTTAAAGGTGCGCAACGTAGAATTGGGAAGGACGAGTTCCATAGCCCGATTTGCCCAAGACGAAGAATTATCCAGAAGACACGCTAAAATTTGGATCAATGAGGATGGCCATGTTTATATCGCCGACCAAAAAAGCATGAACGGCACCTTTATCAACGGAGAAAAAATCGTAAAAAACTCAAGACTTAATTTCGCGGATGAAGTGAGGATTGGTCGAATTCATTTTAGAGTTTCCTTAAGAATGAATCCAAATTAACTATTCAAATCTAAAGGGCTTTCATGCAAAAAAAACATTTTAAATTCTTCCTTTGGATGGGTCTATTTGCCTTCGCCTGCCAAGAAGAAAAGGAAGACCCCACTCCGGGCCCAGCCCCCAGCGCCAGTCCCAAGCAAACAACGGGAGGACGAGACACTCCCTCCCCATCCGGTTCCAATTCGGACCCGCAAACCACATCAAACAACAACACGGGTTCAAACCCCAATTCCACGTCACCTGACGACAAGCCATCGACGGGTTCCCCTTCCGGTGGGGCTCAACCGGGCGGCGGAAACACAAATCCCCCCATTTCTGGTTCCGATACCGGAAATACAACCACTCCCAACAAAGACCCCTCTTCGCCGGTGTCACCTGATCCCAATCTTTTTCCCAAACCCCCCGCAGATAAACCAGCAGAACCCATCTCTACGGGTGGGAGCCCTCCTCCCTGCACAAAGGTCTTTGTGTTAGCACCCGGAGGAAGCCCCGCCACCATTCGCAAATCTCCGGGTGCGCAGTTTGAGCCCGTGGGTGCTGCAACGGACGGTCAAGAGCTGACGGCGGAATCCATCTCTGGGGGCTGGGTCAAGGTGAAGTCCGACAGCCTTTCGGGTTTTATTAGCGCCAATCTGGTGAGTTGCCAAAAAGGTCAAAAACCTTTGGGAGGCCCTACTTTGCCCCCCGACATCGAAGTTTGCCCATAAAGAGGAACCCATGAATATCAAAAAAGCCTCCTTAATACTCTTTCCGTTTTTTTTGGCAACCAGCCTAAACCATTGCCTTAAATCCACCAAAAGCAAGAAAAATGCCTTGGAATCTGACGACCTTTTTCGAAATAAAAAAGACCGATTTTACTTAGCAACCATCAAATCGGCAGTCCCTTTGGAAGGCTCCCAAACAAGCTTCGTGGGCGACGACATGCTGGTGGGGATTGGATGCTATTCTGAGGCAAAAGACCCCGCCACCGTGGTGGAGGTGAAAAAAAGCAAATGCAGCACAGAAAGTGAACCCCTGGCCCTAAACCAAAGACGATATTTGCATCAATTTCCCATCATCGGAAATTCAGAAAACCCCAAGCCAGGCCAGTGCAAAGTCATTTTAGGAAACCTAGATTTTGTGCAAACCATGGAAAATCTTCCCAGAGAATTTGCCTACGGACCAGCGGCCAATCTTAAAAATTCTGTGTATTCGGCGCTAGGCTGGTGCGGAGTATCTGTGGCGTTTATGGTTTTAACCGGGCCTGCGGGAGGAACCATAATGAAAGTTGCAAAAGGCGCTACCATACCAGCAAACACAACTTCAACTGCAATTGTCCTGTATAATCAACCAGTTAATCAAAACATCCTTTCTAGAATGGGTACTGCGCTAACCCACACCACCATGAGTCAGCTCCTGTCAGGAGCGGGGAAAACTCTAGGTAAAATCAACCCTTTAACAATGATTCCCAAAACAGCAGGAACCATTGGAACAGGGGGAGTCAACATGGTTAGCGCCATTACAGGTGCAACGAGCTCAGGAATCAAAATGCTAAAAGCGGCACCCGTGAGCCAGGTGCTGATGGGAGGCCTCACCTTGCTTCCCTGCGGGGGAGTGCCCTCCTCTTTTATGGCCGCATCGGCAGATTCCCAAAAGGTCAAAAACCGCAGTGCGCTCTTTAAAGGCTTAGCCAAGGCGGAAGAGCTGGCTAGAGCAAAAATAAAAAGTGGTCCAAATGCTCAGGCCTTTCAAACATCCATTCTAAATCACGATTTTTCCACCACAGCTGCCTTATTATACCCTCAAATGGCCATGGAATTCAACACCAACGTTGTGGAGTTTTTTGAAAACGGCTGGGGATTTGATAGAAACAATAATAAGTTTTTTGATATGGTGAGCATCTTTGCCGAGGAACTTAAAAATGATACAGTGGTGGATACGGCTCCACCTGGTAACCCAGCCTCTCCTAATGAACAGCCCCCCACAGGCACATCAACTCCGGGCGGGCAGTAGGCTGTCACCTTAACGGAGTGCTGACCACTGCGATTTGGGTGAGATCCAAGTGATCCAGAATCTTAAGATATTGCTTCATTTCATTTTTAAACTGGCTCTCTTCCTGCCAAGAAAAACCCGCTGATTGAAATAAATCTCGAACAAATTCTTGTTCCATCATATCGGGCGGAAGGGAGGAAACAATCCCCTCTTTTGCAAAGACTTCGCTAAATCTGCTTCTTTCCAAGTCCGATACCAAATGGGAAAGTCCAATGGCAACGTTATGTAGATAATGCCTGGGCATTTGAGCCTTTTCCAAAACAAAAGAGGATAATCCATTTTCATAATAGTCCATAAAAACCTCCTCTTGCGGGTGAAACATTTTATCTCCCACAATCCAAAGCCCTATCCCTTCAAAGTGGGCCCTAATTTGATTGGTTCTTCCGGTCAGTGGGAAACACAACCAAAGGCCATAATCGCCCACCTGTGATAAACATTTGAAATAGGTTTTGGCCTCCAAGGCATTTTCACCAAATACTTCTGTTTTAAGTCGAATTTTTGAGTTTACCGCATTACCCAACGGCATGTCTACGATGCACTCCTGGGGCACCTTTAGGATTCCTCGAGTCACCGCCAGATAAATCTTGTTGATTTTGCCTTCCCTAAAAAACTTGGAAAGTAACGATCGAGATTCAAAGGTTCTGGCGCAAAGAAGCAAACCACTCGTTTCCCGATCGATGCGGTGAACCGCAGAAGCCTGCCCATATCCCATTTTGTTTTTGATTTCCACAAACGTATTTCTACCATACATTCCTGCCGCGTGCACCACCATATTGGGGGGTTTGTGAAAGGCAATGACGTCTGAGTCGTCGTACTCAATCTCCAGATTCTTCAACATGGAGGGCTCATGTTCTGGAGGATGGAACACCCAGATTTGATCGTATTTTTGCAGGCGGTAGGTGTCTTTCACCTCTGATAGACGAGGAACATGCTCTTGCGTTGGAGACTTAGGTGCCAAGTGTTCCACTTTGACTTCCTTAGCCAGGGCCCTTGTGCCCCAAACCTGGCGCGTATGAAACGGATATTTTTTACCTAAAAAACCATCTAATCTTTGATCCATTCCTATGTTTTCAATCCTACCACCAATCCTCCTGAAGAGAGAGTCATCGACTTCTAATTCTCCCGCTTGGTAATTCAAGACTCGTTTTGATTCCATATTTTGAATCACCAATTGAGTTTGATGGGCGGTAGGAGTGGGAATTTTGCGGCTGGACTCGATTTCGTGGGCCAGCTCCAAAAGCTCCAGTCCAGGCACCAACTCCATCTTTAGACTTGGAAATGGAGCCTGCAGCACCTGGCAGGGTTCTGACTCCAACACCGCTAAAGCACCACCTCCCGTCATAAAGATTCGAGTGATGTTTCCCTTTAAAAGGGCACTTAATACCAACCCCAAGCTAGACCATAACACTCCGTTTAACATGGAAGAATAGGTGTCTATGGCAGACCCGGCCTTGTAATCTTTAAACTGGAGCTCGGGCAGAAGAGATGTTCCCTTAGATAAGGCATTCAGTGAGAGCTGAAGCCCGGGAGTGATTAAGCTCATCAGGATCTCACCCTTAGGCGAACAGGCCTCCAAAGTGGTTGCCGTTCCAAAACTCACGCAAGCCACATTAAGATCCAAGGCTTTTGCTTTGCGATAAATAAACTGAAAACGCAACAATCGATCCATGCCCATGGGTGTGGGGTATTGATTCTGAAATGGACGCAGAGCCGGAAAGTTGTCCAGAGTCATCTGCTGAAATTTAAAGGAAACCTCTGGATGATTTTTGCGTAACTCTGCTTGCAGTGCCAATGCTATCTGATGGGTGTGTCCGATGGATCTCACCGAAGCGTAATAAAAATGAAGAATCACACTCTGAGAAGTTGGCATGACTTTGCTAAAGAACTCTTCCAAAACACCCTGATTTTCAAACTCCGCTATGGATAGGGAATCAAAGAAAGGCTCCAACGAATTCTTCTGGATCATAAAGTGTAGATTCGTGTTTCCAAATTCAGCGTAGATTTGAACCACCTGAGAGTGAATCACTACCTCATCTGATTGGTTTTTCCGTTCGTTTTGTAAGCTCTCTTTATATTTCAGATGTTTTTTGAGAGTGATTTGTTTTTTGAGCTCCAAAGTGGGTAGGTGCACCGCGGAAAACTCCTGAGGGATTTTATCCGCTACATCAAGTGGGGATTCACGGTTTCCCGTGGAGCTTTGTTGCAAGAGTTGACCCAATTCCACTTCCCCGGAATAGATTGGAGAATCATATCCATCTATTTGAATGGCACCATCTCCCGAAAGACCCACAAATCTTCCACAATATTTGGATTTGTCTACGCTTACAAAGGTGCCTTTGGGCATCATGCGCTCTTCCACCAGATTTCTAAGATGACCCACTTGCCGTTTGACGGTGAGATAGTCCATCAACTCCTTTTCCAAGGAAAGGGCAAACGAGGTCAACAGGTATTTGCGGATCTCCTCATTGCCCAGAAACTGGCGAATGGGCTTTATGGTTTTGGGCGAGCTTCTTTGACTGACCATCTCAAAAATAGAAGTGCTACCAGGCAGAGAAGGATGAGTAAAAAAATTAAGTCCAAGACCTACAAAAATCGCCTCTGGGTGAGATCCTTGCACTTGGGTTTCACACAAAATCCCCCCAAATTTTTTCCACTGCAGATGGGAATCTAAATAGACTAAATCATTGGGCCACTTGATAAAAACGTTCCTGCTGGGATCTGAAAACAAGTGCCCCTGTGGGAGGGAAAGAAACTGATTCCAAGTTTTGCTAAGGGCGTCTTTGACGGCGCACCCCACCAACAAACTCACCCAACTTAAAGGAACCTGGATGGCACCGTAAGGAAACTGAAACGTAACAGGCAAAAAATCAGTACTCTGACTAAAAACCTCATCAAGTGAAGTGATTTTTCCGGCACTTAATACCTCGTTAAGGGAAATCTCTGAGGCACTATTTTCGTTGGAATGCTTTAAAGCATTCCCCTGAGATTGCAGCCAATCACTTCCCTGCCTGCCCCTACCCTTTGTTTGGGCGAGGGTGAGATAAGCAAAAACAGAAGCGCTTTTTTCCAGCGATTGTGATTTAAAACCAAGTTTAGCCAAATCCATTGTGGAGCCACAACGCTCTACGAGTATCGCCTTCACCCCATTCTTCCTTTCTTTACCCACACAAACGAATCGTCGCCACTTAGCCCAAAACCTGAATGCCAGGTTTAAGTGGCCATTCCCAAAAAGTCAAAACCAAAGACTACCCATACAACAGTGCAAATGATATTCATAGAAGATACAAAGGAACTAGCCATAAAAATGTCAACTTTAGGACAAACACACCTATGAAAGCCATGCAGCTCACCCTTTTTGCTTGGATTGCACTCTTTTCAAATTGCAATAATCGCAACAAATTAGATATCAGAAACTTTCCTGTCCGCACCTCCGAAAATGAAACGAAAGGGGTCAGCACCCCTTCTCAAAGAGGGGAGGAATTGGGAAAAGGCACACCTACTCAGGGTACGCCTTCGCCCACACAGGGGGCAAGCTCCACGCCCGACCCCAGGAATTCAGTCAGTGGCTCTCCCTACTTCAATGGGGACCTGGGAGTTCTCAGAAACCCCTGTGAACCCAGGATCAATGCAAAGATACTGTCAAAAGAGTTTCCCACCGGTCACAACAGAGACTGGGCAGCCCTGGCTGCATACACCTTGTTTTTAACCTTCGAGGATTACCGATCTCAAGCAGAAAATGATTTGAATATACTTAGTTTTACAAAAGTTAAATTCTTTAAAAAAGACTCAAAAGACCTCATCGTACTGATGGCCGTTCAGCCTAGATTCAATCTGCTGGCAATTCGAAGCACTCGAGAGGCACAGAACTGGGCAACGGATCTCCTATCTTCCACCACCCCAGCCAACTGGCCGGGCGGACCAGGTTGGGTACATGGACCCTTTTTGGACATTTTAAATTCCATATATGATGACTTATTATCTGATTTTAGAGCCCTAGGGTACAATCAACAATTACCTACTCTGCTTGCCGGTTATGACGTGGGGGGTGCGGTTGCGGCACTGGTGGCCACGAAATTGAAAGTGGAATCAAAGGGACCCATCCAATTGATGACTTTTGGACAACCTCGGGTGGGTGACGTGGCTTTTGCCGGACATTTAAAAACAACCTTTTCCAACCAGTACGTGAGATATGCAGATGACGACGATGTTTTTCCCTTAATTCCTCCACCTTCCTCCATGGCTTCCCACCTGCCGGTAGACATGAAGGCCATATCTGATCTCATCACACTTCGAAGCATGGCCCACGCGGGGACCATCGTACGGATGAAAGATAAAAAAATTACAGCCATTTCTGGGGATTATCGTGAAGAAGACGACATCCCGTTTTGGCAAAGGAATCGAAATCTAGACCTCAGGAAACTCAATCTGGGCAAAACCTCACCCAATGGCATCACCCACTACCTTTGCAGCAACTTAAATAGCCTGTGAATAGCCTTTATGGGTACAACAACGTCTGAGACCAATTCCCCAACTGGCTGACTTGAAACAATGTCCTTTTGTGCCAACGATAATCCACCGACTCCCAAAATTCCATGGAATTAGGACGTAGGAGAAATCCTCCCCAATGGGAAGGACGGGAAATTTCGCCAACTTTGGTGTCCTCTGACAATTTTTGGCAGTCACGAATAAAGGAATCATAATCACTTAAAGGCTGACTTTGCTGGGAAACACAAGCACCAACGCGACTTTCAAAGGGCCTGGAGGCAAAATAAGCATCTGACACCGACTCCGGCACTCTTTCTAGTATCCCTTCCACGCGAATTTGCTTTTGTGTCCAAGGCCAATAAAACACCATACTGGCCTTGGGATGGGCTGCTAGCTCCAAACCCTTTCGACTCAAGTAATTGGTATAAAAAGTGAAGCCTTGTTCATCGAACTGTTTGAGGAGCAAAACCCTTGCCGATGGCACTCCCGAATTCATATCTACCGTGGCAAGAGTAAAGGCAGTGACGTCAAAAGGAGCATTTTTTTCGGCATCGAAATACCATTTTTTAAAGGTTTCCAGTGGATGCATTTTGAATTCCTCCAAAGTGGGCAATTCTAAAGATGGGGATCACCAACTTTTCCACAGGTCTACCAGAATGCTGTGAATCCACAACGACATGCAAGGCATCAGGAGCGTGGGGAACCATAGCTCCTAAATTGCAATATTCGTTCTCAAAATTCCCAATCACCCGATGGGATTGAGCGATTTCCTGAAAGCTACGCCGCTTAAACTCCAAATCGTCTTCTCTTGCATTGGGCTTAGTGACAAGTGTGCTATTTTGGGTGGGAAAACCAAATTGGCTTAGCTGCTGCCACGTTCCTGGCTCCATGATCTTTTTAAATCGACCTGTGAGATAAAAGATCTTCACGCCTTTCTCACAGAATTCATTCACAAATTCTACAGCCCCTTCCATGCATCGGTCGTGTTTTACAAATGTAATACCATCAAAAAATTTCTTTCTCCAAAAAATTTCCAGTTCTTCAAAAACGCGATTCACCTCTGAAGTTCTCATGTCTAACCCTAAATTCTCCATGGCATGGGCCAGGCTATACCCCAGGTGGCCATATTCCATGGATCTCAGCTTAGAAATCACGTTTTCATTATCCACTTGTGGCCCAAACATTTGTATAAAATCACGCACAATAAATAAGGTCCGGTATCCCACATCAAAGAGGGTGCCATCAAGATCAAACACAATGGCCGCAGGTTTAACTGGGTCATCCAAAGTAGCGTTCATTTTTTGAAGCAGCAATTGCCGTAAGTGTAACGCGGGGACATCAGAGATCACCCAGTCCACAGGCTCACTTCGATAGATTCGGCTTCTGGGATGGAGATGATTCAAGGGGCCAGAAGTTCCCTCCCGTTCAAACCACTGTTCCCAATTTTGCTGGATGAGTTCCTTTTTAAGATACTGAAAACCTTGAAAAAAAGAGGATGAATCCACCTTTGCCTCGGAGGGCAACGAATTTTCTATTTTCTGAATTGTTTCCTGAAGGACCTGTTTTAATTTAGAAATTACCATCATTAACTACCCATTTCCCTTAAGCCCAAGTAGAGGACATCACCAAAATTACCACTTCCGTTATCACATTGATAGCCCCTAAACCATCTCCCGTTAACCCGCCGAGCTTTCGTTTGAAAAGTGCGTAAAAAAAACCCCAAAGGAAAATACACCCAAAGAACCAAAGTGCAAAAAGTTTACCAGGAACCACTAAGTAAACAAATACAAAACCAACAAATAAATTCACAAACGCTTTCGTTTTACTTATGCCTTGCACAATGGGCTTATGATGCTCCGACAAACTCACATAAGGCATTAAGGCAACAAAAGGCAAGCTACTCAACCGAGAAAGCATTCCCACCATAGGCAACCAAATCAATAACTTATCCAAACTAGTGTTTTTGAGTGCTAAAAATTTAACTAAAAAAAACAAAACAAGAGCAGTAGCCCCATAAGTACCTACCCTAGAATCTTTCATAATCTCCAGCCTGCGCTGGGGAGTGAATCCACCCCAGAGCCCATCGCAGGTGTCTGCCAAACCATCTTCATGGAAGCACCCCGTGATAAGCACCCCTGCCACCAAAGAGAGGGCGCAGGCTAACTCCCAAGCAAGCCCCCAATGCGTAAAAAGTTTTAAAAATCCAACCGACACCAGCCCTAAAAAAAAACCAACCATTGGAAAAAAATAGAGAGCTTGATTGAGGTCCTTAGGCTTGGGATCAAGATCCCTAGCCACGGGCAAACGCGTCAAAAATTGTAACGCCACCAAAAAAAGATAAATCGGTCTAAATCTAAAAACATTTATCATTTAAACAGGTTTTCCTATATATAGAGAAGGGATCAGTCAAAAAATTGATTTTGATGCCACTTTAAAACTTTTCCCTTTTCATTTCCAAACCGACAATCCCCTCACCACCGGGAGAATTTGACGGCATGAAACCAAATCATTGCACCACAATCCACAAGATCAAAAAATGTATTCTTAGCCCATCCCTATTTTGGGCCACAGCCATGCTTATAGGCTTTTTCAGCACAGGTTGCCAGGAGTCCTCAAAGCCCTCCTCCCAGGCTCCCATTGCCAGCAACACATGCACCGAAAACAAAACCGCTGAGCTTTGTGGGCAAATCAGCACATGCGAATGGAGTTACAGCTCCTGTCAGACAAAATCCAGCACCAGCCACAACCCCCAAACAAACAACACCGAATCGTGTTCCTCTAAAATTCAAACCAATTGCACCAGCCCTTGTGTTTGGATTTCCACCACATCATCCTGCCAAGACAACTCCACACTTACCAGTTTAGGCCAGTCTCAGGGCACGGGCACCTGCCATCTCACCACAGATGCCACCACTTGTGACGCCAACACCAGCTGCTTCTGGCACGTTTCCAGCTGCCAGGAAACGGCAGGAAGGTGCGCTTATGATATAACCACTTGCGCTCAACAAACCTCCATCTCTCAGGGATGCACCGTGCGCAACAATCGATGCGTGCCCACAACAGTAACTTCTGGCTTCCCGGGGCAGACTTGGGGTGGACAATACACCACCGTGCCGGGAGTCAATACAACCTGTGAAAACATACTTGACTTCAATACCTGTAATCAGTACCAGCAATATTGCCAAATCATAAACAATCGTTGCACCTCTAGGCCCTCAAGCTTTTCCCAACCCAATGTAACCAGACCCCAAAGCTTTATGAGCTCTGTGCTTCTTCCCACTTTGATGATGGGAGCCATCAACAGCATCGCCAATGTGGGCAACGGGGGAAATATGTTTCAACACTTTGGCCAAGGTGCCATGGGGGGAATGCTGCTTGGCACAGCCCTTTATGCAAATCAAAACACCGGTATCCCCCAGCAGAGTCCCTACGGAAACTCTTACCAGTATGTAAATAGTTACCCTAATAGCGGCTACCCGCAACAATATTCAGGAGTAAATTGTGGAGTATACAACTACACCAATTGCCCAGTGACCTCAGGATGCCTACTCATCAATAACATCTGCATGCAGTAAGGGAATAGGAAGGATCGAAAATGAAATTTAGTCTAAAATACATAGGATTCAGCAGCCTCATCCTCCTTTTTCCCCTATGCAAACCCGTTCAAGGAGACAAAGTGGCCAACGTGGGCCAATACAAGGGAATCAATGCCGCCAATTCCCAATTTTGCGGGAAACAGGAAACCGTAAAAAAACTGAAAGCGAACCCAACTTCCCAAAGCGCTGATGCGGCCATTGCCCACATGTGGGAACTGTTTCCTTACACTCTTCAGAAGTTCTATGAGCCATTTGGAGGCAAAAGTGTATTTAAAGTGGGCCTAAATAACTGCACAAAAGGCACTCTTGGCAAGTCCAACCTCCCATTTGAGTCGTGTTATGAGCTGAACGAGCAGGGAAAACTCTCTGTTTTCTTGGATTCCTCCGCCGAAAAAATACACGCCCATATGCTCAGGCAAGCTTTTTATGCCTATTTAGAGACGATTCTTGCGGTGGCAGAGCAAATCGGTAAGTTTGAAAAAGATCCTACCTCCGCAAAATTACCTCCTGGTTTTAAGTCCGATAAAAATGCCAGAAATGCATACATGCACCAAATGCAAACCATTTTATATTCCCTGGATCGTTACCATGAATCCATGAAAAAAGACCCAAATTTCAAATACATTTTGGAAAACTTTAAAACACACACTAAGCAAGACCCCACTGCCAATTCAACCAACTTTAAGGTGTTTTTAATGGCCGAAGCACTGGACTCCTTCTATTGCTCCCAGGAGCAAGTGGAGTACTTTCAAAAAGAATTCCCATCCGCCCTTGAAGCATTCCTGAATTCGGGAATCTATTTGGGTCATTTTGGTGGAATCAAATGGACCTCTCGAGAGGAACTTCAAAAACTTTTGGCCACGAAGCCTTCACCCGGTCCTTCAACCGTTCCTTCCTCCACCCCTACCCCCATTCCATCCAAATAAGGAAAAAAGTGACGCATGCCAAACCAGATTAAAATTTGTAAAAGCTGCAATCGAGAATTTAAGTCTGAAGCGGACTTCTTGGTTAATACAAATCAATGGAGGCTTTGCTCCGAGGAAAACCTATATTTAAACTGCAAGTGTGGAAGCACACTTATGCTACCCAAAGGAAAATACTCTTGGTATGATCCACAGCGCCTCATGCGCTCCGAAGGCCGATCCCTTTTCTCAGACATGAAAACAAAAGTAAAACTTCCGCTTTTGGACGGAAAAGTATTAGAAATGATGGAAGAGCTTCAGCAAGACAATCCCAATCTGGCCACCATTGCTAAGATCATTAAAAAGAATGTCTTACAGGCGGCGCGCATTCTGGAATTAGCCAATCAAAGATCCGCAGGATTAGGAATTGATGAAATCAAAAAAATTGAACACGCGATTTCCAGTTTAGGTTTAAACGCCATTAAAGACTTTCTCATGATCTATGCCTTAGAAAGCATGGTCCCACAAACAAAAGTTTTTCAGTCTTCTCAATTTTGGGCAGACAACTCCAAACGGGGCAACGTGGCTGAAAAACTATCGCAACATCTGGGATGGGGAAGCCAAAATGATGAGCTTTTTATGGCGGCCAGTCTGTGTAACATTGGGATATTGGTGGCTGCCTTTTATTACCCTGAGCAGTTAGATGCTGCCATGAAAACACAGTCCACCCAACCACAGCAGGGCTCTGTCTGGAAAAACGCCGAAAAAACAAGCAAAATCCCCAGCCATTTGGTGTTGGGTGACATCGCCATTTGCTTTTGGGGACTTCCCAATTTTCTCAGGGATTATGTACAGTTCCACCATTCCAGCCTGGATTCCATAAGGAGCCTCGAATCCCGCAACAAAATCTCCACCGTGATCGTGGCCAACCAACTGGCCAACGGCATTTGCTATGGAGAGCACACGGTAGACCAACCACTCCTCCAGGAACACACTCAAGCTTTAAATCTATCCGTTGAAAAAGCAAGGGAATTGGCCAACCAAATCGCTTCCTGTTAAGATTCCTTCAAGGTAACATTTAAAGCAAGATCAATGGGCGTGTCACACCCTTTTTTTTGATTGCAAGGTTTGCACGCGGGAACCACATTCCCAGGGGTGGTGGCTCCCCCCCTCGAGAGAGGAACGATATGGTCCATGGTAAGTTCCTTAAATAAAAACTTTTTTTGGCAATAATAACACAAGCCACTGGCCGTTTTCTGCTGCCACCACCGACTTTTTTTGGATTCCGCCATCTTCGCTTTTTCACGGCGAATCCATTGTTCGTCTGCAAAAACATAGGTTTGATTCAAAATCAAAGCCTCCCCACGTCTCATTTCCAAAGGCCACTTTTACCACAGGAAAAAAAGGAGGCAAGAGATATTTTCGTTTTTTATTTTAGTGATTTAGACAAACCCACTTGGTCTTGAACCAAACAAGACACCAAGGCTTTAAAAATGTCCTGATTGATTTTACCGCGAAGATTGTGCTTCATAAACATCAAACCTTCAAATCGATTTCGTTTTTTATGGTAACATCTGGAAGTGGTGAGAGCATTAAAGATGTCAGCCACGGTGGCGAGTTGAACATGAAATGGAATTTGATCCTTAGACAATCCTCCTGGATATCCGGAGCCGTCCAATTTCTCATGGTGCAAACCCACCATCTCCAAGACTACCTTTGGCAGCTCGATGTCTTTCAGGTCCGCATGTCCGGCTTGAGGATGTGACTTCATCACTTCCCACTCCTCATTGGTGAGAGGTCCTGCTTTATTTAAAACATTTAGAGGAATGTGCCTCTTGCCCACATCATGCAAGATCCCACCCAATGCATAGGATTTTAAAACCTCTTTGTTAACCTCACCCATTTGTAATGCAATGGCAGCACATAACGTTCCCACGCCAATGGAGTGAATGTAAGTATACATGTCATATTCACCAAGGCTCTGGATCTGAAGTACACTTTTAGGCTCATCCACAAGGCAATTCACCACTTGCCCTGCCACCTCCGAAATTTTTTCCACCAACTCACTGCCAATTTCACTTAAAAAGCAGCTTTCCACCAAATGCTGGCCCACATCTTGAATCGCCTTCATGCGATAGGTGGGTTCCAGATTGGGATCGATTTTGGGCAAGGGTTTGTTTAATTTCTTATACCGATCCAGAGCTTGCTTCTCTTTATCGGGAACAAATAAGGAAGTCACTCCCACCCGAGAAAGTTCCGTTAATTCACGCAAGGTCCACCTGTAGGGGGCTTTTGCGTATAAAATCAATGACTCCTTGGATTGTTCCTCGGCGTCGTATTCCACCTGAGCAAAAACATCAAACAAACTCTTGGTATTGTCTTTGAGCAGATTTGGATCCAGCTCTATAAATCCACCCTTTTTTGCAGCTGTTTCTGCCATTTCATCCCCATTTTGCATCTAAAGGTTGCCCCACACTTGTATCGGTAGGCGTGCTCATAAATTAACGCTCGGAATATTGTGCCACCAAGTTTAGCTCAATGTGTCCGCTAAGTTAAAAGGGTTTAGGAAAAGGAGAAACCAAATATGGCCAACGAAATGGATAGCCCAGAAGGAAAAATGACACGAGTAGAACTCACAAATGCTCTTGGCTATGAATTTAAAATCCAACCCCGAACCATCAAAACCGACCTCAATATCAAAGAAGTCAAAAGCCATTTACTTTCCTTGGACACCCTTTTAAGCATCGCCACAAAAGGTAACGCAAGTGATCTTATGCTTAAGGTGGGTCAAGTACCCATGTTTCGCGTGAGCGGAGAAATGTACCCATTAAAAGACGGGCCCAGAATCGATCGTGAAATGATGGATTCCATGGTGGCTGTGTTTATTTCCAACACACAAATTGCTAAACTGGAAGCTTTGGAAGACGTGGACATGTCTTATTCTACCCCCAAGGGAATCCGTTGCCGTGTGAATATCTTTAGACAACGGGGCGAGTTGGGAATGGTGCTTCGTATCGTGAAAGGAGAAATTCCCACACCTGATAGCCTAGGGATGAGCGACGTGATCAAATCCATTGCCGAATTCAAACGAGGTCTCGTGCTTGTTACGGGAGCCACGGGGTCCGGAAAATCCACCACCTTGGCCGCCATGATCCATCACATTAATCGTAGCTTCACCAGACACATCGTGACCATTGAAGACCCCATCGAGTTCATTCATACGGATTTAAAGTCCATGGTAAACCAAAGGGAATTGGGAGTGGATTCCAAAAGTTTCGGGTGTGCCCTTAAGGGAGCGCTGAGACAATCTCCAGACGTGATCTTAGTGGGAGAACTTCGAGACGCTGAAACCATGGAAGTGGCGCTAGAAGCCGCCGAAACCGGGCACCTTGTTTTTAGCACCTTACACACCAACGACGCCGCCGACACCATGCAGCGCATCTTCAGTGCCATGGGTAAAGACAATGAGCCGGTGGTGCGAACGCAGTTGGCGGAGTCCTTGAGGGCCATCATCAGCCAAAGGCTATTAAAAAGAGCAGATCGTAAAGGCCGGGTTGCCGCCCAAGAAATCATGATCAACACGGCAACGATTCGAGAAAAAATACTTAAGGGCTCTCCCCCTAGCATCGTTCGAGATTTTATTGCACAAGGTCAAACTTATGGTATGCAAACATTTGATCAGCACATCTATTATCTGTATCAAGAAGGATTTGTGGATTATGAAGAGGCCTGGACAAATGCAACCAACCGTGATGACTTCGACCTTAAAGCCAGAGGAATTGGTGGAGACTAATGCTAAGTCCTTGAAAAAGAAAACGGATGCTCTGCTTGCCGTTTTTCTTTGCCTATTCGCAGGGGGGAGCTGTGCTCCCTTAACTAGAACACAACTCAAAAAATGGATCTCCAACGAAAACACAACCCTTACCCCTAGGGACTTGGTGTTAACCACGGACGCCTCTGGACTATGGGAATCTTTAGGTTTCCCTCTTCAAAATCTCATTAAAGAAGCCAAAGAATGTCCTTGTAAGGGCACCAATTATGACGCTTGGCAAGAGAATCTAATGTCATTTGACGCAAACATTTCATTGTTTACTCGAGAGAATAAGGGTCTTGATTTTAGTGATACAAATGACATACTTTCTAAAGAGTTGGAATACAAAACTCAAAATCCCGATCTGAACACCAGCTTAATTGCACCGAAAAACGTCCATTCTTCTCAATTCCCTCTCTATGCAGGGCTCATTGTAGAACAATTGCAAGACAAAAATTTCAATCTGCCTGTAGAATTTAATGAAAATTTAAAAGTCATGGGACAAAAGGAACTCCTGTTTCAAAATCTTGCTCCTAATTTAGGAACCTTTCAAGTGGCCATCAGCTGCGTGAAAGCACATTCCAGCCAAGATGAAAAGGAGCTTCTTTTCTTACCAAGATTTGCTTCATTAGAAACCGATCTCTTTTCCAAAAAGAGAAATCGAAATGTTTTCGTGTATGATTCTTGGCAGTGGCAAGAGCCCCCCCAACCCAATTCCTACAAGCATATTTCTTATTCGTTACAACCAAATGAAATAAGAGGATCATTTACTTCCCAAAGCTCCAAACCAGTGGCGATTTCCCTTCATTCCCAGTTTTATCAGGAAACCAGCGAGCTCTTTTTCAATCGTCTCTTTATGACCCTAATTCAGCCTGAAACACGAACACACACGTTCTTTTCCAGCCAAACAAACGCCGAAAAGCTTTTTGTATCTAAAACTCAACAAAAATTAACGCTAGATGACGGCTCCCATAGTTTTACCGAGCCCACTCAAGAAGAGATTGAAAACAAAGAACTGGCCCAACAGGGACTTCAGCGCGACAAACTTGTCATTTTGCCCTTTCGAGCCTATCAAGGTCCGTATTTGCCCCACTCCCTAACGGAACCCCCATTTCTCGAAAAGAATCTTCATTTTTTTCCTCCAAAGGCCTTATTGTCGGACTTTTCCTCTAAACTAGAGCCTCCCAGCATCTGGACCTGGCAAGATCAATTAGACTTATGCAAGAGAGTGTTCATGCAAGAGCAGGAAATTTAAAATGGTAATGGATTATTTATTAAAAGCAAAACCAAAATATTTTCCCTATCTCATTTGCGGGTTCACGGTTCTGGGCCCAGCTCCTAGGATTTTGGCCCAATCCATCTGCTCCGAACCTTCCGCGCAAAAGTTAAAGGTCAATTTTTTTGGGGATTATTTTGTCCCACACGGGTCCCAGCTGTCTCCCAACTCCCTAACGGAGGTAAGAGAATTGATTCACATGGCCGATCATACCGTAGTAAATCTTGAAGGGACTTTAAGTGGTGGCCAGGGACGTCAGTTTCCAAAGGCACCTTTTGCACTAAAAATGACACCCTCATCACTGGATTTTTTAACACAAAACGGCATTTATAACGTAACAAGAGCCAATAATCACGCTATGGATTATGGGAAAAAGGGTGCAGAGGAAACCCAAAGAGAACTGGATGCTCGAGGGATTAGCCACACAGGGGTTGGAACCAATCGGTTCGAGGCATCCAAACCACTGATGCTTTTTTCCGCCGGAAAGCCCAATGGACTCAAGATAGCCGTGGTAGCTTTTGCACATACTTATCCCTTAGAAGCCTGGGCCACTCACACTCGTTTTGGAGTAAATCCAGCTGATCCCAGCACCATTAAAGAAGCCATTTTAAGGGCTAGGCAACAAGCGGATTTTGTGGTGCCCGTGTTTCATTGGGGAACAGAGCTCTCCATTAAGGCCCATGAATACCAGAAAAAACTAGCGAAATGGGCCATCCAATCGGGTGCTAGTACGGTGATTGGCCATCACGCCCACGTAGCCCAAGAAACGGAGCTCATGGATGGGGTTCAGGTCAGCTACGGGCTGGGTAATTTTCTGTTTTTCGGAAGAATCACGGGGGCTTTACAACTTGGAAAAATGCTGACTTTCTGTAAAAAAGGCGATGAAATTTCCTTAGAATCCACTTTTATTCCTTTAGAAGTGGTGCACAGCGGAAAAGGCTATGAAGTGAAAAGAAGGTCGGAAGAAAGCCTAGCTAAAGTTTTAAAGACTTATCTGGTGACAAACAAAAAAAGTTTATTTCACCAATTAACACACTTTTATCTTCATAATGAGAATAAATTAATCAATCCCTATCTGAAGTCAGTTTCCCAGTCGAGTGAGCCTGCCCCCATCAAGCAAGCTCAAACAGGCTGGCCCTAACTATCCTCTTAACAGTTGTAACACGCTTTCTGGGGTTGAATTAGCCTGAGATAGAACAGCCGTACCTGCAGAACTCAAGATGCGAGATTGTGTTAACTTAGCCGTTTCCGATGCATAATCCACATCTCGAATTCGGGATTGTGCCGCATTCAAATTTTCCGTACTCACGTCAATGGCCGTCATGGCGGAGTTAAGACGGCTCTGTAATGAACCCAGAGTCGCTCTAAAGTCCGTTACGGACGTAATGGCATTGTCCAGCTTGCCAAAGATTTCATTGGTATCTCCCCCACCCAACTCCTGACCACTGGTTGACCCGGTGATGCTCAATTCTTTGAGGGCATCCAGGTTTTCGTTCAATGACGACAGCTGGTCAAATTTAACACGAATGACATCGGAATCTTCATTAGCTTGGCTTCCTTCACCTCGATAACTCACGCCCACTTGGATGGCCATGTCCACATCTCGACCATCAGAATTAAGTACTCGAATTCCGTTGAACTCCGTCTGCTCTTTGATTCGTCCCACTTCGTTGGTGAGTTCTTTAAATTCGCGATCCAAAAAAGAGCGTTCCTTTTCTCCAATGGTATCGGAGGCGGCTTGTGTGGTTAATTCACGCATCCGAACCACGATGTTACTTAACTCACTCAGCCCACCCTCTGCCACCTGCAAAAAGGAAACACCATCGGAAGCATTGCGTTTTGCCTGGCCAAATCCTCTTATCTTGGCTCTCATGGCTTCACTCACCGCCAGACCCGCGGCGTCATCAGCCGATTTATTGATTCTTAAACCAGATGATAATTTTTGAAGGCTATCGTTCATGTCTCCACGACTTTGGGAGAGTTGTCTTTGAGCCACCAAACTTTCAACGTTTGTTTTTATTCTGAGTCCCATTTTTAATTCTCCTTTTTTTTATCGTAGTAATGAAAGCGCCATCTCAGGCTTTTGATTGGCTTGAGTCAGGACGCTTAAACCAGCGGAAGACAGAATTCTGGCTTGGGTGTACTTAGCCGTTTCTTCTGCAAAATCCACGTCTCTGATACGACTATTTGCGGCTTGCATGCCTTCTGCAGTCACTCCAATGTTTTGAATGGTGCTGTTGAGTCGGCTTTGATTGGCGCCTAGAGTGGCGCGTGTATTGTTCACTTTTTGCAGAGCATCATCAATGATTTTTAGATTGCCAGCAATCACATCTCTTTCCACATCTGCAATTTGGGTGCCCTTAATTCCAAGAGTTTCGGAATTGATCCCTCCGGGTTCATCTGTAAAATCAATTTTGATGCTATCGTTTTCAGTTCCGTTGTATCCCACCTGAACACGCAAATTGGTGCTGTTATCTGCCAGTAATTTAAGACCATTGAATTCTGTTGTGGCGCTGATTCGATCCACTTCATCCACTAACTGTGCGTATTCCTTCTGTAGGTATCCTCTTTCACTGTTAGAGAAGGTATCACTGGCTGCTTGCACAGAAAGCTCTTTCAGCCTCACCATGATGTTTGTTACTTCAGTTAATCCACTTTCTGCCACTTGTATTAACGAAACACCATCATTGGCATTACGTTTCGCCTGATTCAGACCTCTCACCTTTCCTCTTAAGTTCTCAGAAATGGCAAGTCCTGCTGCATCATCTGCAGACTTATTAATACGATAACCGGAAGACAGCTTTTCCGAGGAATTGCTCATATCCTGACTGTTACTGGTGAGTTGGCGTTGAGCGGTGAGTGATTCCACGTTGGTGCGAATGCGCATGGTCATAAAAAACCTCCTTGTTTTCCCCAAAATTGAGGGTGGCTCGGCTTCAACCATGAAGCCAATGTAGAAATAGGTATTTATAAACCTTTTTTCTATTATTTTAGGTTTCGTAAATTATTTTTTGATATTTAATCAATTTTTAAGTAAAATAAATATTTTTACATTTTTTGTTTATTATCAATACCTTAAAAACGTCAACGAAGTGACGGGTGGGTGAAGTGATGGTTTTAGTTAATAGGAAAGGGTCGGTTTAAGCCTAACCTCCAAAAATCTCTTCAATTCCCATTTGCCAGGGAAGAGCTTTAATGTTTCCAAAAGCCTTTTGGGAAGGATCTCTCGATAGACAATAAAATAGACTCTCAGGAAAATCTTTTTCCATGATTTTTAAAGACTTTAAGTGATCTTCTCGAATTTGAGTCGCTGATTTTATCTCAACAAAAATAACAGGACGAGTGACTGCATGCAACACAAGATCCACTTCAACGCCAGCCTCTGTTTGAAGATAGGCCAGTTTCCACTTGGCTCGGGAGTACTCATTTCTGCGGTAAATTTCGTTTAATACAAACGCCTCAAATTGCAAACCAAAGTAACTCGAACCTTCATTTAAAGGAACTCTAAGCTGATTCGATAGGGATCTGGCCACTCCGCCATCAAAAAAATAAAATTTAGGAGCTCGTCTCATTCGCTTGCGAACGGATGACTCAAATGAAGGTAACAAAAATCCAAGTAAAGTGTCTTCCAAAATGGAATAATAGTTATGCACCGTCTTAGCATCCGTCCCAGCATCCCTTGCGATAGCAGAAAAATTTAAAATAGAAGAATTTTGCGCGGCCGCAATTTCCAAAAAAAAGCGAAAGGGTTCTAATTTTCGAACCAATTGCTCCGCAAGCACTTCTTGGTTTAAATAGGTATTGGCATAAGACTCCAGGTACTCTTCCGCATCAAAAGAAGATAAATTCGAAAATATTTTGGGAAGAGTTCCCAATGTAAGAGCCCGTACCAGATCAAAATCGCCTGCAAGTTCGGTGCTGGAAAGAGGATATAAGTTCCGCACAAACGCTCTTCCCGCGAGTAAATTAGCCGATCCCGCCTTCAATTTTCTGGCGCTAGATCCCGTTAACGCAAATTGAACTGGTACTTTATGATTTTCAATGAGGGCATGCACCACATCCAGAAGTTTGGGCACCTTCTGAATTTCGTCGATGATGATCACCGAAGTCAGATCTTTTAGGGCAAGCACACGGTTAATTAGTGCATCTGGGTTTCGGGTGAACTCCCGCTCAACAGCCGAACTGAGCAAGTCTATGTAAGCATCTGGACAGTTAGCTAAATCCACCTGAAATTGATTTTTCAAAAAGGTGCTTTTGCCCGTGCCCCTGGCACCAAACAGAAAAAAACTCTCTTTTAACGGAATGTTAAGACTTCTAGGGTACATAATCCTAAATCTCCACGTAAATTAGGATTATATACCCAAAATCTCCTAAAGTCAAAAAAAACAGTTATTTAGGAGTAAGTGAATCCTCCTTAGAATCATAGATCATTGCACAGTTGGAGTTTAAACTTCGTCCTGGCGATGTCTCAAACCATGGACACCTTCCGTAAATGGGAAATTCCATAAGTTATATTAACAGAAATTATCAAAAAATATGTGCTTTTATCGATTTACTTTTTGCATGACAATTCGTGCTGGGTCGGCCCATCCCCTTCTGGCAACATAGCCCCAAATGACTTGATCCGCCCGCCGATCTCCTGACTGTTTTTGGGGAGTGCACGTACATCCGGAACCAGCTCCGGACCAATGGCGGGTAAGGTAAAGTGAAACTCGACGCCTATTTCTGGGGAAGATTCACACCAAATTTTCCCTCCATGCGCTGTCACCATTTTGTGGGCGATGGCCAAACCCAGACCTGTACCCCCCTGTTTTCCATTGGTAAAAAAGGCCTCAAACAATTTGGGGAGGTGTGCTGCCGCGATGGGAGGTCCGTTGTTTGCAAAGACGAACTTGACAAATGAACGCCCACCAACCTCATCAGGAGAGGTTTCGATTCGAATCGTTCCCTGTTGCTTCATGGCCTGCAAAGCATTTCCTATAATGTTGGCCATTACTCGCAATATTTTACGTTCCTCCACATTTACGTGGGTGTTGTGATTCAATCTGTATGAAATCGAAACATGAGCATCTGGAAATGCCTGGAAGGTTTCCCCAAACGCGGCCTCCAAAAGTGATTCTGGCTTGGTTAGTGATAGCTGGATCTGGGAATTGGTGCCTATTTCCATAACGTCCTGAATCAGTCCATTGACATAATTCATGGCCTGAATCGTTTCCGGAAGGCCCATGGACGCAAAAAGTTGAACTTGGGCGGGGGTTTTCGCTTTTGATATCCCTTCTAAAAGTGATTTGAGCATGGAAAAGGGGCGACGCACGTCATGAGCAAGCATCTGCGTCATTTGGGCGATGGCTTCCGTGCGTTTTGCGGCCAACATCTCCTTCTGCATTTGCTCGTTTTTTATTGTTTCAGCTTCCAATCTAAGCAGGTATTTTTGCAGATTTGAGTATACATTTTGAACTTCTTTAGGAAATCTCTCTGTTTTGTTTATTAAGAGATCTTTAGAGTGGAGTTCTTTTTTCTCAAAAAGAACGGTCAGATGCCTAAGTGGGTTGATAATATAGTTGACCAACCCTATATACATTAGAAGGGAAAGGAGCATTACGATCACGAGAAGCGTTACTAAAAGTGGAACAAATAGGTTTCTCACTTCGGAATTCACAAATTTCGTTAAATCCACAATCGTCACAAGATAAGAGACGTTGTTTCCTCCGAAGGGAGAGGGTGTAGAAACAAAATATCTGACTTGCTCAGGATTATGGCTCAAAGGAAGATTAAACTGCCCACTTAGTAAAGGGCATTCCCAGCTCACTTCTGCGCAACCTGCAAGCCCCCTTAAAACTTCAGGACTTAATTTGGCGCTGACCCTAGTGCCCCCAATTACCGCTCCGGTGAAGTCAATTACATATGAAATTTCTTTTTCTGATTTAGAATTTGCAGCAGAAATAAATCTTTGCACTGCGATCCAGTCTCCAGCCGAAAGATGGCTTGCTAACGATGCGGATATGAGTCTATGCTTTTCAACAATTTGTTGAAGCATCTCTCTTTCCGTCGCACGTGGAAGTAAATATTGTTTAAAGATAAATCCAACAAAATAAATTACAACAGTTAGGAAAAAAAACATCCAAAAAACA